>CAZWYF010000009.1:13695-19414 GCA_964637835.1 uncultured Fibrobacteraceae bacterium
TCGATGCGGGCCAGGAGCTGGCCCTCGCGCACCTGGTCGCCGTCGCGCACCAGGACGGCGACCAGCCGGCCGCCCACCTTGGCCTTGACCTCCAGCGAACGCGGGGTGCGGATGGCGCCGTCGGCGTAGACGCTCTCCACCAGCTCGCCCCGCACCACCGGGCCGGTGTTGACGCGGATGGCCTTCTCCTGCGCGGGCGCCTCCGGCTCCGTGGTGGTGGCCTGATCGCCGTCGGCGGTCCCGGCCCCATCGGCGACGCCGGCGCTGTCCGCCGCCGCGCCGTCGCCGCCGTCGCCGGCGTCGCCGGCGCAGGCGCCCAGGATCAGCAGCAGGCCGAGACTCGCGAGCAGGAGCTGGCGGCGCGCACGGGGGTGCGGCGTGGTGGTTCGAGAACCGGAGCAGGCAGCCATGAGACACCTCGGGTCGGGAAGATGGCGAGCGGATCCTGGCGTATGTTACCGGGACGGCGGCTGCTGGCAAGCCGCGATCGCCGCCCCGGGTCAGAACTCCTCGAAGCACACCACCTCGAGCACCGGGGCGGCCTGGTTGTCCGATTCGACCCCCTGCTGGCCCAGCCAGGCATCGAGATCGCCGCGGACCAGGGCCAGCCGGCCGTCGCTCAGCAGGTAGACGCGGTCGCGATCGGGGTCGCCCGGGATCTCCAGGACCACCTGCTCGCCGAAGCGACCGTCGTCGCCGAAGACGTCGAAGACCGCGAAGGCGCCATCCGGCACGGCATTGGCCGGAGAACGCACCCAGACCGTACCGTCGGGCCGGACGTCCAGGCTGGTGATCGCCGGCTCGCGGTCCTCGATGGTCACGCCCCGCAGCGGCACGCCGTACTCGGCGCCGATGCCCTCGTGGAGCTTGGTCGCCACGGTGCGCTGCCGCGCGGTGCGTCCGGGGATGGCCGCCTGGCGGGTGAACTCGCGCCGCAGTGCTCCATCCGGTGCCTGGACGCGGACCAGGTACTGGTCGCGGTCGGGGGCGGTGTACACGTTGCCGGCCGCGTCGGCGGCCATGCGGCCCATCCAGACGAAGTCCATGGCGGCCTCGTCGAGTCGGAAGTCGGCGAAGTCGATGGCGTAGTCCTTCTCCAGGTACACCGTCTGCTCGCGGCCGTCGGCATCGCAGCGGGAGAGGAAGAACGTCTGGCTGGCCTGCGGGCCGCCGCCTTGCACCATGCGGATCCCGGCGAGCAGCATGCCCTGCGGCGCCGGCAGCCCCGCCACCACCACGGTGAAGGTGGCCTGAGCCTGGGCGGGCTGATACTGGGCGCCGCCGGCGGGCGTGCCGTCGGGATCCAGGTAGACGAGCTTGCCGGGAAAGCCCTGGCCGATGCAGAGCCGGCCGTCCGGCAGGTGCCAGCAGTCGGCCGGGCCGCGGACCTCGCCCGGGCCGTCGCCCTCGCGGCCGAGGGTGCGCAGCCAGGTGCCGTCCGGGCCGTAGACCTGGACCTCGCCGAGCTGGGTGTCGAGCACCAGGACGGTGCCGTCGGGGCCGGCCAGGACCCGTCCCACCGAGCCGAAGAAGACCTCGGCGTCCTCGCCGCCGGCGCGCCAGAGCTCCGCGGGGCGGATGGTGCGCCGGCCGTCGGGCGGTTCGGCGGGGTTCTGCACCACCGTGGGGGTGTCGGCCGTCGCGGCGGGGGTGGGGGGCGAGGCGGTGGCGCCGGGGGCGGCCACCATCAGGCCGAGGATCAGGCACGGGGCAAGGAGCGCGAGCAGGGTGGCGCGCACGTGCATGGTTCTCTCCCATGGTTGGTCGGCCTGCGCGAGGCCGATGAGCTCCAGGACGACGATCCGGCCGCGAGAGGCGGATCTCCTGCGGCTTACGACGAGCCGGGGTTCCGGGTTGCGACCGATGGCGCCCGACGGCCACGGGGCCGCCGGGCGTCCGGGGCGAACGGTCGGCAGGATCCGGCTACTGGACGCGGTAGCACACCAGCTCCATGGGCTCGGCTTCCCCGTCCTGACCGGCGCCCATCACCGCGAGCACCGCATCCCAGAAGCCGGTGATCATCACGGCGTGGCCGTGGTCGGTCATCATGAGCATGTCCGTGCCGGGCTTGCCGGGCACGTCGGCCCGCACCTGCTCGATGAACTCGCCCTCGGGGGAGAACACGTCCCAGACACAGAAGGCGCCCTCCGGCGGCGCGTACATGCCGCGGCTGGTGCCCACCCAGTAGGTCCCGTCGCCGTGGGCGCGGATGCCCCACAGGTCCTGCTCGACCTTCGCCACCACCCGCTCGGTGCCTGGCGGCAGCTGCTGGCTCTGGGCCTCCATCATGGCATCGTAGCGGGCCAGGAGCGCCTCGGTGCGGGGCCAGCTCTCGTACTCGCGGCCGAACACGCGCTCCAGCTGGCCATCGCGGCCGTAGACGCTGATCTCGTAGTCCTCACGGGGCTCGCCGATGAGCACGCGGCCTTCTCGGTCCACGGCCAGGCGCCACCAGACGAAGTCGCTCTGCGCCTCCTCGAGGACGAAGCCGGCATCGAACTTCCAGTGCACGTCCTTGGTGTGGTACTCGGCCAGGCGGTCGCCCTCGGCGCTGTAGCTGCGCACGAAGTGATGGCGATCCATGGTCGCGGCCGCCTGGTCGAAGGCGAGCTCGATGCCCGAGCAGACCAGGTTGCCGCCGCCGAGGGTGGCGTTGATCAGCACGGCGAAGCCGCCGGCGGCCGGGTCGCCGCCGAGGGTGATGTCCCCGGCCGGCGAGCCGTCCAGGTTGATGCCCACCAGCTTGCCCGGGAAGGTCTGGGCCACGCCGATGGCGTCCTTGCCCGGCAGGAAGGTCATCTGCTGGGCATTCTGGAACTCGCCGGGTCCCTGGCCCTGGCGACCGAGCGTGTTGATCAGGTCGCCCTCGGGGCTGAACACCTTCACCTCCATGAGCTGGGCGTCCAGCACGTAGATGTTGCCCTCGGGCCCGGACATCACGCTGCTGACGATGCCCAGGAGCACCTCCTCGTCGTCCAGGCCGCCGCGGCGCCAGATCTCCTCCATCTGCAGCGTGCGCACGCCGTCACGGGGCTGCGAACCGTTGGTCACGTGAGGGACGCCGTCGACCAGCGTGGTCCCGGCGGCCATGGCCGGGGCGGTCGCCAGGCTCACGAGCGCGGCCGCGGTCAGCAGCGCGAGGGGCCTGGCCGGGCCGCGCCAGGAGCGCGGGATGCGTCGGAGCCGGGCTCCGGGGGCGATGTTCGGCTGGTTCATGATCACCTCTCCAGGATTCGTGGGGTCGGGGGGTCGTGGCGCCTACCCGGACGAACGCCGGGATATTCGTCCGGTCCACCGTCGGTCGGTCACGTGTCAGGCTGCTCTACGGAGCGCGGCGGCACGGGTTCCGTCACGGAACCGGTGCCGTCACGGCGCCAGCCCGGCGGCCCAGATCACGCTGCGGGTCCAGGCCTGCGTGGCGTCCAGTCCGCCGGCGATGGGGCGGGCGGGCGAGACCGCGACGCCGCGCTGGCGCAGTGCTCGCCGCAGGTCCGCGGCCTGGTCGTCGGGCAGCTGCTCGTCCGGGAACCAGTACCAGCCCACCGGCAGATCGGCCGCCAGGCCGTCCACCACCGCGGCCAGCTCCTCCGGCGTGGCGCCAGGATAGGGCACGAAGCCCACGCCGGTCAGGGCGAGGACGCCGGCCACGCGTCCGGGGGCCGCGGCCGCCACCTCGAGCGCGGTGGCTGCCAGGAGGTCCACCCCGGCCAGGTGCACCGGGCCGGCGGCGAGGAAGTCGCCCAGCCAGCGGACCAGGTGCAGGGTGCGCGCCCGGGCGAGCTCCGGGTCGTGTCGCGGCGGCAGATGGGGATAGGCCAGGATCAGGTCCGGGACCGGTCCGTCCGTCCGCTCGGCTCGCTCGGCGAGCAGGCGGGGGGTCATGGTCACCGCCCGCTCGGCCGCGCCGGGGGCCCGGGCGAGCAGCAGCACCACGGTGGCCGGTTCTCCGGGGCGCCAGCCCGCGGGCAGGGCGAGGCTGCAAGGCAGCGGGTCCTCGCCGTCGGGGCCGGGGGCCGCGGCCAGGTAGGGGCCGCCCGGCGGCAGGGTGGAGCCGGTGGCCTGCAGGCGCTCGAGGAGGGCCTCGAGCTCATCCACGGTGGTGCCCAGGGCGCCCGCCGGGTCGTGCGGCCGGTGACCGGCGAGGGCGGCCGTCACCGCGTCCAGTCGCCACTGGAGCGCCGGGCGCTCCGCCGCGGGGGCGGCCGCGATGCGCCCGGCGGTCCGCTCCGACCAGTCAGGCGGCAAGGACACCAGCTCCGTCTCCCAGGTCACGGGATCGGCGACGCCCGGTCCGTCCAGGGTGGCGCCCAGGCGCAGGCTGCCCGCGGCCAGGTCCAGGGGCGTGCTCAGCGTGGCGGTGCGGTGGCCGGCGGGACCCGGCAGCGGCATGGACCCGCGCCAGACCACCGCGCCCTCGCGGTCGCGCGCCACCAGCCGGGCCTCGGCCGGGCCGTCCCCGGGCAGCACGGCCGCCAGGGGGGCGATCTCCAGCGGCTCCTCTCGCAGGAGGGTCCGGGCCACGCGTCCGTGGAGCGCGGGGCCCGCCGCCGGCGGCCAGTCCACCTGCACGGGGATGCCCCGCCGCCAGTCGCGTCCGGCGTCGCCGCGGGCGGGGTCGTCCAGCCAGGCGGCGTGGCCGGCGGCGCGACCGTCGCGCTCGGTGGTCACCGACAGGTTGACCAGCAGGGGCCGATCCACCAGCGGATGCCAGGGCCGGCAGACGGACCAGGGAATGGCGAACTCGTAGCGCAGGACGTCGTCGGCGAGGACGCGCAGCTTGGGCGTCAGTTCCGCCAGGTGCTGCCAGCGGTGGCCCAGGCGCACCGCGCCAGCGGGCAGATTGTCCGCCAGGCCCACGGCCATCTCGACGCCGCCGCGCCCCTCGGCCGCCGCCGTGGGCGGACCCAGCCACGCGAACACGCCACCCCCGCCGTGCCATGGCGCCCGGGTCAGCCCGGTGGCGCCGGTCACCTCGACGGTCACCTCGAGGGCCTGCGCGGTCACGCGCAGCCGCATCTCGGCGCGGGGCGGGGTGAGGCCGCCGACGCGGTCGGGCAGTGCGATGGGATCGCTCCAGCGATCGGCCGTCAGCGTCAGGGCCCGCGCCCGGGCGCGGGCGGCCAGGCCGTCGGCCCAGGCGGCGCGCAGCTCGGCGTAGGTGGGCGACGCGCGCAGGGCGCCCAGGTCGTCGTCCCGGTCGGCGTGGCGGAAATCGTCGAACCCGTGGATCACGGCCTGCCGGAAGGCCTGCCGGGCCCGGGCCGGATCGCCCACCTGCTGTTCCAGGCCGGCCAGGTTGTACCAGAGGCCGGCGTGGCCGCCCTGCTGCTCGCTGGCCTGGCGGGCGGTGGCGAGCGCGGCCGGCAGGCGACCGTCGCGGAGCTGGACCTGCAGCGAGTCGAGCAGCGCCTCCTGGGCTGCCGGTCGGGCGGGCGCCAGGGCCAGCCCCAGCAGGACCAGGAGCCGGAGCACGGCGCCCGGGGGGCCGGCGGCGCGGGATGGGGACCATGGACCCATGGGACGACCTCGGCGGCGGGAAACGGGTGAGCAGCACGCGAGCAGGTGATACCTTAACCTCTCGACCGCGTGCAACCCAAACCCGCCGCGCCGGTTCCGCCGGCGCCGATCCGGGAGGCGACCATGTCCGTCCGCACCGCCCTGTTCGCCGCGATCCTGACGGCCGCGTCCGCTGCGCCTGCCGCGCCCGCCGCGCCCGCCG
>CAZWYF010000009.1:19514-21242 GCA_964637835.1 uncultured Fibrobacteraceae bacterium
CTGCCGCGCCCGCCGCGCCCGCCGTCGATGGGGACGCCGCCCCGGCCGCCGACCCGCTGCCCGTGCCGGGGCCATCCGCCCTGGAGATCCCCGCCGCGACCATGGCCGCCGCCGCGCCGGCCGACCTCGTCCTGCACGGCGGCCGCATCCTCACCATGCTGGAGCCCGAGCCCGTGCCGGCGCCCACGGCGCTCGCCTGCCGGGACGGGCGCATCGTCTGGGTGGGCGACGACGCCACCGCCCTGGGCCTGCAGGACCGCGCCACCACGGTGATCGACCTGGCCGGCGCCGTGGCGGTGCCCGGCCTGGTGGACAGCCACGCCCATCTCCACGGCGTGGGCAAGGCCCTGGCCGAGATCGACCTGGTGGGCACCGAAAGCGCCGCGGAGTGCGCCGCGCGCGTCCGCGAGGCCGCCCGCGCCACGCCCGACGGCTGGCTCCAGGGCCGCGGCTGGGACCAGAACGA
This sequence comes from uncultured Fibrobacteraceae bacterium, assembly GCA_964637835.1. Lineage (GTDB taxonomy): Bacteria > Krumholzibacteriota > Krumholzibacteriia > LZORAL124-64-63 > LZORAL124-64-63 > Glo-17. Next base: position 19,981 of record CAZWYF010000009.1, read on the forward strand.
CTGGCCCGACCAGGCCTGGCCCACCCGCGAGCTGCTCGATCACGCCGCCCCCGGCCGGGCGGTCCTGCTGCGCCGCGTCGACGGCCACGCCGCCTGGGCCAGCACCGAGGCCCTGCGACGCGCCGGCATCGGCGCCGACACCCCCGACCCGCCCGGCGGCAGCATCCTGCGCCATCCCGACGGCACGCCCACCGGCGTGCTGGTGGACAACGCCGTGGAACTGGTGCGCGCGGTGATCCCGCCGCCGGACGCCGCGGAGATCCGCCGCCGCATCCTGCTGGCCCAGGACCACTGCCTGCGCCACGGCATCAGCGGCGTCCACGAGATGGGGGCCACCTGGCCGAAGGTCCAGGCCTACCGCGCCCTGCATGCGAGCGGCGAGCTGGCGCTGCGGATGCACGTCTTCCTCGAGGACGACCCCGCCACCCTCGACCGCGGCCTGGCCGCCGGACCGCTGGTGACCGCCGACCGTCTGCTCCAGGTGCGCGGCGTGAAGCTCTACGCCGACGGCGCCCTGGGCAGCCGGGGCGCCTGGCTCCTGGCCGACTACTCCGATCACGCCGGCCACCGCGGCCTGGAGGTGACCCCCCTGGAACACCTGCGCGCGGTCTGCACCCGTGCCGCCGCGGCGGGCTTCCAGGTGGCCACCCACGCCATCGGCGACGCCGCCAATCGCCGCGTCCTCGATCTCTACGCGGAATTCCCCGCCGGGGTCCGCGCGGCCCAGCGCTGGCGCGTCGAGCACGCCCAGATCCTCGCTCCCGCCGATATTCCGCGGTTCGCGGACCTGGGCGTGATCGCCGCCATGCAGCCGGTACACGGCACCAGCGACATGGACTGGGCCGGCGATCGCCTGGGCGAGGCGCGTCTGGACGGCGCCTATGCCTGGCGGTCGCTGGTGGCCAGCGGCGCCGCGGTCTGCCTCGGGACCGACGCGCCGGTGGAGGCGGTGGATCCGCTGGCCACGCTCTTCGCCGCCCGCACGCGCACCCACGCCGACGGCACGCCCGCGGGTGGCTGGCGCCCCGCGGAGCGCCTGGATGGTCGCACGGCCCTGCGCCTGGCCACCCTCGGCTCGGCCCACGCGGCCTTCCTGGAGCACGAGGCGGGCGTGCTGGCCCCGGGTCGGCTGGCGGACGTCACGGTGCTGCCCGCCGATCCCACCACCTGCCCGCCCGCCGTGCTGCTGGAGATGACCCCGCGACTGACCGTGGTGCACGGGCAGGTGCGCTGGCAGGCGCGGTGAGCGGACGGCGCGCGCC
>CAZWYF010000009.1:21342-22499 GCA_964637835.1 uncultured Fibrobacteraceae bacterium
GCGCGCCGGGCGATCGCCCGGCGACGGCACCTGCCCTGGCCGCTGTTCTGGCTGGCATGTGTTTCGGCTGGAACGATTACTGTTTTTCGGCTAACATCCGGCGGGACGGACCAGCCTCATCTTCCCCGGTCCGTCCCGGAAGGAGATCCCATGGCCGTGCTCCCCCTGCACATCGTCGACGCCTTCGCGAGCGAGCCGTTCCACGGCAATCCGGCCGCGATCGTTCCCAACGCCACCCAGCTCGGTGAGCAGGAGATGCAGAACATCTCCGCGGAACTGGGCATGGAGGTGGGCTTCGTGCTGCCCCCGGAGGAACGGGCCGCGGATGTGCGTCTGCGCTTCTTCAGCGACCGCCACGAGGGGAACCTCAGCGGTCACGTCCTGCTCGCGGCGTTCACCAGCCTGGCGGACCGGGGCATCTTCCGTCCCCGCCCCGAGGGCCGGTTGCTGCACGTGGAGACCCTGGCGGGCGTCCTGGAGGTGACCCTCTCGGGCGACCCCGGGGGCCCGGTTCACGTCAGCTGCGAGATGCCCACTCCCCGTTTCGGCGAGCCCATCCCGCCCGACGAGGTGGCGCGCTGCTTCGATACCTCCACCGAGGCGGTCCGCCTCGACGACCGGGGACCGCAGCGAGTCTCCTGCGGCTTCGATCACGTGGTGGTGCCGGTGTCCGATCGCGACCTGATCCGCGGCGACCTCGCCGGCCGCGACCGGGTCCGGCGATTGCTGGACGACCGCGGCGCCTCCGGCATGGTGCTGTTCTGTCCGGAAACCGACGACCCCGCCATCGACTACCATTGCCGTTTTCTGCACCCCGGCGACCGGCGCCGCTGCGAGGACATCGCCAGCGGCACCTGCCTGGCAGCCGTGGCGGCCTACGCCGTGGCCCACGGTCTGCGCGAGTGCGGCGAGAACGTGCTCGTGGTCACCGAGCAGGGGCATAATCTGGGGCGTCCCACGCAGGCGCGCCTGAACGTGCGCTGCCTGAACGGCGAGATCCATCGCGTGCTGCTGTCGGGAGAGGGGACGGTGGTGCTGCGCGGAGCGCTGCAATACGAGCCGCGACCCACGGCCCTGGGGGCCCGGGCCTGAGACCGCCCGGCGACCGGTCCGCACCCCGCCCGCGACTCGCCCCGCACCTGGCCCGCGACCCGGCC
>CAZWYF010000009.1:22599-31039 GCA_964637835.1 uncultured Fibrobacteraceae bacterium
CATCCGGCCCGGAGGGTCAGGCGCGCTGATGGTCGGCGGAGAGCACCAGGTCGCGGGTGTCGCGGGCGATCATCAGTTCCTCGTTGGTGGGCACCACCATGATCTTCACCCGCGAGGTGGGCTTGCTGATGATGGCCTCGTCGTGGCGGACGCCGTTCTCGAAGGGGTCCAGCTCCGCGCCCATGATCTCCAGGCCGCGGCAGGCCCACTGCCGGATCATGGACCCGTTCTCGCCCACGCCGGCGGTGAAGATGATGGCGTCCACGTGGCCCAGGGCCACGGCATAGGCCCCGATGTACTTGCGGATGTGGTAGCAGTAGACCTCCAGGCCGAGGCGGGCCCGTTCGTTCCCCGCGGCATATTCGCGCTCCACGTCGCGCAGGTCGCTGCTGATCCCGGTGATGCCGTAGATGCCGCTCTCCTTGTTCAGGATGCGGTCGATGTCGTCCAGCGACACCTCCAGCTTCTTGGCCAGGAAGCCCACGATGGCCGGGTCGATGTCGCCGCAGCGGGTGCCCATGACCAGGCCCTCGAGGGGCGTGAAGCCCATGCTCGTGTCCACGGAGCGGCCATTGCGCACCGCGCACACCGAGGCGCCGTTGCCCAGGTGGCAGGTGATGAAGTTGCAGGTGTTGGGCGCGCGGCCCAGCAACTCCGCCGCCCGCAACGTCACGTACCGGTGGCTGGTGCCATGGAAGCCGTACCGGCGGACCCCGAACCGCTTGTAGTAATCGTAGGGCAGGGGGTAGACGTAGGCCGAGTCCGGCATGGTCTGGTGGAAGGCGGTGTCGAAGACGCCCACCTGCGTCACCCCGGGCAGCACCTGCTGGGCGGCCTTGATGCCCACGATGTTCGGCGGGTTGTGCAGGGGCGCCAGGGGGATGCACTCCTCCAGGGCGGCCACCACGTCCTCGGTGATGATCACCGAGCCGGCGTACTTCTCCCCGGCGTGGACCACGCGGTGGCCCACGGCGTTGATCTCGTCCATGCTGCGGACCACGCCGCGGTCCGCGTCGGTCAGCGCGGCGATCACCAGCTCGATGGCGCGGGCGTGGTCGGGCACCGGCAGCTCGGCCTGGTGCTTCTCGCCCCCGGCCGGCGCGTAGGTGTGCCGCCCCATCTCCAGGCCGATGCGCTCGATGAGGCCCTTGGCCAGCAGACGCTCCTCCTGCATCTCCAGGAGCTGGTACTTCAGGGAGCTGCTGCCGCAGTTGATGACCAGGACGTTCTGCATGGCGCCGTCTCTCCGTTTCAGCCCTGGGCCTGGAGGGCGGTGATGGCCGCGACGTTGACGATGTCCTCGACGCTGCAGCCACGGCTGAGGTCGTTCACCGCGCCGGCCAGGCCCTGCATGACCGGGCCCACCGCCTCCGCGCCGGCCAGTCTCTGCACGAGCTTGTAGCCGATGTTGCCGGCGTCGAGGTCGGGGAAGACCAGGACGTTGGCCTTGCCGGCCACCGGGCTGTCCGGCGCCTTGCGCTCGCCGATGGCCGGGACCAGGGCGGCATCGGCCTGCAGCGGCCCGTCCACCAGCAGCCCGGGATGGCGGCCCTGGAGGATGGCCATGGCCGCTTCCACCTTGTCGACGTCCTCGCCGCTGCCGCTGCCCATGGTGCTGTAGCTGAGCATGGCCACCCGGGGCTCGAAGCCGCAGAGGGCGCGGGCGGTGCGGGCGGTGGCGGCGGCGATGTCGGCCAGCTGCTCGCCGTTGGGCTGGGGGTTCACGGCGCAATCGCCGAAGACGATCATGCCGTCCTCGCCCAGATCCCAGTCGGGCCGGACCATCACGAAGCAGCTCGAGACGATGGTCGAGTCGGGCGCCGTGCCGATGATCTGGAAGGCCGATCGCAGGACGTCGCCGGTGCTGCTCACCGCGCCGGCCACCATGCCGTCCGCCCGCCCGCGGCGTACCATCATCGCCCCGTAGAAGAGGGGGTCCTGCATGACCTCGCGGGCACCCGCGGCGGTCATGCCCTTGTGTGCGCGCAGTTCGTGATACGTCTGCGCATAGGTCTCCAGATCGGGGTCCTGGGCGGGGTCCACCAGGGTCAGGCCGGCGGGGTCGAGCCCGAGGGCGCCCATCTCGGCGCCGATGGTGTCGGGGTCGCCCAGCAGGATCACCGCGGCGATGGATTCGTCACGCAGGGTCACGGCAGCACGGAGCATGCGCTCGTCCCGGGACTCGGGCAGGACGATGGTCTTGCCCAGCGCGGCGGCCTTGCGGCGCAGTTCGGCGACGAAATCCATGGTCAGACCTTTCGACGAGGCTTCCGGAGCGAGGGTTCGAGGGCGCTGGCGACCCGAAAATGGCCCGCCCCGGCGGCGAAGTCAAACGCCCGCGAAGGTGGTCGGTCTGGATGTCTGGTCGGTGCAGAGGGCGTTCGGGTTGAGCGAATTCTGGACCGATCCGGCCCGCTCCCGGCCGCGCCGGGACGCTCCCGATCAGTCCTGGGCCAGGATGCGGAGCCGGGCCTGGTTGGCCTCGGTGAGCATGTCCTGGAGCGTGAACCCGCGCCAGAAGTCCTGCAGGCGGTTGTCCAGGAGCTTCCAGACGTCATGGGCCACGCAGCAGTCGACACGGTTGCAGGAGGAGGGGTCGTCCACGCACTCCACCAGGTGCGGATGCGCGTCCAGGGCCGCGATCACGTCCCAGAGGGTGATCTCGCCGGGCTCGCGGGACAGGACGTAGCCACCCTTGACGCCCTTCTGGCTGTTCACCAGGCCCGCCCGCCGCAGGGGGCTGACCACCTGCTCGAGGTACTTGCCGCTGAGCTCCTGCTCCTCGGCGATGGCGGAGATGGAGACCGGCGGCCCGCCATAGCCCCTGGCGATGGTCAGGATGGCGCGTAGACCGTAGCGGACCCGGGTATTGACCTTCATGCGGCAGTTCTCCTCGCCCGTCCCTCGGTGGGGCGGCTCCCCGCGGTGGCGTCAGTTGCCGTGGCTGACCCCATTAAAGGCGATGCGGAGCCCGCTTTCAAGAAAATCGGACCATGATTCTCAGCCGTGCGAGATCTCCGGCACGTCGCGGATCAGCAGGGGCGACAGCTGGAGGGGCTGCGTGGTCGCCCGCTTGCGGTCGATGTCGTGGTAGACGCGCTCCACCTGCTCGGGCGTCAGACCCACCACCGGGGCCGCCTCGGCGGCGGCGATGCCCGCGTTCCGGGCCCAGAGCAGCAGATCCATCTCGGCGTGGGGCAGGGCGAAGTAGAACTCGTCCTGGCCCTGGTCGAGGCTGTAGGTGTCGGTGGTGGGCGTGGAGTCGCAGATCGGCTCCGGGAGGCCCAGGTGCCGGGCGAGGGCGTAGACCTGGGTCTTGAACAGGTGGGCGATGGGCTTGAGGTCGGCGGAACCGTCGCCGTTCTTGACGAAGAACCCCTGATCGTACTCGAGACGGTTCGGCGTGCCGGCCACCGCGTAGTTCAGGCGGTCGGCGTGGTAGTACTCCAGGGTCTTGCGGATGCGCTGCTTGAAGTTGGTGGCCGCCACGATCTGCAGGTAGGACTGCACCGGCAGGCGCTCCTCCCGGCGGTCGCCGCCGGGGTCCTCGACCACCAGGCGGTAGAGGTTCAGGCGGTCCGAATCGAGCAGGCCGCCAGGAAGCACGATCTTCGACCGCCACCCCGGGCCGAACTCCGGGAACACGGTCTGGACGGCCTCGTCGTAGCGGCGATAGCAGCCGATGGCCGCGAGGGTCGGCTGGATGTCCTCCACCACGTGGTCGATGCCCAGGTGCTCGCAGAGGAGCGTCCCGAGCTCCACGCTGGCGGAGGAGGAGTCGCGCTCGGGCATCAGGAGCCCGAAGACCTTCCGGGGACCGAGGGCGCGGACGGCCAGGCCGGCGGTGACGCTGCTGTCGATGCCGCCGGAGACGGCCACCACCACGCCGCGCCGCCGGAGCGTCCGCGTGACCAGCTCGCGCATGGCCTGGCAGATGAAATCGGTTTCCTGATGTAGATCGAGATCGAGGGACTGGCGACTGAACATCGGCGACTCCGGGGTTGAATCCTCCCGACGGCGGGCTCTCCACGAATGCGCGAGAAGATACCGGCAACCGGGCCGGCCGTCCACCGCCACTGGATCCCCATTGGACAAACACCGGGCCGCCACCTATCCTGTCGCCCCAAATTCCCGCAGGAGGACACGCCATGACCCCAGAGGATCGCCGCCACTTCATCCGGACCCTGCCGCTGGCCGAGTTGCACCGGCATTTCGACGGATCGTGCCGCCCGCAGACCCTCTGGGAGTACTCCGAGAAGTACTACCGGGCCGTCCCGGGTCTCGACTACGAGGAGTTCCGCCATTACCTGCAATGGGACGACGCCAAGGACCGCAACCTGCTCGACTATCTCAGCAAGTTCGACCTGCCCCTGCAGTACACGCAGTTCTACGAGAACATCAAGCGCATCGCCTACGAGATCGCCGAGGACGCGTACGCCGAGGGCATCCGCGTGCTCGAGCTGCGCACCAACCCGTTCATCCACCGCCGGGCCGGCCTGTCCACCCGGCAGGTGGTCCACGCCACGCGCAAGGGCCTGGCGCGGTTCGGGGAGACGCACCCGGACTTCCGGGCGGGCATCGTGATCATCGCCATGCGCAACCACGGCGGCAACATGGCGCGGGTGCTGCTGCGCGAGGTGATCGGCGAGAAGGCCGAGTGGCACAACGGCCCCGGCGTCATCGGCTTCGACATCGCCGGCGCCGAGCCGCCGTTCCCGCCCATCCTCTTCGCCAAGGCCTACGAGCTGGCCGACAAGATGGGGCTGGGCACCACCGTGCACGCCGGGGAGGCCACGGGCCCGGAGCGGGTCTGGGAGGCCGTGGACCATCTCGCGCCCCGGCGCATCGGCCACGGCACCAGCGCGTCGCGTGATCCCGAGCTGCTGCGACGGCTCGCGCGTGACGGCATCGTGGTCGAATGCTGCCTGACCTCGAACATCCACACCGGCGCCATCGACCGCTACGCCGATCATCCGCTGCCGCGGTTCCTGGAGGCGGGCGTCAAGGTGGCCCTCTGCACCGACAATCCCACCGTCTCGAGCACCAGCCTGGCCCGCGAGTACGAGCTGGCCATGGAGACCTTCGACCTCTCCGAGGGCGACATGCGGCACATCGCCCGCATGAGCTGGGAGGGCAGCTTCCTCACCGAGGCCGGCGCCTGGCCCGGAAGCGCCGGCTCGGCGGCCTGATACATGTGCCGCGAAGAATGACATGTGCCTCGAAGAATGTTGATGGCCGCCAGTCCCCCGCCTGGGTGTCACCATCCGTGACGGAATACGCATGTAGCATCAAAATCCACCCCCTCGAAACGGGCCCAGGGGAGGCATCAACATTCTTCGGGGCACAACGGTTGCCTTGCTGGCCGGCTCTGCGTAATCTGCACCGCGAACGACCGATTTCCCCCGATCTCCCAGCTCAGGAGGCAGGCCATGGGCCACAAGATCCGACGCATCGCCATCCTCACCGGCGGCGGTGACGTCCCGGGACTCAACAACGCCATGAAGCAGGTCTTCTACCGCGCGATGAAGGAGGGCATCGAGGTGGTGGGCATCCGGCGTGGCTGGGGCGGCCTGGCCCACTACCGGATCGGCGACCCGGACCACAACAGCCAGTGGGTCACGGAGCTGGACTGGGAACACGTCCGGCGCATCGACCGCAGCGGCGGCACCTTCCTGCACACCTCCCGCACCAACCCCGCCCGGGTCCGCGAGAAGGACATGCCGGAGCATCTGCGGGAGAAGTACAAGGACGCCCAGTACCCGGTGGACATCACCGAGGAGGTGGTGGCCAACCTGGAGGACCTGAAGATCGACGCGCTGATCCCCATCGGCGGCGACGACACCCTCAGCTATGCCGCGCGCCTCAACCAGACCGGCTACCCGCAGCTGGCCATCCCCAAGACCATGGACAACGACGTCTTCGGGACCGACTACTGCATCGGCTTCTCCACGGCCATCACGCGTTCCGTGGACGCCATCGACCAGCTGCGCACGCCCATCGGCAGCCACGAGCGCATCGGCGTGATCGAGGTCTTCGGCCGACACAGCGGCGAGACGTCGCTCATCGCCGGCTACCTCGCCGGCGTGGACCGCGTGGTGCTCAGCGAGGTGCCGTTCGACGAGCACAAGCTGGCCAGCTTCCTGCTGGAGGACAAGCTGGCCAACCCCAGCAAGTACTCCATCGTGACCATCAGCGAGGGCGCCACCTCCACCGACGGGCAGGTGGTCCAGCGGGGCGAGGCGGACGCCTACGGCCACAAGAAGCTGGGCGGCGTGGGGCTGCGCCTGGCCGACCGGATCAAGGAGCTCACCGGCCAGAAGACCACCTACCAGGAGCTGGGCTACATGATGCGCTGCGGCAAGCCCGACGCCCTGGACCGCATGGTGGCCATGAACTTCGGCAACCTGGCCATGGACATGCTCCTCGATGGCGCCAGCGGCCTGATGGTCGCCCTGCAGGAGGGCAAGTACACCACCGTGGGCCTCAACTCGGTGATCGCGGGCAAGAAGCACGTGGACGTGGACCGGTTCTACGATCGCGAGACCTACCGGCCGCACGTCACCCGCGTGGCCCAGCTGCCCATGTTCCTGAAGTAGTCGCGGGGCGGGCCGGCCGGACACCGTTGGCCGGCCCGCCATGTCGCGGCCGTCCGACGGGCTCGATCGGTCCGCCCGGCACGACTCCTGCTTTTCCGCTCTCCCGGCGTGCGGTATGCTCCGCCGGTCCTGGACCGGCAGCCGTTCTCCCGGGAGAATCCATGATCCTGCGCCCCGCCACTCACCACTGGCTCCGCCTGGCCGTCGGCCTGGCCATCCTGCTGGCCGCCCACCTCGTGCTGCGCGGCTACCTCACCGACGACACCTACATCCACCTGCGCTACGCCGAGAACCTGGCCGGGCGGGGCGAGTTCGCCTTCAACCCGGGGGAGGCGACCTACGGCGCCACCAGCCCGCTGTGGATCCTGGGCCTGGTGCTGTTGCTGAAGCTGGGCGTGGCCGGGCCGGCGGCGGCGTGGTCGCTCGGCCTGCTCAGCGGGGCGCTGGCGGTGGCCATCTTCGCGGCGCTGTTGCGGCGCCTGGCGTTCTCGCAGGCGTGGCGCTGGTGGCTGCTGCTGCTGATGGTCGCTGACGCGTGGTTCCTGCGCTGGACCATGTCCGGGATGGAGACGCCGCTGGCCACCGCCGCGCTGCTGGCCCTGCTGTGGCCGCTGGTCATGAAGTCGCCGGTCGATCTGCCGCAGGCGCGGCTCTGGCCGCGCTACCTGGCCTGGGGCGTGGCGGCCGGCCTGGGGGGCCTGGTCCGGCCGGAGTTCCTGCTCCTGGCGCCCGCCGCGCTGCCCCTCCTGCTGCTGTTCGAGTACCGCCGGGGCGACGCGGAGGCCGGCCGCCCGGGTCGGTACCGCTGCCGGCCGCACGGGCCGATGCTGGCGGCCGCCGTGGGCTGGCTCGTGACCGCGGGTCCCTGGCTGATCTATGCCCGGCTGGCCTTCGGTCGCGCCACGCCGGGCACCGCGGCGGCCAAGAGCTACGCCGCCACGTTCGATCCCGGCGAGATCCTCGCCTCCCTGCTGCGGTCGTTCCAGCAGCTGGGCATGACGCAGGCCTTCCTCTGGGCCTTCTTCCTGGCGCTGGTGGTCTTCGTCCTGGTCGAGCGCCAGCGTCAGGAGGCAGCCGGCGAGGACGGTGACGTGATCCCCGCCCCGACGGCATGGCAGTTCTGGAGCGGCGTCACCCTGGTCCTGGTGGCGCTGGTGTGGACCGGCCTGCTGCTGGGAGGGTACGCCATCAATCGCGTCTGGACCATCAGCCGCTACCTGTCGCCCCTGTCGCCGGTGCTGCTCCTGATGCTGGCGGTGCTCAGCTTCTGGCTGCTGAACCTGGCAGCGGACTATCGCGGTCGTCCCATCTGGGGGCGCTGGGTGCCGGCCGCGGCGTGCCTGCTGGCGCTGGCCGCCAACCTGGCCATCACGGGCTGGCTGGTGCGCCCGCACGTGCGGGACTTCTCCGCCGGCGTCAGCACGTGCTATCTCGAGCGGGGCGTCTGGCTCGGCGAGCACTCGCCGCCCGGGGCGGTGATCGCCGCCCTGGACATCGGGGCCCTGGCCTACGGGAGCGACCGCCCCGTGCGGGATCTCATGGGGCTGGTCAGCCCGGAGATCATGGCCCTGGGGCGGGAGATGGGCTTCGAGCAGATGGTCGAGAGCGGGGTCTGGCTGCGTGGACCCGATGGCGAGTCGGCGCCGCCCATGTGGTTCGTGGACCGCTCGCCGGGCCCGCCGCGCTGGGACGGGCGCACCGTGCGGGGCGTGACCTTCGAGCTGGTGGACACCTGCACCATCGCGGGGGTGGGGCTGCGGGAACCGGAGGACTGGACCGTGGCCACCTACCGGCTGCGCACCGGCCCCTGATCCGGACCGGGACACCGGCGGCGAACCGGGAGG
>CAZWYF010000009.1:31139-53625 GCA_964637835.1 uncultured Fibrobacteraceae bacterium
CCGGCTGCGCACCGGCCCCTGATCCGGACCGGGACACCGGCGGCGAACCGGGAGGTGCGGGCGGACCGGGAGGCGCGGGCGGACCGGGAGGCGCGGGCGAACCGGGGGGCGCGGGCGTCACGCGTCCTGGAGGATGGGCGTCAGCGACTCCTGCTGGTGATCGCCGGAGGGCTCGAGGCGCCGCACCACCACCACCGTCATGTCGTCCTGCAGGGGCGTGGCGCCGCCGAACTCGCGCACGGCGTCCACCACGGCGTCGACGATCGCCGCCGCCGGCCGCCGGCGGTTCGCCTTGAGCACACGCACCAGGTTCTCCTGACCGAATTCCACGCCCTCGTGCTCGTCGTCGGCCTCCTCGCCGGGGGCGGGGCGCTCGAGGATCCCGTCGGTGAAGAGCACCAGCACCTCGCCCGGCCGCAGCGTCATGTAGCAGCGGCGGTAGACGGCGTCGGGCAGCGGGCCGAGCACCGGGCCGCTGGTCTGCAGGGCGAAGACCTCGCCGCCGGGTGTGAGCATCAGCGGCGGGCAGTGGCCAGCGTTGACGTAGGTGATGTTGCCGGTGTCCTCGATCTCGGCGTAGAAGAGCGTGATGAAGCGGCTGGTCAGCAGCGTCTGGTGCACCACCCGGTTCAGGCGCACGATCTGCGAGGTGATCTTCTCGTTGTGGGACTGGCCCATGCGCATGCCCACCACCACGTCGCGCGCCTGCAGGGCGGCGGGCAGGCCGTGGCCGCTGGCGTCGGCCACCAGCAGGCCGAGCATGCCCGGCTCGAGGATCTGCATGTCGTAGACGTCGCCGCCCACCTCGTCGGCGGGCAGGGTGCGGGCGGCGAACTCGAACCCGGGCAGGTCGGGCAGGCGCTGGGGCAGCAGGGAGAGCTGGATGGCCTGGGCCTGCCGCAGCTGGCTCTCCAGGGCGTTCTGGCGCAGCTTCAGCCCCAGGGCGGCGCGGATGGCCTCGAGCATGATCAGCAGCTCGGCCCGGTCGTCGTGCTCCACGCTGAAGCTGATCAGATAGGTGGGGTTCTGGCCCACGGCGATGGCGGCGTTGGCCAGGTGGCTGAACTGGGCCTCGAGATCGCGGTCGTAATCCGGCGCGTCGGGCCGCACCACCCACAACCGCTCCTCGAGCAGGTGCTGGACCATGGCGTAGTCCTTGGCCACCGTCTTGCCCTCGATGGCCTCGCCGTACTCGCCGATGCTCTCGATGAGTACGAAGTCGTTGGCGCGCTCGCGCCAGGCGCGCCCGCTGGCGATGCCGAACAGCTCGGCGTTCTCGCCCTCGACCAGCTGCTCGATCACCAGGGAGAGCAGGTGCTCGTCGCCGGTGGAGGCGTCGATATCTCGCAACAGATGCTCGAGGGCGCGGTAGAACTTCTTGTGCACGGGGTGACCTCCGGTTCGCCGGCAGGATAGGTCCGAACCGCGCCGGGGCCAAGCCCGGTCTCGTGGATCCGTGACTTGCGGGTCCGGCGGGTCCGGCGCGGGCCCGGCGCGGGTCCGGCGCGCCGGCGCCACCGACCCCGCGCCCGGCGGGCCGCATTGTGGCGGCCGCCACCTTGCCTTAGACTTCACGGACGTGCCCGGACGGGCCGGGCGCGCCCCATCACCGGAGGCCTCTCGTGACCGACCCCGCCCGCATCGACCAGCTCCAGGACGCCCACCAGGCCATGCGCCGCGAGATCGCCCGGCGGATCGTGGGCCAGGACCGCGTGATCGAGGAGATGCTCATCGCCCTGTTCGCCGGCGGCCACGCCCTGCTCGAGGGCGTCCCCGGCCTGGCCAAGACCCTGCTCATCTCGTCGCTGGCCCGGGTGATGCACCTGAGCTTCGGCCGCATCCAGTTCACGCCGGACCTCATGCCCGCCGACATCACCGGCTCGGAGATCCTCGAGGAGGACACCGCCACCGGCCGCCGCCAGTTCCGCTTCGTGCGCGGGCCGGTGTTCGCCAACGTGATCCTCGCCGACGAGATCAACCGCACCCCGCCCAAGACCCAGGCCGCCCTGCTGCAGGCCATGCAGGAGAAGCAGGTCACCGCCGCGGGGCAGACCCACGGCCTGGAGGCGCCCTTCTTCGTGCTGGCCACCCAGAATCCCATCGAGCAGGAGGGGACCTACCCCCTGCCCGAGGCCCAGCTGGACCGCTTCATGTTCAACGTCCTGATCGAATATCCCGAGCTCGAGGACGAGGTGCGCATCGTCGAGGCCACCACCGGCGTGCTCGGCCAGGATCCCGCGGTGGTCCTGGACCGCGAGGACGTGCTGGCCTACCAGGAGCTGGTGCGCGAGGTGCAGCCCCAGGAGCAGGTCACCCGCCACGCCGTGCAGCTGGTGCGCGCCACCCGGGTGGGGACGTCCGAGGCCGCCGCGGCGGCGGCCGAGTTCCTGGCCTGGGGCGCCGGGCCCCGCGCCGCGCAGGACCTGATCCGCGGCGCCAAGACCCGGGCCCTGCTCGAGGGCCGCGAGACCCCGTCCCTGGAGGACGTCCGGCGCCTCGCCCACCCCGTCCTGCGCCACCGCCTGGTCACCAACTTCCATGCCGAGGCCGAGAGCGTGGCCAAGGATACCATCATCGACCGCATCCTCGACGAGGTGGGCGCGTGAGGACCGCCGCCGCGGTCATCACGCCGGAGCTGGCCAGCCAGCTCGACCGGCTCGACCTGCTGGCCCGGATGCTGGTGGAGGGCTTCCTCACCGGCCTGCACCGCAGCCCATACCACGGCTTCTCCGCCGAGTTCGCCGAGTACCGCCGCTACCAGCCCGGCGAACCCACCACCCACATCGACTGGCGCGTGCTCGCCCGCAGCGACCGCGCCTACCAGAAGGTCTACGCCGAGGAGACCAACCTGCGCTGCACGCTGCTGGTGGACTGCTCGGCGAGCATGCGCTTCACCGCCGACGAGAAGACCCGACCCAGCAAGCTGGCCTACGGCCGCGTCCTGGCCGCCTGCCTGGCCTACCTGCTGCTGCGCCAGAACGACGCCGTGGGGCTGGTCACCTTCGACCAGAAGCCCCTGGCCCGCGTCCCCGCCCGTTCGGTGCGGCGACAGCTCTTCGAGGTGCTCAAGGTCCTCAACGAGGCGCCCGAGGGCACCGGCACCAGCCTGGGGCCGGTCCTGCACGACGTCGCCGAGCGTATCCCCCGGCGCGGCCTGGTGGTCCTGGTGAGCGACCTGATGGACGACCCCGCCGCCGTCCTCTCCGGCCTGAAGCACTTCCGCCATCGCGGCCACGAGGTCCTGGTGCTCCAGGTGCTGGATCCACGCGAGGTGGACCTGGATTTCCCGGGGGAGGTGGAGTTCACCGCCCTGGAGAGCCCGGGCACCCGCCTGCGCACCGAGCCCGCCCACGTGCGCACGGGCTACCGCGAGCGGCTGGAGGCCTGGCGCGCGCACCTGCGCCGCGAGTGCCGGCGACACCTGGTGGACCTGGTGGAACTGACCACCGACCAGCCCGTGGGCGCGGCCCTGGGAGCCTATCTCACCAAGCGGGGGCGGCTGCACTGATGCCGTTGACCTTCCTCAATCCCGGCCTGCTGTTCGGCCTGCTCGCGGCCGCGGTGCCGGTGATCATCCACTTCCTCTCGCGCCGTCGCACCCGCCGGCTGGCCTTCAGCGACCTGCGCTTCCTGCAGGAGCAGGAGAGCCACCAGGCCCGCCGTCGCGGCGTGCAGCGCTGGCTGCTGCTGCTGCTGCGGGTGCTCATCGTGGCCCTGCTGGCCCTGGCCGCGGCCCGGCCCCACTGGGGCGGCCTGCCGGGCGGCGGCGGCCGCAGCGTGCTCTTCCTCATCGACGCGTCGGCCAGCATGCAAGCCCAGCAGGAGGACGGCCGCTCGCGTTTCGCCGCCGCCGTGGACCTGGCCGGCGAGATGGCCGCCACGCTGCCCGACGGCTCGTCGATCCACGCCGTCCTGGCCGGTGCGGCGCCGCGTCCGCTCTTCGCCGCCTGGCTGCCCGCCGGCCCGCCCGCCCGCAACGCCCTGGCCGCGGCCACGGTCGGCGATGGCCCCCTCGATCTGGCGGCGGCGCTGCGGGAGGCCGCGCGCCTGGCGGCGTCCGCCCCCTCCTCGCCGGTGGAGGTGGTGGTGCTCTCGGATCTGCAGGCCGCCGGCCAGGAGGACCTCGCCGCCGCGGCGGCCGACCTGGCCGCGGCCGGCGGTCGGCTGCTGATCCGTCCCTTCGGCCGCGAGGTGCCCGGCGGCGGCGTGCTGGCCGTGGACCTGCCCGGCCGCGCCCTGCGCCCCGGGGAGGCCGTGTCCGTGCAGGCCACCGTGCGCCCCGAACGCCCGGACCAGAGCTTCTGGCTGGAACTGGACGGCCGGCGCGTGGCCGAGACCCTGGCGCCCGCCCCGGCGGCGCCCGGCGCAGAGGTGGTGGTGACGTTTCCGCTGACCGTGCCCACGGCCGGCCGCTACCTCGGCCGCGTGGGCAAGGAGGCGGACCGCCTGCCCGTCGACGACGTCCGCCCCTTCGTGCTCGACGTGCCGTCCCGCCTGGACGTCCTGCTGGCCCATGGCGCGGATCGCGACGGCCTCGGCCGCGGCGGCTGGAAGTACCTCGCCCGGGCCCTCGATCCCGACGGCGCCGCCGAGGGCCTGTTCCGCGTGCGCCCGGTGGTGGCCGACAGCCTGCGGCCCGGCGACCTCGCCGGCGTGGACCTCCTGATGCTGGTGGATCCCGGGGCGCCCGGCCGGCGCCTGGGCGACGCGCTCGGCACCTGGCTGGAAGGTGGCGGCGCCCTGCTGCTGATGACCGGCGACCCGGCCCAGCTGGACGACCTGCGCACCGCGCTGCTGCCCCTGCTGGACCTGCCCCGCCGCGCCTCCTGGGTGGCCCGCGCCACGGACCAGGGCGAGCGCGCCCGCGTGATCGACGCCGATCATCCGCTGCTGGACGACCTCGGCGAGGGCGTGGCCGAGGCCCTGGCCGGGGCCCGCTGGTGGCGCTACGCCGCCGTGTCCGAGGGCGAGGCCCAGGTAGTGCTCGCGGCCGACAGCGGCGCTCCCCTGCTCCTGGAAGGCCGCCGCGGCGAGGGCCGCTGGGCCCTGCTGCCGTTCCACCTGCGCCGCGACGCCACCGACGTGATGCTCAATCCCGTCTTCCTGCCGCTGGTCCAGCGCCTGGCGGCCCGCCTGGCCCTGCCGGCCGACGCGGCGGCCACCATCGCCGTGGGCGAGGTGCCGTCGCTGCGCCTGGATCCCGGCCGGCTGCGCCTGCGGCCGGGCGAACAGGCCACCGACCTCGCCGTGCGGGTGCCGCCGCAGGGCGAGCCGCGGCTGGCCCGGCTCCGCTGGCAGGGCACGGTGCCGGAACTGGTGGGCCCGGTGACCGAGCATGCCGGACCCCACGTGTTCACCCTGGGCGACGACACCCTGGGCGTGGTGGCGGCCGCGGTGCCGGCTGCCGAGTCGGAACCCCGTACGGTCCCCGTGGAGGCCTTCGCCGCCCCCCTGCGCGAGGCCGGCCTGGCCCGGGTCCTGAACCTGGGCGACGCGGGAGCCGGCGGCCTGGGCCGGGCCCTGGCCGGCCGCGATCTGGCGCGCTGGCTGCTGGGCGTGGCCCTGCTACTGCTCGCGCTCGAGGTCTGGCTCGGCCGCCGCGTCCGCTGAGACGCCGAGCGGGGAGGTCGTCCTTGAAAAAGCGGTTTCCGCGCGTAACTTATGAGCATACCGGACCAATCAAGTATGCAGCGGCGCGCGGCGCCCCGGAAGGCGGTGGGCAACCATGTGGAACTACTCCGAGAAGGTGATGGAGCACTTCATGAACCCGCGCAACGTCGGCGAGGTGGAGAACCCCGACGGCGTGGGCGAGGTGGGGTCGATGGCCTGCGGCGACGCGCTCAGGCTCAGCTTCCGGCTCGACGAGGAGGGCCGCATCGCCGAGGCGAAGTTCCAGACCTTCGGCTGCGGCAGCGCCATCGCCAGCAGTTCCATCCTCACCGAGATGATCATCGGCAAGACCCTCGAGGAGGCCGCCCGGATCACCAACGAGGACATCGCCCGGGAGCTGGACGGCCTGCCCCGCGAGAAGATGCACTGCTCGGTGATGGGACGCGAGGCCCTCGAGGCGGCCATGATCGACCACTACAAGCGCCTCGGCCGCGGCGTGCCCTGCCACCTGCTGAGCCAGGGCGTGATGATCTGCCACTGCTATTCGGTGACCAAGGACACCATCCGCGACGCGGTGATGCAGCACGGCCTGGACACCGTGGAGGACGTCACCGCCTACACCAAGGCCGGCGGCGGCTGCGGCGACTGTCACCACGACATCGAGCACATCATCGAGGAGTGCCGGCAGAAGAAGCCGGCCCGGCAGCCCATCGCCCTGGGCACCCTGGACGAGCTGCAGCGCCAGAAGGGCGGCGAGACGGACGCCGAGCGCGACCTGGTCAAGCGCATCGCGGACCTGCTGGAGAACGACATCGCCGTGGCCCTGCGCAACGACGGCGGCGACATCGAGCTGGTCCGCTACAACGACGGCAAGGTGTTCGTCCGCCTGCTGGGCAACTGCGCGGCCTGCCGCGTCTCGGACATCACCCTCACCGACTACGTCCAGGAAGAATTGCGCAAGAACGTCCGTGACGACCTCACCGTCATCGAGGTCACCAGCTGATCGGGCGAGCGGCGCCATCGCAGCGCGGGCGGGCGCGGCCCCGCCGGCGACGACAAGGAGTGGCAGCATGAGCAACAGCGGCGGTTTCGACCTCCTGGCCGGCCTCGGCCCCATGCCCGAGGGCGGCGTCTACCTGGACAACAACGCGACCACGCGCGTGGCTCCGGAGGTGATCGAGGCCATGATGCCGTTTCTCACCGAGCACTACGGCAACCCCTCCAGCATGCACCGCTTCGGCGGCGAGGCCGGCCGCGGCCTCACCCGGGCGCGGGAGCAGGTGGCCACGCTCCTGAACGCGCAGAACCCCAGCGAGGTGATCTTCACCGCCGGCGGCAGCGAGAGCGACAACCTGGCCATCGTGGGCACCCTGCGGGCCTATCCGGACAAGAAGCACGTGGTCACCTCGGCGGTGGAGCACCCGGCCGTGCTCGGCCTGTGCAAGGATCTGCAGAAGCGCCATGGCTACGAGGTGGACTTCATCGGCGTGGACGGCGACGGGCGCCTCGATCTGGACGAGCTGCGCGCCACGGTCCGCGAGGATACCGCCGTGGTCTCCATCATGATGGCCAACAACGAGACCGGCGTGATCTTCGACAGCCAGCAGATCGGCGAGATCGTCAAGGCGAAGGGGGCGGTCTTCCACGTGGACGCCGTGCAGGCGGTGGGCAAGCTGCCACTGGACGTGCAGCAGCTCGCCACCGTGGACATGCTCTCGCTCAGCGGCCACAAGCTGCACGCGCCCAAGGGCGTGGGCGCCCTCTGGGTCCGCAAGGGCACCCGGTTGCGGCCCCTGATCGTGGGCGGCCACCAGGAGCGGGGTCGTCGGGCGGGCACCGAGAGCGTGGCGTCCTGCGTGGCCCTGGGCGCGGCCTGCGAGCTGGCCGAGGGGCACCGCGAGGAGGAGAACGTCCGCGTGCGAGCGCTGCGGGACCGCCTGGAGCAGAAGATCCTGCCGGCGGTGAGCGACTGCCGCCGCAACGGCGCCGCCGAGCCCCGCCTGCCCAACACCGCGAACATCAGCTTCGACTTCATCGAGGGCGAGGGCGTCCTGCTGCTGCTCGACCGCGCGGGCATCGCCGCCTCCAGCGGCTCGGCGTGCACCAGCGGCTCGCTCGAGCCGTCGCACGTGCTCAAGGCCATGGGCGTGCCGTTCATCGCCGCCCACGGCTCCATCCGCTTCTCGCTGTCGCGGTTCAACACCGAGCAGGAGATCGACTACACCGCGGCGGTGATCCCGCGGATCGTCGAGCGGCTGCGGGCCATCACGCCCTTCAGCAAGCAGCGGGCGACGTTCTGATGCCGACGGCGGACCGCCGGCGGACGCGGGAACTTCCGCTTGCTCCCGGCGTGAAATGTCCCAACATTGAGCGACGCGACCCATCCTGCTTTCCGAAGGACGCTCCTGCATGAACCGGTCGAGGCCCTGGACCTGGCTCGCCGCCTTTGCCGTGCTGCTCGCGGTGGCGGCCTGCTCCGACGACGACGACAACCAGCCGCCCACGGCGGAGATCGTGTATCCGGATCCTGGATTCGTGTACACGACCACGCCGGACTCGGTGGTGGTGGACGCCCGGGACGACTCCGGCGTGCGCCGCGTGGAGATCACCCTGGACGGCACCGTGATCTCCACCGATCGCACCGCTCCCTACAGCACCCGCCTGCCGCTGGGCCGTTATGCCGACGGGCAGGAGCACGTCCTGGACGCCACGGCCTTCGACGCCCAGGGCGCCCGGGGCGATGCGGCGGCCATCCGCGTCACCATCGATCCGTCGCTGCAGACCGTCCCGCAGGTGGCGCAGTTCGCCCCCCCGGAGGACGGCTTCGCCGAGGTGGTGCTCCGCTGGCTGACCTTCCCCGAGCCGGTGACCCGGTACGAGTGGGAACTGGCCGCCTCGGACGCCTTCGCCGAGATCCTGGCCGCCGGCGACACGGCCGACACCGCCGCGGTGATGCCGCTGCCGGTGGACGGCCTCGCCTACGCCCGCGTCCGCGCCGTGCTGGCCGACCGCGTCACCGACTGGAGCCGCACTGCCCGCTACAGCGGCCTGGCCACCACCCGCGAGCGTTACGTGCTGGCCGGCCCGCAGCTGGCCACCCGCGTCATCACCGCGCCGGACGGCACGCTGCGGATCCTCAGCCACGGCGTCCCCCGCCACCGCGTCGCGGAGGCGCCGGCGCAGCTGCTGCAGCTGGATGGGTCGCTGGACCTGGTCTCGGTGACCGACCTGCTGGCCACCGATCGCCAGGTGCTGGCCAGCCTGGCGGGTCCGGACGGATCGGTGGGCGACCTTTTCCTGGCCGGCCGCGTGGCCGGCGGCGGCGGCTTCGTGGCCCGCGCCACCCTCGCCGACGCGCAGGTCGCCATGGAGCAGAACACCGGGCTCCTGGCGCCCGGCGCCCTGGCCTCGCGGGACGGCACCGTCTTCGCCTTCGGCGCCGACCTCCGTGGCGAGGACCGGCCGGGCGGCGTGATCGCCACGGTGGCGGCCGATGGCGAGGTGGCCGAGGCGGCCACCTTCGCGCTCGCGGACGGCCGCGAGGTGCAGGAGGCCTGGCCCCTGCCCGACGGCGGCTGGTTCCTGGCGGGCTCGCTGCCGCCGGTCGCCCCGGATGCGGACGAGCCCGACCAGTACCCCGGCGGCATCTGGGCCCGCGGTATCGGTCCCGACGGCGGCGAGCGGTGGTCGGTCCGCCTGGGCACGGCCGACCGCTGGCTGCTGCGCGGCGGTGGCGCCGACGCCAGCGGCCGCTACCTGCTGACGGGCATCGCCTTCCGCGAGGACTTCTTCGCCCGCTACGGCTTCGTCGCCTGCATCGACGCGGCCGGCGACCTGCTGTGGACGGTCACCGATCGCGACTGGCACCTCTTCGCCCAGGCCGCGCCCGACGCCGCCGGCCGCTGGACCGTGGTGGGCGCGCGTCGCCGGTCCATCGGCGACCGGGTCTGGCAGTACGACACCGGCCTGCATGGCTTCTCGCCCTTCGGCGCACCGCTCTGGGAGATCCAGCACCAGGCCAGCCACGAGTCCCAGGGCTGGTCGCTGGCCGCCCATCCCGACGGCGGCTGGTGGGCCGCCGGCACCGTCACCAGCGACGGCAACGCCTACGACGTGGACCTGCTGCGCACCGACGATCGCGGCGCCATCGATTGAGGCGCCCTGATCCGGACCTCCGTCCCGCGGATCGCCCCGGCCCCCGCCCATGGCCGCCGGCGGTCCGTCCGTTGACTGCATGACCGAACCGCGACACACCGCCGCCGAGGTCCGCCTGCTCGACGTCCTGGCCGAGCAGCGCGGCGAGGATTTCCTGGCCACCCTCGCCGCCGGCCTGCAGGAGCCGCTGGCCACGACCGACGCGGCCCGCCCGCCCCTGCTCACCGGGCTGCAGGCCAGCGCACCGGCGGTCCTGGCCGCGGCCTGGTTCCGGCAGCATCGCCGCACCATGCTCTGCGTGGTGCCCACCCGCGAGGGCGCCCTCCAGCTCGCGGACGACCTCGAGGCCTGGCTCGGCCGCGACCAGGTGGCCTACCTGCCGCAGCCCGAGGTCCTGGTCTACGACCGCAAGTCCCCCGATCCGGCCCTGGTGGGCGACCTGCTCCTGGGCCTCGACCGGATCCGCGACCCGGAGCCCGTGCTGGCGGTGACCAGCCTGTATGCGGTCCGCCAGCGGATGATGGCGCCGCAGACCCTCACCCGCGCGCTGCTGAAGGTGGAGACGGGGCAGCGCCTGGATCCGGACGCCTTCTGCAGCGAGCTGGCCGTGCGCGGCTACCGGCCCGCCGGCATGGTCGCGCGCATCGGCGACTACGCCCGCCGCGGCGGCCTGATCGACGTCTACGCTCCCGGCGATCTGCCCCTGCGCATCGAGCTCTTCGACGACGAGGTCGTCTCCCTGCGCACCTTCGATCCGGAGAGCCAGCGCGGCGACCGGGCCCGCCGGCTGTCCCGCACGCGGATCTACCCCGTCAGCCACCTGCTGCGCGACCAGGACGCCCAGCTGGCCTGCCTGGCGCGCCTGGAGCAGGAGAAGCTGGCGGGCAACCTGGACGAGGACGAGTACTGGGACCTCGAGGACCGCATCGAGGAGGCCCGCCCCGACGACGGCCTGGAGACCTACCTGCCCTGGTTCGGACCCACCGCCCGCCTTCTCGACTACCTGCCCGAGGCCGCGCCGGTGCTCTGGTTCGAGCCCGTGAAGCTGGGGGTGCAGATGGAGCTGCTGGAGGAGGAGTTGCCGCGCCTGCGGGAGACCCGCCTCAAGCGCGACGCCGTGATGCCGGCGCAGGAGGAGCTGGTCTGTGCCCCGGCGGATCTGGGCGACCGCCGCCTGCGTCATGTCTGGCTCGCCGAGTCCTGGATCCGTGGCGATCAGGCGGGCCGCTGGCTCGACCGCGATCCGGGCGCCATCACCGACCACGGCACCCGGCGCCCCGAGCTCAAGGGCGGCGACATCGACCGCCTGCGGCAGACCCTCCAGCTGGAGGAGGAGCGCGGGGCCACCTTCCTGCTGCTCTGCGACAACCATGGCCAGGCCGACCGCCTGGCCGACCTGCTGGACGAGCACGCCCTGGGTCCGCCCGCCTCGCGGCCGCTGGTGGGCCATCTCACCGGCGGCTTCGTCTGGCCCGATCATCAGCTCACCGTGGTCACCGACCACGAGTTCTTCGAGCGTTACCGCCGGCAGGGCCGGGTCCGCCACCGCGGCTCGGGCATCGTCAAGGAGCGCGCGACCCTCAAGCCCGGCGAGTTCGTGGTCCACCTGGAATATGGCCTCGGCCGTTACCGGGGCCTGACGCGCATCGAGGTCGAGGGCAGCGAGCGCGAGTGCCTGGAGATCGAGTACGCCGACCAGGGCAAGGTCTACGTGCCGGTCCAGAACATCGACCAGGTGGAGCGGTACTCCTCCGACACCGATGCCGCGCCCGCCCTCGCGCGCCTGGGCTCGGGCGCCTGGACGCGGATCACGAAGAAGGCGCGCAAGGCCATCCGGGCCATGGCCGCCGATCTGCTCGAGCTGTACGCCGCCCGCGAGGCCATGCCCGGCTTCGCCCACGGCGAGGACGGCTCCCTGCAGCGCGCCATGGAGGACAGCTTCCTGCACGAGCCCACGCCGGACCAGCTGACGGCCATCGTGGAGGTCAAGCGCGACCTGGAGCGCGAGCGGCCCATGGACCGGCTGGTCTGCGGCGACGTGGGCTTCGGCAAGACCGAGGTGGCCATGCGCGCGGCCTTCAAGGCGGTGATGTCGGGCAAGCAGGTGGCCGTGCTCTGCCCCACCACCCTGCTGGCGCACCAGCACGGCGAGACCTTCGCCGAGCGCTTCCGCGACTTCCCCGTGCGGGTGGGCGTGCTGAGCCGCTTCCGGACCGGGGGCGGCGGCGGCCGCGAGATCACCCGCAAGGCCCGCGAGGGCGAGCTGGACATCCTCATCGGGACGCACCGCCTGCTCTCGCGCGACGTCCGTTTCAAGGAGCTGGGCCTGCTGGTGGTGGACGAGGAGCAGCGCTTCGGCGTGCGCCACAAGGAGCGGCTGAAGGAGCTGAAGAAGACCGTCGACGTGATGACCCTCTCGGCCACCCCCATCCCGCGCACGCTCTACCTCGCGCTCATGGGCGCGCGGGACATGTCGCTGATCAACACCCCGCCGCGCGACCGGCTGCCCATCCACACCGAGCTGTGCACGTTCAGCGACGAGATCCTCACCGAGGCCGTCCTGCGGGAGCTGCACCGCGGCGGCCAGGTCTTCTACGTGCACAACCGCGTGGAGACCATCGAGCAGGTGGCCGCGCACATCGCCCGGCTGCTGCCCTCGGTGCGGGTGGCCTTCGCCCACGGCCAGATGAAGGAGGACCAGCTGGAGACCATCATGCGGCGCTTCCTGGCCCACGAGTTCGACGTCCTGGTGACCACCACCATCATCGAGTCGGGCCTGGACATGCCGCGGGTCAACACGCTGATCGTCGACCGGGCCGACCGCTTCGGCCTCGCCCAGCTCTACCAGCTGCGCGGGCGGGTGGGTCGTTCCAACCAGCGCGCCTTCGCCTACCTGATGACCCTGCCGGGAGAGAAGCTCACGCCGGAGGCGCGCCGGCGCCTGGCGGCGCTGGAGGAGTTCCAGGCCCTGGGCTCGGGCTACCACATCGCCATGCGCGACCTGGAGATCCGCGGCGCCGGCAACCTGCTGGGGCAGGAGCAGTCGGGGCACATGGAGGCCATCGGCTTCGATCTCTACTGCCGGCTGCTGGAGGAGACCGTGGCGGAACTCCGGTACGGCCGCGGTGTTGCACCCGTCGACGTGAAGGTGGATCTGCGGGTGCCGGCGTACCTGCCGGACGACTACGTGGGCGATCCCCAGCTGAAGATGGACCTCTACCGCCGCCTGGCGCGGATCCGTGAACCGGACCAGGCGGCCGACCTGCGCGAGGAGTTCCGCGACCGCTACGGGCCGCTGCCCATCCCGGTGGAGAACCTGCTCGAGGTGCACCGGATCCGCAGCCTGGCCAGCCGCAATGGCGTCGAGGAGGTCCGCGCCGGGCGCAAGGGCGTCACCCTGTTTTTCGCTGGCGGCCACGAACCGACGCCACCTATCATACGGGGCTTGATGGCCAGCCCCCTGCAGGGCCTGCAGTTCAAGGCCGTCGACCAGTTCAGCGTGCAGGTGCCCGCGACGCGCGAGCAGCAGCTGGCCGCCGCGAGCAACGTACTCGAGCAACTGGAGGACCTGCGCCTCCACCACCCGGAAGATGCGAGGAGTTGAGACTCATGTCCCACGGACGCCTGATCCGGCTCGCCCCCGCCCTGCTGGCCCTCATGGTGCTGGCGGTCCTCGGCGGCTGCGGCGGCAACGACGGCAGCGACGGCAGCGAGGTCGTCCTGGCCACCATCGGCGACCGCGAGGTCACGGCCGAGTACTACGTGGACCGCCTGCAGCGGCTGGAGAAGAACCAGCTGCCGCGCGACGAGGACGGCGAGGTCGTCGACACGTCCACCCTGGCCGGCAAGCGCGCCTTCCTGGACGTGATCATCGACAAGGAGCTGATGGTCGCCAAGGCCATGCAGCTGGGCTACGACAAGGACACCGCCGTGGAGGGCGCCCTCAACAGCCTCATGGAGTACAACGCCATGGGCTACTTCTGGCAGGACGCGATCGGCGATCCGAGCAAGTACGTCAGCGACGCCGACCTCGAGCACTACTACTCGCGCCTCGGCGAGCGCCGCGACTGCGACTTCCTGATCACCGACTTCGAGGCCGACGCCGAGGCCGCCCTGGCCGAGGCCCGGGCGGGCACGCCCTGGTCCGAGCTGGTGGCCCGGTACCATACCGGCGACCTGCGGCCGGGCCAGCAGCCCACCATCAGCGTCGGCTGGGGCCAGTACCGTGACGACTTCGAGGAGCCGATCTTCGCGGTGGCCGAGGGCGAGGTGGCCGGGCCCATCGAGACCGAGCACGGCTGGTGGCTGCTGCGGGTCGACGAGGTGGTGATGGAGGACAAGCCGGATCTGGAGTCCATCAAGGGCAAGGTGCTCGCCAGCATCGCCCAGCGGAACCAGAACCTGCGCCGTCAGGAGCTGATCAGGCAGGTCCGCGCGGAGCGGAACTTCGTCCTGGACGAGGAGGCGCTCGGCCTCGTCTTCGAGGGCCTGCCCGAGGACGAACAGGTCATCGATCCGCAGACCAACCAGCCCACGCCGCGCGAGCAGCTCCGGCCGCTGGACGTGCCGTCGGAGAGCCTCGGTCGCGTCCTGCTGGGGTACGACCTCGCCAGCGGCCGCTACGAGATGACCATCGGCGACTTCAAGGCCCAGTTCGACCGCCAGAACGCCTTCGAGCGCCCCAAGCGCGCCGAGCTCCTCGGTGGCGTGCGCACCAAGCTGACCAACAACGCCGAGCGCGCGATCATGCTCGACGAGGCCCGCGGGCGCGGCTACTTCGAGGATCCGCGCGTGAAGCAGGAGTCCATGCGCCGGGTGGAGGAGGTGCTCGTGGACAAGGTCCACGAGGAGGTGATCACCTTCGACGAGTACGTCTCGGCGGAGGAGCTCGAGGCCTTCTTCGAGGAGCATGGCCACCAGTACCACAAGCCCGAGCGCCGCAGCGGCCACATGGTGCGCTGCGTGGACCTGGAGACCGCGCAGCAGGCGCGCCAGGCCGTCCTGGACGAGGGCCTGACCTGGAAGGCCGTCAACCGCCGCTTCGGCAACGACCCCGAGCTCGAGCAGCGCTTCGGCCGGCTGGTCCAGATCCGCGCCGACCAGACCGGGGCGGTCCGTGACCGCCTCTTCGCCATGGAGCTCGACCAGGTGAGCGAGCCCTTCGCCGTGGAGGGCGGCTACGCCGTGGTGCAGCTCGGCCAGATCCACGAGCCCGAGGAGCCCGTCCTCGACGATCTCACCGACCAGATCGGCCAGCGCATCAAGAGCCGGCGTCAGGACGAGGCGCTGCGCTCGCTGCTGGACCAGTGGGCCGAGGAGTTCGGCGTCACGGTCCACGAGGCGCGGCTCGCGGAGCTGCCGTCCTGGGACGAGGCCTACCAGGCCGCCCAGCTCGAGAAGCTGGACCAGCCCACCAGCTAGGAGGCGACGTGACCCGTTCCCCGCGTTCTCTCGCCGGCCCGGGCCGGCATCCCGCTCGCACCGCCCGGCAGCTGGTCCAGGCCAGCCTGCTGATCGGTGCGAGCCTCCTGGGGCTGTCCGGCCTGACGGGCCTGACCGGCCTGGTGCTTCTGGCCGCGGACGCCACGCCGGCCCGGGCCCAGGAGCCGGTCCTGCTCGAGCGGATCGTCGCCATCGTGGACGAGGAGATGATCCTGCAGAGCGACCTCGACCTGGCCATCGAGCTCTACCAGCTCGACCGGCAGCTGGCCGGCGAGCAGCCCGATCCGGTGACCCCGGATCTGCGCGCGCGCGTGCTCGAGAGCCTGATCGAGAACAAGCTGATCATCGCCGCGGCCAAGCAGAACGACATGGTGGTCGAGGAGGAGGAGATCGAGGCCCGCGTGGACCAGCGCGTGGAGGAGCTGGTGGCCCAGTACGGCTCGCGGGCCGCGCTCGAGCAGGCCCTGGCCGAGTCCGGCCTGACCCTCGAGGACTTCCGCTTCCGCTACGGCACCCAGCTGCGCAACCAGCAGTACATGCGCCTGGTGGTGGGCCGTTTCATCCGGCCGGAGATCGAGGTCATGGCCAACGAGGTGGAGGACTACTACCTCGAGCACCTCGACGAGATGCCGGCCGAGCCCGACAGCGTGACGGTGGGCAGCATCCTGGTGCGGATCCAGCCCAGCCCGGAGACCCGCCGCCGCGTGCAGGCCAAGGTGGCCGAGGCGCAGGCCGCCCTCGCCGCCGGCGAGGACTTCGCCGCGGTGGCGCGCCAGTACAGCGAGGGCCCCAACGCCCGCCGCGGGGGCCGGATCGGCGCCGTCCGCCCGGGCGACCTCTTCGACCGCGCCCTCGAGCAGGCCATCTTCAAGCTCGGCGAGGGCGAGGTCAGCCAGCCGGTGGTCAGCTCGCGGGGCGTCCACGTCCTGCGCGTGGACCGCGTCCTGGAGGATGGCGCGCGGCAGATCTCGCAGATCGTCTTCCCGGTGGAGATCACCGACGCCGACGTGGCTGCCGCCCGCGACCGCATCGAGCAGGCGCGTCAGCGCGTGCAGGCCGGCGAGGCGTTCAGCCTGGTGGCCGCCGAGGTGAGCGAGGATCCCACCGCCGCGCAGACCGGCGGCCTGATGGGTACCTTCCAGCTCGACGAGCTGGCCCCGGCGTTCCAGGAGGTGCTCCAGGACGCCAGCGTCGGCGAGGTCTCCGAGCCGCTACGCACCGACGCGGGCTGGTACGTGTTCCAGCTCGTGGACCGCGTGGCGGGGCACCAGTACACGTTCGCGGAACTGCAAGAGGAGCTGCGGCGGTTCGTCGAGAGCCAGAAGATCGAGACGGCGCTGGCCGAGTACATCGACGAGCTCGAGGGCCGCTTCTTCGTCGACATCAAGGACTAGCCCCCGGATCGCGTCGACGCCTCGTGGGGAGCCGGATCGTCCCGGCTCCCTTCTCGCGGTCGCTCGGGCTACCGCAGGCGCCGTTTCAGCTGCTCCGTCTGGTCGGCCAGGAACTGCGGCAACCACGGGAACGTGCCCGCCACCAGCGGGAAGTGGTCCACGAAGGCGCTCATCAGCGGCGCCTGGCGGCTGCGCCACAGCAGGGCGACCCATTCCTTCAGGGCCTGATCGGCCTCGTGCTGCTGCAGATCCACGGAGAGATCCACCTGTTCGCCCTGGACCAGGCAGCAGGTGAGGTAGCCCATGGCGGCCGCCGGGAGCGTCGGCATGAGCTCGCGGCACAGCGTGGCGGCGGCGGCGACCTCGCCCCGCCCCAGGAGCGCCTGGCCCAGGAGCAGGCCCGGGCGGCCGCGGGGCGGATCGCCGGCCACCGGCCGGAGCACCTGCTCGGCCAGTTCCCACTGCGCGATCTGCAGGGCGTGCTCGGCCACGGCCAGGGCCAGCTCCTCGCTGTCGCCGTGCAGCTCGCGGTGTTCGGCCACGAAGCGGTCGTGGGCCTCGCGGCCGCCCTCCAGCCAGGCGAAGCTCACCGCGGCCAGCAGCGACTCCGGGTCGCGGGGGTTGTGGGCCAGCGCCTGATGGACCAGGTCGGCGGCGGTGCGCAGGTCGCCGCGCTGGGCGGCGACCCGGCAGAGGCCCAGCAGCGGGCGCACGGTGGTGTTCATGGGCAGCGCGCCGGCGGGAAGGTCGCGGCAGCGCTGGAAATCCGCGGCGGCGGCGTCGAGATCGCCGGACTGCTCGTGGGCCAGCGCACGGCGCAGATGGAAGGCCGGCGACGGGGGCACCCGGGATTCCCAGCGGTCCAGCCAGCGGATCTGGTCGCTGGCCGCCGGGAAGAGCCCCTGGGCGGCCAGGGCCACCAGCTCGCCCGACCAGGGCGTGCGGGGCAGGCGCGCGGGCGGGGGCCCGTCCAGCCGCGCGACCACCTGCTGGGCGGTATCGTGCCAGAGCGGACGGTCGCTCCAGAAGCGGGCCAGTTCCAGGAGCTTGTACCAGCTGTACCAGTCGTCGGGGTCGTCGGCGACGCAGGCGGTGAGCAGCTCGCGGTCACGCTCCTTCTTGGCGCGGCCCTCGGCCACGTCGCGGATGTAGCCGAGGTGGTCGCAGCGGCCGGGCAGGTTCAGCAGGCGCAGGCCGCGGCGGGCGAGCATGGTGGTCACCGTGGAGGCGACCTCCTCATGGATGCGGTGCCGGAAGCGGACCTCCGGGTCGCGGCGCCACAGGCGGAGCAGGTCGCTCTCGCGGGCATGGCCGTGGGGCAGCAGGTTACGCATGCGGATGGTGGCGGCGCCGGCGGAGGGGTCGTCCAGCAGGGCGAGGATCTGGTCGCGGAGCGCGGGGGTCGGGCGCTCGTCGGCGTCCAGGAAGAGGATCCACTCGCCGGTGGCCGGCGCCAGGGAGGCGTTGCGGGCGGCGGCGAAGTCGCCATCCCAGGGGCGGGCGTGGATCTCGGCGCCGGCGGCGGCCAGCAGCTCGGGCGTGCGGTCCCGCGAGCCGGTGTCCACCACGATGAACTGGTCGCGCAGGCCCTCGGTGGCGGCCAGGAAGTCCGGCAGCATGTCCGCCTCGTCGCGGACGATCATGCAGAGGCTCAGGCGGGGCACGGCGTGGTCCTTTCGGGAGGCGGGCGGGTGCGGGGTCGGCTCCCGGGGCAGGGTGCCACGGCCGGGGGGGGGCGGCAACCGGGGAAATCCTGGCCCGCCGGCACGATTCGTGCAAAATGCATCGTGGCGAGACGCCGCGCGAGGTCACGGAAGAGAGGCGCGATGACCAAGGACACCGGCCTGCAGGGGCCGCTGGACCCCCGCAAGATCATCGATTTCTACCATGTCCACCTGCGTTACCGCGACCAGGCGGCCCTGGCCGATGTCACGTTCTCGATCAGCAACGGCGAGTTCGTGTGCATCACCGGGCCGAGCGGGGCGGGCAAGAGCAGCGTCCTGCGGTTGATCACCATGGACCTCTTCCCCACCCGCGGCCAGGTGGTGGTCCGCGGCATGGTCTCCACGCGCATGCGGCGCCGCCGGATCCCCCACCTGCGGCGCGAGATCGGCTTCGTGTTCCAGGATTTCCGCCTGCTGGAGGACCGCAGCGTCCGGGACAACGTGGCCTTCGCCCAGCTGGTGGTGGGAGTGCCTGGCGCGGCCATCAAGAAGAACGTCATGCGGGTGCTCACCCAGGTGGGCCTGTGGGACAAGCGCGACCGGCTGCCGCACCAGCTCTCCGGCGGGGAGCAGCAGCGGGTGGCCATCGCCCGGGCCATGGTCAACAGCCCCAAGATCCTGCTGGCCGACGAGCCCACCGGCAACCTCGATCCGGTCACCGCCCAGGAGATCATCGATCTGCTCTTCCGCATCAACGACGGCGGCACCTGCGTGATCTTCTCCACCCACGACCACGAGATCGTCAAGACCTTCGGCCGGCGGGTGATGGTGATCGACGACGGCAAGCTGGTCAGCGACGAGCAACGCCGCGTTCCCGAGCGCGAGCTGGCCCCGCGCCTGACCGACCGCATGTACCGCCCGGAGGAGACCGATGCTTAGGGCGCCGCAGCTGGCCTATCTGGCGCGCGAGTCGGTGGCGGGCTTCCACCGCCGCAAGCTCACCACCGGGGTGACCATCCTGATCATGAGTTCGGCCCTCCTGGTGCTGGCGCTGTTCGTGCTGGTGGCCCTGAACCTGGGGCTGATGCTGGAGAAGGCCCGCGCCAACGTGGACGTCCGCGTCTTCCTGGTCGATGGCCTGCCCGCCGAGCGCCTGGCTGGCCTGCAGCCGCCGTTCCTGGCCATCCCCGGGGTGAGCGAGGCCCGCTACATCGGCAAGGAACAGGCGCTGCGCGAGATGCGCGCGGAACTGGGCGAGGACGCCGACGTGCTCGAGGTCCTGGACGAGAACCCCCTGCCGGCCTCGTACCACCTGGAGCTGGCCACCGGCTACCGCGAGCCCGGGCAGGTGGCGGCCATCGCCGAGGACCTGCAGCGCTGGCCCGAGGTGGCCGACGTGGTCTACAGCGAGGCCTGGGTGGACGTGCTGGCCACCTGGGCGCGCCTGTTCCGCTGGGGCAGCCTGGCGGTCTCGGTGCTGGTGCTGGTGGCGGCGGTCTTCGTGATCAGCAACACCGTGCGCCTGACCATGGCGGCCTCGCGGCGCCTCATCGAGATCCAGCTGCTGGTGGGCGCCACCAACACCTTCGTGCGCCTGCCGTACCTGATGGAGGGCATGCTCCACGGCCTGCTGGCCGGCGTGCTCGCCATGGGCGTCCTGGCGCTGGGGCAGCGCCTGCTGGCGCTGCGGCTCGAGGGCCTGGTGTTCTTCACCCCGCTGCAGGTGGCGGGTTTCGTGGGCTTCTGCGTGATGCTGGGGCTGCTGGGCAGCCTGGCGGCCATCGGCCAGTACCTGCGCCTGCGGAGGAATCCTTGAGGCCCGGCATGGCCACCAGTCCACCCGGGGGGGCGGCCGGCCTCCGGTCCGCCGCCGGCGCCGTGCGAGCTGGCATGACGCGCGCCGGCGGGGCGCGCCCCGGCCTGGTGCTCGGCCTGGTCGTGCTGCTGGCCTCCGGCGTGACGCCGGCGACGGCCCGGGATCTGCCGCTGGAACGCGAGCTGGCCAGCGGCGGCGCGCAGCTCCAGGAGCTGCGGGGCGAGATCGCCACCGTGCGGGACTCCCTCGCCAGCCTCGACGCGCGCCGTCGCGACGCCGATCAGCAGCTCGCCCAGGTGGTCAAGGAGATCGGCCTGATCAAGGAGCTGCTCTCGGGCCTGGACCAGCGCGAGCGCATGCTGGCCCAGCAGCGCGACAGCCTGCAGAACGACCTCGCCGCCCAGCAGCAGACCTACGCCCTGCGCAAGCAGGCCCTGGCCGAGCGCCTGCGGGCCATCTACCGGCGCGGACCCCAGGCGGATCTCGAGCAGATCCTCACCTCGGAGAGCTTCTCCTCGCTGGTGGCGCGCGTGCGGTTCTCCACGCTCCTGGCGCGTCTGGACGGCAACCTGCTGGAGGACACCCGCGAGCAGGCCGCCCGCATCGAGGCCGAGCAGTCGCTCCTGCGGCAGTCGCTGGTGGACATCTGGGAGGCCCGCGAGGAGGCGCGCAGCCAGCGCGAGCGCCTCGAGTTGCTGGAGGCCGAGCGCCGCGGGCTGAGCCGCGAGCTGCAGCAGCGGGCCGACCGCACCAAGGGCGAGCTGGAACGCCTCGAGCGGCAGGCGCGGCAGCTGGCCGACCTCATGAAACGGCTGGAGGAGGAGCGCGAGCGGGAGGTGGCGCCCGAGGCCACCGACCCCGCCCGGGGCGTGCCCTTCGGCGAGCGCGCCGGCGACCTGCCCTGGCCGGTGACCGGCACCGTGGTCCGCGAGTTCGGACGCAACGTGCACCCCCGGTTCGGCACCGTCACCATGCACAACGGCCTGAGCATCGCGGCCACCGCCGGCGCTCCCGTCTACGCCGTGGCGCCGGGGAAGGTGGCCTTCGCCGATCATTTGCCGGGGTTCGGGCGATGCGTTATCGTTGATCACGGCGAGGGGCACTACACCCTCTACGCCAACCTGGCGCGGATCTTCGCCGCGCGCGACGGGTCCGTCAGCGCCGGCCAGATCGTGGCCGAGCTGGGCGCCGGCGATTCCGGCGCGCACCCGGAGCTGTACTTCGAGATCCGGGACGGCCGTGACGCCCGCGATCCCCGCGCCTGGCTCCGACCGCTCCGCTGATCGCTCGCCACCGTCCGGGGAGTTTCCGTGCGCACCTACCGCTTCCTCGGCCGCGCCGCCCTCGCCGACCAGCTGACCCGGATCCTGAGCGACGACCGTGCCGGCCAGCCCTTCCTGCTGCTCGGGCCCGAGGGCTGCGGCAAGGAGGCCACGGCGCTCGAGGTGGCCCGGCGCGTGAACTGCGTCGCCCCGGAGACCTGCCGCCCGGAGCAGCCCTGCGAGAGCTGCCAGAAGGCCGCCAGCTTCCAGCATCCGGACATCCGCTGGTTCGGCCCGGCTCCCGCCCGCCTGGAGGATCCCAACCGGGCCGACGAGGTGCGCAAGCTCTTCGAGGCCAAGATGGCCAACCCCTTCTACCAGCCGGATTTCACGGCCACCAGCCAGGTGCTCATCGGCAAGCCCGACGCGCCCGGCCCGCTCACCGTCCGCAGCCTCGTGCAGTTCCTGCAGCGGCAACGGTTCCAGGGCCGCTGGAAGGTGGCCGTGGTGGCCGACGCCCAGCGCCTCAATCCGGCCGCGGGCAACGCGCTGCTCAAGACCCTGGAGGAACCGCCGGCGGGGTCGTCCATCTTCCTGCTGAGCACCAGCACCGCCGGGGTGCTGCCCACCATCGTGTCGCGGTGCCAGCAGGTGCGCCTGGAACCCTACCCGGCCGCGGAGCTGGCGCGGATCCTCGCGGAGCTGGCGCCCGACGCCGGGGAGGCGCTCCGGCAGCAGGCCGTGCGCCTGGCCGCGGGCAATGCCCGCAAGGCGGTGGCGCTGCTGACCCCGGAGGCGGGGGCGGTGCGCGAGTTCGCCGAGGAAGTCTTCGGCCGCCTCGCCGCCGGGCGGGGCCTGGCCGGCCAGGTGGCCGCCGAGATGCTGCACAAGGGCACGGTCCCGGGCCTCGATTCCGAGCGCAAGAAGAGCAAGAGCCGTGAGGGGAATCCCGATCCCGTCGCGGCCGCGACCTCCGGCCGCCAGCGGGCGCTGCTCTTCTGCGAGACGTTGGCCCACCTGCTCGGCCTGGCGCTGGCCCGGCAGGCGGGACTGGCGGCCGACCCCGCCGCCGAGGCCGCCGACGCCGGGGCCGCCGACGCCGGGGCCGCCGACGCCGAGGTCGCCGACGCCGTCGAGCGGCTG
>CAZWYF010000009.1:53725-56853 GCA_964637835.1 uncultured Fibrobacteraceae bacterium
GGCCGCCGACGCCGGGGCCGCCGACGCCGAGGTCGCCGACGCCGTCGAGCGGCTGGCGGCCGCGACCTCCGCGGAGGCGCTGCTGGCGGCCATCGCCAGGGTGGAGCAGGCCAAGCACCAGATCGACGGCAACCTGAACCTCGGCCTGGTCATGGCCGCCTTGCTGCAGGAGCTGACCGGTCATGCCGGCGCCCGGGGCTGAGGTGGTGGTGGTCCGCTTCAAGGGCCACCGCAAGGACTACTACCACAACCGTGCTGGTCTGGAGCTGCGGCCAGGACTGTACTGCGTGGTGGAGGCCGACCGGGGTCGCGACCTGGGCTGCGTCTCCTATCGTGGCCCGGGCCGGCCGCAGTGGGAGGAGAAGGCGGCCGCGCAGGGCGTCCTGGCCGTCGCCACCGCGGAGGATCTCGACCGCCTGCCCGAACTGCGCCGCGAGGAGCGGGAGGCCTGGAGCATCGGCCGGACCAAGATCGCCGAGCACGGGCTGCCCATGGACCTGGTGGGCGTGGAACGACGCTGGGATCGCGGCAAGCTCACCTTCTATTTCCTGGCCGACGGCCGCGTGGACTTCCGGGCCCTGGTGCGCGACCTGGCCGGCGCCTTCCGGACGCGCATCGAGCTGCGGCAGATCGGGGTCCGCGACGAGGCGCGCCTCAAGGGCGGCCTGGGCATCTGCGGCCGCGAGTTCTGCTGCGCCAGCTTCCTGACCGGTTTCGCGTCGGTGGCCCTGCGCATGGCCAAGGACCAGCAGCTGCCGCTCAATCCCACCAAGCTGTCCGGGCCCTGCGGCCGGCTGCGTTGCTGCCTGGCCTTCGAGCACGAGCAGTATCGCGAGGGTCTGCGGGCCCTGCCGCGGCCCAACAGCGACGTGGTCTGGGAGGGCAGGCCCGGCCGGGCCCGCAAGCTGGACCCGCTGCGCGGCACGGTGCTGGTGCAGCTGCATGGCGAGGGGCGCGAGCTGGTGGAGGTGCCGGCCGAGGCCCTGGACTTCAATCGCCCGGCGGCCGGATCAGCTGACGGTGACGGCGACCGGCCCGCGCCCGACCGCCCCGGCACCGACCAGGACCAGGGCCGCAGCCGCCGCCGGCGTCCCCGGCGGCGCGGAGGCCGTCGGCGTGGCGGCGGCACGAAGGGATCGGCGACGTGATCGATAGCCACTGCCATCTCAATCGCGGGGAACTGGCTGGCGAGCGCCGGGCCGTCCTGGCGCGGGCCGAGGCGGCCGGCGTCCGGGGCGTGCTCAACGTGGGCTATGACGTCCAGAGCAGCCGCGAGTCGCTGGAGCTGGCCCGGGGCGATGCCCGCATCCTGGCCACCGCGGGCGTCCATCCCCACGACGCGGCCCTCATCGCCGATCCGGAGGGGACGCTCACCGCCGCCGGCCGCGAGGTGCTGGCCCAGCTGCGCGATCTGGCCTCCGCCGCGGAGGTGGTGGCCATCGGCGAGGTCGGCCTGGATTTCTACCGCGACCTCTCGCCCCGGCCGGCCCAGGACACCGCGCTGCGCGAGCAGCTCGCCCTGGCGGCGGAGCTGGACCTGCCGGTGATCTTCCACATCCGCGACGCCTATCCCGAGACCCTGGCCGTGGTGGACCAGGTGGGCCTGCCGCCGCGGGGCGGCGTGCTGCACAGCTTCGCCGGGGAGGTCGAGCACGCGCGCTGGGCCCTGGAACGGGGTTGCTCGCTGGGCATCGGCGGGCCGGTCACCTACAAGAACAGCCGCCTGCCGGCGGTGCTGCAGACCGCCGGCGTCGCGGCCCGGCACGTCCTGCTGGAGACCGACAGCCCCTGGCTGCCGCCGGTGCCGTACCGTGGCAAGCGCAACGAGCCCGCCTACCTCGGCCACACCCGCGACCGGCTGGCCGAGGTGCTGGGACTGGCTCCGGATGTCCTGGCCGGGACCACCACCGAGAACTTCCGCCGGCGGTTCGGCCGGCTGCCGGGTGCTTGACGGTCCCTGCCGCGCACCCCTAGAATGATGCCTCTCCCGGGTTCTGCGCCCGTCGATCCGCAGGAGGACAGCACCGCGCCGCACCGCTAATGCCTGGTCCCAGCCAGTCGATCCATGAGAACGCCGCCGGGGCGCCGGCGGCGCAGCGTGCCGCCCGGCGGCGACCGCGACGGGAGCGCCCGTGACCGAGAGCCAGCTCGCCCTGCTGCGACGCCATGGCATCCGCCCGGTGAAGCGGCGTGGGCAGAACTTCCTGCTCGACGGCAACCTGGCCCGGGCCATCGCGGCGGACGTGATGGCCCTCGGCGACCACGTCCTCGAGCTGGGCGCCGGTGGCGGTGCGCTCACCGGGCACCTGCTGGACCTGGGCGCCCGGGTGCTCTGCGTCGAGGTGGATCGGCGGCTCTGCGCGGTGCTCGCCGAGGAGTTCGGCGCGCAGGACCGGTTCTCGCTCCAGGAGGACGACCTCGTCCGCCTGGACTGGCCGCAGGTGATCGGCGCCGCCGGGCCCCGGCCCGTGGTGGCGGGCAACCTGCCCTACGTGCTGACGAGCAAGGTGCTGTTCGCCGTGGCCGACCAGCGCGACCAGGTGGCCGGCGCGGTGTTCATGGTGCAGAAGGAAGTGGCCGAGCGGCTGGCCGCCGCTCCCGGCGGCCGTGACTACGGGGTCCTGGCGGTGGTGATGGGTTCGCTCTTCGAGGTGGAGATGCTGCGCACGGTGCCCCGATCGGTCTTCTGGCCCCGCCCGGAGGTGGCGTCGGCGGTGGTGCGCCTGCGTCCCCGGGGGAGCTGGACCGACGCCGAGTACCGCCCCTTCCTGGCCACGGTCAAGACCCTCTTCCAGCAGCGCCGCAAGCAGCTGGGTGCCGGCCTGCGCAACCTCATGGGCCTGGATGACGCCCAGGTGGCGGCGCTGGCCGCCGCGGCGCACTTCGACCCCACCGCCCGGCCCGAGCAGCTCGACCCTGACGGATGGCGCCGGCTGGCCGCCGCGCTGGCGGCCGGGGGGCGTCCATGAGCCGGCTGACCACCTCGCCGCGACCACGCGCCGCCGTGATCCCCCTCCTGCTGGGGGCCGTGCTCCTGCTGGGGCTGGTCTCGCTGGCTTCCGGAGCCCGGGGGCAGACGGGACCGGCCGCGGCAGACGGTGTGGACGCCCCGGCCGACACCACCGCCG
>CAZWYF010000009.1:56953-69469 GCA_964637835.1 uncultured Fibrobacteraceae bacterium
GCCGCCGCCGGGGCCGACACCAGCGCCGCCGCCGGGGCCGACACCAGCGCCGCCGCCGGGGCCGACACCAGCGCCGCCGAACTCACCCTCGAGCAGCGGCTCCAGCGCGTGGACCGGCGCGCCGAGGCCACGGTCGACAGCCTGCTCGCCGAGGGTGTCCCGGAGACCATCGCGCGGCGCGAGGTGGGTCGCCGCAAGGAGCGCTGGGAGCGCGAGGCCCGGGCCACCGACGTCGCCGCGAGCGGCGGCGCGGCGCCCCTGTTCTTCGGGTTCAGCAACACGCCCGAGGCCGGCGTGATGGCCAACGTCACCAAGGTCAACTACTTCGGCCGGTTCAAGAACAACGTCCAGGTGCGCGGCGGCGGGGAGCTCACCGACAACTACCGCTACGGCTACGACACCTACCGGCGGCAGGACAAGACGGTGGAGACGCGGGCCGCCGACGCCACCTACACCAGCGGCGAGCAGCTGCCCTTCACGCTACGGCTCGAGGGCAGCATCGACTGGTCCCAGGACATCACCACCAACTCCGGCGGCAACACCAACACCAACCGGCAGGAGCGTCGACGCGCGGGCGCCAGCGCATCGCGGTCCGGGATGGTGACCGGTCCGGTCACGCACACGCTGCAGGCGGGCTGGTTCTACAACGAGCAGAACGCCATCAACCAGGGCCAGCAGAACGACTTCAGCGAGGGCGAGTACTCCGGCGGCTGGCGCACCAGCACCCAGGTCCTCGAGGGCATCACCGTGGGCACCGTGATCTACGGCATCAAGCGCGATGGCGAGAGCCTGCTCGCGGACTTCGAGTCCCCCTCCTCCACCACCGGCGACACCCTGGGCGCGGCGCTCGGCTACGATCGGCTGGGTCTCAGGGGCCGGGTCTCCATCGATCGCGCCAGCTTCGATCGCCGGTACCTGGACTACCGGCGCAACAGCAACGGCCTGATCGACACCACGAACCTCGAGCCGGGCGTCGCCAGGGTGGTGCGGGAGCTCGAGGAACAGGACTCCGTCCAGCTCAACTGGAACAACGCCACGCGCCTGCTCGGCGTCAATCTCAGCGCCAACCTCGCCCACACCGAAGACGAGCAGAGCTACGCCCAGAGCGGCGTGGGCCGCAAGGAGCGCCGTCGCGACACCATGAACCTGAAGTCGTCCTTCTCGGTGGGCGCCGACTCCTTCGCCGTGGCCTACAACTACGAGTGGAGCTGGGATGACCAGCAGTTCGCCGATGCGCCGGCGCCCCGCGGCCGCCAGTACAAGAAATCCCGCGAGGTGACCCTCGACTGGCAGCGCGATCTGTTCCGCAACACCCTGATCAGCGGCCGCTACCGGGCGCAGCTGGTGCAGGACATCGCCGAGGACGAGTTCAACGAGAACGACCGCGACCGCCTGGTGGAGGAGGGGCGGGTGAAGCTGGACGCCAGCTGGTCCAGCCGCTTCACCGCCAGCCTGCTGACCGAGTACGAGCGCATCGAGGACATCTCCATCCGCGGCACCCGCTCGGCCAACAACAACATCAAGCGCACCTTCGAGGTCTCGCCCAGCTACACCTACACCTTCCACGAGGACCTGCAGTTCTCCCAGACCTTCCGCATGTACATCCAGTACCAGGACTACCAGTTCGTCGGGCTGGACGGCGTCAACAAGGAGGACACCTACAACAAGCGCGGCAACCTCGCGACCATCGTGCGCTGGAATCCCACGGCGCGGCTGGAACTGGACATCAAGCACGACTACAACCAGAAGTACAACGGCACGCGCACCGCCCGCGACGCCGTGGGCAACGCCCTCTATCGCCGCGACCAGGACCAGACCATCAACCGCATCGAGCTGTCCATGGTCTACGACGTGGTCGAGTGGTCCAAGACCGAGTCGTTCCGGCTGGAGGCGACCACCTACCGCACCCGCGACCTCATCGAGCGCTACGGCGCCACCATCAACGCCACCGAGCGCTACAGCGGCGAGCTGTGGGTGGGCGCGGTGGTCAATCGCAGCTTCGGATCCAGGCAGCCGTTCTCGGTCAAGGGGCGCGTCAAGCGCAACCTGGCCTACGGCCCCAACGTGACCGACACCAGCGACGACTACTGGGATGCCGACGTGCTGGTCTCCTGGCGATTCTGATCGAGGAAGGACGTCATGATCCTGCGGATCATCACGAGCACCATGCTGCTCCTCCTGCTGGCCGGCCTGCTCGGCGGCTGCATCTTCGACACCCGCGAGCCCGAACCGCCGTCCACCCAGTCCATCAATTACCTGCCGCGCTCGAGCGCGGCCAACGTCTGGGAGAACTGCCGGCTCGCCCTGGTCAACAAGGACATCGGCGGCTGGGACACGGCCATCGCCGAGGACTTCCGGTACGAACCCGACGGCGACTCCCAGAGCGCCTACCCCGCCGCGGACTGGGCGAACTGGGACAAGCAGACCGAGCTGGACTTCATCAACAGCTGGTTCGCCACCGACGTGACCATCGAGGCCGCCCTGCGCGATTCGGTGATCAACGCGCCCGACGGCTCGGGCGGCTTCGCCGAGTGGGACATCATCTACCTGCTGACCGTCACCGACAACATCACCGGCTCCATCACCCGCTACCGCGGCCGCTGCATCCTGGAGTTCAGCGTGCCGGACAACTTCTGGTACGTGAGCTACTGGCGGGACGAGCAGGGCGAGGTGGACCCGGAGACGGGGGCCACGCTGCAGACCATGGGAGCCCTGCGGGGGGCCTTCGCGCCCTGAATCGGATTTTCACTGGCCAACCACGGTCTTTTTCTGCTATCATGATGCGGATTCCTCAACTGACATCGGGGGCGCCGGAGGGGGTGCCGTCCGACCTGCCAGAGCATCCGGTCCGGGAGGGACGCGAGAGAATCGTTGGCTAACGTGTTCGGACTGTTCACCACCCGTCGATCGACACCATGGCCGGACGATCCGGAGCGGCCCACGCCGCGCCCGACGCGTTCCGAGGAGGAGACCCATGAAACTCCGGCATCTTCTATTCACCGTCCTGCTCGTCGCCTTCGCCACCTCCGGGTGCATCTTCTCGCCCGACGACGACGGCGGCGGCGACCCGCCCCCGCCCGTGGAGTTCGAGCCGGCCGAGTCGCCGGACCAGGTGATGGAGAAGTTCGTCGAGATCTACGGGGACAAGAACCTCGACTTCTACCGCCGGCTCCTGAGCACGAACTACCTGTTCATTCCCCAGGACGACGCGGGCTCCTACAACTTCGACACCGAGATCGACATCGTCGACAAGATGTTCAACGAGATCGCCGGCAGTAACGGCTTCGTGATCTCGGACATCGACGTGGTGCAGATGGACCCGCAGGGAGTCTGGACGGAGACCCCGGCCAACGATCCCAACTTCGGCGGGCTCTCCGGCAGCCAGTACCGCACGTACATCGTGCAGATCGACTTCAACATCTCGGGACAGAACCTGGTCCTGCGCGTCCAGGGACCGGTGATCTACTACGTCCGGGCGGAGCAGGAGGAAGACCAGCAGGTCTTCAAGCTGCTCGGCATGGTCGACGCCACGTACGGCGGGTAGACCGCCGCGCCGCCACCGGCTAGGATCTCGGGAGGAGCCCTGGCGGCTCCTCCCGATGTCGTTCGCCCGCCACGTTCTCGATCCGCAGGATCCGCCCGGGGGAGGGAACCCTTGGCCGCCGCTCGCAAGGGACGCACCCGCAGACCGTCACGCCGCCGGGGAGCACCGCGCGCCTGGTCCTGGATCCTCGGCCTGGGGGCGGTCGCGGCCATCGCCGGCATCGGCGCGGTGGTCTGGTCACGCACCGACACCGGCCAGGCCGCGCTCCTGAATCTGGGCGCCGCGGGCCTCTACGACGAGGTCCAGGTCCGTCTGGAGCACGTCCTGGTGCCGGCGCTTCCCGCCTTCGAGCCCGGTCCCGCCACCGGGGTCGATCAGCCCGACGCCCACGACTGGCCCCTGCCCTCGGTGGGGCCCACCGCCCACGTCCACTGCCGCGTGGTCCCGGTCGCCGATGATGCCGCCTGGTGGCAGGTGCAGGATCGCGTCGCCACCGCGGTGGCCGCCGCGGGGGGCGCCGTGCTGTGGGGAGAACGCCTGCCGCGCGGCAGCGGCCGCCGTCATGCCGCGCCGCACGAGGAACGCGATCTGCTCCGCCTGGACCTGGGCGTCCCCGGCCGCGCCACCCACACCCTCGTGCTCTACCGTGCGGGCACCGCGCGCCCGCAGGTGCGCTGGGGCGGCGACCCGGCCGCCAGCGCCTGGCAGACCCTCTCGCGAGCGGTGAGCGGCCGGCCGGTGGTGGCCCTGGTCATCGACGACTGGGGCTACCGGCGCGACCGGACCACCGCCGGCCTGCTGGCCCTCGAGGCCCCGCTGACCATGGCCGTCCTGCCGGGCCTGGCCTACTCGCGGCGGTATGCCCTGGAGGGCACGCCGCTGGCGCTGCCGCCGGAGTCGCTGACCGCCGCCGCGGCGCGCACGGACCAGGGCGCCGCCACGGACGCCACCGCCGCACGCCTGGCGGCCGGCTGTCCGGTGAGCCTGGGCGTCGGCCCGGCCACCACCGAGCTGTCGTCGCGCCGGCGGGAGATCCTGCTGCACCTGCCCATGGAGCCGCAGGGCTATCCCGAGGTGGATCCGGGACCGGACGCCGTGCTGGTGGGCATGCCGCGCCAGGGCATCGCCGAGCGGCTCGCCGACGCCCTCGCCTCCCTGCCCAACGTCCGTGGCGTCAACAATCACATGGGCAGCGCCGCCACCAGCGATCCGGCCACCATGGACGCCCTGATGGCCGAGCTGCGCGCGCGCGATCTGATCTTCCTCGACAGCCTCACCTCGGCCCGCTCGGTGGCCTACGACCGTGCCCGGGCGGCCGGCGTGCCGGCGGCGCGCAATCGCATCTTCCTGGACGCCGATCACCAGGACCACGCCAAGATCCGCCGGCGGCTCGCGCGCCTGGTGGAGGCGGCGCGCTCGGGCGGGTTCGCCGTGGGGATCGGCCATCCACACCCCGCCACCCTGGACGTCCTGCGGGCCGAGCTGCCGCGCCTGCGGGCGGAGGGCGTGCATCTGGTCACGCTGTCGGAACTGCTGGCCTTGCAGGCCTCCCGGGCCGGCGGGGGGGCCTGATCGAGCGCTGGCATCGCCGGGGGCCGTGTGTTATCATGGCCTCCGGCATTTTTTCGGCGCGGCCCGGCCGTCAGCGGTCGGGCGCTCTCGCGCCGGGTCGTTTTTTTGTGCCCCGGGGCCGGCCCACGGTCCCGGATCTGTCGGTCCCAGGAGTTGCGTCATGAATCGATCGTTGCAGATCAGGGCGGCCATCTGCGCTGTCGTCCTCCTGCTGTCGGTGTACCTGCTGTACCCCACGTACAAGGCCTGGTCCTTCACCGAGGCCGATCGCGAGGCGGCGCTCACCGATCCGCAGCTGGCCGAGGAGATCGAGAACGCCGAGGAGGGCGCCATCCGCCTCGGCCTCGACCTGCAGGGCGGCATGTACCTGGTGCTCGAGGTGGACACCGAGGGCATGAGCCCCGAGCAGGCCGACGATGCCCGGGCGCGCGTGCGCGAGATCCTCGCCAACCGCGTCAACCAGTTCGGCGTCAGCGAGCCCGTGATCCAGCTGGTGGGCGAGAATCGCATCATCGTGCAGCTGCCCGGCCTGCAGGATCCCCAGCGGGCCAAGAACCTCATCGGCAGCACGGCGCGACTGGAGTTCCGCCTGCTGGCCGAGCCGGCCGCTGCCGAGGCCGCCATCAGCCGCCTGGACCAGGCCTTCCAGGGCACCCGCTTCGCCGGCGTGGATGAGGCCCCCGCCGCGGCGGAGGTTCCCGAGCTGGCCACCGAGGAGGACGCGCTGCTCGATCCGGGCGCCGAGGCCGATACCCTCGCCGCCGCCGAGGAGGACACCGCCGACGCCGACGACCCCTTCGGCGATCTGCCCGATCCCGAGGAACTCGCCGCCGCCAGCGACGACGAGGCGGCCCAGGACGCGCTCCGCGAGGAGTATCCCTTCTCGGCCAACCTGGTGCCCACGCCCTTTCCCTACTTCCTGGTGCTGCAGGAGGAGGTGCCCCGCGTGCAGGCCATGCTCGAGGCCCCCGAGGCGCGGGTGATCGGCCGCGATGTCGAGCTGGCGCTGGGCATGGATCTCGAACAGCTGCAGGACGGCCGCTTCGGCCGCTACCTCTACCCGGTGCGCAGCGAGGTGGCCCTCACCGGCGACCGCCTGACCCAGGCCCGCGAGCGGCCCGACCCCAACCAGCCAGGCAACTGGGTGGTGGCCTTCGAGCTGGATCGCAAGGGCGCCCGGCAGTTCGCCAAGGTGACCGGCGACAACGTGGGCGGCTACCTGGCCATCATCCTCGACGGCCAGGTCAAGAGCGCGCCGACCATCAACGGCCGCATCCCCGGCGGCTCGGGGCAGATCGAGAGCTTCGCCGCGCCCGAGGCCGCGGATCTGGCGCTCCTGCTGCGCGCCGGCGCC
Organism: uncultured Fibrobacteraceae bacterium; assembly: GCA_964637835.1. Taxonomy (GTDB): domain Bacteria; phylum Krumholzibacteriota; class Krumholzibacteriia; order LZORAL124-64-63; family LZORAL124-64-63; genus Glo-17. Next base: position 63,424 of record CAZWYF010000009.1, read on the forward strand.
CTGCCGGCCGATGTCCGGATCGCCGAGGAGCGGACGGTGGGCCCGAGCCTGGGGTCGGACTCCATCCGCCAGGGCCTGCAGGCCATGCTCTGGGGCTCGGTGCTGGTGATCATCTTCATGCTCATCTACTACCGCAGCTCCGGCGTGATCACCGACATCGCCCTGATCAGCAACATCGTGATCCTCATGGCGGTGCTGGCCCAGTTCGGCCTGGTGCTCACCCTGCCGGGCATCGCGGGCGTGATCCTGACGGTGGGCATGGCCGTGGACGCCAACGTGCTGATCAACGAGCGCGTGCGCGAGGAGCTGCGCAAGGCCAAGACCGTGCGCGCGGCGGTGCAGTCGGGCTACCAGAACGCCACCCGCACCATCCTCGACGCCAACATCACCACCCTGATCGTGGGCCTGGTCCTGTGGAACTTCGGCACCGGCCCGGTGCTGGGCTTCGCCGTCACCCTGTGCCTCGGCATCCTGACCAGCATGTTCACCGCCCTGGTGCTCACGCGCGTGATCATGGAATGGATCAACCGCAACAAGGGCCATCAGAAGGTCAGCATCTGACCCGCCGGGTCGGAGCTCTGAAAGGCAGAACCGGACATGGAGTTCTTCCGCAATCCCAAGATCAACTTCGTGGGCGCCATGAGGCCCGTGTTCACCATCTCGGTCATCCTGGTGATCGTGGCCGCCCTGTCGCTGATCTTCCACAAGGGCCCCCGCATGAGCATCGACTTCACCGGGGGCAGCATCCTGCAGGTGCGCGTCGATCCGGTGCCGTCGGTGGCGGACCTGCGCGCGGGCCTGGAGAACGCGGGCTTCGCGGGCGTGCAGGTGCAGGAGTTCGGCGCCGAGAACGAGTTCCTCATCACCTTCCCCGACGTCTCCGAGGACCTGCTCGACACCTCCAACGCCAATCTCGCCACCCTGCGCGACCTGTTGCCCGGTCACGAGATCGAGCTGCGCCGCGAGGAGTCCGTGGGTCCGAAGATCGGCAGCGAGCTGCGCACCGCGGCGGCCAACGCGGTGGCGCTGTCGCTGCTGCTGATCGTGATCTACATCTGGTTGCGGTTCGTCTTCCGCTACGGCATCGCCGCCATCGTGGCCCTGGTCCACGACGTCACCCTCACCCTGGGCATCTTCTCCCTGCTGGACCTGGAGATCTCGCTATCGGTGATCGCGGCGTTCCTGACCATCATCGGCTACTCGCTCAACGACACCATCGTGGTCTTCGATCGCATCCGCGAGAACATGAAGCTCCGCCGCAAGGAGAGCTACCGCGACATGATCAACCGCTCGATCAACGAGTGCCTCAGCCGGACCTTCCTCACCTCGGTTACCACGTTCTTCGTGTCATTCACGCTGTACATGTTCGGCGGTCCGGTGATCCACGACTTCGCGTTCGCGCTCTGCTTCGGCGTGATCGTGGGCACCTACTCGTCCATGTTCATCGCCAGCCCGGTGCTGGTGTTCTGGTACGAGCACTTCATCGCCGACAAGAAGCGCGCCGGCGCGACCCTCTGATCGCGTCGGCCGGCCCTGGCGGCCGGCCAGCCGAGGGGAACCGGCTTGCCGCCCCTGGTCCCACCGGACCGGGGGCGGTGTCGTACCGCCGCTGTCCCCTGGCGAGGCCAGTCCGGGGTCGCCAGCGGACAGGACGCTGGCATCGCGCGGACGCCCGCGCTAGAATGCTGCCGCTCGCAGGAGCCTGCCCTGGCACGCCGCTTGCGGTGTTTCCGGGGCTCGGACCCATGGACCCGGGACGGAGGACTCCCGTGCGCGCCCTCGCCATCGCGGCCATCTGGACGGTGCTGCTGGCCGTGCCCGCCATCACGGCGGCCACGGCGGCCGTCGTGGTGCCCGAGGCGGCCGCGCCGCCGGAGGCCCGCCGGACCCTCGCGGAGATCCGGGGCGCCTTCGACACCGCCGACCATGCGCTCCTCGCGGCGCTGGTCCACGCCGACGGCGTGCGCGTGGCGATGTCTCCCCAGCCCGAGCGCAGCAGCGAGCTGACCGCCGCCCAGGCCCACTACTACTTCAAGACCCTGTTCCGGTCCGGCCGCACCATGGGTTTCGACTACGTGCGCGAGAGCGGCACCGGCGACGCCCGCGTCCACGCGGTGGCCGTCTGGCGGCAGGCCGAGCATGACACGGGCCGCACCGTGCCCCGCCGGCTGCTCTTCACCCTGGGCCTGGACGGGACCCTCTGGCGGATCACCGAGATCCTGACCCTCCGTGGCGGCTGATCCGGCGAAAGGACCGCGCCTGGTGCCGCGCTCGCTCGCACGCTGGCTGTCGCCGCTGGTCGGCCTGCTGCTGCTGGTCGCGCTGGTGCTCGTGGACCGCACCGCGGCCGGCCCGGCGACACCGGGCGGGGCGATCAGTGCGCTGCTGGCGGTGGCCACCGTCCTGACGGCCGTCCTGGCCCGCCGCGCCGCGGTCCGACGCCAGCTCTGGCTGGCGCTGCTGGCGATCCTCGCCCTGCTGCTGATCCTGGAGGTGCGCCCCCACCTGTCGGGTCGTCTCGGCGACGCCGAGTGGGTGCAGGCGCAGGAGGACCGGGCCCGGCAGAAGCTGGCCGCGGCCGCGGCCCGGGACCGTGCCCGCGAGGCGCGGCTCGAGCAGCTGCTCGCCGGCACGGTCGCCGTGGTGCCGGCCGATTCTCTCCGCCGGGCCGACCCCTTCGCCCTCTGCAGCGCCTGGGTCCGGCGCTGGGAGCGCGATCATCGCGGCCCTGGCCACGCGGGATCCCTGTCCCTGGCGCTGTGGTCCGGCGACCAGCGCCTGGGCTGGGCCGGCCCGGTGGTGGCCGGACCGCGACCGCCTCGCGAGGGCGTTCGCGAGCTGATCCATGACGACCGCTGGTGGGTCCTGCGCAAGGTGGTCGCCCCGCCCGGCGACCCGGATCTGCGCCTGGAATACCAGCTCCGGCTGGCCCGCGTCTCGCGTCCCGACGCATCGCCACGACCGCACCGCGGGGCGATCACCCGCTCGGTGGTCCACGACGGGCGGCCCGCCGGGATGCGGCGCTGGGGCGATGCCGAGCGCGGCCTGCGCCTGGTGGAGGACGTCATGCTCGGCCCGGCGGACGCCGATGGCGTCCGGCCGCGCCTGCGCCTGACCGTCCAGATCCCCTCGCGAAGCCTCCAGGAGGATCGGGCGCGCGCCGCGCTCACCCTCTGGCGCGCGATGGGGCTGGGCCTGGGGCTGATGCTCTGGGCCGCGGGGGCCTCCGGGGCGGGCGGCTTCTGGCTGGCGGCCTGGCTGGCCCGGGGTTTCTGGGCCCGCCTGGACGTCTTCCGCTGGCTGGCCGCGGCCATCCCCGCCGGCCAGCTGCCTTCGGCTCCCGACGAACCGGCCAGCCTCCTGGACCCCGCCTACTTCGCCACCACCTTCGCCGGGGGCTGGTTCGCCTCGGGCGCCGACGCCCTGGTCACCGCCATGCTCGTGGCCGGCACCGTGGCCTGGCTGTGGCGTCGCGAGGACCGGCGGGCCGTCGCCGCGGGGGCCGCCACGGGCGCCAGCGACTCGCCGCCGGCCGCACCGCGTGGCCGCCTCCTGCTGCTGATCCCCGCGGCGGCCGTGGTGGCGATGGGGCTGGCCCGACTCTGGCCCGAGGTGGCCGCCAATGCCAACGCCCGGCTCATCGGCCTGCAGGTGCCGCTGACCGCCTGGACCTTCTGGGCCCTGCACGCGGTGATCCTGCTGCTCTCCCTCGCTGCCGGCGCGCTGCTGCTCCTGCTCGGCCGGCGTCTGGCCGGAGCGTTGCCCTGGTCGCGCTCGCCGGCGTCCCGACCATTCTGGCTGGCGGCGGGGATCCTGCTGCTGGTGCTCACCAACTACAGCATCCTGGCCCGCACCTACGACCAGGCCGAGCGCGACTGGCTGCGCCGCAAGGCCGACCAGATCGTCCAGCCCCAGGACGAGTGGATCGGCTACCTGCTGCAGGACGTGCTGGCGGAGATGGCGGCCGCCGACGCCAGCGCGGCCCACCCTGCCGCCGCTGGCCGCGGGCGTGGCGCCCTGCAGCGCGACGTGCCCGCCTACCGGCTCTGGCGCGGCTCGGCCGTGCGCGACCTGGGCCTGCCCTGCCTGGTGGAGATCCTCGACGGCGAGGGCCGGTCCACCAGCCTGTTCGCCACCGGCTACCTGCGCGACGTGACCTACGAGATCGTCGACCGCGGCCCCTGGTGGACCCTCGGCGGACCGGACGCCGACGCCGACGCCGACGCCGACGCCGACCCGCGGGCGGGCGTGGCCCTGCAGGACGAGACCCGCCGCTACGCCACCGGCCGGGAGCGCATCCTGCGCGGCGAGATCCCCCGCCGCGACGCGCCGGGCTGGCTGCGGCTGGAGCTGCCCGTCCAGTCCCTGCGCATCACCACCCTGGCCGAGCGGCTGGCCGGCGGCGAGGACCTCCGCACCGGCGGCGGCTACCGGCCGCGCCTGGAGGTGGATCGCCCGCTGCTGCTGCTGCGTGGCGATCATGAGCGCTGGCTCGACACGGGGTTCGGCGATCTGCCGGACCCGGGAGATGCCCCGGCCGTGGACGCCCTGCGCGCGGGCGAGCGGGAGTGGGCCGTGGTCGACGTGGGCGACGCCCAGTGGCTCTGCCGCTGGGCCCCCCTGCCGTCGGCGGTGGCCACGTCGCCCGGGGAGGGATTCCTCTTCGGTCTGCAACGGCGTGGGACGGTGGCCGTGCTGCTGGACTTCGGCCGCCTCCTGCTGCTGGACGTGGTCTTGCTGGCGGTGGGCCTGGCCGGCTGGTGGCTGGTGCGGCGTCGCTGGCGCTGGCTGCCCGGCTTCCAGGGCCGCTTCCTGCTGGGCTACCTGGCCATCGGCGTGGTCCTGCTGGTGGTGGCGGGCAGCCTGGCCGACCGCCAGACCTTCCAGCGCATCGATCGCGAGGCGCGCGAGCGTACCCGCGACGGCCTGGTCACCGCCCTCGGTCAGCTCCGCGGCCTGCTCGCCGAGCAGGCCCGCTCCCTGGCCGGCAGCGAGTACATCGGCGAGATGCTCACCGGTCGCCTGGCCGGCGAACGCCCGCTCGGACCGTATGCCGTGCGCCAGGGCATGGTCTTCGGGCCCGATGGCGAGCTGCTCCTGGACGAGACCCTCAGCGACCTGACCGGCCGCGAGACCGCCGCCCTCCTGCAGGCCGCCCGCGAGGCGCCGCTGGTGGTGATCCGGCAGCCGGACGCCCTGTACCTGGGCGTGCTCATCCCCATCGACCTCTCCGCGGTGCTCGATCGCGAACCGGCCACCGGCGCCTTCTTCTACCGCCAGCAGGTGGACGCCCAGCTCCTGCCCGGCCTGGCCGACGTGGTGGGCGGCGAACTCACCCTGCGTCTGGACGGCGAGGTCTTCGAGACCAGCCACCCCGGCCGGGTCTTCGCCGGCGGCAGCCCGGTCCTGGCGGCGCCGGACGTCATGGCCTGGTTCGCGGCCCATCCGGGGCAGCCGCGCCTGCAGGCCCGCGCCTCGGGCCTGGGCTTCACCGGCGGCCTGGCCCTGCCGGCCTTCTCCCGTGGCCCCGGCGGCCGGCTGGAGCGGCGCGCCCTGCCCGCGGTGCTGGCGGTCGATTTCCCCGACCGCGAGCGCGACTACGGCGACCAGCGCCGCCGCATGGCCCTCTTCCTGGCCGGCCTGATCACCCTGCTGCTGCTGACGGCCTTCGGCCTGGCCGCGGTGCTGACCTGGAACATCTTCGAACCGCTGCGGGTGCTGCTGGGCGCCACCCGGCGGCTGGCGGCCGGCGACTTCGCCGCCCCGCTGCCCCCCGCGGGCGGTGACGAGGTGGGCCGCCTCTCGGCCGGCTTCCAGAGCATGCGGGACCAGCTCCACGCCACCCAGCGGCGCCTGGCCGCGCGCGAGCGCTTCCTGCGCGCGGTGCTCGACCACGTCCCCGTGGGGGTGGTGGTCTGGGACGCCGCCGGCCGCCTTTCCGCCTGCAATCCCGCCGCCGACGCCATCCTGGTCCGCTACTATCCCGACCTCGCCCCGGCGGCCATGCCGACGGAGGCGGCGGACGGCGAGGTCGGCGCCGCCGCCG
>CAZWYF010000009.1:69569-71346 GCA_964637835.1 uncultured Fibrobacteraceae bacterium
CGCCATCACCGCCGACCAGCGCGCCCGCCTCGCCGCCCGCCTGCGCGAGGACCTGGCGAGCCTGCCCGGCCAGAGCGGCGAGCTGAGCAGCGCCGACGGCCGCCGCACCCTGCGCGTGGGCCTGGCGCCGGTGGAGCTGGGCGACCACCGCCCGCATCGCCTGGTGGTCTGCGAGGATCTCACCGAGTTCCTGGCCACCAAGAAGCTGGCCCTCAACGCCGAGCTGGCCCGGCAGGTGGCGCACGAGATCAAGAACCCGCTGACCCCGATCCAGCTCTCCGCCCAGCTGGTGCAGCAGGCGCACCAGGACCGCCACCCGCGGCTGGACGCCATCGTGCCCGATGCGGTGCAGCGCATCCTCGAGCAGGTGGAACTGCTGCGGAGCATCGCCGGGGAGTTCTCCCTGCTCGGTCGTCCCGGGGAGCTGGAGCGGACGCCCCTGGACCTGGCCGGCCTGCTGCGCGGCGTGGTGGCCGGCTACCAGGGCGAGCCGGGCGCCGGCCCGCGCGTGACCATCGACCCGCGGCCCGTGCCGCCGGTCCTGGCGCACCGCGACTCCCTGGTCAAGGTGCTGGGCAACCTCATGCAGAACAGCCTGGACGCGGCCGGCGCACCCGGGGATCTGCAGGTGGAGGTTTCCTGGCGGGTGGAACCTGACGCCGTCACCCTTGTTTGGCAGGACAACGGACCGGGTATCGCGGCGGACGTGGCCGGCAAGCTGTTCGACCCCTATTTTTCCACCAAGAGCAAGGGGACCGGCCTGGGCCTGGCCATCTGCCGCAACCTGCTGGACAGGATGGGCGGGACCATCACCCTGGCCGACCGGGACGACGGCTCCGGCGCCGTGGCCACCATCACGTTGCCACGCGCGGGAGCCGCCGCCACCCGCCCGGAGGATGCCTCCCCGCCGGAATGAGAGACGACCGATGACGCGACGACCTCCGCAGCGCCGCGCCCGCGTGGCGCTGGGATCGAGTCTCGCGGCCCTCGCGGCCGTGCTGCTCGGCACCCTGGCGCCCGTCCCCGCCGCCCTCGCCCAGGGTGATGGCGACGCCGAGGTCCGCATCGCGCGGCTGCGCTACCCCGGTGGCGGCGACTGGTACTGCGACCCCAGCAGCCTGTCCAACTGGCTGCGGGAGTTCGGCCGCCGCACGGACGTGCCCACCGCGCCCACCGAGGCGGTGGTCACCCTCGACAGCGAGGATCTCTACCGCTATCCCGTGCTCTACCTCTCCGGGCACGGCCGCATCGCCCTGGGCGAGCAGGAGATCACCGAGCTGCGCCGCTACCTCGACGCCGGCGGCTTCCTCTACGCGGACGACAACTACGGCCTCGACCCCACCTTCCGTGAACTCATGACGCAACTCTATCCGGAGCACGAGCTCGCGCCCCTGAGCAGCGACCATCCCATCTACCGCGCGTTCTACCAGCTGCCCGGCCTGCCCAAGGTGCACGAGCACGACGGCGACCCGGCCCAGGGCTTCGGCATCCAGAAGGACGGCCGCCTGGTGGTGTTCTACAGCTGGTCCAGCGACATCGGCGACGGCCTGGAGGACCCCGAGGTGCACGGCAACCCGCCCGACGTGCGGGAGGCCGCCGTGCGCATGGCCTGCAACATCCTGATGTACGCGCTGACGCGTCCCTAGACCCGCACCCGAGGGAGAAGGCCCATGGATCCCCGCTTCCGCCAGCGCTACGCGCACCGCCTCGGTCGACTGCAGACCGCGGTGCGGCGGCGCCTGCTGGTCCACGGGCTGGCCGCCACCGTGGGTGCGGG
>CAZWYF010000009.1:71446-75111 GCA_964637835.1 uncultured Fibrobacteraceae bacterium
GCCCGTCGGTCGTCCCCTGGCGGTGTTCGCCGCCCTGGTGGTGCTCCTGGCAGCCGGCGCCTGGCTGCAGGCCCGTGCGCCGGAGACGCTGGTGCGCGGCGGCCGGGAGCTGCTCCGGACCGCCAGCGTGGCGTCGCCGGAGCCCCGCTCCGGCCTGCGCCTGGTGCCCGGTCCCGACCACGTGATCGCCGGCGGCGGCGCGACGGTGGCCGCCCGCGACCTGGTGGGCACCGACGCGGCGGTGGTCTGCGAGGTGCGCGCCGGCTCTGGCCTCTGGCGGCCGCTCACCGCCCGCGAGGTGCCCGACCCCGCCGCCGGGCCGCTCCTCGGCTCGCCCTTCCGCGTCTGGGAGGCCGACCTCGCCGACGTGCGCGAGGATCTGGTCTACCGCTTCCGCGCTGGCGACCGCGTCTCCGCCGAGCGCGCGCTGGCCGTCTGGCGCCCGCCACTGCTCGCCGAGCTGGCGGCCACCATCACGCCCCCCGCCTACACCGGCCTGCCGCCCCGGGATCTGCCCCGCCTGCCGGCGTTCTTCGAGGCGCCCCAGGGCAGCCGCCTGGAGCTGCGCGGCCGGGCCAGCCGGCCGCTCGCACGCGCCGCCGTGGTCACCGCCGCGGCCGACACCGTGCCGCTCGCCGTCCGCGCCGACACCCTGCGCGGCGCCCTCACGCTGGCCGAGCCCCGCCGCTTCCGCCTCGAGCTGGTGGACGACCGCGCGCTGCGCGGCCAGAGCGAACTGCTCTACGAGGCCGCCGTCATCGCCGACCGCCCGCCCCGGGCCACGCTGCAGCGTCCCGAGGACGACGGCAACCTGCCCCTGAGCGCGCCGCTGCTGCTGCGCGCCGCGGCCGCCGACGACCACGGCCTGACCGCCCTGAGCCTGCTCATCCGCCGCGGCGACCCGCAGGGCGGCGCCTGGACCGCCGACCTGTCCGGCCCGCCGGATGCCGATCCCGAGGACGCCGGCTGGGAGCGCGTCGCGCTGCCCGTGGACGTGGCCGCCGGCCGGGCGCCGGGCGACACCAGCGGCGGCGCCACCGCCAGCCGCCGCGACGCCGACACCAGCCTCGGTCGTCTGCCGCTGGCCATCACGCCGCGCCCGGTCTCCGACGCGGGCGAGGTGCGCCTGGATCTGGAGCTGCGCGCCGGCGACCTGGCCCTGGTGCCCGGCGACGTGGTGGAGCTGATGCTCGAGGCCCGCGACAACCGCCAGCCGCCGCCCGCCGGGGTGGGCCGCTCGGCGGTGCTGCGCCTGGAGGTCCCCTCGAGCCTGGACCTGCTGCGCGCCCGCGACCGCAGCGAGGCCGACCGCCGCGGCGACCTGGCCGACGTCCGCCGCCGCACCGAGTCGCTGGGCCAGGACCTCGAGCGCCTGCGCCGCGAGCTGCTCAAGGACCCCGCCATGGACTTCGAGCGCGGCCAGGAGCTGCAGGGCGCCGTGGAGCGCCAGCAGGAGCTGCAGCAGGAGCTGGCCCGCGTCGCCGAGTCGCTGCAGCAGGACCTCGAGACCCTGGCCGAGAACAACCTCACCAGCCCCGAGCTGGCCGAGAAGATGGACCAGATCGCCGAGCTGCTGGCCGAGGCCCGCGACCAGAACCTGCAGGACCTGCTCAGCCGGCTGCGGGAGCAGCTGGGGGAGATGTCGTCCAAGGATCTGCAGCGGGCCATGGAGGACCTGAACCGCAACCAGGACCAGATGCTGCGCCGCCTGGACACCGCCATGAGCATGCTGCGCGACCTGGCCCACGAGCAGGAGATGGAGGGCCTGACCGACCTGGTGGCCGAGATGCTCCGCAAGCAGCAGGACCTGGCCGAGGCCACGCGCGAGGACCCGGCGGGCGAGGCGGACGCCGAGGCCGAGGCCGAGGCCGGGGCCGACGGCGAGGGCGAGCCCCAGGAGGGCGAGTCCGGCGACGAGCAGGCCGAGGGCGGACCCCGGGATGGCGAGCCCCAGGACGGTGAACAGGGCGAGCAGGATGGCGAGCCGCAGGACGGCGAATCCGGCGACCAGGATGGAGAGCCGCGGGACGGGGAGCAGGGCGAACAGGGCGAGCAAGGCGAACAGGGCGAACCGGGCGAGCAGGGCGAACCTGGCGATGAGGCCGACCCCTCCCAGGACCAGGCCGCCCAGGAGGAGCTGGCTCGCCGCCAGGAGGCCCTGGCCGAGGAGATGGCCGCCCTGGAGGAGCGCCTGCAGGAGGCCCTCGAGCAGCTGCAGGAGCAGGCCGAGAGCGGCGAGATGTCCGCGGCCGAGGAGCAGATGCAGCAGGCGCTGGAGGACGCGCTCGAGCAGCTCGAGCAGCAGCAGACCGAGCAGACCATGCAGCAGGCGGGCGAGAGCCTGCAGCAGCAGCAGCAGCAGGACGCCTCCCAGCAGATGGACCAGGCGCTGACCGACCTGGCCGGCCTCTATCACGTGATGCTGCGCAGCCAGATGGCCATGCAGATGGCCATGCAGCAGCAGCAGGCCGGCCAGATGCGCGACCTCGCCGCCGACCTCCTCGCCCTCTCCGACCGCCAGGAATCCCTGGGCCTGGACGTGCCCGCCACCCTGCGCGACCTGCGCGTGGAGGACCTGCTGCGCCGCCAGTACGAGGTGGTCCAGGGCGCCGCCACGGTGCGCGACGCCCTGGGCGACGTGGCCGGCGCCGCGCCCCGCGAGATCCTCCGCATGCTGGACGACCTCGACGCCCTGCTGGCCACCCTCGGCCGCGCCGTCGATCAGCTCGAGGAGCGCCGCGGCAACGCCGCCCGCCAGGCGTCGGACACCGCGCTGGCGGACATGAACCGCCTGGTGATCGGCCTGTTGACCCAGGCCCAGATGACCGGCCAGGGCGGCGGCCAGGGCAACCAGCAGCCCATGCTGAGCCAGCAGCTGCGGCAGATGAGCCAGGAGCAGTCCGGTCTGAACGCCATGGCCGAGCAGCTGCGCCAGCGCCAGGGCCGCCTCAGCCAGGAACTGCGCGCCCAGATGCAGCGCCTGCAGCAGGGCCAGGAGGGCCTGGCCGGCCAGGCGCGCGAGCTGGCCGAGGAGCAGCGACAGCGCGCCGAGCGCGGCGACGGCCAGCGCCTGCTGGGCGACATCGATCAGCTCGCCCGCGACATGGAGTCGGTCGGGGACGACCTCGCCGGCGGCCTCGTCACCCCCGAGACCCTGCGCCGCCAGGATCGCATCCTCTCCCGCCTGCTGGACATGCAGAACGCCGCCCGCGAGCGCGACTGGGCCCGCCGCCGCGAGAGCCGGTCGGCCGTGGAGGTCTACGCCGACCAGGAGGGCGCCGGCGATCCCGTCGAGGAGGCCGACCCGGAGGCGCGCCGCTGGCGTCCGGTGGAGGAGGCCCCGCCCGCCTACCGCGACCTGGTGCGCCAGTACTTCCGCGAGGTCCAGCGCCTGCACGAGGGCGCCGGCCGGGACGCCCGCGGCCAGCGCGACGACGGAGGGATGCCATGATGCCGCCCCGTGCCCGACATCTGCTCACCGGTAGCCACGATCTGCTGGCGAGGAGCCACGCCATCGCGGGCCGCGCCATGCGCGGCGCCCCCGTGCCCGTCGCGGCTGCGCTCGTCGCGGCGATGTTCCTCGCCGCGACGGCCCCCGTCGCGCGCGCCCAGCAGCCGGAGGAGCCGGCGCCGCCCGAGCCGTCGCTGCGTGCCGAGGAGCCGCC
>CAZWYF010000009.1:75211-77195 GCA_964637835.1 uncultured Fibrobacteraceae bacterium
CGCGAGGAGCAGCCGCCACGCACCGCGCCGCGCCAGCTCCAGCGCCCCGAGGGCCCGCAGATGCGCCTGGCGCCGCGGACCCAGCCAACCATGCAGCAGTACTACGACCGCCAGCTCGCGCAGATCGACCAGCTCATCCGCCTCGGTTACCACAGCCGCGCCCACGCGCTGCTCGAGGAGCTGGCCAAGGCGGGCGCCTCGGAGGAACTGGTGCGCCGCCGCCGCATCACCATCGCCCTGGCGGTGGGCGAGCTGGACCGGGCGGTGGGCCTGGCCCGCGAGGCCATCGACGCCGACGGCACCGACCCGGCGCTCTGGCGCGAGCTGGCCACCGGCCTGGCGCGGCGCGGCGACCGGACCGAGGCCCGCGAGGCCCTCGACCGGTTCCTCACGCTCACCTCCCAGCGCGGCGGCGGCGGCTTCGCCACCGCGGTGGACATCCTGCGCACCGCGGAGGACCACGCCGGCGCCGTGGCCCTGGTGGACTCCGCCCGCACGGTTCTCGGCGAGCCGGAGTTCCTCGCTCGCCCGCGCGCCCTCTCCCTGCTGGCCCTCGACCGGCCCGAGGAGGCCGCCCGCGAGGCCGCCAGCGACCTGCGCGCCAGTCCCTTCAACCTGCAGCTCTTGCGCCGCGACCTGCTGGCCGAGGACGCCCCCGAGCTGCCGGCGGACTTCGGCGATGCGCTGCTCGACCTGGCCGACCAGCGCGGCGTGCGCGCCGAGGTGGCCATCCTGGCGGCCAACGTGGCGCTCGAGCGGGGTCGTCCCGGGAAGGCCCTCGCCCTGGTGGAGCCCCGCCTGACCGCCGCCGACGCCGCTCGCGCCGCCCTGCACAACGGCGGCACCCTGAGCCGCGAGCTGCCCCTCGTCGCGGGCGAACGGCAGCAGCAGGCGGTGGTGGACTACCTGGTGGCCATCCTGCCGCAGCTGGCCGAGCATCCGCACCTGACCACGCGCCTGCATCAGCGCGCCCTCGAGCACCTGGCCGACACCTGCGTCTTCGCCCTGGAGAACGACCGCCTCGGCCGCGACCCCGCCGCCGCCGCCGACCGCTTCGGCGAGCTGCTCGGCCTGGTCCGCCAGCGGCACCCGGAGTCGCCCCAGCTCTACGCCGGCCAGATCGCCCTGGCGCGGTACGAGCGCGACCGCCTGCGCCGGCCCCTGCGCGCGGCCGAGCGGCTGGAGCGCATGCTCCTGGACCTGGACCTGCCCCTGGAGGGCGTGGCGCTGGCCCGCCTGGCCCTGGGCGAGAGCTACGTCGCCGCCCGCGACACCGCCCGCGCCCGGCAGGTGCTCACCGCGCTGGGCCGCGATCCGGAGTTCCGCGCCCCGGCCGGCCATGCCCACTTCCTGCTCGCGCGCCTGGACCTGGCCCAGGGCCACCTGGGCACCGCCCGCGACCGCTTCGCCGCCGTGGCCCTGGACAACCCGGCCGCCCCCTACGCCAACGACGCGCTGGAGATGGGCCTGGTGGTGGCCGAGGAACTCATGAACCCCACCGGCGGGCCGGACCTGCTGCTGCGCTACGCCCAGGCGGTGTGGTGGGATCTGGCCGCCGAGCCCGACTCGCAGCGCGTGGCCCTGGAGCGCTACCTGGCGCGGGCCAGCGTGGAGGTGGACCTGCAGGAGAAGCAGCCGCTGCTCGAGCGCGCGCGCATGGAGCTGGCGCGTCTCGAGCGCCAGCGCGGCCGCATCGACGCGGCGCTGGCGCAGCTCGAGCGCATCGTCGGCGACCAGCCCGACGGCCGCCTCGCGCCCGCGGCCCTGGCCCTGCGCGGCGAGATCCTGGCCACCGACCGCGCCGACGCCGCCGCCGCCCGCCGCGAGTACGAGCGCCTGCTGGTCCAGTACCCGGACTACCTCTTCGTCAACGAGATCCGCCAGCGGCTGAGGGAGCTGTCATGACCCACGCCCGTCCCCGGACCGGTATCCGCACCCGCCCCGGCGACCGCCTGCGCCCCGGCGTCCGCCTGCGCCCCGGCGT
>CAZWYF010000009.1:77295-92332 GCA_964637835.1 uncultured Fibrobacteraceae bacterium
CCCCGGCGTCCGCCTGCTCGCCGTGGCCCTGCTCCTGCTCGCGGCCGGCGTCGCCCAGGCCAGCTACCTGCTGGTGCCCATGGACCTCTCGCAGACCGACCACCTCAAGGCCTATGGCCATACCTTCCAGATGCTGCAGAACGGCGAGAAGGTCACCTGGCTGCTCAACTACCGCGGCGGCAGCTTCCTGATGCAGGACACCCCGCGCGCACGGATGGATGCGCGCCTGCGCGGCGTGGCGTTCGAGGAGCTGGGCGAGGCGGAGGTGCAGCGGGTCCACCAGGTGGTGGCGCAGGAGAACATGGAGGAGATCCTGCTGGAGAAGCCGCCCAGCATCGCGGTCTACTCCCCGCCCAACATGCAGCCGTGGGATGATGCGGTGACCCTGGCCCTCGAATACGCCGAGGTGCCCTACGACACGGTCTACGACGTGGATGTCCTGCGTGGCAAGCTCGACGAGTACGACTGGCTGCACCTGCACCACGAGGACTTCACCGGCCAGTACGGCAAGTTCTGGGGCAGCTTCGGCCTCGAGCCCTGGTACCTGGAGCAGAAGGAGCTGAACGAGGACCTGGCCCGCGAGCTGGGCTACTCCACCGTCTGGCAGCTCAAGCACGCCGTGGCCCTGACCATCCGCAACTACGTGGAGGCGGGCGGCTTCCTCTTCGCCATGTGCTCGGCCACCGATACCATCGACATCGCCCTGGCGTTCCTGGAGACCGACATCGTGCCCGAGCCCATGGACGGCTCGCCCATCGACCCCAACTGGCGCGCCCAGGTCGACTACGACGCCACCTTCGCCTTCGAGGGTTTCACCCTCTACACCAACCCCCTGCGCTACGAGTTCAGCGACCTGGACACCAGCGACTACGCCCGCATGCGCGGCGCCGAGGCGGATTACTTCACCCTCTTCGACTTCGCCGCCAAGTACGACCCGGTCCCGGCCATGCTCACCCAGAACCACGTCGCGGTGATCAACGGCTTCCTCGGCCAGACCACCGGCTACCACGAGCGTTTCCTCAAGCGCTCGGTGATCATCCTGGGCCAGGTCGACGGCACCGACGACGTCAAGTACCTCCATGGCAAGCGCGGCGAGGGCACCTTCACCTTCCTCGGTGGCCACGACCCCGAGGACTACCAGCACCGCGTCGGCGACCCGCCCACGGTGCTGGACCTGTACCCCAACTCTCCCGGGTACCGGCTGATCCTCAACAACATCCTGTTCCCGGCGGCGCGGAAGAAGCCGCAGAAGACGTAGGCGGGCCCGGGCCCTGGTTGCCGGGGGCCGCCAGTTCCGCAGCCGATCCGCGACGCCGCCGCCGCCCACCGCGACGCCCCGACAGGAGCGACCATGGACAACGTGTACTTCAAGACGACCTTCGACTTCATCCACGTGCTGGCCACCGTGATCTGGTTCGGCGGCATGTTCACCAACTTCCTGGTGATCAAGCCGGTCCTCGCCGGCACCGTCGACCCCGCGACCGCCAGCCGCCTGACCGGCGCGATGCTCGGGCGGCTCCGCGTCCTGGTCTATGGCGCGATCGTCGTGCTCGGCGTCACGGGCATCCCGTTGAAGATCGTCGACCCCCACTACACGGACATCGTCAACCTCGACCACGCGTGGGGCATCGCGTCGTTCTGCAAGCATGTGCTCTACTGCGCGCTGGTGGTCATGGCGTTCCTGAACTTCCAGATCATCGCGCCGCGCCTGGCCCGCGCGGCCGCCGCCGGCGACCAGGCCGCGGTCGACCGCTGGCGTCGACCGCTGGAGGTCGGCGGCAAGCTGGCGGTGTCCACGGCGCTGGCCGTGCTGGTGCTGTCCTCGCTGATGCGGAATCTCTGAGATCGGCAGGAGCTTCTGCGAGCGCGCGCCCTCGCGGTGAATCGCGCGGATGCGGGGCGTGCGCACGGCGGCGGCGCTCGATGTGATCGCCAGTGTCCACCCGCCGACCCTGGCGCCCGCCGCAGCGACGCGGACCGCTGAACCAGGCCGTCGTCACGCGACGGGCCCGCCAGCGCCGGAGCGCCGCGGGCCCGTCTCGACGGTGTCGTTGCCGTCGGCCGTGTCGTCCTACATCGGGACGAGCTCGTCCTCGTCCAGGGAGATGACGTCCTCGAGGTCCCCGGGCCGGGGTTGCGAGGCCTTCGTGGTCTGGCTCCGCGCCGGCGCATCCTGGGACCCGGACCACGGCGGGGCGGCCGCCTTCTGCCTCGGCGCCGCGTCGTGGTGGACCGGCTGGTGGTGCGAGATGCGCGGCGCGGCGGCACTGGCGCCGTCGCCGCCAACCATGGCCAGCAGCTCGCGAACCATCGCATTCATCTCATCGGCCTGGGCCGACAGTTCCTCGCTCGCCGACGCCGACTCCTCGGCGTTGGCCGCGCTGGCCTGGGTGACCGAGTCGATCTGGGTGACGGCCTGGTTGATCTGCTCGATGCCATCGGTCTGCTCGTTGCTGGCCGCGGCGATCTGGTCGATGAGGCTGCTGACCTTGCCGGCCACCCCGCTGATGGACTCCAGCGCGTCGCCCACTTCCTTGCTGATCTGTACGCCATTGTTGGCGTTCTGCACCGACTCCTCGATCATCTCGGCGGTGTTCTTGGCCGCCTCCGCCGACCGCTGCGCCAGGTTGCGCACCTCCTCGGCCACCACCGCGAAGCCCTTGCCGGCCTCGCCGGCCCGCGCCGCCTCGACCGCGGCGTTCAGCGCCAGCAGGTTGGTCTGGAAGGCGATCTCGTCGATGGTGCCGATGATCTTGCCCGTCGAGTCGCTGGACTTCTTGATGTCGTCGATGGCCCTGCTCATGCGGGTCATGGCCTCGACGCCCTGATCGGCGCTGCTCTTGGCGGTGTCGGCGAGCTCGTTGGCGGCGCGCGCGTTGCTGGCGTTCTGCCGCGTCATCGACGACATCTCCTGCACGCTGGCGCCGGTCTCCTCGAGGGATGCGGCCTGCTCGCTGGCGCCCTCGGCGAGCGACTGGCTCGATGACGACACCTGCACCGCCGCGCTGGCGGTCTGCTCGGCGCCACGGCCGAGGGCGTTGGCGATGCGGCGCAGCGCGTTGTTGATGTTGCGGCTGATGAGCACGCCGAGCACCAGGGCCGCCACCACGCCGATGATCATGGCGATCAGCGACAGGGCCTTGATGAAGGTGGCCTGATGATGGGCGGCTTCGATCTCGTGGTGGGCCACGTCGCGGTTGATCTCGACGATCTGGTTCAACAGGGCCACGGCCTGCTGCTGGGTCTCGGTCACCGGGCCGAGCAGCGCCTGCTCGGCCTGCTGCTGCAGGGCCACGGCGTGGTCGGCCTGATCGCCCAGTTCTGCCAGCGCGGCGAACGTCTGCTCGGCTGCCGGCACCATCTGCGCGTCGTAGAGCTGGTAGGCCGCGTCCGTCTCGCCGTCGCGTACCAGTCGCTTCGCCTGGCGCACGGCTTCATGGAAGCGATGATGGGGATCTTGGGTCCCGCGGATCGTCCGCGTGAGATCGGCATTGCTGGTCTTGAAGTCCGAGCACCAGGTGCCGAAGTTGCATTCCGTGTGACTCTCGCCACCCTCGAACAGGTCGCCGGTCTGGAGCATGTCCAGCACCTTGACCTGCAGGGCGTAGTGGTCGCCACGGAAGGCCTGCAGGTCGCTCTGCAGGACACGGGGCTGCTGGACGCCGAGGTCGTCGAACTCGCGATTCAGTTCGACGGCCCTGGTGTTCTCGACGCGCCAGGCGTTCCATGCGGGGACGAACTGCTGCCAGACCGCGGCTTCCTCGGGCGTCTGCGGCAGCGGTTCGTAGATCTCCCACGCCTCGGTGTAGCGCTCACGCGCGGCGGCGAGGTTGGCGTACTGCCGCTCGCGATCCTCTGGCGACAGGCCGGAGATGGCCAGGGTGCGCATCGTGCCGCGAATATTCTGGGCCTCGCTGTCGATGACGAGCGTCGCGTCCACGCTGGGCAACCTGACGCCACCGATCTCATCGACGGAATCCTCGCTCTTGACGGCACCGAAGAAGCCCACCAGGCCCAGGCAGAGGGTGATCATCGCCACCGACATGAATGACACGAGCAACTTCTTGCCGATGGTCCAAGAGTTCTTCATCTTGCGTCTCCTCGAATGTGATCCGTGCTGGCCCGGTCCGCGGGCTCGAGCATCCAGATCGTGCGTTCCTTGAGGTGGCGCCTGGAATGACAGGAGACTTTCCCGACATGTCGGAGGGCGCGTCGTTATCCCGGGGATGAATTCGACATTTCACCCAGGCGGTTTAGTGTAATCTTCAGAATTCTCGTCGCGGATATCCGTATGTCGCCACGCTTCGGTGGGGTGTCGTCCCGCGCAAGGCGGAGCCAGAGCGAGGAACCCTGCATCCGGATGCCTGGCAGCAACGGGCCAGATCACCCGTTCGCGGACCCCGGCGAGCTTTCGACGGCTTCGGCGCTGATCACCGCACTGACCTCGGCCAGCATGCGCGCGGCATCGAAACGCTGCTCGGCGAGGCGGCGCGCCGCCTCGCCCATCGCCAGGCGCCGGGCGTCATCGGCCAGCAACTCGGCGATGGTGGCCGCCAGGACCTCCGGATTCCGGGGCGGGACCACCCGGCCGCTGATCTCCTCGCGGACCGCCAGGCGGGTGCCCGAGACGTCGGTGGCGACGGCCGGCAGTCCGCAGGCTGCCGCCTCGATCAGGACGCGGGCCATGCCCTCGTTGTCCGAGGACAGCACCAGCAGGTCGGCCGCAGCCATGGCGGCGGCGATGCCCGCCGCGAACCCCGGCATGAGCACCGTATCGTCGAGACCCAGTAGCCGGCGCTGCCGTTCCAGTTGCGGCCGCAGGAAGCCCTCGCCGAGGATCAGCAGTCGCGCCCGCGGCACCCGCCGGTGCAGGGTGGCCATGGCCTGCAACAGATCGGCATGGCCCTTCTGCGGGGTCAGGGAGCCCACGTTGAGCAGCAGGGGTGCGCCCGCATCCACTCCCAGGCGCTGCCGCACCGCGGTTCCTGACGCGACCGCCGCCGGCTCCCAGCGCGGGCGCCAGGCCTCGAGGTCGAGGCCGTTGAGCACGATGACGACGCGGTCCGGCCGGATCCAGGGCCGCTGCAGCAACGCGTCTCGGATCTCCGGCGCGTTGACGATCACGCGGTCGACGAGTCGGAAGATCAGCCGGCGCTTGAGGTCCTGTCGCGGTACCAGACGCAGGCCCAGGCGCATGATCACGCGCGGCCGTGGCCAGCCGACGCAGCGGGCGGCCAGGCTGCCGAGGAGGGCCTCGCGCCAGCGGGTGACCAGGACCGTCTCGGCCCGATGCCGGGCGATCTCCCGGCGCAGACGCCAGAAGCCCGGCAGGTCGCCATCACCGCGCAGATGGATCCAGCCGGGATCCAGCCCGGCGGCGCGTGCCGGGCCAGCGACCACCTCGCTGCTGCAGAGGAACCGCACGCGCGCACCCTGCGCAGCCAGACCCGCCGCCACCTGCACCGCCCAGTACTCGTTGCCGCCCCAGCTGCGGCTGGTGTTGACGACGACCAGACGGTGCCCGCTGATCGTCACTGCTCCTGGCCCCCGAACGGGAGATCGGAGAGATCGGCGCAGAGGCCGCCGGCCAGCAGAAAAAGCTTCCCGATGCTCGGCTCGACTCGCATCCAGCCTCGAATTCCTTCCCGCTCGGCGCTCGACCCGGTGGCGTCACGCGAGGTGTCGGCCACTGCTCAGGCCACCGTGCCCGCGTGGCCCGCGCCACGGCGTTCCACCACCTCGGCGACGAAGATGGACTCCAGTTCGTCCATCTTGCGGCTCAGCTCGGAGCACTCCGCCACGCGGGCACGGCCAGCGGCGCCATGGGCGCCCCAGCCGGTGAGTTCGGTGGCGAACAGCAGTTCCACGCCATCCTCTCGGTGCATCGCGATCCGGACCAGAAGGACGATACGCCCCGTCCGCAGCGCGGGCGGTGCATCGTGATCGTGACGCCGCAATGATATGGGCTGCCAGGCCGCGATTCCAACTCCACTTGATCGCCGGCTTCCGGGGTCGGTCCGGGTGGTGGCCTGGATGTGCGGCTGGTGGTGGGCACGGTTAGGGTGGGGACACCGCCCGTGTCCACCGTCTGCCGGGAGGTCGTCCCATGCGAATCCTGATGCTCTCGTTGCCCCTGATCGCGCTGGCCGGCGCTGGGCTGTCCGCCGGGGGCGCGGCCGACTCGCCCCGGCCGCTGCCGAAGCCGCAGCTCGGCGGGGAGGTCTCCGTGGAAGCTGCGCTGCAGCAGCGCCGGTCGGTCCGCCAGTACGCCGACGGCGCCCTCGAACTCGCCCGGGTGTCCCAGCTGCTGTGGGCCGCCCAGGGTGTGACCCACCCCGACGGCTATCGTACCGCACCCTCGGCCGGCGCCCTCTATCCCCTCGAGCTGTACCTGGTGGCCGGCGAGGTGGCCGATCTGCCGGCGGGCGTGTACCGCTACCGTCCGCGGGATCACGACCTCGTTCCCGTCGCGCCGGACGACGTCCGCCAGCCGCTGGCCGCGGCGGCCCTGCGGCAGGCCTGGATCGCCGACGCTCCGGCGGTCCTGGTCATCGCCGGCGTCCGCGAACGCACCGCACGCAAGTACGGCGCCCGGGCCGAGCGGTACGTCCACATGGAAGTGGGCCACGCCGCCCAGAACGTCTATCTGCAGGCCGAGGCTGACGGCCTGGCCACCGCCATGGTGGGCGCCTTCGACGGCCCGCGCCTGCAGGAGGTCCTGGGCCTGCCGGCGGATCACGAGCCCCTGGCCGTGCTGCCGCTGGGGCGGCCGCGCTGAGGGGACCGCGCCGTGTGGCCACTTCGTCTTGCGCCGGAACCTCATTCAGATCGTGCGAACGTGCGGGGGCATGACCAATCGCACCGATGCGGTTCTGGGATGCTGCCGCAGCTTCGACTGCGGTCTCCTCCCATGGCGCTGCTGGCCGCCCCGCCAGAGAATAACGAGCGATGCCCACGAGGATCCGCACCGGAACTGTACGGCGACTGCGAAGCAGTCAAGACGAGGAGGGATGATCATGGCACATCTTCCGATTCGGGGACGGCGACAGCTGGACGACGCCTTCGCTCCGATGGAGCGGTTGATGGGACAATTCCTGGCGCCCTGGTGGGGTGGGGTGCCGGCGGAGGAGATCTCTGCCGGCGGTTATCCGACCGACATCCGGGAGGAGGATGGCAAGCTCATCGTCGATGCCGAGCTGCCAGGCTTCAAGCGGGAGGAGGTCAACATCAGCATCGACAAGGGGGTCCTGAACATCCGCGCGGAACGTTCCCACGAGGAGCCGCGCGGCACCAGTCACCTCAACGAGCGACGCTACACGCGGGTCGACCGGTCCTTCCGGCTGCCGGCCAACGTGGACGAGTCGAAGGTGAGCGCGAAGCTCGATCACGGTGTACTGCACGTCGAATTGCCGGAAACGGCCGAGTCGACCGGCAAGCGCATCGAGATCGAGTGACCGTGGCGACCGCTCGCCGGCGGCCGTCACGACGCGCCGAACACCCGCTGCAGCAGCCGCGTGGTGCGGGCGAGGGGATCCTCGCGGATCTGCCGCTCCTCGGCCGCGAGCACCGTGAACAGGCCGTCGAGGGCGGCGTCGGTGACGTGGCCGACCAGGTCGAGGTCGGGCGGCTCGACCAGGGGCAGCGCTTCCAGGCGGGCGACCAGGGATTCGTAGTCCTCGTAGCCGCCGACGGTTCGCAGCCGGGCCTCGACGATGGGGCGGTAGCGCGCGGTGAGCGTGGTGGCCGTCCGGGCGCGGAAGTACTCGGTGGCGGCGGTGTCGTGGCCACGGAGGATGGACCAGGCATCGGCGATGGTCATGCTCGCGATGACGTCGGTGAACACGTCGACGGCCTCGCCGGCGGCCTGCTCTGCGGCGCGGTTCATGGCCACCTGCAGCTCGTCCACCTTCGCGCCCAGGCCCACGCGCCGCAGCGTGCCCGTCACGTCCTGCAACTCCTCCGGCAGCAGGATCCGCCGCGCCTCGCTGCCCAGGTACCCGTCCGGCGCGCCGACCTGGTCGGCCGCCCGCTCGGTCCCCACGGCGAGGGCCTGCTCGAGCCCGCGCGCCACCGTCGCCTCGTCCAGCGGCGCCTCGCCCCCGAGCACGCCCTCGAGATCGAGGTCCTCCATCCCCGCGCACCCGGCCAGCGCCATCAGGATGCTCGCGGCGATTCCCATCGCCGCCATCCGCCTGGTTCCTCGCACGTCCATGCCTCCTCGCCGACGACCTCGCCGCCGGCCATCGCGGTGGGAACGGGCCCGGGGCCCGGGGGGCGGGACCGGATCCGGCCCGGAAGAATCGCAAGATGGGGCCGATCGGCGGGCATCGCCAACCGGACGGACGCTCGGCGGGCCGGCCGTGAGGGTTCCACCGCGGCCCGCGGTGCGGTACCCTCGCCGTGCGCAGCAGCCGCTGGACCCCGACGGAAGGCATCCCCATGGCCGAGGTCGTCCTGCTCGACGGGGGCATGGGCCAGGAGCTCATGGCCCGTTCCCAGCAATCGCCGTCGCCGCTGTGGTCGGCGCAGGTCCTGCTCGAGGAGCCGGAGCTGGTGGCGGCCGCCCACCGCGCCTTCCTGGAGGCGGGCGCCACGGTGATCACGCTCAACGCCTACTCGGCCACGCCCGAGCGGCTGGCCCGCGCGGGGCGGGAGGATCTGTTCGAGCCGCTGCAGGCGCGAGCGGTGGAGCTGGCGCGGCGGGCGCGCGACGCGGTGCTCGCCGGGCGCGGTCAGGCCGCGACCCCGATCGCCATCGCCGGCTGCCTGCCGCCCCTGGTGGCCAGCTACCGGCCGGACCTCTCGCCGGCCCCGGACCAGGCGCTGGCCGCGTACCGGCGGATCGTCGCCGCGCAGGCCGACGGGGTGGATCTCTTCCTCGCCGAGACCCTCGCGAGCATCGCCGAGGTGGTGGCCGCGGCCACCGCCGCCCGCGAGTCCGGCAAGCCGGTCTGGGTGGCGCTGACCCTGGACGACGACGCGGCGGGCGTCCTGCGCAGCGGCGAGCCCGTGGCCGACGCCCTGGCCGCCCTGGCCGACCTGGGCGTCGACGCGCGGCTCTTGAACTGCTCGCGGCCGGAGACCATCGACGCGGCATGGGACGCCTTCGCCGCGCCGCCGGGGACCTGCGGCGCCTACGCCAATGGTTTCACCTCGGTCACCGCCCTGGTCCCGGGCGGGACGGTGGACAGCCTCGAGGCCCGCCGCGACCTGACGCCCGCCGCCCACGCCGAGGTGGCGCTGAGCTGGGTGGCGCGGGGGGCGAGGATCGTCGGCGGCTGCTGCGAGGTGGGGCCGGAGCACATCCGGGTGCTGGCCGCCGGGCTGCGCGCGGCCGGGCACACCGTGGTGGCCCCCTGATGCACGGGCTCCGCGTGGCGCCGCCGGGATCCTCCTGAACGATGTGTCCAGCACTGGCGCACACTTCCGTCAGATCCGCCGCACGACCTGGTTCGCGGCTCGGGCTCCGGCGAATCGCGGGGGAACATTTGGGACCCATAAGCTAATGGAAAACAGTAGTTTGCGTCGATTTGCACCCCCGGGGGATGGTCTTGAAATCGGCGTATCGTTTCTGGTGCGCCTGACGCGGTCCGCCCCACCACCAGCCCGGACCGGGTGAGGGGCCTCCGGTTGCGGCCTCCGATGAGCGTGTGGTAGAGTGAGAAAAAAGGGATGGAACCAGTCCCTGACCGCCCGGCCGCACGAGCGCCCCGCCGCCCGACCGCCCGGCCGCCAGACCGCCCGGCCGCCCGCGGCCACCGCGTCGTGACGGACGAAAGGACGCGTCCCTTGCTCGCTCTGCTCGCGCTGCTGCCCATCGTCGTCGCGCTCGTGCTCATGGTGGGGTTCCGCTGGCCGGCGACGCGGGCCATGCCGCTGGCCTGGCTGGCGGCCGTCGCCGGGGCGCTGATCGGGTGGAAGCTGGACCCGCTCTACGTGGCGGCGCTGTCGCTGCACGGGGTGGTGACGGCGGTGAGCGTGCTGATCATCGTCTTCGGGGCCATCGTCATCCTCTACACGCTCAAGGCCAGCGGCGGCATGGAGACCATCCAGTGGGGCATGCAGCAGGTGACGCCGGACGCGAGGATCCAGGCGATCATCATCGGCTACATGTTCACCGCCTTCGTCGAGGGCGCCGCGGGCTTCGGCACGCCGGCCGCCCTGGCCGCCCCGCTGCTCATCTCGCTCGGCTTTCCGCCCCTCGCGGCGGCCGTGGTCTGCCTGGTGCTCAACTCCTTCCCCGTGACCTTCGGCGCGGTGGGCACGCCCATCGTGCTCGGGCTGCGCTACGTGCACCCGCTGGTGCAGCGCGCCATCGACGCGCAGGTGCCCGGGCTCCCCTTCGAGACGGTCGAGGGCTTCAACGCGGTGGTGGGCCAGTGGTCGACGGTCCTGCACGCGCCCATGATCATCCTGCTGCCCATCTTCATGCTCGGCTTCATGACCCGGACCTTCGGCCCGGAGCGCAGCTGGAAACCGGGGCTGCGTGCGTGGAAGTTCTGCGTCTTCGCCGCCCTGGCCTTCCTCGTGCCCTTCCTGGCCTTCGCCTGGCTGGTGGGACCGGAGTTCCCGGCGCTGATCGGCGGCCTGGTGGGCCTCGGGCTGGTGGTGCTCGGCGCGAAGAAGGGGTGGTTCGTGCCGGAGGAGACCTGGACCTTCGGGCCGCGCCGCGGCTGGCAGGCCGAGTGGACCGGCGAGATCACCGCCGAGACCACCGGCGAGCTGAGGCCCCGCATGTCGCAGCTGATGGCCTGGCTGCCGTACATCCTGATCGGCGCCATCCTGGTGGTCACGCGCATCCCCGAGCTCGGGCTCGAGGGTCCGCTGAGAGGGGTGACCATCCCCTTCGAGGGGATCCTCGGCTTCGAGCACGTCAACAACGGGATCGACATCCTCTACCTGCCCGGCACCATCCCCTTCGTGCTGGTCGCGCTGCTCACCGTCCTCTTGCACCGCATGCCCGGCCCGGCGGTGCGGCAGGCCTGGGGCGAGTCCATCGCGAAGATGAAGAACCCGGCCATCGCGCTGGTCTTCGCCGTGGCGCTGGTGTCGATCTTCCGGCTCTCGGCCGTCAATCCCCAGGGCCTGCCGTCCATGCCGCTGGCGCTGGCGGAGGTGGTCGCTGCCGGGGTGGGCAACGCCTGGCCGCTGGTCGCCTCGTTCATCGGGGGGCTGGGCTCCTTCATCACCGGCTCGAACACGGTGAGCGACCTGCTGTTCGCCGAGTTCCAGTGGGGCGTGGCCACCGAGCTGGGCCTGTCGCGGGTCATCACCGTCGCCGCGCAGGCCACCGGCGGCGCCATGGGCAACATGGTCTGCATCCACAACATCGTCGCGGTGTGCGCCGTGGTGGGCCTCTCCGGTCGCGAGGGCATCATCCTGCGGCGGACCGTGTGGCCCTTCCTGGTCTACGGCCTGGTGGTGGGCCTGATGGCCTCGCTGCTGATGCTGGTCCTCTTCCCCGACGTCTTCTGATCGGAGGCTGCATGGACAGGGCGAACCTGATCCCCGAGACCGCGCGCGCCGCCACGGCGGAGATCGCGACCCTGCACGCGCGCCTGCGCGAGGCCGTCGCCGATCCCGACCGCGTGCAGACCCGGCCCATCGACCTGGTGGCCTACGCCAGCGACGCGAGCTTCTACCACCTGCTGCCCCGGGCGGTGGTCCATCCGCTGGACGTGCAGGAGGTGCAGCGCGTGGTCCGCGTCGGCCGTGACCTGCAGGTCCCGGTCACCTTCCGCGCCGCCGGGACCAGCCTCTCCGGACAGGCCGTCACCGATGGCATCCTCGTGGTCCTGGCGCGGGCATGGGAGGGCATCGAGGCGCTGGACGGCGGGGCGCGCGTCCGCGTGCAGCCCGGGGTGATCGGGGCGCAGGTCAACCGCTTCCTCGAGCCGCTCGGACGCCGGATCGGGCCCGACCCCGCCTCCATCGACAGCTGCATGATGGGCGGCATCCTCGCCAACAACGCCAGCGGCATGTGCTGCGGGGTGGCCGAGAACGCCTACCACACCATCACCGCGGCGAGGATCCTGCTCGCCGACGGCACGGTCATCGACACCGCGGCGCCCGGGGCCGCGGACACCCTCGAGCGCGAGGCGCCGCAGGTGACCGCGGGCCTGCGCCAGCTGCGGGCCGACGTGCTCGCCGACCCGGCGCTCGTCGAGCGCATCCGCCACAAGTACCGCCAGAAGAACACCACGGGCTACGCGCTCAACGCCCTGATCGACCACGAGGAGCCCATCGACATCCTGCCGCGCGTGCTCGTCGGCTCCGAGGGCACGCTCGCCTTCATCGCCGAGGCCATCCTCGAGACCCTGCCCACCTACCCGGTCAAGACCACCAGCTTCATGCTCTTCGACTCGCCGTCGCAGGCGGCCGCGGCCACCCACGTGCTCGCCGCGTCGGGCGCCCGGGCGGTGGAGTTCTTCGACCGCGCGAGCCTGGCCGCGGTGGACGACGTCGCGCGCGAGCTGCTCGGCGACGACGTCCCGCTGCATGCGGGGTCGTCCGCCCTGCTGGTCGAGTACCAGGTGGCCACGGCCGAGCAGCTGGAGGCCCTGCGCCCGGCCATCGCCGAGGCGGTGGACTCGCTGGACCTCGCCCGGCCGGCGGAGTTCACGCAGGATGCGGCGCGGCAGGCGCTGATCTGGAAGGCGCGCAAGGGGCTGTACCCGGCGGTGGGCGCGGTGCGCGCGGCGGAGACCGCGGTGATCATCGAGGACGTCGCCGTGGCCGTCGAGCGGCTCCCCGGGTGCGTCGAGGGCCTGCAGGAGCTCTTCGACCGCCACGGCTACGGCGGGTCGATCATCTTCGGCCACGCCAAGGACGGCAACCTGCACTTCGTCATCACGCAGCGGTTCGACGACGACGCCGCGCGCGACCGCTACGCCGCCTTCATGGACGACCTCGTCGAGCTCATCGTCGGCCGCTTCGATGGCGCGCTGAAGGCCGAGCACGGGACCGGTCGCAACATCGCCCCCTTCGTCGAGACGGAGTGGGGGCCGGCGGCCCACGCGGTGATGCGCCGGCTGAAGGCGATCCTCGATCCCGACGGCGTGCTCAACCCGGGCGTGGTGCTCGACGACGATCCGCGAGGGCATCTGCGGAACCTCAAGCACCTGCCGTCTGCCGCGGCCGAGGTGGACGCCTGCGTCGAGTGCGGGTTCTGCGAGAAGGTGTGCCCGAGCGTGGACCTGACGCTCTCGCCGCGCCGGCGCATCGCCGTGCTGCGGCACGTGGAGCGGCTGCGCCAGGCCCGGCCGCAGGCCAATGGCGATGGCCCGGCCATCGACCGCACCATCGGCTCGCTGCTCGCCGACTACCGGTACGACGGCCTGGACACGTGCGCCGCCGACGGGCTGTGCTCGACGGCCTGCCCGGTGGGCATCGACACCGGCCGCATGGTCAAGCGCCTGCGGGACGAGAACCATGGCGCGATCCCGCATCGCCTCGCCCGGTGGATCGTCGACCATGCGGGCACGACCGAATCGCTGATCCGATGCGCCCTGCGCACCGCGCACGGCCTCGAGCGCGTGCTGGGGGCCGGCACGGTGCGCGGATCGGTGGCCCTGGCCCGGAAGCTCACGGGATGGAAGCTGCCGGCGTGGGTGGACGCGCAGCCCCGGCCGCCGCGGACCCTCGACTTCATGACCGCGGCGCCGCCCGCCACGCTGGACGCCATCGTGTTCCCCACCTGCGTCTCGCGGATCATGGGCCGACCCCGCGGCCGCGAGCGGTCCCAGACCGAGGTCCTGCTGGAACTCTGCGATCGTGCCGGCGTGGGCGCCTGGGCCCCGGCGGCCCTGGGCGGCGCCTGCTGCGGCCTGGCCATGGCGTCCAAGGGGCACGCCCAGGCCTCCCGTCGCCTGCTCGTGGACCTGGTCGCAAGCCTGCACCGCCTGAGCGACGGCGGCCGCATCCCGGTGGTGATCGACGCGTCGTCCTGCACCCACGCGGCGCTGGAGGGGGGAGTCAAGCTCGCGGGGGCCGACCGCGAGCGCTGGGAGGCCCTCGACCTGATCGACGTCACCGCGTTCGCGCGCGAGACGCTCCTGCCGCGGCTGGACCTCGAGCCGCTGGCGGGCGTGACCTTCGTCCATCCCAACTGCGCGCTGCGCCTGATGGGCGGCGAGGCGGCGCTCGTGGCCTGCGTCGAGGCGGCCAGCGAGCAGGCAGTGGTCCCGGAGAGCCTGGCCTGCTGCGCCACCGCCGGCGACCGCGGCCTGATCTTCCCGGAGCTGTCGGCCAGCGCGCTGCGCCGCGAGAAGACCGACCTCGCCGCCGCCCAGGCGCGGCGGGCGGTGAGCTCCAACCTCTCCTGCGAGACCGGCCTGGGCGCCCAGACCGGTGCCCGCTTCGCGTCCTTCCTCTACCTGCTGGAGGAGGCCTCGCGGCCCGGCGGGTGAGCAGCGTGCACCCGGGTGGCGCTCGACTGGCCCGGTGCTCCTGAACGAAGTGTCCAGCGCTGGCTCACAGATCGTTCAGTTGTGCCGGGCGGACCGCCGGGGCCCCGGCAGGGCCCGTCCGGGATCCGGCGCGCCGCGATCCCCCACCCGCCGTGGGGCGGTGTCGCGGGGTTCGCCAGCCACGGCGACCTCGGTGCCGATCTCGCCCCACCATCCGAGCCGTTCCTCGCCGACCCCGTGCCAGCTCAGAAGCCGTCGTCGAGCGATCTGAAGAGCTATTCCGGAAAGCACCGAGAGCGTGACCGCATCCGATGAATCGTCTTGACAGGCGGTATTCGTCGGGGGTAGGGTCCTTGGCATGGGGAAGGAGGCCCTCCAGACAACCAGGTGGCGTGTGCGCTCGAGCTTCCGCGGCTTCTGGTCGCCCAGTGCGAGCACTCGTCCTGGTCCCCCGCCTCATGCCCGCCGATCGCCATGAGTAGAAGAAGCAAGCGCACCTCGATTCCCACGGGTACCTGCGCCGTGGGACAACCGCAAAGGAGAGCGCCGGACAGCAGATCCCCGAACACCATGTGCATGACGTGTCTCAACGGGAGGAATGGCACGATGAATGCAACTCAACTCAACTC
>CAZWYF010000010.1:0-83675 GCA_964637835.1 uncultured Fibrobacteraceae bacterium
GGGATGACGAGGGGCTGGTGCTGGGGGTGATCGAGCCGTCGCTGAATCATCTGCCGTACGATCTGGCCGCGATGATGGGGGATCCGGGGCTGGCGGGGGTAAAGGTGCGGCGGTTCGCCTCGGGGTGGGAGGCCAACGAGGCGCTGGTGGCCGGGCGGATCGACGTGGCGATCCTGCCGTTCACCTACGCGTGGAGCGACGTGGACCAGGGGTTGCCCGTGCGGGTGGCGGGATTCCTGGAGCGGGAGAGCGACGGGATCGTCACGCGGCGGGAGATCGGATCGCTCGCCGAGCTGGCGGGAAAGCGGATCGGGGTGTTGCGGGCCTCGACGCTGGAGATCCTGGCGGCCATGGCCCTGCATGAGCGGGGGATCGCCGCCGAGCTGGTGCCGCTGCGCTCGCCGAGCGAGATGGCGGCGGCGCTCCGGCGAGGCGACGTCGATGCGCTGAGCTTCTACGTGCCGCCCATCCTGGAACTGGGCGAGCGGTTCCACGTGATCCACTGGTACGGGGACGACCATCCCGACCATCCCTGCTGCAACCTCGCCGTCCATGGCGACCGCGTGGCTGGCAAGCGTCCGGAACTGGCCCGGCTCCAGGCCGCGCTGGCGGTGGCGGCGCTGCGGACCGAGTCCGACCGCGACCAGGCGGCCCAGCTGGCGGCGCGGCGCTTCGGACTGAGCGACAAGACGGCGCGCGAGGCCCTCGCGCGGCTGCGGTTCCGGCCGGGACGCGAGGCGGCCGGCCGCACCTTCGAGCTCGAGGCCGCGCAGACCATGCACCGGCTCGGCTACCTCTCCACCATCCCCGACACCGCCGATGTCTACCTTCCGGCGCCCTGACGCGCGCCTGGGCGGCGTGCTCCTGCTGGTCGCGCTCCTGGCGGGCCTGGCCTGGTCGCTGGGGTTGCTGGGCGGGCTGCTCGGTGGCTCGCTCGGCGACGGGCCGCTCGGGGCGGCGCCCTCGGCTGCAGCCCGGGCGGCGCGCTGGCGCATCTCCTGGTCCCGGCTGGCCGGGGATCTGGGCCTCTCCCTGGTACGGACCACCACCGCCTGCGCGGTGGCCTGGAGCCTGGGCGTGGGACTGGGCTACCTGCTGTGGGCGCACCGGCGGCTCGAGGCCTGGCTCCTGCCCACGGTGAACTTCGTGCGGGCCATCTCGCCCTTCGCCTGGCTGCCCTTCGCGGTGGTCTGGTTCGGCCTGGGCGAGGCGCCCGTGGCCTTCGTGCTCCTGGTGGCGCTGCTGCCCCCCTGCGTCGTGGCGGCTCGCGACGCCTTCGGCCAGGTGGATCGCGACTACGTGGACGAGGCGCACGTCCTGGGCGCGGCCGGGCCCCGGCTCTTCATGGGCGTGATGCTGCCCCTGGCCCTGCCGGCCCTGCTGACCCTGCTGCGCGTGGCCTGGGCCCTGGGCTGGGGCGCGGTGGTGGCCGCGGAGATGCTGGGCGTCGATCGTGGCCTGGGCTTCCGCTTGCTCGACTTCCGCTTCCTGGTGCAGTATGGGCCCATGCTCGTCTACCTCGTGGTCATGGGTCTGGTCGGCGTGGGGGTCGACCGCCTGCTGCGGGGCGTGGCCGCGGAGGTGGCCCGGCGGCGTGGCGAGCGCGCCCCCTGATCCCGCGTCGCCCGGACGCCAGCCCCGGAGGATCTCGTGACCACCCATCGGCCCGATCCACCAGCCCCTCCTCGCGCGGCCCGGCCGTTCAGCCTGCCCATGGTGCTCGCCGGTAGCGTGCTGGTGATCCTGCTGGGCCTGGCCGCCCTGCGGTTCATCGCCGCTGCCGGCGCGGATGTCGCCGACCGGTCCGCGGGTGGTGTGGCGGTGGACGCCGAGCCCGCCACCTTCCGTGACGAGCAGGGCCGTCTGTGTCGGCGACCCGCCCTGCGGTGGTTCGTGGAGCCGGAGTATCCCGACACGTTGCGGCTCCTCGGCGTGCAGGGGGAGGTGGTGGTGGCGATCACCGTGGACACCACCGGCGCGGCGATCGCCACGAGCATCCACCGGGGCGCCGTCGCGGCGCTCGACTCCCTGGCCATCGCGGCGGCGCGCCGGACGCGCTGGCTGCCCGCGGCCATCGACGGGGTGCCCGCCGTGGCCACCATGGCGCTTCCCTACCGGTTCGCGCTCGTGCCGGCGGATTGACCGCCGGCCAGGGCCGCCCTATCATGCCCGCCGGCCATCGCCCGTGAAAGGATCCCCATGCTCCGCGCCCTCGTCCATGTGCTCGGCACCTTCTTCGGCACCGGCTACGCGCCCATCGCGCCCGCCACCGCCGGCAGCTTCGCCTACGGCCTGCTCTGGTGGGGCCTGTGGGCCTGGCTGGGCCCCATCCCGCTCTGGGTGCAGCTGGTGGCCCTGGCCGGGGTCACCGCGGTGGGCATCGCCATCGCCGGCGCTCTCGAGCGAGAGCACGGCGAGGACCCGCACCTCTGCGTCATCGACGAGGTGGCCGGCATGCAGGTCACCTACCTGGGCCTGGCCGCCGGCCCCTGGGGCTGGCTGATGGGGTTCTTCTGGTTCCGCATCTTCGACATCCTCAAGCCCTTCGGCGTGCGTCGCCTCGAACGGCTGGGCGGCGGCGGCGGCCTGGGCATCATGGCCGACGACCTCGGCGCCGGCCTCCTCGCCCTGGCCGCCACCCAGCTGACCGTCCGCATCCTGGGCTGGCAGGGATGAGCGTCCAGCCGGTGCGCATCATCGCCGTGGGGGACGAACTCCTCGAGGGCCGCACCTCCGATACCAACAGCACGCGGATCCAGCGCGCCCTGGCGGCCTTCGCCACCCGGGTCCAGGACGTCGCCGTGGTGCCCGACCGCGAGGAGGCCATCGCCAGGGCGCTGGACCGGTCGGCGGCGGGCGACGTGGTGTTCGTCTGCGGTGGCCTCGGTTCCACGGCCGACGACCTCACCCGCGAGGCCATCGCGGCCTGGGCGGGCGCTCCCCTGGAGTTCCGCGCCGACGTGGCCGCCGCCCTCGCCGAGCGCCGCGAGCGTCGCGGTCTCCCGGCCCGCGTGGAGGGCGACAAGCAGGTCCTGGTGCCGGCTGGTCTGCAGGCCGTGCCGAATCCGGTGGGGTCGGCCCCCGGTCTGGTGGGCGCACTGCACGGTCGGCGGCTGGCCGTCCTGCCCGGGGTGCCGGCGGAGCTCCAGGCGCTGCTCCCGCTGTTGCTCGCCGCGCTGCAGGAGCTGGGCGCACTGCCCGCGGCGCGCGCGGGACGCCTGTGGCGCACGGCGCAGATGGCGGAGATGGCCATCGCCCGGCAGACCGAGGCGGTGCGTCGGCGCTACCCGGACCTGCGCTGGTCCTGGTGGCTGGTGGACTGGGGCGTGGACGTGCGGCTGGCCGCCGAACCGGGCCAGGAGCCCCGGCTGGTCGAGGCCGCACGCGAGCTGGACCGGGTGCTGGGCGACGTGACCTACGCCCGGGAGATGGTCGGCCTGCCGCGGGTGATCCAGGATCTCTGCCTGGCGCGCGGATGGACGGTGGCGGTGGCCGAGAGCTGCACTGGCGGCCTGCTGGGCGCGGCGCTCACCGGCGAGTCCGGCAGCAGCGCCTACTATCTGGGCGGGATCCTCGGATACGCCGATCGCGTCAAGACCGACCTGCTGCTGGTCGACCCCGCCGTCCTGGCCGACCACGGCGCGGTCAGCCGTCCGGTGGCGGAGCAGATGGCCCGCGGGGCGCGCAGGCGGCTGGGGGCGGACTGGACCGTGGCGGTCACCGGGATCGCCGGGCCTGCCGGGGGCTCGGACGACAAGCCGGTGGGGACCACCTGGATCGCCGTGGCCGGGCCGCAGGGCGTCCAGGCCGGGCTCTACCGGTACAGCGGCGATCGCGAGCGGAACCGGCACCTGGCCGCCGCCGGCGCGCTGGATGCCCTGCGCCGGGCGGTGGCCGGCGAGGCCGTCTTCCGGCCCGACCGGCTGAGCTGGGGCCGTCCCGGATGAGGCTCTTCGTGGCCGTCAACCCGCCGGAACGCCTGACCGGCGAGCTGGACACGCGGCTGGACACCGTGCGGCGGGCAGTGCCCATCGCCTGGACCCGTCCGCGGGCGTGGCACCTGACGCTGATGTTCCTGGGGGACTGGCCCCCGGAGCGGGCCGCGCCGCTGGCGCCGGCGCTGCAGGCGGCCGTGGCCACCTGTCCCGCCCCGGTGATCAAGCCGGGTGGCGTCGGGGCGTTCCCGGACCGTCGCTGGCCGCGGGTCCTGTTCCTGCATCTGGATGGCGGCGAGCGTCTCGAGCAGCTGGTCGGCACGGTCCGCGGGGCGGTGGACGGGGTCTGGCCGGACGGTCCCCAGGATCGCCGGGCGTTCCGTCCGCACCTGACCCTCGCGCGCATCAAGCGGCCGCTGCCCGCCGCGCAGCGTGCGGTCCTGGCGGAACTGGACCTCGGCTCCTGGCCGGCGTTCACGCCCCGGGCCGCATCCCTGCTCGCCAGCGAGCTCCATCCCCACGGGGCACGCCACACCGAGGTCGCCCGCCTGCCGCTGGCCGGGTGAGCTGCCGACGAGATGGTCGTCCTCCGGGCTGGCGAAAAAATGACGAAAATGCTTGCTGTCCCGGTGGCGGTCGTGCTATCTTGCGGCGCGGGTCGTCCTCGACCCGCCCGCGCATCCGCATCCCGTCCCACAGGAGAGACCCCATGGCGCAGAATCGTGACGACAGGACCAAGACCCTGGACCTGACCCGGGCCCAGATCGAGAAGCAGTTCGGCAAGGGCGCCATCATGCTGCTCGGCGAGAACCGCATCTACGACGAGATCGACGCGGTCTCCACGGGCAGCCTCGCCCTGGACATCGCCCTGGGCGTGGGCGGCCTGCCCCGCGGACGCGTGGTGGAGATCTACGGACCGGAGGGCAGCGGCAAGACCACCGTGGCCCTCAGCGCGGTGGCCAACATGCAGAAGACCGGTGGCGTGGCGGCCTTCGTGGACGCCGAGCACGCGCTGG
This sequence comes from uncultured Fibrobacteraceae bacterium, assembly GCA_964637835.1. Lineage (GTDB taxonomy): Bacteria > Krumholzibacteriota > Krumholzibacteriia > LZORAL124-64-63 > LZORAL124-64-63 > Glo-17. The sequence goes on from CAZWYF010000010.1 coordinate 4,952, forward strand.
ACCCCATCTACGCCCGCAAGCTGGGCGTGGACATCGACAACCTGCTGGTCTCCCAGCCGGATACCGGTGAGCAGGCCCTGGAGATCACCGAGATGCTCGTGCGCTCGGGCGCGGTGGACATCGTGGTCGTCGACTCGGTGGCCGCCCTGGTGCCCCGGGCGGAGATCGAGGGCGAGATGGGCGACCAGCACGTGGGGCTGCAGGCCCGCCTGATGAGCCAGGCGCTGCGCAAGCTCACCGGCGCCATCTCCAAGACCAACACCCTGGTGGTCTTCACCAACCAGATCCGCATGAAGATCGGCGTGATGTTCGGCAACCCGGAGACCACCACCGGCGGCAACGCCCTGAAGTTCTACAGCTCCATCCGCCTGGACATCCGGCGCACCGGCGCCATCACCCAGGGCGAGGACATCATCGGCAACCAGGTGCGCGTCAAGGTGGTCAAGAACAAGGTGGCCCCGCCCTTCAAGAAGGCCGAGTTCGACATCCTCTACGGCCAGGGCATCAGCAAGGAGGGCGACCTCATCGACCTGGGCGTCGGCGCGGGCGTGATCCAGAAGAGCGGCGCCTGGTACAGCTACGGCGAGGAGCGTCTGGGGCAGGGGCGGGAGAACGTGCGCACGTTCCTCAAGGAGAACCCGGACCTCTACGAGAACCTGGCCAACCAGGTCTTCGAGCATTATGGCATCCGTCGCAAGCACGGCGGCGCGGCTGCCGAGCCGGTGGCCCAGCCGGGCAGCGAGACCCCGGCGGCCGGGCCCGATGTCGCCGGATCCCCGGCGAAGTCCCGTTCCTCCGACCAGACCCGTAAGGCGGGCGCCTGAGCGGCATGGAACCCGGGCGCCAGCGCACCCTGGTCCGCGTGCGCGAGGAGCCTGGCGCGGTGATCCTCGAGCTGGACGGGGGCGAGACCCTCACCATCGCGCCGGATGCCGTCCCGGCCGGTCTGCCCGGACCGGGGGGGAGCCTGAGCTCCCCCCTGGTCGCCTCGTTGCACGAGGCGGCGGCACGGAAGCAGGCCGCGCGCCGGCTGCTCGAGCTGCTGGACCGCCGGCGGTGGACCACGGCGCGACTGCGCCGCAAGCTCCTGGAGGAGGATCTGCCGCCGCCGGCGGTGGACGCCGTCCTGGCCCGGGCCGAGGCCCAGGGGCTCCACTCGGATCGCCAGTATGCCGAGGCCTTCTGTCGCGACACCCTGCGGCGCAAGGCGGTGGGGCGTGCCTGGCTCGAATCGCGACTGCGGGAGAAGGGCGTCGACGCCGGACTGGCCGCCGATTGCGCCGCCATGGCGCTGCCCTCGGCGGCGGAGGAGGAGCTGGCCGTCGCGGCGGCCACGGCCCGCTGGCGGCGGGAGCGTGGCCGCGATCGCCGGACCGAGGCCCGCGTCCTGCGCTTCCTCGCCTCGCGGGGCTTCGCGCCCGGCCTCTGCCGTGATGCCATGCGGGCCGGCCGGCGGGAGGCGGACGCGACGTCGGGCGAGACGGACGCGTCTTGCAATTCCGACGGCGAGGGCCCATCCTGACCGCCTGACGTCCAACCGGTGAGGTCCTCCGTCATGCGCATCCTGGTCACCGGCGCCCACGGCCAGCTCGGCCGGGCCTGTTGCGACGCCTTCACGGCCGCGGGGCACGACACCACCGGTGTCGATCTGCCCGACGGCGACCTCGCGGTGCGGGGAGTGGCCGCACGGATGGTGTCCAGGCATCGGCCCGACCGGGTGGTGCACTGCGCCGCCTACACGGCGGTGGACCGCGCCGAGACCGAGCGCGAGGCGGCCCTGGCGGGCAACGCCACGGCCACCGCCGAGATGGCCGCGGCCTGCGCCACGGCGGGCTGCGCCCTGACCTTCGTCAGCACCGATTACGTCCTGCCGGGCACCGATCCCGCCGGCTACGCCGAGGGCGCGGCGCGCGGGCCGGTCAACTGGTACGGCGAGACCAAGGCGCGGGCGGAGGAGGCCGTGGAGGCCCTGCCGGCCCCCTGGCAGATCGTGCGGACCAGCTGGCTATTCGGCCACGGCCCGCAGAACTTCGTGCGGACGGTGCGTCGCCTGCTGGCCGAGCGTCCGGAGATCCGCGTGGTGGCCGACCAGCGTGGCTGCCCGACCTACGCGGTGGACCTCGCCGGGCTGCTGGTGCAGTTGCACGCCGTGGAAGCCACCGGGATCTTCCATGGCACCAATGCCGGCGCCTGCACCTGGCACGAGTTCGCGCAGGAGATCGCGCGCCTCGGCGCCGTCGATCCCGGACGGGTCCAGCCGTGCACCACCGAGGAGTTCCCCACCCCGGCGCGGCGGCCGGCCTGCTCCATCCTCCGGGACGAGCGCACCGCCGCCCTGGGGCTGGCCCCGCGTCCGCCCTGGCGCGAGGCCCTGGCCCGCTACGTCGCCTGGCTCGACGCCAACGAGGAGTCCGGACACCCATGACCGCTCCGCAGTCCCCCTCGCCCGCGGCCGCCCACCTGCTCGCCGCCGTGGTCGCCGACCATCGCGACGCGCTCGCGTCCCTGGTGGAGGCCTGCGCCGGCGCCCTGGACCGTCTGGCCGGCGACGTGCTCGCCGCCTGGGAGGACGGAGGCAAGCTGCTGGTCTGTGGCAACGGCGGCTCGGCGGCGGACAGCCAGCACCTGGCGGCCGAGCTCGCCGGACGCTACCGGGACGACCGCCCCGGCTGGCCCGCCCTGGCCCTGACCACCGACACCTCCGCCCTGACCGCCGTGAGCAACGATTACGGCTTCGAGCGGGTCTTCGCCCGGCAGGTGGAGGCCCTCGGCCGGCCCGGTGACGTGCTGCTGCTGATCTCCACCAGCGGACGGTCGCCCAACTGCCTGGCCGCCGCCCGGGAGGCGCGTGAGCGCGGCCTGCGGACCCACGCCCTGGTGGGCAAGGACGGCGGTCCGCTGGCGGCCGCGGTGGATGGCGCGCTCGTGGCGCCCGGAACGGACACGGCCCGGATCCAGGAGATGCATCTGGTGCTCATCCACGCCCTCTGCGAGCTGCTCGAGGCCCGGCGCCTGGGGTCCGACCATGGCTGAGCCCATGGGCACGGCCCTTCCGGCGGGCGTCCGCGTGGCGCTGGTGCACGACTGGCTCACCGGCATGCGCGGCGGCGAGAAGGTGCTCGAGGTCTTCTGCGAGCTGTTGCCGCAGGCCGACCTCTTCACCCTGCTGCACGTGCCAGGCTCGGTGAGCGCGGTGATCGAGGACCGCCGCATCACCACCGCGGGCCGGATCCAGCGCCTGCCGGCCGCGAGGCGCCTCTATCGCTGGGCGCTCCCGTTCATGCCGGGCGCCATCGAGAGCTTCGACCTCGCCGGCTACGACGTGGTGCTCAGCAGCAGCCATTGCGTGGCAAAGGGCGCCCGGGCCGGCGACGGGGCGCTGACCGTCTGCTACTGCCATACGCCCATGCGCTACATGTGGGATCGCTTCGACGATTACTTCGCCGCTCGTCCCTGGCCGGTGCGCCGGCTCATCGGCGGCCAGCGTGCCCGCCTGCAGGGCTGGGATCGCCGCACCGCCGGTCGTGTGGATCGCTGGATCGCCAACAGCACCGAGGTCCGGCGCCGGCTGCAGCGGCACTACGGCGTCGCCGAGGCCGAGGTGGCGGTGATCGCCCCGCCGGTGGACGTGGCGCGCTTCGCCACCGATCCGCCACCGCCGTCCGGGTTCGCGAGCGGCGCGTACGACCTGGTCCTCTCGGCCCTGGTGCCGTACAAGCGCATCGACCTGGCGGTGGTGGCCGCCGTGCACGCCGGACGCCACCTGGTGGTGGCCGGGCGCGGGGGAGAGGGCGCGCGCCTGCAGCGGCTGGCGGCGGGCACGGACGGACCCGGGCGGGTCACCTTCCTGGGCGCCGTGGATGATGCCACGGTGACCGCGCTCTACGTGCACGCGCGGAGCTTCGTGTTCCCCGGCCTCGAGGACTTCGGCATCACGCCGCTGGAGGCCACGGCGGCCGGCACGCCGGTGGTGGCCTACCGGGCCGGCGGCGCCCTGGACACGGTGCGCGAGGGCCTCAACGGCATCTTCTTCGACCAGCAGAGCGTGCAGGCCCTGGCGGCCGCCCTCCAGGACCCGCGCCTGGACGGCGCCTGGGATCGCGAGGCGATGCAGCGCCACGCCGCCGGCTTCGGCCGCGACCGCTTCGCCGGTCAGGTGGCGGCGCACCTGGCCGCCGCCTGGCGCGATCACCATCGGCGGGAGGCGGCCCGTGCCTGACCGCAAGCAACCCGGTGATCTCCTCGAGCCGTCGGTGTACCTGGTCATCGACGCGGTGATGCTGGTGGTGTCGTTCCTGGCCACCTACTGGCTGCGCTTCCACAGCGGGTTGATCCTGGTGCCGCTGGGCATCCCGCCGCTGGGACCCTACCTGGTGGCCAGCGCGGTGATCGTGGTGGTGTTCCTGGCGATCTTCTACGGGCAGGGGCTCTATTCCGAGCGCGGGGGGCGCCGGGTGGAACGGGACTTCGTGGAGCTGTTCCGCGGCGTGGTCCTGGGCAGCCTGCTGGTGCTGGCCCTGACCTTCTTCCAGCGGCAGATGACCTACAGCCGCTGGTTCTTCGGGCTCTTCTTCTGGATCGCCTGGCTCTCGCTCTGCCTGGGCCGGGTCCTGGCACGGCGCCTGCTGGCGCGGCTGCTGCACCGCGGCCTGCGGCGCACGCGCGTGCTCCTGGTGGGCAACAACCCCATGCGCGGGCGGCTCCTGCGGATGGTGCGCGAGCTGCCGGGCCTCGGGCTCGAGCCCGTGGGCTGGTTGCGCGTGCCGCAGGAAGAGGACGCCGGACCGGAGGCCGAGCCCGCCGTGGCCGCCCTGCTGGATGCCGACGGGCAGGAGCATCCGCGTGGCCCGTTGCCACCCATCCCGTGCCTGGGGGTGGTGGACGAGGTGGCCCGGGTGGTCCGCGAGCACGCCGTCGACCGGGTGGTGCTCACCCTGCGGTTCGATCAGCTCCCGCTGATCAGCCAGATCGCCGGCGAGGTGGCCGACCGGACCACCGACGTGCAGTGGGTGCCGGATCTCTTCGAGTTGCACACCAGCAAGTTGCACCTGCGGGAGGTGGCTGGCATCCCGTTCGTCTCGGTGCGTGCGGTGTCGCTCAGTGGCGCCGACCGCATCGTCAAGCGGATCTTCGATCTCGCCCTCTCGCTGCTGGCCCTCGTGGCCCTGTTGCCGGTCCTCGCGGTGCTGGCGCTGCTGGTCCGGTCGAGCAGTCCCGGCCCCGTCCTCTATCGCCAGGACCGCGTGGGCCGTGACGGGCGGCAGTTCGCCATGCTGAAGTTCCGCACCATGCGTCCGGACGCCGAGGTGGCCACGGGGCCGGTGTGGACCCAGGCGGACGACCCGCGCATCACCCCGGTGGGGCGGTGGCTGCGCCGCTGGAGCCTGGACGAGCTGCCGCAGTTGTGGAACGTCCTGCGGGGGGACATGTCCCTGGTGGGACCACGGCCGGAGCGCCACGTGTTCGTGGAGAAGTTCCGCCGCCAGATGCCGCGCTACTTCGAGCGCCATCGGGTCAAGTCGGGCCTGACCGGGTGGGCGCAGGTCAATGGCCTGCGCGGGAACACCAGCATCGAGGATCGGACCCTCTACGACCTGCATTACGTCGAGAACTGGTCCCTGTGGCTCGATCTGCGGATCCTGCTGATGACCGTCCATCACGTCCTGCGCGGGGAGAACGCGTACTGAGATGAGCGCCAACCGAGCGGCGCTGCCGCCGCCCTCCGTCCTGCTCGACAGCCTGCGGCCGCGCCAGTGGACCAAGAATCTGGTCCTGCTGGCCGGCGTGATCTTCGCCCAGCAGTTCACCCATGCGCCGAGCGTGCTGCGGGCGGTGGCCGCCTGCGTGGTGTTCTGTCTGGCGTCGGGCGCGGTCTACATCTTCAACGACATCCGCGACGTGGCGCAGGATCGTCTGCATCCCTACAAGCGCCTGCGACCCATCGCCGCTGGCCGCCTGCCCATCCGGACGGCCTGGCGTGTCTGGGGCGTGCTCGTGGTGTTCTGCCTGGCGGCGGCGGCGCCGCTGGGATGGCCGTTCCTGGCGGCGACCGCGGGCTTCTTCGGCTGGAACGCGCTCTATTCCATGCTGCTCAAGCGCCTGCCGGTACTGGACGTGGTGGGTATCGGCATCAGCTTCGTGATCCGGGCCCTGGCGGGCGCCCTGGTGCTGCTGCCGCTGCATCCGCAGCTGGAGATCTCCGCCTGGTTGCTGATCTGTCCCTTCTTCCTCTCGCTCTACCTGGGCTTCTGCAAGCGCCGCAACGAGCTGCTCAAGCTCAACGCCGACGGCGACCGGGGCACCCGGCCGGTGCTGCTGGCGTACAACGAGACCACCCTCAATTCCATGATCGGCGCGAGCTTCGGCATGTCGCTGGCGGCCTATGCCATGTACACGGTCTGGCCCTCGACGGTGAACCACTTCGGCACTCGCGACCTGGTCTGGACCACGGTGTTCGTGCTGCTGGGGCTCTGGCGATACACCTTCCTGGTCTTCAAGGAAGGGCGAGGCGGCCGTCCCCACGAGATCCTGCTCAACGACCCCGTCCTGCAGTTGATCGTCCTCGGCTGGATCGGGGTGTTCGTGGCCATCATCGGCCCGGGCCGCTGACCGGTCCGGGGCGCGGAACGATGGGGTCACCGAAAGGCGAGACACGATGAGTCCAGTCCACGGCAGTGCGGCGCAGCGGATCCGGGTCTCCGCACCGGGCAAGGTGAACCTCCATCTCGAGGTGCTGCGCCAGCGCCACGATGGCTTTCACGAGATCGAGACCATCCTGCAGGCCATCGACCTGCAGGACACGGTACGGGTGACCCTCCGCGAACGGCGGGTCGGCAGGGCGCCGGACATCGAGTTGCTGGTCCGGCCCGACGGCGTGATCCCCGACGACGAGCGCAACCTCTGCTGGCGCGCGGCCCGCCTCTTCTGCCACGAGCAACGGGTCAGCGGCCACCTGCAGATCGAGCTGGACAAGGTGGTCCCCGCCGGCGCCGGACTGGGGGGCGGCAGCAGCGACGCCATGGCCACCCTGGTGGCCTGCGATCGCCTGTTCGGCACCGGACTGGACCACGACGCGCTGGCGGCCATGGGGGCGAAACTGGGTGCGGACGTGCCGTTCTTTCTACGCGGTGGAACGCAGCTGGCCCGGGGCGTGGGGACCGAGCTCATCCCGCTTCCCCAGCTGCGGCCGGTGGGGTTCGTGATCCTCAAGCCACGCTTCTCGATCGATACGGGAACGGTCTATGGCGCCCTGAAAATGGGATTGACAGTCCGTTCACCGGCGGCTAACCTCCAAGTAATAAAGCCATTATTGGCCAGGTTCCCGTCCCGGCCCTGGTTCGGTTTCAACCGGCTGGAGGACGTGGTCTTACCGGCGCATCCGGATCTGAGCCGGGTCCTGTTACAGCTTCGTGAGAAGTGTCCCGTCGCGATGCTGTCGGGGAGCGGATCGGCCATCTTCGGTGTCACCGGGACCCGGGGCCAGGCGGAGGAGCTGGTGCGGCAGTTCCGCGACGCGATGGATTTCGTCAGTGCGGTGGGTCCCCTCGATCGGGGGGTCCGCATCCTGGAGGGATGAGTTGCCGGACGATCCATGATACGGCGGCTGCAGCCGAAAGCGAGTTTGGCGTGAACATTACCGAGATCAGGATTACCTTGAGGGACGACAACAAGCTCAAAGGTTTCGCCAGCATCACCCTGGACGACAGCTTCGTGGTCCGCGGGCTGAAGATCATCGAGGGAGCGTCCGGACCGTTCATCGCCATGCCCAGTCGCAAGCGCAAGGACGGGACGTTCCAGGACATCGCGCATCCCATCAACATGGAGACGCGCGAGTGGATGGAGGGCCAGATCATCGCCGCCTACAAGCAGGAACTGCAACGGGCCGAGAGCGGGATGATCGATCGTGGCCACGGTGGCCACGGCGACGATCCCGGCTCGGTCATGGAAGAGAGCTACTAGGCCGCCGGTGCGGTCACCGGGATCGCTGGGGCGTCGTCAAGTGGTAAGACACAAGGTTTTGGTCCTTGCATTCGCAGGTTCGAATCCTGCCGCCCCAGCCATGCGTTCACCTGCCCCCACCGAGGGGCATTTTCCTTGCCCGGGCGACCGCCGCGCCCACCGGACGCGCCGGGCCCGTGAGGTGGTCGGATGTACAACGAGCTGGTCCTGATCAGCGGCAACGCCAACCCCGAGATCAGCCGCCGCATCGCCGACTGCCTGGGCGCGGAGCTGCGCCAGGTGGAGGTCGCCCGCTTCTCCGACGGCGAGGTGTCGGTGAAGATCGAGGAGAACATCCGCGGCACCGACTGCTTCCTCATCCAGCCCACCAATCCGCCCGCCGAGAACCTGATCGAGCTGCTCCTGCTGCTCGATGCGGTGCGGCGGGCGTCGTGCCGGCGGGTGACCGCCGTGATCCCCTACTTCGGCTACGCCCGGCAGGACCGCAAGGACCAGCCGCGCGTGCCCATCGGCGCCAAGCTCATGGCCAACCTGATCACCGCCGCGGGGGCCAACCGCGTGCTGACCATCGATCTGCACGCTCCGCAGATCCAGGGCTTCTTCGACATCCCCCTCGATCATCTCTACTCGGCGCCGGTCCTCCTGCGGCACTTCCGCGACATCGATCCGGACCGCACCGCCGTGGTGGCGCCCGACGTGGGCAGCATCAAGATGGCCCGCAGCTTCGCCAAGCGGTTGCAGGTGAGCCTGGCGATCATCGACAAGCGCCGGCCGCGCGCCAACGACCTCGAGGTGATGAACTTCATCGGGGACGTCGATGGCAAGGACGTGATCATCTTCGACGACATGGTCGACACGGCCGGCACCCTCTGCAGCGCGGCCCGGGTCTGCGTCGAGAAGCAGGGGGCGCGGTCGGTCATGGCCTGCTGCACGCATCCCATCCTCTCCGGCCCGGCCCTCGAGCGGATCAACGAATCGCCCCTCTCCGAGCTGGCGGTCACCAACACCATCCCGTTCACGCGCCATGAAGAGTGTCCCAGGATCCAGGTCCTGGATGTGGCGCCGCTGCTGGCCGAGGCCATCGACCGCATCCATCTCGAGAAGACCATCAGCGCGCTGTTCAGCTGACCGGACGGCCTGGTGCGGCCGGGCGGGCGTCCCGCCGCCCGTCTTGACAGCGACGGAGCGCCGTGCTTTCTTTTGCGGTCCTTTGCGCCAAGCGCACGGTCGCCCCGGAATATGTCAGCTCCGGGGGGCGCGGACGTCACGGGGCGTCCCCGCGGAGGATCCTTGCCGCCAGACGGCGAGCCCGACGGATCGTGCACAACCAGGAGGCAGCCGATGGGCCTGGTCAAGATCAAAGTCAGCAAGCGTCAGACCACCGGGAAGAACCAGAATCGCCGGACCCGCGCCGCGGGCAACATCCCGGCCGTGATCTACGGCAACGATCGCGCGGCGACCAACGTCCAGATCGACACCCACGACTTCACCCGCGTGCTGCAGAAGTCCGGCGGCCGCTCGGTGATCTTCGATGTCGAGCTCGAGGGCGACTCCGAGAACCCGCTGGCGCTCCTGCGAGACATCCAGCAGCACCCGGTGACCGACGAGATCCACCACGTCGACCTGCTGGAGATCCCCCGTGGCGAGCCCGTGGAGGTGGAGGTGTTCGTGGTGCCCACCGGCGAGCCCCAGCCGGTGAAGTTCAACGAGGGCGAGGTCATCCAGCTGCTCGACAGCGTCACGGTGCGCTGCCTGCCGCGCGAGGTCCCCGAGACCCTCGAGGTGGACATCAGCGAGCTGGGCATCAACGACTCCCTCTTCGTCAAGGATGTCTCCACGCCCGTGGGCGAGATCGTCAACGACCCCGAGCAGCAGCTGCTGGTGGTCAAGGCCGTCTCGATCTTCGTCGAGGAAGGCGAGGAGGGCGCCGAGGAGACCGAGGCCGAGGGCGAGGGTGGCGAGGAAGCCGCCCCCGAGGACGAGTAGCGACCGCGCCGGCCTGCTGCCGCGAGCGTTCGGGACCGACGAGGTGGGGCCGCGACGCTCCACCTCGTCGGCGTTTCCGGGAGACCGACCTTGAGACTGGTCCTGGGACTGGGCAACCCCGGCCCACGTTACGCGCACACCCGTCACAACGTGGGGTTCCGCTGCGTGGAGGCGGTGGCGCGGCGGCTGGGCCTGACGTTCGAGCAGCCGGTGCCGCAGTACCGCGAGGCGGTGGGCGAGGGGCCGGGCGGACCGGTGGCGCTGTTGCAGCCGCTGACCTACATGAACCGCAGCGGCGAGGCGGCCAGGATCTGGAGCCGGCGGCATGGTGCGGTGCTGGGCCCTGGCGCCTGGCGACCGGATCCCCTGCCGTTGCCTTCAGACCCCCGGGTGGATCCGGCGCCCTGGGTGATTCCCGTGGTGGTCTGCGACGACATCCACCTGCCGCTGGGCTCGGTGCGCATCCGGGCGGGCGGGAGCGACGGGGGCCAGAACGGCCTCGCGTCGGTGATCGCCGCGGCGGGTGGGCAAGAGGTGCCGCGCCTGCGGCTCGGCGTGGGGCCGCGGGACACGACCCTCGCTCCCGCGGACTGGGCCGATCACGTCCTGGCGCCTTTCACGCCCGGCGAGGTGGACGCGGCCGGCGACCTGGTCGAGCGGGGGGCCGACGCCCTGCTGACGCTGCTGGCCGACGGGCCGCAAGCGGCCGGATCGCGCCACAATCGCCGTGTGCAGCCCGATCGGGACTTGCCCGCCTCCGACTGATGGGGTATATTGCCCAGCCTGCCTCGCGGCAGGTGCGGGCCATGTCCCGCGCGACAGCGCCATGAACGTGAACGGCACCGGACACGTCTGGCGATCATCCATCCCTACCCGGGTTGACGGCTCCGAGCCGCCGCACTGGCGGTCGGCGGCCGAAAAGGACACCGGGTCGTTCCGTCCGAAGGGAGGTGTTCCAGTGCGCAAGTACGAGTGTGTCTTCATCCTGCGGGCCGATCTGCCCGAGGCCGAGATGCGCAAGCGCGTCGACCGCGTGACCGAGATCGTCACCGACGGTGGCGGCGAGATGACTCTCGAGGATCACTGGGGTGTGCGCAAGCTGGCCTACGAGATCGAGAAGCAGACCAAGGGAGACTACATGCTCCTGCGGTTCAACGCCGATCCGGCCGTGACCGCTCCGCTCGACAAGTTCCTGCGCCAGGACGACCAGGTGCTGCGGCATCTGGTGGTGCTGGATGAGGAATGGGAGGAGCGCAACCGCGTGGCCATGGCCAAGCGTCGCCAGCAGATGGCGGACGAGGAAGCTGCGGACAACCAGGAGTGAGCCCGGGACCGGCCGTCCCATGAGGTCGGCCGCCGAAGCGCGAAAGGAGCATCGATATGGCGCGCAAGAACATGCGCATCAAGAAGAAGAAGAAGAAGAGAAGGCCAGGGAAACAGAAGCCCTGCTACTTCTCGAAGATGGGCTACGTCTGCATCGACTACAAGGACGAGGAGCTCCTGCGCCGGTTCGTCACCGAGCGCGGCAAGATCGCCCCGCGGCGCAACACCGGCACCACGGCCCGGTACCAGCGCATGCTCTCGGTGGCGGTCAAGCGGGCACGCCATCTGGCGTTGCTGCCCTTCGTCCGCGAGTATTACCGGTAGTGGGCGGGCGAGGGGCGCGCGTCGCCCCTCGCCACCGCACCGGACAGCGACCGGACCGGGCCCCCGGGGCCGGTGGTCCGGGAACGCCGTCTCGCGGCCGACCCCGGTCGGCCGCCAACGCATCAAGGTGGTTCGTGATGGACGTGATCCTGCTCAAGACGGTGGACAACCTCGGCCAGCTGGGCGCCACGGTGAACGTGTCCCGCGGGTACGCCCGCAACTACCTGCTGCCGCAGGGGCTGGCCATCGAGGCGACCGCGGGCAACCGCAAGCTCGTCGCCGACAAGATGGTGCTCGAGGCCAAGCGTGACCATGCGCGCAAGGAGGTCGCCGAGACCCTGGCCGCCTCCCTGGTGGCCAGGGACCTCAGGGTGACCATCGAGGCCAAGGCGGGCGAGGAAGACCGGCTTTACGGCTCGGTCACCGCCCGGGACATCGCCGGAGCGCTCAACGAGCACCACCAGCTCGATCTCGATCGCCACCAGGTGGTGCTCGCGGAGCCGATCAAGGAACTGGGCGAGTACGAGCTGGCCATCAAGCTGCACGCCGAGGTCCAGGTCCCGGTCAAGGTGATCGTCACCCCCGCCGGCTGAGTCGCCCGTTCGGGTCCGGGGCCGGCCGGTCCGCCGGGCGCGACCCCGCCCCGCGGACGGGAACTCGGCGGGCGCGCGACGGTTCGTCCGTCGCAGTGACCTCGCCGCGGCCGCGGCTGCGGACGGGGGCCGACCGCACGCCCGGGCCGTGCGGCCGGTGGCGCCTTCAGCCCGTCAATCCCAGGAGCGACGCGAGATGACCCAGCGTACCGTGCTCGTGATCACGGTCCTGCTGGCGGCCCTGCTGCTGAGCGGCTGCCAGGACCAGGAGGCGACCCAGGCCGGCGGCCCGCGGCCCATCTTCGGGGACGGGAGCGCCGACAATTCGCGCGTCGTGGCCACCGTCGACGGCTACGACATCACCGAGAAGATGGTCGACATGCGGCTCGAGGAGGTCGATCGCCAGGAACGCCACAAGTTCGAGGACGAGGACGGTCGCCGCCTGTTCGTGCGCCAGATGGTGGACGAGGCCCTGCGGGTCCAGGAGGCCTGGAAGCGCGATCTGCCCCGGGATCCGGTGGTGCGGCGGGTGCTGATCTCGCAGGAGCGGCAGGCTCTCGATCTGGCCCTGCGGACCGATCTGATCGGCGACGCCGAGCCGACCATCGACGAGGTCCGCGACTACTTCGCGGCGCATCGCGACCAGTACAAGCGACTGGGCGTGATGAATGCGCTGCACGTGCAGACATCGTCCCGCGAGACGGCGGACGAGGTCTACCGCAAGGCCACGGTCGATGGCGTGCCCTTCGCGCGACTGGTTGTCGACTACTCCGAGAACCGCGACACCAAGATCAACGAGGGCAGCCTCGGCTGGTTCAACCGCGGCGGCTTCATCCCGGGCTTCCGTGACAGCAAGGTCTTCACGGAGCTGATCTGGGAGTTCGACGCCGGGGTCAATCCCCCCGTGGAATTCCGTGGCGACTGGCACGTGGTCAAGGTGATCGACCGCAAGTACGAGCGGCTGCAGACCCTGGAGGAGGCCTACGATCGCGTGGTCCGGGACATGCTGCCGGAATTCCGCCGCGCCCAGGTGGCCGAGTGGCAGCGGACCGCCCGCCAGGAGGCGGAGATCCGGTACTACGGCGAGTTCCGGCCGGGGCAGGGCAAGTCCGCGGCCGAGCTGTTCGAGCGCTCCTTCTACGTCAACGATCCGCAGGCCAAGCTCGACCTGCTCGGGCTGCTGGTGGACGACTATCCGCAGAGCGAGTACGCCGACGACGCGCTCTTCACGGCCGGCAACATCGCGCTCGACCAGTGGTCGGACCGGCGCCAGGCGAGCTACTTCTTCTCCGAGCTCCTGGAGCGCTACCCGGAGAGCGCGTACCGCGAGGACGCGCAGTACATCCTCGATCACATGAGTGATCCGAGCTTCATCAATCCGACCAGCATCGAGGATCTGCGTCGCGGCGACCGGTAGGCCCCGGCGCGGGCGACTCGCGGGGCGGGCCGTTGACAGCGGTCCGCCCTCTGCTATGGTTCCAGCGAGGGCCGCGCGCACGCGGCGTGGTCCCGAACGAAAGGTGGGCCGAGATGCGTGCACCCGTCCCGGGAGCCCTGATCCTGATCCTGCTGGTGGCGTCGGCCACCGTGGCGCTGGCCCAGGATCCGGCCGCGGATCCGACGCCGGCGGCGGCGGCCGACCTGGAGGTGGCCGAGATCGCCTTCGGGACCGGCTGGGATCCCGAACAGCTCGCCCTCGCCGGCGAGTCGGCGACGTTCCCCGCCGGCACCGACCAGATCTACTGCCGGACGCTGATCACGGGAGCCGAGGAGCCCACCAGCGTGGTCCACGTCTGGTATCACGAGGGCAAGACCATGGCGCGGGTGGACCTGGCGGTGAGGTCGTCGCACTGGCGGACCAAGTCGAGCAAGCGCCTGCTGCCGGAATGGACCGGCCAGTGGGAGGTGCGGGTGCTGGACGCGTCCGGCACGCTGCTGGAGACCGCCACCTTCACCGTCGAGTAGTCCTCGCCCGACCACGGAAGGAACCGACGTGATCAAGGTCAGGGTGGCCGGCATGAGCCTCGACCAGCGCACTGAAGCGCCGGTGGTGCTGCTGTACGTCCCCACCGAGGAGAAGTGCCTGCCCATCTGGATCGGCCCCGCCGAGGCGGCCAGCATCGCGCTCGCCCTGCGCGGGGAGACGTTCGCCCGGCCGCTCACCCACGACCTGCTGGCCATGGTGATCGACGGCCTCGACGGCCGCGTCGAGCGCGCGGTGATCACCGATCAGCGCGACGGCACGTACTACGCGCGCCTGTTCCTGGGCCGGGAGGATAGCGTGGTGGCCGTGGACGCGCGACCGAGCGACACCATCGCCCTGGCGCTGCGCACCGACGCTCCCATCTATCTCGAGGACGCGGTGCTGGACCGGGTGCGCGAGAGCCTGGTGCCCCTGAGCGCGCTCGAGGTCGACGACGGACCGGACACGCCCGGCGATCGCCGCGACCCTCGCGGTCGCGAACATCCCGACCGACCCGACGACCCCGACGAGGAGACTCCATGAACGGTCGCCGACTGCCGCCGGCCGCGATCCTGGCGATCGCGCTGGTGGCCTGTGTCACTGGCCTGAGCGGTTGCGGCGGCGGACCCGCTGCCGAGAGCGATGGCGTTCCCGATGACCTCGCCCGTCTGCGCGATCGCTTCGATCAGGAATACCTCCTGCATCGCGACCGCGAGGCCCTCGCCCTGGGAGAGCAGCTGCTGGCCCGCGGCCCCGGGGCCGGGCTGGCCGGACTCGATGGCGTGCTCGCCCGCATGATCACCGCGGCGATCCGGCTGCCGGACCTGGACCGGGCCCGCGACCTGGCCCTGCAGTTCCCGGAGCGTTTTCCGGACAGCCCCGAGCGCGAGCCGGCCATGACCGCGGCCGCGCGGGCCCTGCGCCAGGCCGACCGGCCCCGGGGTGCGCTGGCCGTGCTCGCGGCCCTGGCCGCCAGCGAGGCCGACCCCGCCGCCCGGGAGCAGGCGGTGCGCCTGGCCCGGCCGGCGGTGCGCGACCTGGACGACGCCGGGCTGCGCCGCGCCACGGCCGAACTGGCCGCCACTCCCCTGGCGCCGTCGCTGCGGGAGCAGATGGCCGCGCGCGAGCTGACGCCCGCGGGCGCCGACACCCTGGCGGCCACCGGCCGGATCGGCGTTCTCGCCCCGGTCACTGGCCGTTACGCACGGTTCGGCAACGCGTTCCAGGCCGGCGTGCGCCAGGCCCTGACCACGGGCCCGCGCCGGGATGGTGCGCCCTGGGAAATGGTCCTCGAGGACTCCGAGGGCGATCCGGTGGGCGCCGCCCTGGCCACGCGTCGGCTCTGCGGAGAGCACGCGGTCCAGGTGGTGATCGGCTCGCTGCTGTCGGCATCGACGGCCGTGGCGGCGCTGGTCGCCGACCGGCACGGCGTGCCCGTGGTCTCGCCCACCGCCACCAACGAACGCCTCGGAGAACTGGGCGGCCACGTCCTGCAGACCAATCTCACCGGCCCGGTGGAGGCGGAGATCCTCGGACGCCTGTGCACCGAGGTGCTGCTCAAGAGGCGCTACGCGGTGATCCGGCCGGATGCGCCGGAGGCGGCGGCCCTGGCCCGGCACTTCCTCGCCGCCGTCACCGCCCGCGGTGGCGAGGTGGTGGACGAGCAGCTCTTCGACGCCTCGGCCACCGACTTCCGCGAGCCCGTGCTGGCGCTGCGCGAGGCGCGCCCGGAGGTGGTCTTCGCGCCGGTCGCCGCCGATCAGATGGTGCTGCTGGGTCCGCAGCTCGACTTCTACCGCGTGGGCGCCCTGGTGGTGGGGCCGAGCGCCTGGACCAGCGAGCGCCTGCTCGACCGTGCCGGCTCGGTGATGGAGCGGGCCATCTGCACCGCCGACGAGGTCATCTTCCCCGCCGAGTGGATGGTGGACTTCGTGGCGCAGTGGCCGGCCGACCAGTACGACGACGAGACCACCCGCGTCGCCCGCGGCGCCTACCTGGCCACCCGCATGGTCCTCTCCACGCTGGCCGCCGAGCCCGGCCGCACCGGCCCGCGCCTGGCGGCCGCCCTGCGGGACGACCTCCTCGGCCGCGACGCCGCCGCGTCCGGTCCGGGCAGCTACGCCGCCACCGTGCACCTGGTGCGCGATGGCGCGCTGACCCCGTTCCCGGCGGGCTGGTACGCCGAGGCGCTGCACCGGCAGGCCGTGCTGGACAGCCTGGTGGCGGCCGATACGCTCTCGGTGACCGACTCGCTCGCGGTGGCCGATTCCCTGGGCCTGGCCCGCGTCATGCGCGTGGTGGCGGGGGATCCCGCCGCCATCGGGGCGGCGATGGCGACGCCGCCGGCCGACACCTCAGGAACCGGCCGCCCCGCCGGCCAGGGGACTGCTGAATCGCCAGGTGATCAGTAGCCAGCGCGGCGCGGGAGGGACGCCGTCGCGCAGGCGCGGCGCGAACTCCCACCGGTCCATGGCGGTCAGGACGGCCTCCTCGAACGCCGGCGGGCCGTCGTTGCTCTGGATCATCACGGCCTGGACGTGGGCCTCGGAGGTGAGGAACACGCCCACCGTGACGGTGACCACCGGCTGACGCTGCTGCTCGAGGCTCAGGCCGGCCGGGTAGAGCGGCCGGACCAGCTTGCGGATGATGAAATCGCTGTCGGCGCTCTGCCGGGGCAGGACCATGTCCACCGCGGCGTCGCCCTCGCTCTCGGTGGTCTGCACCACGTCCTGCGGCGCCTCCTCGCTCACGCCCACGTCGGTGACCTCGGCGGCCTCCTCGCTGGGCTCGGGCATCACCTCCTGGGCGTCGGGAGAGGGCTGGTCCGGCTCGGCCTGATACTCGGGCGCCGCCGGTGGCGGCGTGGACTGGCGCGCGGCCTGCCGCGCGACGGGGTCGGCCCCATCCTCGATGGCGATCTCCGGCATGATCCGCAGGGGGCCCTGGGCGCCGTAGGGCGTGAACTTCCGCTCCACCTCCTCGGCACTCGGTCCCAGGAGGACCAGCAGGCCCAGCAGCGCCAGCGCCGCCGGCAGCGCCAGCAGCAGGCGCTTGCCCACCCGGGCATGCTCGCTCGCACTGGCGGGCGAGACGAACCGCCGGTGGCCAGGCGTCCGGTCCGGGGTGGGATCGTGATGCGTCACGGCGAGGCCTCGCGATCAGCGACGTTCCTGCAACAGGCGCGCCTGCCAGCTGCCACCCTCGGGGCGGCCGAGAGCCCAGAGCTGCCAGAGCGGCCCGCTCCGCAGCTCGAGCAGATGACGACCGGCGCCGGTCGGCAGGCCCGGATCGCCGGTTCCTCCTGACGCTAAGGCGGGGGCGGTCGCGAGTCCAGCGGGAGGCAGCCAGGTGAGCTGGCCGTCGAGTTGCAGCACCTCCAGCGAGGCGGCTGGCAGCGCCCCGGTCCCCAGCGCGCCGAGCAGCGTGTCCACGGCGACCCAGGCCGTCTGCGGGGCCAGCACCTCCACGGTGCCGCGCAGCAGGGCGCGGGCCACCGCATTCTGCCAGCCGGGCGCGGTGATCCGGTCCTCGGCGGCCATCGATGCGGGCGTCTCGAGGGTGACCACCGCGGCCGGGCAGGCGGTGTGGCGCAGGACGTAGTCCCAGGCCGGGCCCGCGGCCACCGTATCGGGGAGCATGGCGTCCAGGCTGCGGGCCAGGGCCGCCGCCCAGGGCGTACCGAGCGCACTGCCAGGATGGTGCCGCACCTGCGGGCGCGGCCCACGCGCCAGGGCGAGGTAGAGATCGGCCGCGTGAGCGTCGGCGCGCCGCACCTTCTCGCTGTCGGGGACCCAGAGTTCCCCGGAGCGGACGAGCACCACCTCGCAGCCGAGGCCCTGCAACATGGCGGCCAGCCGGCTGGCCACCTGCAGGTTGAGCTCGGCGCCGCGGGTGCCGTAGGGGCCGCGGCCCTGGTCGTCGCTGCCTCCGCCCTGCGGATCGATGGCGACGCGCAGCCCCACCAGGTCGGGGAGGATGGGTTCCCAGGTCAGCGTGTCGGGGACGGCGGCGAGGTCGCCCCAGGGATCGCGGCCGGCGGCGTCTCGCCACAGGGGATGGGCGCCGGGGGCCTGCAGCCAGATGGCCTGTCCCGGCTGGACCGGGATGGCGGGCCAGCCGGGGCGCCAGTAGGGGCGCGACCCCGGCGGCGGGGCCAGGCGCGACTGCCAGCGGCCGCCGGGGACGGACCCCGCCGGCCAGGGATCGGCGGCCTGGAGGGCGAGCCAGCGGGAGCCGTCCGGCAGGGCGTCGTGGCGCACGATGCGCGTCTGCGGTGGGGGCTCCGACAGCAGACGGGGGCCGGCGGCGGCATCGGCGGGCGCCAGGGGCACGGCCAGCCCGCGCCGGTGGTCCGGGACGCCGTCGGCGATCCAGTGCCAGCGGGGGGGGGCGGTGGTGGCCTGCAGCACGTGTTCCCGCAGCGGCGTGGCCCGGCCGCGGAGGTTGCGCGCGGCGAGGGTCAGTCGCGAGGCGCCGGCCAGGTCGGCGGGCAGGATCAGCAGGCGGCGGCCGCTGGCGTCCAGGTGGCCGCCGAGGCGACGGCCGTCCACCGCGAGGTCCACGGTGCTGGGGTCCAGGCCCGGGGCCGCGGGGTGGCCGGGGTCGAAGAACCATACCAGCGGGTCGCCGGTGGACCCCACCGTGACGGTGTCCGGCAGGTCGGTCTGCCAGACGGGGGTGCCGGCGGCGAAGTAGTCGCGCAGGCCCAGGAAGTAGGCGGCGGCCTCCAGCTCGAGGCTGCGCGCCAGGGTCAGGCGGCCCTCCATCACCGGGTTGCTGATCATGGCCGGCTCGCCGAGGACGGCCGGCACGGGGGCGTGCCGCAGGACGTGGAACCCACCGGGCAGGATGCGGGCCGGCTCGATCTCCAGGGCGCGGACCAGCTGGCGGTGGATGGCCCGGGCGAGATCCAGATCGGCGCCCTCGCGCCCCAGGGGATAATAGGTCTGGGTCTCGTTGACGTGAGGATCGCGGCTGGCGGTGCTGTTGTGGTGGATGGAGACGAACACGTCCGGCTGCAGGCTGTCGGCCAGGGCCACGCGGGCGGCGAGGTCGGCGGTGAGCGAGCTGTCGGCCGGCGTGAGCAGGTCCACGTCCGCGGTGCGCGTGAGGTGGACCTCGGCGCCGGCCCACTGCAGCAGCCCCTGCAGGTACAGGGCCACGCCCAGATTCACCTCGGCCTCGGTGAGGCCGCCATCGCCCACGGCGCCACGGAAGGCGCCGCCGTGGCCCGGGTCCAGCAGGACACGTCTTCCCTGCAGCGGCGAGGGGTCGACCCCGGCCAGATCCGGAGGGGTCCGGTGGTAGCCGGGCACGTCGGCGGGGTGGCGGGGGACCACCGCGCCGGGACCACAGGCTGCGAGGCCGGCGAGGCCGGCGAGGCCGGCGAGCAGCAGCGGCAACAGGTTCCGTAACTGGCGTCGTGACAATGCGTGACCCTTTCTGGCTGGAAGAAGAGTAGAAGAGGCGGGGCGCGCTGTCCAGCGGCGGGCGCAGGGCGTCTTTACATCCCGGGCGGGGTCTGATACCTTTGGGCGCCATGCTGAGCCGGTCGGCCCGTCCACCGGCGCGCTTCCGCGAGCATCACCGGGCCGCGCGCTTGCGGCCCGTTTTCTGACGTGCCCTGGGCGGCACGCGGCCCCGCGAGGACGTCCGACATGCCGCATCCCCTGCTGCGCGAGCTGCCTTCGGTGGGCGCGCTGCTCGACCACCCGGAGATCGCCGCCGAGGCCCGCGGCCGGCGGCGCGCGTGGGTCACCCGGGTGGTGCAGGGCGTGGTGGCGCGGCTGCGCCGGGAACTGGCCGGCGGCGCGGCCGGCTCGCCGGACACGCGACAGGCCCTGGAGCAGGTCGCCCGCGAGCGCGTGCTGGCGGAGGTGGCGCGGCTGCTCGCTCCCGCCAGCCGGCGGGTCCTCAACGCCACCGGCGTGGTGGTGCACACCAACCTGGGGCGTGCCAGCTGGCCGGAGCGGGCGGTGGCCTGGGCCAGCGAGGTGGCCGCGCACAACAGCGACCTCGAGTTCGTCCTGGAGACCAACCAGCGGGGGCACCGTGGCCGCAAGGTGGAGGAGAAGCTGGCCCTGCTGGCCGGGGCCGAGGATGCCCTGGTGGTCAACAACAACGCGGCCGCGGTCTGGCTGACCACGCGGCACGCGACCCGGGGCGGGCGCCTGGTGCTCTCGCGCGGCGAGGTGGTGGCCATCGGCGGCAGCTTCCGCCTGCACGAGATCCTGGCCGAGACCCATTGCGAGCTGGTGGAGGTGGGCACCACCAACCGCACCGGCCTGGCCGACTACGAGGCGGCGCTCGCGCCCGGAGCCGCGGTGATGAAGGTGCACCGCAGCAACTTCGCGCTCACCGGTTTCACCGAGGAGGTGCCGGTGGCCGAGCTGGCGGCCCTGTGCCGGCGGCGCGGCAACCACCTGATCTACGACGCCGGCAGCGGGGCGCTGTTCGACTTCGCCACCCTCGGCCTGCCGCCCGAGCCCACGCTGGCGCAGGACGTGGCCACCGGCGCGGACCTGATCACCTGCAGCGGCGACAAGCTGCTCGGCGGCTGCCAGGCGGGACTGATCCTGGGCGGCCGCGAGCAGATCGCCGCCCTGCGGCAGCACCCCATGCGGCGCGCGTTCCGGGTGGACAAGACCACCCTGGCGGCCCTCGATGCGGTGCTCACGCTGTACCTGGAGGCCGAGCAGCAGCCGGATCTGCCCACCCTGGCCAATCTGTCGCGGCCGGTGAGCGAGCTGGAGACGGCGGCCGCGCGGCTGGCGGCGGAACTGGAGCCGGATCTGCCCGCGGGCTGGCGCCTGCGCACGGCGGAGGCCACGGCCAGCGTGGGCGGCGGCAGCTTCTCCGATGCGGAGGTGCCCACGCGCCTGCTGCTCTGCGAGGGCCCGGCGGCGCAGCTGGAGCGCGTGCACCAGCTGTTGCGCGCCGGCCGGCCCGCCCTCGTGGCCCGGATCTCCCAGGAGGGCCTGGGCCTGGATCTGCGGACCCTGAGTCCCGACGAGCTGCCCCTGGCGGCCGCGGCCCTGCGCGCGTCCTGGCAGCGTTTGACCGTCAGCCCGAGAGAGGATCGCCCATGAACGATGGCAAGCGGGAGATGCAGTTGCATGGCCTGGAGGTCCTGGACACCGGACTGAACCTGGCCGAGCTCGACCTGCACGGAGGCGAGGGGTTCTGGGAGGAGGTGCGCCGCTTCTGCCGCGAGTCGCGCCTGGAGGCGGCGATCGACGGGGCCATGGGCGGCCGGGCGGCACCGCGGGTCTGGGCGGTGATGGAGTCGCCGGGGGCCGGCCCGGCGGCGGCCGCCGCGGCCCTGGGCATCGCCGTCGTGCTGGCCGACCGTGGCCAGGCGGTGGTGCTCGTGGACGCCGACGAGCAGGAGCCTCGCATCAGCCGCTGGCTCGGCCGCAGCGAGCAGGAGGGGTGGATCGACATGGTCCGCTTCGGCGCCTCGCTCCACGGGGCGAGCGTGCCCCTGCCGTCGGATGGTCGCCGTGGCGCCGTGCTCGGCGTGGGCTCCTTCGCGCCCACGGGCGTGACCCCCGACGAGGTGGCCGATCTGCTCGGCCGCCTGCGCCGGCAGGCGGACGACCTGGTCCTCGTGCTGCCTGCCAAGCTGCGCTCGCTGCCCTGGCTGGAGGCGGCCCAGATCCGGCTGCTGGGCTGGGATCTGCTCGCCCGCAGCGGGGACGACACCGGCCGCATCCTCACCGAGCTCGACCGCATGGGCGCCATGCCCGAGGCCCTGCTGGGCTTCGGCATGGAGGAGTACCACGCCATCCAGGAGCGCCTGAGCGAACGGGAGCCCGAGGCCGTGCCCCCGGCCCCCGACCTGGCGGACGCCGACGCCGGCATCCGCGCCGAGCAACCGGTGGCGGCGGCGGCGGCCGGCCCCCGGCTGGGATCCGAGGGCGCGGTCTCCGAGGCGCAGACCGGCCGGCGTGAGGATCCCGGGGCGCCGCAGACGCCTTCGGGCCAGGACCTGGTGGCGGGCGAGACCCCGGCGGCCCGGCCGCGGGGGCGGCGCACCTCGGGGGTCTTCGTGGCCCTGGCGGTGGTGGCGGTGGTCTGCCTCGGCGGGCTGGCCCTGTTCCTGGCCGGCCAGTTCGACCGTCCCACGGCTCCGGCCGGCGTCAGCGTGGCCGAGATGGACAGCCGCCGCGCCGAGCCGGCCGAGCGGGCGGCGGCCGGCGACGGGTCGCCGGCCGCGGTTCCCTCCTCGCCCGCGGCCACCGATCAGACCGACGCGGCGCCGCCCGGCGACGACGCGCCGGTCGCGGTACCGTCCTCGCCCGCGGCCACGCCTGCGGACCGGCCCGTCGAGGATGACGTCGCCACGGAGCCGTCGGGCGACGAGCCGGCGGCCGGAGAGGTCGTCCCCGAGACGGCGACCGCGCCGGGGACGGCAGAGGCCGCCGAGCCGGAGGAGGGCACCGAGGCCGCGGGGGCCGGGACGGCGCCGCTGGATCGGGCCGCCTTCCGCGAGCCCGTGGGCCAGGACGGCTGGTCGCTCTGGCTGTACTCGTTCCCCGACGCCGAGAGCGCCGACGTGGAGGTGCGGCGTCTGGAACGTCGCGGCCTGCGCGCCGTCGCCCGTGCGGTGGAGATCGAGGATCGCGGCCGCTGGTTCCGGGTCTACACCGGCAGCTTCGCCAGCCGCGACCAGGCTCGCGCGGCGGTGGAACCGCTCATGGCCGAGCTGAAGCATGACTGGGTGATCCCGGCGCGCTTCTAGCGGCCAGCATCAGGCCGATGGACATCTCTCTGCGGCCGGGCCTCGCCCCGGTCCGGCCGCGCCCCGGGAAGGATCCGGATCCGTGAAACTCAAGCGCATCGAGCTGCAGGGCTTCAAGTCCTTCGTCGACCGCACCGTCCTCGAATTCGACGCCGGCATCACCGCCATCCTCGGCCCCAACGGTTGCGGCAAGAGCAACGTGGTGGACGCGGTGCGCTGGGTGCTGGGCGAGCAGTCGGCCAAGAACCTGCGTGGCGGCAAGATGGACGATGTCATCTTCAAGGGCACCACCAAGCGCAAGCCGGTGGGCCTGGCCGAGGTGACGCTCACCTTCATCAACGATGACGGCCGCCTGCCCGTGGAGTACGACGAGGTGGCGATCAAGCGCCGCGTCACCCGCGACGGCACCAGCGACTACTACCTCAACGGCTCGCCCTGCCGCCTGAAGGACCTGCGCGACCTGCTCTGGGACACGGGGGTCAACAACGCCAGCTACTCGATCATCGAGGAGTCGATGATCAAGCAGATCCTCAACGAGAACAACCAGGAGCTGCGCCGGCTGCTGGAGGAGGGCTCGGGGATCACCAAGTACAAGGCCCGCCGCAAGGAGACCCAGCGCAAGCTCGACCGCACCACCCAGGACCTGCTGCGCCTGGACGACATCATCGAGGAGATCGGCCGGGAGGTGCGGTCGCTCCAGCGGCAGGTGGGCAAGGCCCGCCGGCACAAGCGGCTCTACGGCGAGATCCGCGCCCTGGACCTGTCGCTGGCCCGCCGCCGCCGCGAGGGTCTGGACCAGCGCGAGCACGAGATCGGCGAGCGGATGCAGGAGCTGCGCACCCTGGCCGAGACCGACACCGGCGAGCTGGCGGAGCTGCAGGCGAGGATCGCCGAGCAGCGGCCGCTCATCGACGAGCGGGAGAACGAGCGCCGTCAGCTCGAGGAGGCCCTGCGGGCGTTCGAGGAACAGCTGCAGGAGAGCGAGCGGCAGGTGGCGGTGCTCGAGCAGCGCATCGCGGACCAGCACCGGCGCCACGAGGAGGCGTCCACCGCCGGGGTGGACGCCGAGCGCCGCCGCGAGGAGATCACCGGCCAGATCGCCGGACTCGAGCAGCGTCTCGAGGAGCTGCGCACCGAGCTGTCCGGAGCCGGCGAGCAGCTCGCCGGGCAGGCCGAGGAGCTGCGGGTGCTGGATTCGCGCCTGAGTGCCGAGCGGGCCCAGCTCGAGGAGGCCGTGCAGCTGAACCTGCAGTTCGTGGAGACCGATGCCGCGGCACGCAGCCAGCAGCGCGAGTTGCAGGTGCGGCGGGAGAACCGCCAGGAGCGTCTCGACCTGCTCGACACCGAGGAGCAGGAGATCACGCGGGAGCTGGCCAGCGGCGAGACCGCGCGGGCGGAGGCGCGCGCGCAGCGCGACGATCTGGCCCGACGCCGGCGCGAGCTCCTCGAGCACCTGGCCACGACCGAGCGGGCCATGGGCGACCTCGAGGTCGAGGGCCAGGAGATCCAGCAGGAGATCTCCGGCATCACCGGCCGCCGGGAGTCCGCCGCCGGCCGGCTGGGCGTGCTGCGTCGGCTGCAGGAGGAGTACGCCGGCTACGGCCAGGGCGCCCGTCATGTGCTCACCCACCACGCCGGCCGGGCCGGCGTCCTCGGCGGCCTGGCCGACCAGCTCCAGGTCCACGAGGAGTGGACCGGGGCCTTCGAGACCCTGCTCGGCGAGGTGCTCGACGCGGTGGTGGTGGACGGCCCGGGCGAGGCCGCGGCCCTGGTGCGCGAGCTGCGCGAGGGCCGGCACGGTCACGCCGCGTTCGTCTGCCGGACCGCCGAGCCGGCGCCGGCGGGCGCGGCGGCGCCCCCGGGCGGCCGCCCCGCGGCCGAGGTCATCGACAGCGACGTGGCCGGCCTGCCGCACCTGGCGCGTCTGCTGGCCCGCACCTACCTGTTCCCCACCGACGACCAGGCCCTGGCCGCGGCCATGGCCGCCGGCGGACAGGGACTGCCGGTGCTCTGCCTGTCCCGGGGCGGCCTGCTGGTGGGCAGCGATGGCCTGGTGCGTGGTGGCGCCGGCGAGCGCGGCGAGGTGAGCGTCCTCGGCCGGGGCGAGAAGCTGGAGCAGATCGCCGCCGAGGTGGCCGCGCTCGAGGGCAAGCTGGAGGCGTCTCGCCAGAAGCTGGTGCGCACCCGCGAGGAGCGCGAGCAGCGTCGCAGCCTGCTGCAGGCGGGCCGGGGCGACCTCGAGGCCCTGGACGCCGAGCTGCAGCGAGTGCAGCTGCGGCTGGCCCAGCTCGAGGATCGCGACCAGGCCGCCGCGCGCCGTCGCGAGGAACTGCAGGCCGAACGCGTGCGCCTGGGCGAGGAACTGCAGACGCTGGCCGATCAGGAGGAGGAACTCGTCGCCTCGCTGGCCGAGACCGGCCGCCGGCGCGAGGACAGCACCATGCGCACCGACGAGCTCCGCCGCCAGGTGCAGGCGCTGGACGAGCAGCGCGACGAGCTCCGCTACGGCCACGAGGAGCTCCGCCTGATCCACCAGCGCCGCGAGGGCGAGCGCCGGGAGACGGAGACCGCCCTGACCCACCTGCGCGCCAACATGGTCGACCTCGCCCAGCGACGCGACCTGCTGGCCGAGGAGGCGGCCACCGCCGAGGCCGAGGGCGCGCGCCTGGCCGAGCAGCTGGAGGCCCGGCGTCAGGATCTCCTGGGCGCCTTCCAGGAACGGGAACGGCGGCGCCAGATCGTCCGCAACAGCGCCGACGCCATCGCCGGGCTGCGCAAGGAGACCGAGGCCTGGCACGATCGCGTCAAGGCCATCGAGGACCAGCGCTCCGGCTGCCGCGATCAGATCCACCAGCTGGAGACCGAGCTGGCCACCCTGGACCTGCGGCGCAACAACCTGGAGGAGCGCCTGGAGGAGCAGTACAGCGGGTCGTTCGCCGACCTCGTCGCCGGTATCGTGGAGGAGGACCTGCCCCGGGAGCTCGAGCGCGAGGACGGGGTCTTCCAGGAGGAGCAGGCCCAGGGCCTGCTGGAGGACCGGCGGGCGAAGCTGTCGTCCCTGGGCCCCATCAACCACCTGGCCCTCGAGGAGTACGAGACCAAGAAGGAGCGCCTGGACTTCCTGGAGGGCCAGCGCACCGACGTGGTGAAGGCCAAGGAGGATCTCGAGCGCGCCATCGGCGAGATCAACCGCACGGCCCGGCAGCTCTTCGCGCGGACCTTCGAGGAGGTGCGCCGCAACTACATCGCGGTGTTCCAGACCCTCTTCCGTGGCGGCCGCGCGGACCTGCAGCTACAGCGCACCGACGACCCGCTGGAGAGCAACATCCTGATCACCGCCCAGCCCACCGGCAAGGTGATCGACCACGTGTCGCTGCTGTCGGGCGGCGAGCGCTGCCTCACCGCGCTGTCCATCCTGTTCGCGGTCTACCTGGTCAAGCCCTCGCCGTTCTGCCTCCTGGACGAGGCCGACGCGCCGCTGGACGACACCAACATCGGCCGCTTCGTGAACATGCTGCGGGAGTTCGCGCAGAACACCCAGTTCCTGGTGATCACCCACAACAAGCTGACCATGGAGACCGCCAATCACCTCTACGGCGTGACCATGATGGAGCGGGGCTGCTCGAGCATCGTCTCGGTGAGCTTCGCCGACGTGGCCGATGCGGTGAGCGATACCGAGCTCGCCGGCGCCATCGCGCAGCGGCGGTCGGACGTCGATCGCACCGAGAACGCGCGCAGCAGCGCCGACGCGGCCCCCATGGCCGCCGAGGGCGAGACCACCGACGACACCCTGGAGGCACGCGAGTAATGGGTCTGTTCGAGCGTTTCCGCAGCGGTCTGGCCAGGTCCCGCCGGAGCTTCGTGGGCGGCCTGCGCCGGCTGCTCGGCGGCGGCGTCAAGCTGGACGAGGACACCCTCGACGAGATCGAGGAGCTGCTCATCTCCGCGGACATGGGCGTGCAGTCGGCGGTGCGCATCACCCGCACCATCGAGCAGCGCCTGCGCGAGGAGGGCGGCGAGGCCACCCTCGAGTCGGTGCTCGCGGTGATCCGCGCCGACGTCAAGCAGCAGCTCACCGAGGCGAAGCCGCGCGTCCATCCGCCCAGCTGGGAGGAGGCCCTCGGCGAGGGCGGCAAGAAGAAGGGCAAGAAGGGCAAGGCCCGGGCCGCGGCCGCGGCCGCCGATCAGCCCGCGCCCGACGCGGACGTGCGCGTGCTGTTCGTCGTGGGCGTCAACGGCACCGGCAAGACCACGAGCATCGCCAAGCTCGGCCATCTGCTCGAGAACGAGGGGCACGGGGTCCTGCTGGCGGCCGGGGACACCTTCCGGGCCGCCGCCGTGGAGCAGATCCAGGTCTGGGCGGAGCGCATCGGCGTGCCCTGCATCGCCCAGGGCCAGAACGCCGATCCGGCGGCCGTCACCTACGACGCCATCAACGCCGCGGTGGCCCGCGGCTGCGACACGGTGATCGTCGACACCGCCGGCCGCCTGCACACCAAGACCAGCCTCATGGACGAGCTGGCCAAGGTGGCCCGCGTCATCCGGCGCCGCACCGGCCGCGACCCGGAGACCCTCCTGGTGGTGGACGCCAACACCGGCCAGAACGGCCTGCAGCAGGCCAAGGTCTTCGCCGAGACCATCCCCGTGGAGGGCCTGATCCTCACCAAGCTCGACGGCACCGCCAAGGGCGGCATCGTGGTGGCCATCGCCGAGACCCTCGGCCTGCCCGTCCGCTACGTGGGCATGGGCGAGACCGTGGACGACATCGCCGTCTTCGACCCCGACACCTTCTGCGACGCCCTCTTCGCGGACTGGACCCGCGAGGACGACCCCGCCCCCGAGGAAGCCTGACCCCCCGCCCCGCGCGGAATCCCGGTCGCCCCTGCCCTCCGGGCCCCTTCACGCACGGCGTGGGCCAGCCCCCCACACCCCCGGGTCCAGAAAGCTTGCGCAGCACTTTCGGGACCCGGGGGTGTGGGGGGCTGGCCCAGACACGGCGACGGACCGGCCCGGAGAACAGGGGACAACCGGAACCCGGAACCGAGTCAGCCGACTGCTCCAGGATCGCGACTCATGGGTCAGCCGGAGTCGCCTCGCTCCATGGTTCCCCGGAAGTGGTCGGCAAGGATGCGGGCTCTCCAGGTCCCGGCCCGTCGCCCATGACGTTACGGAGCGCCGCGGGCCCGGGCCAGCGCTTGACTGGGAATCGGTGGGCATCTACCTTGGCCGGTGTCACGACCGCACTTGCGCGGCCGGACGGACCAGCTTCGGGGCGGGGTGAGATTCCCCACCGGCGGTGACAGCCCGCGAGCCCGCAAGGGCACGAACCGGTGGAATTCCGGTGCCGACGGTGACAGTCCGGATGGGAGAAGTTGGGGCCGCGACGACGTGGACCATCCGGTCCATCTTGAAAGTCGCCGCTCAAGACCCCGCTTCCCCCTTCGCGCCGGCGTGCTCGAAGGGTTTTTTCATGGCCGACCGCACGGTCACCACCAGCAGCGCCTCCGGCGCACGCGACGCCGGCCACCTCTGGCAGGCGCTCGAGCTCGCCGCGCGGACCCCTGCGCGCGCGTGGCCCAACCCCCCCGTGGGGGCCCTGGTGGTCCAGGGCGAGTCGGTGGTCGGTCGCGGGGCGCACCATGGCGCGGGGACGCCCCACGCCGAGCGCCTGGCCCTCGCCGAGGCCGGCGCGGCCGCCCGTGGCGCCTCCCTCTACTGCACGCTCGAGCCCTGCCATCACCACGGCCGCACGCCGCCCTGCACCGAGGCGATCCTCGCCGCCGGCATCGCCCGCGTGGTGGTGGGCGTGCGGGACCGCAACCCGGTGGCGGCCGGAGGGCTGGATGCCCTGCGGGCCGCCGGCGTCCAGGTGAGCGTGGCCGGGGGCCGGATCGCGGCCGCCTGCCTGGACCTGGTCTGGCCCTTCGTGACCACGGACGCCTTCGCGCGGCCGTACGTGGAGCTGAAGACCGCCGTGAGCCTGGACGGCCGCTTCGCCGGCCCGGACGACCCCGCCGGCCGTCCCGTCTACCTGACCGGTCCGGCTGCCCGCGAGGCGGTGCACCGGCGCCGGCGCTGGGCGGACGTGGTCCTGGTGGGGGCGGGGACGGCACGGCAGGACAGCCCGCGGCTCGATACGCGCCTGGTGCCGGAGGACGCCGCGCTCCCCGCCGCCCCCCCGCTGGCTGGCGTGGTGGCGGGTCCGGGGCAGGCGCCGGCCCTCGCCCGGGACCACTGGCTGCTCCTGCGGCCGGCCGGGGCGGAGGGCCATGCGCCGGCCGGCGCCGAGGTGGTGCCCTGTGCGGCGGGCGCCGGCGGTGCCGATCCGGCCGGCGTGCTGGCCGCCTGCGCCGGGCGCGGCCTGCACGCGGTGCTGCTGGAGTGCGGTCCGCGCCTGGCGGCGGCGTTCCTGGCGGCCGGGCTGGTGGACCGCTGGTGCGCCTGGGCCGCGCCCGTGGTGCTCGGCGGCGGCCCCACCTGGCCGGAGCGCTTCGCCGCGCCGGCGGGTCGCTGGCACCTGACGCGGACCGAGGTCGTGGGGCCCGACCTGCTGACGGTCCATGATCGCGACGACTTCGCCGGCATCCTGCAGACCCTGAGCGGACCGGCGGCCCAGCCGTGGGAGGCGCCCTGATGTTCACCGGCCTGATCCGCGAGATCGGCACCCTGCGCCGGATCACCGGCGGCCGGGATCTCAGCCGGCTGGTCATTGGCGCGCCGCGCACCGCGGCCAGCGTGGCTCCCGGCGACAGCCTGGCCGTCAACGGCATCTGCCTGACGGTGACCGCCACCGGCGGCGGCGCCGTCACCGTGGAGGCCGCCGCCGAGACGCGGCGGATCACCACGTTGCGCCGCTGGCGGAGCGGTCGTCGGTTACACCTGGAGCCCGCCCTGCGTGCGGGGCAGGCCCTGGATGGTCACCTGGTGCTCGGCCACGTGGACGGCGTGGGCCGGATCGCGGCGGTGCGCCGTCAGGGCGAGAGCCTCTTCCTGACCGTCCACTGCGGCGAGCACCTGGCGGGCTGGCTCATGCCCAAGGGCTCGGTGGCCGTGGACGGGGTCTCGCTCACCGTGGACGCCGGTCCGCACCGCGACCGCTTCACCTGCAACCTCATCCCGCACACCCTGCAGTGGACCGACTTCGCCCGCGCCCGCGTGGGCCGCGAGGTGAACCTGGAGATGGACGTGCTGGTCAAGGCCGCGCGTACCGGTCGTTCCGGCGCCGCGCTGGCCGGCCTCGCCGGCGCCGGCGATCCCCCGGGCGCGGGGTCCGCCATGCGTTCCGAGAAGGGCAGCGTCCGCTCGCTGACCTCCATCCTCGACCGCGGCTTCGGCCGCAAGACAAGGCGCAACCGATGACAGGCAGCATCCGGCTGGACACCATCGACCAGGCCCTGGCCGCCCTCGCCCGCGGTGAACTGATCATCGTGGTGGACGACGAGGACCGCGAGAACGAGGGCGACTTCATCATGGCCGCCGAGAAGGTCACGCCCGAGGCGGTCAACTTCGTGGCCCGGCACGGGCGCGGCCTCGTGTGCCTGGCCGCCACCCGCGAGCGCATGCAGCAGCTGGAACTGCAGCCCATGGTGAGCAACAACACCGCCGCGCTGAGCACCCACTTCACCGTGAGCGTGGACGCGGCCGAGGGGACCACCACCGGGATCAGCGCCCACGACCGTGCCCGCACCGTCGAGGTCTTCATCGATCCCGGGTCGCGGCCCGAGGACCTGGCCCGCCCCGGCCACGTCTTCCCGCTCGAGGCCCAGCCCGGCGGCGTCCTGCGGCGTGCCGGCCACACGGAGGCCGTGGTGGACCTGTGTCAGGCGGCCGGCCTCTATCCGGCCGGCATCCTCTGCGAGATCATGGACGAGGACGGCACCATGGCGCGCCTGCCGCGCCTGCGGGAGATCGCCGACCGGTTCGACCTCAAGCTGGTCTCCATCGCCGACCTCATCCGCTGGCGCCGCGGCCACGAGCGCCTGGTGGAACGGGTCGCGGAGGCGGACATGCCCACGCGGTTCGGGTCGTTCCGCATGGTGATCTACACCACGAGCATCGACGAGTACGAGCACGTGGCCCTGGTCAAGGGCACGCCGGATCCGGACCGGGACGCGCTGGTGCGCGTGCATTCGGAGTGCATGACCGGCGACCTCTTCCACAGCCTGCGCTGCGACTGCGGCGAGCAGCTCGAGGCCGCGCTCATGGCCATCGAGGAGGAGGGTTGCGGCGTGCTGCTCTACATGCGCCAGGAGGGCCGCGGCATCGGTCTGGTGAACAAGCTGAAGGCCTACAACCTGCAGGACGCCGGCGCCGACACCGTGGAGGCCAACCACCGGCTGGGCTTTCCGGCCGACCTGCGCGACTACGGCGTGGGCGCCCAGATCCTGCGCGACCTGGGCGTGCGCCGCATGCGCCTGATGACCAACAATCCCCGCAAGATCGTCGGCCTGGACAGCTACGGCCTGCAGGTCACCGACCGGGTCCCCCTGGAGATCCGGCCCAACCTGCGCAACCTGCGCTACCTGGCCACCAAGAAGAGCCGCATGGGACATCTGCTCGACCATCTGCAGGACGTCGGGCAGCAGAACCGGGCCTAGCCGCAAGGCGAGCCGAGGAGACGAGATGGGCAAGACCTTCGAGGGCAGCTTCGATGCGCGCGGCACGCAGATCGCCGTGGTCGCCAGTCGCTTCAACGATTTCTTCACCCGCGAGCTGGTGGATGGTGCGCTGGATTGCCTGCGGCGGCACGGCGTCCGCGATGAGCAGGTGGACACCTGCTGGGTGCCCGGCGGCTGGGAGGTGCCCCTGGCGGCCAAGCGTTTCGCGCAGACCGGTCGCTACGCGGCGGTGATCTGCCTGAGCTGCATCATCCAGGGCGACACCCCGCACTTCCACTACGTGTCCAGCGAGGTGAGCAAGGGCATCGCGCACGTGAGCTTCGAGGCGGACATCCCGGTGATCTTCGGGGTGGTGACGGCCGAGACCATCGACCAGGCCATCGAGCGCGCGGGCACCAAGGCCGGCAACAAGGGCTTCGACGCCGCCCTGACCGCCCTGGAGATGATCGACCTCTTCGCACGCATCGACGCCGACGAGCCCGGCACCGACGCCTGAGTCGGCGGCCGCCGCCTGGCCCGGCGTCGCCGACCTTGCGAGCCGCGGCGCCGTGCGTCATACTCCCGGGCGTCCGCGCCGCCGCCGGCGGCGCGGACGCCGTGCTCCCGACTCCCCGGGCCCTGGCCCGGCTTCCGGAAAGGCCGACGTGGGCAAGCGCAGCAAGGGACGCGCGCTGCTGCTGCAGGCGCTTTACGCCTCGCGACTCAGTGGCCGCGACCTCACCGACTGTCTCGAGGACCAGCTCGACCGCCGCGATTCCGCGGACGAGACCGCCGTCTTCGCCCGGGCGCTGGCGCGCAAGCTGGTCGGTCACGGTCCGGCGGCCGAGAAGTCGCTCGGCCCGCTCCTGGCCAACTGGGATCTCGCACGCGTGGGCCTGCTCGAGCGCCTGATCCTCACGCTGGCCCTGGTGGAGCTGCGGCAGAGCCCGGAGGTGCCGCCGCGGGTGGTGGTCAACGAGGCCTGCGAGCTGGCGCGGCAGTTCTGCACCGAGGAGGCGGTGAAGTTCGTCAACGGCGTGCTCGATCGCGCGGCCGCGCGCGAACTGCACGGCGACCCGGGCGATCCGGGCGACCCGGGCGACCAGCAGGTGGACCGATCGTGAGGCAGTCCACGCCGCAGCACTGGCAGGACTTCTGGGAAGAGGCCGACCGCCACGGACTGCAGGACGTCTACGACAACGATGGCCGCCTGGTCCGAGAGATCACCGGCCTGGGCGACCTGCGCGGCAAGCTCATCCTCGAGGTGGGCGCGGGCACCGGCCGTGATGCGGTGACGCTCGCCCGGGCCGGCGCCGAGGTCGTCACGCTGGATTACGTCGCCGGTTCGCTGCGATTGACCCAGCGGGCCGCGAGCGACGCGGACCAGCCCGTGGCGCCGGTGTGCGGCGATGGCCTGGGCATGCCCTTCGCCGACGGTACCTTCGACGTGGTCTTCCACCAGGGCCTGCTCGAGCACTTCCGCGACCCCATGCCGCTGCTGCGCGAGAACGTCCGCGTGCTCCGGCCCGGTGGGGCGCTGGTGGTGGACGTGCCCCAGACCTACCACTACTACACGCTGGGCAAGCAGCTGCTCATCCGGCTGGGGAAGTGGTTCGCGGGCTGGGAGACCCAGTTCACCGTGGCCGAGCTGGAGGCGCTGATGCGGAGCGCGGGCACGGACATCCAGCGCAGCTACGGCGACTGGATGGTGCCCGGCCTGTGGTACCGCGCCCTGCGCAAGGTGGTGCTGCGGCGCGCGGGACGTCGCCTGCCGAAGTATCCGGAACCGATCTGGCCGTTCGGCGCCCTGGGCCGCGGCTGGCGGCGCGCCTTCGGCCGCACGCGCCTGGCGCTCTACACCACCCCGACCATCGGTGTGATCGGCCGCAAGCGCGGGAGCGGTGCGTGAGGATCCTGGCGGTCAACTGGCGCGACATCGGCGACCCCCTCGGCGGCGGCGCCGAGCAGCACCTGCACCACATCCTGGCCGGGGCGGTCGCGGCGGGCCACGAGGTGGAGCTGGTCTGCTCCGGTCACGCCGACGCGCCAGCCGACGACGTGATCGACGGCGTCCGCATCCGGCGCCGGGGGGACTGGCGGGTGGCCAACCTGATCCTGCCGTGGGTGGTCCGCCGCCGCCTGCGCCAGGAGCGCTGGGACCTGCTGGTGGAAGACATCAACAAGATCCCCTTCTACACGCCGCTCTACGCCGGCGAGGTGCCGGTCCTCGCCGTGGTGCCCCACCTCTTCGGTCGCACCATCTACCGCGAGGCCAACCCCCTGGTGGCCACCTACGTGTGGTCGGGCGAGTGGCCGCTGGCGCGCGTCTACCGCGATGCCTGGTTCGAGGTCATCAGCCCCTCCACCGCGGACGACCTCGTCGCCCGCGGCCTGCCTCGCGAGCGCATCCGCACCATCTACTGCGGCCTCGACCACGCGCGTTTCGCGCTGGCCGATCCCCCGCCGCGTGCGGAGCAGCCGCTGGTGGTATGCTGGTCGCGCCTGCGCCGCTACAAGAGCACCGACGTGGCCATCCGCGCGTTCGCCGAGATCCGTGCCGAGCTGCCCACGGCCCGCATGCTCGTCATGGGCCGTGGCCCGGACGAGGCGCGCCTGCGCCGGCTCACCGCCGGCCTGGGATTGCAGGAGCACGTGGCGTTCACCGGCCATCTGCCCTGGGAGGATCTCGTGCGCACCCTCCACCGGGCCCACGTCTTCCTCAACCCGAGCCCCAAGGAGGGCTGGGGCCTGACGGTGGTCGAGGCCAACCAGTGCGGCGTGCCGGTGGTGGCCAGCGACCGTCCCGGCCTGCGGGACTCGGTGCGCCATGACCAGACCGGCCTGCTCGTGCCCTACGGCGACGCCCACGCCATGGCCCAGTCGGCCCTGCGCCTGCTCCACGACCCCGATCTGTGGGCCTGCTTCAGCGAGGCCGCCCGCACCTGGGCCGGAGGGTTCAGCTGGCCCCGCTGCGTGGCCGAATCCCTCGACCTCTTCGCCCAGGTCGCGGCCACCGGCCGCGGGGGAGGTGCCCCGTGACGCTCGCGGTGGTGCGTCCACGGACCCGCGCGCGGCTGGTCTTCCTGCTCAAGCTCGCCGTCAGCGTGACGTTGCTGGGGTTCGTGCTCTCGCGCCTGTCCTGGGTGGAGGTGCGCCAGGCGCTCATCGATCCGCGGTGGCCCTGGCTGCTGGCGGCCCTCGGCGTCTACGCCATCTCGGCCTGGGGCGGCGCCATGCAGTGGACCTGGATCCTGCGGGCGGCGGGCCTGCCCACGCCGGCGGCGGAGGTGCGGCGACTCTACTTCATCGGGCTCTTCTTCAACAACTTCCTGCCCGCGAACATCGGCGGCGATGCGTACAAGGTGGTGGACCTGGGGCGGCGAGAGGGCTGCGCGGGCCGCGTCTTCTGCGCCACGCTGCTGGACCGGCTGGTGAGCCTGAGCGCCCTGACCATCTTCGCCGTGACGGCCGCAGGCGTCTGCCGGCTGGCGGGGCTATCGCTGCCGCGTGCCGCCTGGGCCCTGGCCGCGGTGCTCGCCATCCTCGGCGTGGCCCTGGCCCTGCTGGTCAGCCGCCGGCTCGGGGCGCGGCTGCCCGGCTGGCTGCGGCGGCTGCGCCTGTCGCTGCTGGCGCGTCAGGCGGAGACGGCCGCGCGCGAGTTCGGCGTCTACCGCGAGCGCCTGCCCTGGCTCGGCCGCATCTTCCTGTTCAGCGTGGGGGTGCAGACCCTGCGCGTGCTGGTGCATCTGCTGGTGGCCTGGGGGCTGCGGCTGGACCCCGGGCCGGGACAGATCGCCCAGCTCGCGGTGCTGGTGCCGCTGCTGGCGCTGAGCCTCACGCTGCCGATCACCGTCAACGGCATCGGCCTGCGCGAGACCGTGACCACGGCGTTGCTGGTGCACACGGGGATGGCCGCCAGCGACCTGGTGGCCATGGAGCTGACGGCATTCCTGGTCATGGTGCTCTTCAGCCTCACCGGCGGCCTGCTCTGGTGGCGCCGCCGCGGCCTGGTCTCCGCGCCACGGGCCGGCCGGGCCTGAGCCGGCCGTCCGTGGCGGGAACCCCTCGGCCCCGGGGGCGTTCCAGCGCCCGTTCGGGGGCCGCGCCGGTTCTTGTGGCCGTTTCGGGCGTGTGTTACCTTCTGCCGCCTGAAGTTCCCGTGAAATGATCGCTTAAGTTAGGGGAACCCCGTGACGCCAGCTCCTCTGGCCCGTCCCTGGTACCGCCGCCCGGATCTCTGGCTGCCGCTGGCCGTGCTGGCCGCCGCCCTGGCGGTCTACACCGCCACCCTCGGGCCCACCATCGATTTCTGGGACACCGCCGAATACGTCACCGTCAGCCACATCGTGGGCGTGCCGCACCAGCCGGGCACGCCGCTCTACGTGCTGGTGGGGCGGGTCTTCGACGTGCTGCTGGGCCAGCCGGAGATCAGCGAACCCTCGTACCGCTCGGCCTGGGCGGTCAACGTGATGTCGGCCCTGTTCAGCGCGCTGGCCGTGATGATGGTCTACCTGATCGTCGTCCGGGTGGCCCGCCGCAACGACCCGGACGCGGGCTGGCTCGCCCGGGCCGGCGGACTGACGGGCGCCGTCTTCCTGATGTTCAGCGATACCTTCTGGAACAACGCCATCGAGGCCGAGGTCTACGGCCTGGCCGCGTTCATGATGGCCATGCTGACCTGGCTGGCCCTGGTCTGGTACGAGCACCGCCGCGAGCCCCGCTCCAAGTGGGGCCTGTTGCTGCTCATCTATCTCTGCGGACTGGGCGTCGGGTTCCACCTCGGCTCGCTCCTGGTCTTCCCGGCGTTCTTCTACCTGGTGTGGATGTCCACCGACCGGCGCCTGCCGGTGCTGGACCTGACCCTGGTGGGCGTGGGCATCGCTCTCTTCCTGTCCTCGACCACCTACGTGACCGACCCCACGGTGCTGCTGACCCTGCTGATCCTCTACACCCTGGGCTGCCTGCTGCGCGCGGCGTGGCCGCAGATCCTGCACCTGGCCGGCCGGCGCGATCCCGACGGCATGGTCTGGCGGCCGTTCGCCCTCTACGGCCTGTTGCTCTTCGTGGCCGGCCTCACCGTGCACGTGGTGCTGATGATCCGGGCGGGGGCGGTGCCCGAGCCCGCCATCAACCAGACCGTGCCGCAGGACTTCGCCACCCTCATGGACGTGCTGCGGCGCACCCAGTATCCGCCCATCAACCCGCTGGAGCGGCAGGCCGACCTCTGGTTCCAGCTCGGCTACTACTGGGAATTCTTCCTGCGCCAGTTCTCCTTCCTGCCAGAGGTCGACGGCGGCTCGCTCAACCGCTTCGCCGACCGGGCCTCGGTG
Organism: uncultured Fibrobacteraceae bacterium; assembly: GCA_964637835.1. Classification (GTDB taxonomy): domain Bacteria; phylum Krumholzibacteriota; class Krumholzibacteriia; order LZORAL124-64-63; family LZORAL124-64-63; genus Glo-17. The sequence continues at coordinate 41,770 of CAZWYF010000010.1, forward strand.
CTCCTGCTCCCGCTGGGCCTGGCCCTGGTCGGACTGCTGCACACCGCGGTGCGCACGCGGCCGCTGGTGTGGCTGCTGGTGCTCGGCTACCTGATCAACGCCGACGGCCTGACGCTCTACCTGAACTTCACCGACCACGAGGTGCGCGAGCGCGACTACTTCTACTTCGCGGCCTTCCTCTACACCGCCGTGTTCAGCGGGCTGGGCGCCGCGGCGCTCCTGCGGTGGACCAGCGGACCGCTGGGCCCGTCGCTCGAAAGGCTCGAGCGAGCCTCCATGAACTGGCCCCCGGGGCGTCCGTTCCATCCGCTGGGGTTCGTGTTCAAGGTGTCGTTCGCGCTGGCGGTGGCCGTGGTGGGAGTGGCCATCCTCCCGGAAGCCGCGGAGACTCGCTGGGCCGCGCTCTTCGTCTTCGGCGGCCTGTTCCTCGGACTGGGCCTGTCGCCCTGGGTGCGCAGCCTGGCGCGGAGCGACGACCAGGCGCCGCCGGCCTGGAACGAGAGGTCCTGGCCCTGGCGCCTGGGCATGGGGGCGGCGCTGGCGGCGGCGGTGCTGGCCGGTCTGGGCCTGGTGACGCTGATCAGCAACGGGAGCAATCCGGTCTTCGCCGGCGTCCTCTACCTCTTCACCTTCGGCGGCCTGTTCCTCGGCTATGGCGAGCGCCGGGAGGGACCGCGGGAGTTGCCGGAGCCGCAGTGGCCGGAGCCGGTGCGCGCGGACTGGCTGAGCCTGGTGGCCGCGGTGGCCATCATCGGCCTGGCGGCGCTGCCGGCCGTCGGCGCCCTGGACTCCCGCTGGCACGACAAGTGGTTCACCCACGACCGCAGCGAGAATCGCATCGCCTACGAGTACGCCTACAACATCCTGGCCGGCCTGGACGAGAACGCCATCATCTTCACCAATGGCGACAACGACACGTTCCCCATCTGGTACCTGCAGGAGGTGGAGCGCTTCCGCCGGGATGTCTCGGTGGTCAACCTGTCGCTGGTGAACCTGGGCTGGTACGTCAAGCAGCTCAAGCGGTTCGACCCGCCGGTGCCCATGACCTACACCGATGCGGAGATCGATGAGCTGCGCCCGGTGGGCTACCGGGATCAGGAGACCGGCGAGCTGGTGGTGGTCATGGTCCGCGAGTACGTGGTCAAGGACATCATCGATGCCAACCGCGCCAGCACGACCCCCCGGCCGGTGTTCTTCGCGGTCACCATCCCGCGGGAGAACATGGAGCGGTACCATGCCTTCCTGCAGATGGAGGGTCTGGCCTACCGCCTCACCGAGCAGCGCGCGGCCGACGGCATCCCCGAGACCGATCCCGACCGTCTGCTGGCCAACGTCTACGGCGCCTACAAGTTCGACGCCCTGACCACCGGCGATACCCGGGAGCGCAAGCGGCGCTTCGACCAGATGGCCGGCTGGACCGGCGACCGGCCCCGTCACGAGCGGCTCACCGGCGTGGACGCGCCCCTGCCGGTGGACTACTGGCAGCTGCTCGAGCTGCTCGGCGACCGGCGCGACGACGTCTACATCGACGGCGACACCCGCAACCTGCTGGGCAACTACCCCGCCTCCATCGCCCGGGCGGGCTTCCGCTACCTGGCCGGCGCGGAGGAACTGCGCCTGGAGGACGGCAGCTTCCGTGCCAGCGACGACGAGCTCTACGACCACTACACCGGCATGGCCCTGCTCTGCTACGAGACGGCCCTGCGCCTGGACCCGTACAGCGCGCTGGTGGCGGCCGGCTATTACCCGTCGCTACTCATCGAGCGCGGCCAGACCGAGCGCGCCCTGGCCTACCTCGAGACCATCCACGGGCGCATGGAGCCGGACCTCGAGCAGTCCGCCGTGCTCAATGGCATGCGGGGCCTGGTCACCATCGGCGAGGAGGACCGCGCCATCGGCTGGCTCGAGCGCCGCCTCGCCGCCGAACCCGGCTGGCGCCTGGGCTACGAGCTGCTCATCCGCATCCACGAGTCCCTGGGCAACGCCGCCGAGGCGGTGGCGGTGGCCGACCTCTACCGCGAGAACACCGGCGAGGACGACCCCGTGCTGCGCCAGATGGTGGACGATCTCCGCGATCGCGCCCGGCAGGAGGAGCAGCGCCGGCTGCGCGAGCAGCTCGAGCAGCGGGGCTCCATCCCGGAGGGGCAGCGATGAGCGCCGCCCGGCCGGACGGCGGCCTGGACTGGACGGAGCTCCGGACGTCGTTGCCGACGTCGGTGAGCGACCTGCTGGCGCCCGGCGCGCCGGTGGTGGTCACCGGCTGCGCCGGCTTCATCGGCAGCCACCTGAGCGAGGCGTTGCTCGCCCTCGGCTGCCGCGTCACCGGTGTGGACAGCCTCACCGACTACTACGATCCCGCCCAGAAGCACGCGAACCTGGAGCGTTGCCGGGAGCACGCGGACTTCGTGTTCCACCCGCGGGATCTCAACGCCCTCGATGCGGTGGCTCTGCTGCGCGGCGCCCGGGTGGTCTTCCACCTCGCGGCGCAGGCCGGGGTGCGCGCCAGCTGGGGCGCGGAGTTCACGCACTACCTGGACTGGAACGTCCTGGCCACCCAGCGGCTGCTGGAGGCCTGCCGACAGCCGGACGTGGCGAGATCGCTCGCCCGCCTGGTCTACAGTTCCAGCAGCTCGGTCTACGGCGACCAGCCCCGCTATCCGGTCACCGAGGACGACCTGCCCCGGCCCCGCTCGCCGTACGGCGTGAGCAAGCTGGCCGCCGAGCACCTCTGCGTCCTCTATGGCGCCAGCTACGCGGTACCCACCAGCAGCCTGCGGTACTTCACGGTCTACGGCCCGCGCCAGCGACCGGACATGGCGTTCCGCAAGTTCCTGGACGCCGCGCTCGATGGCCGGCCCTTCGCCGTCTACGGCGACGGCCGCCAGACCCGCGACTTCACCTTCGTGGCGGACGCCGTGCGCGCCAACCTGCTGTCCGCCGCCGCGCCGGAGGTCACGCAGGTGTTCAATGTCGGCGGCGGCGCCCGCGTCTCCCTGCGCGAGGCGCTGGACATCCTCACGGCCGAGCTGGCCCACCTGGCCCCCGACTGCCGTCCCGAGGTCACCTACGCGGAGACCGCACGCGGCGACGTGCGCCACACCTACGCCGACCGCAGCCGCGTGGCGGCGGCGGTGGGCTATGCGCCGCAGGTCTCGCTCGCCGAGGGCCTGGCCCGGGAGGCGGCCTGGGCGGTGGCCCGGAGGCGACAGCCATGAGCGCCAGCCGCCCGGCCACCTGCGACCTCTCGGTGGTGGTCCCCGCCCTGGACGAGGCCGATTCCCTGCCCGAGCTGGCCGATCGCGTGCGCGCCGCGTGCGATGGCCGCGGCCTGGACTGGGAGCTGCTGATCGTCGACGACGGCTCGCGGGATCCGACCTGGGAGGTGGTCGCCGGTCTGCACGCGGCCGATCCCCGGATCCGTGGCCTGCGGTTCGCTCGCAACTACGGCAAGGCCGCCGCCCTGGCCGCGGGTTTCGACGCGGCCGGTGGCGGGACCATCATCACCATGGACGCCGACCTGCAGGACGACCCCGACGAGATCCCCGCCCTGCTCGACCGCCTGGACGAGGGCTGGGACCTGGTCTCCGGCTGGAAGCAGCGGCGGCAGGATTCGTGGTTGAAGAACAACTCGAGCAAGGTCTTCAACTGGGCGGTGGGCCGCATGTGCGGCCTGCGCCTGCACGACTTCAACTGCGGCCTGAAGGCCTACCGTCGCGAGGTCACCGAGCGGGTCCGCCTGTACGGCGAGCTCCACCGCTACGTGCCGGCCCTGGCCCACCTGGATGGTTTCCGGGTCACCGAGCAGCGGGTCAAGCACCATCGGCGCCGGCACGGCGTCACCAAGTACGGCTGGTCCCGGTTCCTCAACGGCTTCCTGGATCTGTTGACGGTGCACTTCCTGTACGCGCGCCGCACCTCGCCGCTGCACTTCTTCGGCCGGCTGGGCACGGCCTTCGGCGGCGCGGGGGGCCTCATCCTGCTCTACTTCCTGGGCTGGTGGCTGGTGGGCAATCCCCTGCGCGTGCGGCCGATCATGATCCTCGGCCTGATCCTGGTGGTGGTGGCGGTGCAGTTCATCAGCCTGGGGCTGATCGCCGAGCTGGTGGTGGCCGGCCGCCATCCCGAAGCGAGCTATCGTGTCGCCGACCGCCGCTAGCGGGGCTGGCGGCCTGCCCTCGCTCTGCGTCGTGGTGGTCAACTGGAACGGCCGCGGCGTGCTCGAGGACTGCCTGCGCTCCCTGGCCGGGTGCGGCTACCCGGGGCTGCGCGTGATCATGGTGGACAACGCGTCCACCGACAACTCGGTGGCCTGGACCCGCAGCCGCCATCCGCAGGTGGAGGTGCTGGTCAGCGAGGAGAATCTCCGCTGGGCTGGCGGCAACAACCTGGCCCTGGCCCGGCTGGCTGCCGCGGGCTGGCCCGAGGACCAGGTCCTGCTCCTGAACAACGACACCGTGGTCCCGGAGGGTTCGCTGGAGCGGCTGACCACGGCGCTGGCGGCGACGCCCGCGGCCTGGGCCGCCACGCCGCGCATCGTCTACGCCGCCGATCCGGCCCGCGCCTGGTACGACGGCGGCCTGGTCGGGACCTGGTCCGGCTGGGTCCGTCACGTCGGCATCCGGCAGCTCGCCGGCCGCCTGCCGGCGGAGAATCGCCCCGTGGAGTACGGCACCGGCTGCGCCCTGCTGCTGTCGCGGGAGGCGTTGCAGCGCTGCGGCCTGCTGGACACGGCCTACCACTTCTACGGCGAGGACGCCGACTACTGCCTGCGCCTGCGGGCGGCGGGCGGCCAGGTCCTGCACGTGCCGCGGTCGGTGATCCTGCACAAGGTGAGCGTCAGCCTGGGGGTGAGCAGCCCCCGCAAGCTGTACCTGCGGAGCCGGTCGCACGTCCGCCTGCTCCGGCGCCACTGGCCGCGGCGGCGCTGGCCGGTGCTCTTGCCGGCCCAGGCGGGCTACTTCGCCGCGCACGCCGCGTGGCACCTGTGGCATGGTCGTCCCGGTGCGGCCCTGGGCCTGTTGCAGGGCGTCGTGGACGAGTGCCGCGGCCGGCCACTGCCGCCGGCCGCGGTGGACACCGCCGCGCCGTCGGTGCTACCCTGATCCCCGGTCCTCTGCCCGGTCCCGGCGCAGCGGTGCGCGTGGAAGGAGATCCCGATTGGCCCGCAAGAAACGGCGTTCGTCCGACCGCTCCCCGAGTCCATCACCCACCCCCGCTGCCAGCGGTCTCGACCGCCGGCTCCCCGGCGGCGGCGGCCGGCTGCGGCCGTGGCTGCCGCTTCTCGGTCTGCTGCTGCTCCTGGGGCTCCTGTACCCTGAACCGCTGCTGCGGGGCTGGGTCTACGGCGCGGCCGACGCCGCGGCCTCCGATGCCTTCCGCCAGGTGGGTGACGCCGCGCGGGAGGCCGGCGCCGGCTATCCGCAGTGGAACCCGTACATCTTCGGAGGCATGCCCACCTTCGGCTCGCTGGCCTACACCCAGGGCATCTACCCGCCCACGCTGGTGTTCGAGTTCCTGCAGGGCCTCGGCCTGCCGCCGCTGACCTGGATGCTGGGCCACCTGCTCTTCGGCGGCCTGGGCGTCTGGTGGCTGCTCGGGCGCTGGAACGTGCCCTGGCCGGCGCGCCTGCTGGCCTGCCTGGCCTTCCTCTGGTTCGCCAGGACCGTGGCCTGGGGCGTGCACGGCCACGGCTCGAAGCTGGGCGCCGCCATGTACCTGCCCTGGCTGGTGGGCCTGACCTGGGAGGTGCTCGCGCGCGGGAAGCTGCGCGCCGCGGCGCTGGCGGCGCTGCTGCTGGGCCTGCAGTTCCTGCGCGGCCACGTGCAGATCAGCTACTACACGCTCCTCTTGCTGGGCGGATTGACGGCCTGGCACCTGGTCTGGCCGCTGCGGGCGGTCACCGCGGAGCGGCCGGCATGGCGGGCACGGCTGGCTCCGCCGGGGCTCATGCTGCTGGTGGTGGTGCTGGGCTTCGCCATCGGGTCGGCGCTGCTGCTGCCGGTGCACGATTACGCGGAGATCTCCACGCGCGGGGCGGGTGGCGCCAGCGGTGGCGGCGGCACGGCGTACGAATACGCCACCAGCTGGAGCCTGGCGCCGGAGGACCTGGCCGCCATGGTGGTGCCCACGGCGGCGGGCTTCGGCAAGGCCACGTACATGGGCCGCATGCCCTTCACCGACTACCCCAACTACCTCGGGCCGCTGCTGCTGCTGCTGGCCGCCGCGGCCTGGCTGACACGGCGCCGCCGCAGCCTCGTGGCGGCGCTCACCACGGCCGCGGCGCTGGCGATCCTGCTGGGCATGGGACGGTTCAGTCCGGGACTCTACCAGCTGGCCTACGAGATCCTGCCCTACTTCGACAAGTTCCGCGTGCCCTCCATGGTGCTGGTGATCGCTGCGCTGGCCGTCGCCGTGCTGGCCGGCCTGGGCGTGGCCGCCCTGGCCGACCTCGCCGCCCCGGAACGCTCGCGGTGGCTCCGCCGCGGGGGGCTGGCGGCACTGGTGCTCGGCGTGCTCTGCGCGCTGATGGCGGGCGTGGGGGCCGAGCTCCATCGGGATGGCCTGGCGGCCCTGGCCGGGCGCAGCGGCAAGCAGGCGGCGCCGGTGATCCTGGACGCCGCGGTCTCCCTGCACCGGGCGCTGCTGCTGCGGCAGGGGCTGGTGCTGCTGGCCGCCGGCGGCGCCCTGCTGCTGGCCGCCCGCCGCCCGTCCTTCCGGGGGCGCTGGCTCGCGCCGGCCCTGGTCGTGCTGGTGGCCATCGACCTGGGCAGCGTGGCGCGCCTGGTCACCCATCCGGAACGGTCGCTCTTCGAGGTGGTCCGCAGCCCCGATGGCGGCGGCCGGCTGGCGCCGGCCACCCGCCTGGTCCACCCCTGGCGCGAGGCCGCGCAGGCCAGCGTGGATCCACGCCTCACCGAGATCCTCGAGCGCGAGGTGGGGCACGGTCGTCTCCTGCCGCTGGGTCCGGACGCCAGCACCAACGCCTACATGACCGCCGGGATCCGGTCGCTGGGCGGCTACCACCCCGCCAAGCCGGCGGCCGCCGAGGCCATCCGCCAGCGCCTGTTCGATCGGCTGCCCGCCGGCCACCTGGCCGACTGGCTGGCGACCGCCGCCATCACCTACCCCGGCGACCTCCCGCGGGAAGCCCTGGACCTGCTGGCCGATGAGGGCCTGGAACTCGATCCCCTGGGGACGCGAGCCGGCGGCACCATGGTCTATCCGGTGCAGGATGCCTGGCCCCGCGCCCGCCTCCTGGACCGCTGGCGACCGCTGGCCGTGTTGCCGGAAGGGGACGCTCTGGAGCCGTTCCTGGACGCCATCGCTGCCGGTGAACACGACCCCGCGGCCGGCCCGGTCCTGCTCCAGGCCCCGGATCCGGCGCCGCAGGCCGGTCCTGAGCCCCTGCCCGTGCCTCGATTCGTCCGCGACGGCCTCGACGAGGTGGTCCTGGCGGTCCAGACGCCGCGGCCGGCCCTGCTCTTGCTTGCCGACCTCTGGGCACCGGGCTGGGAGGTGTCCGTGGACGGAGAGCCCGCCGCGCTGCTGCGGGCGGATCTGACCCTGCGCGCAGTGGCCCTGCCGGCCGGTGCGAGCGAGGTCCGTTTCCACTACCACGATCCCGCCCTGCGCCAGGGCCTGCTGCTGGCCATCGCCGGGCTCGTCGGAACCCTGATCCTGCTGGTGGCGGGCTGGCGGCGCGAACGCGCGGCCGCCGCCTCCCCCGACCCCGCGACCGAGGATGCGCACCATGGAAGCATCGGTTAGTCCGGCCGAACGCTCGCGAGTCGAGCGGCCGGTGGTGGTGGTGCCGACGTTCAACGAGGCCCAGAACATCGGCCGGCTGGTCCCGCAGATCCTGGCCCAGGACCCGCGCCTGTCGGTGCTGGTGGTGGACGACAACTCCCCCGACGGCACCGCCGGGGTGGTGCGGGGCATGGCCGAGTTCGGCGGCCGGGTCGACCTGCTGCTGCGTGAGCGCAAGGAGGGCCTGGGCCCGGCCTACCGCGCGGGTTTCCGCTGGGTGCTGGAGAACACCGATCACGACGCCGTCTTCGAGATGGACGCCGACTTCAGCCACGACCCCGCCGCACTGCCGCAGTTCCTGCGGGAGATCGCCGTCAACGACCTGGTGGTGGGCAGCCGCTACCTGCACGGGATCACGGTGGTCAACTGGCCGCTCTCGCGACTGATCCTCTCGGTGGGCGCCAACATCTACGCCCAGAAGATCACCGGCCTGCCCATCCGCGACTGTACCGGGGGTTTCAAGTGCTTCCGCCGGCACGTGCTCGAGGCCATGCCGCTGGACCGCATCCGTAGCGACGGCTACAGCTTCCAGATCGAGATGAACTACCACGTATGGCGCCGCGGCTACCGCATCAAGGAGATCCCCATCATGTTCGTGGACCGGCAGGTGGGGGTCAGCAAGATGTCGCGCAAGATCATCTGGGAAGCGGCCTGGCTGGTCTGGGCCCTGCGCCTGAAACGCTGATCCGGGGAGTTCCGTGGCCGTCCGTCTGGGCATCGTCATCGTCCACTACAACACGCCCGAAGATCTCGGGCGCTGCCTCGCCTCGCTGCGCGACCAGGCGCCGGCCTGCACCCACGAGGTGGTGGTGGTGGACAACGCCAGCACCGTCGGCGGGCTGGAGGATCTGCAGCAGGAGTTCCCGGAGGTCCGCTGGCTGCGGAACACCGAGAACGTGGGCTACGCCCGCGGCTGCAACCAGGGCCTGGCCGCCGTGGCGGCGGACTACCATCTGCTGCTCAATCCCGACATCGTGGTGCTGCCCGGAGCGGTGGATGCCTTGCTGGGCTTCGCCGACCGGCATCCGCGAGCGGGGATCATCGGGCCCCAGCTGCTCAACGAGGACGGCACGGTCCAGGACTCCTGCCGCCGCTTCTACACGTTCCGCACCCTGCTGCTGCGGCGCACGCCGCTGGGCAAGCTCTTCCCCGACAGCGGCACCGTCCGCCGCCACCTCATGCGCGACTTCGATCATGCCAGCGCGCGGCCGGTGGACTGGGTGCTGGGCGGCTGTCTGCTGGTGCGTCGCGAGGCCCTGGCCCGGTGCGGCGCCATGGACGAGCGCTTCTTCCTCTACTTCGAGGACGTGGACTGGTGCTTCCGCATGTGGCAGGCGGGGTTCGAGGTGGTCTACGCCCCGGAGGCGCGCTTCGTGCATCGGCACCGCCGCGCCAGCGCCCGGGGTACCTTCAGCCGCAGCTTCTGGCTGCATCTCGGCAGCCTGATCTCCTTCTACGAGAAGTGGAGCCTGGTGGTCTACGCCGCCAAGAAGTGGCGCCGGCCCCTGGCCGTGGTGCTGCACTGGCTGCTGGACATGGTGCTGCTGGCGGTGGCCCTGCTGGGCGCCTACGGCGTCCGGCTCCTGCTCGGTCCGCTCTTCCCGGAGGACCTGCTGCCGCTGGCCTGGTACGGTGGCTGGTTCGGCTACGCCGCCGTGCTGGTGACGGTGGCCTTCGTGCTCATGGGGCGTTACCGTCCATCACGTCTGCCGGACCGCCCCCACTGGGGCGAGCACCTCGAGCAGATGGGCCTGGTGGCGCTGCTCCTGCTGGCGGGGTCGTACCTCGGCCGTGACGACGTGGTCAGCCGCGCCGTGCTGCTCACCCTGCTCGCGGTCTACACCGGGCTGACGGCCTGGGCCAGCGCCGTGGTGGGCCGACTGCTGCGGCGCCTGGAGCGCGGGTACCTCGCCCTCGAGCGGACGCTCCTCGCCGGGCCCCGCGCCGCCCTGGCCGGCTGGCTGGCGGCGGTGAAGCAACCGCGGGACCATGGGGTGGACGTCGTGGGCTACGTCACGGACGAACGGCCGCCGGCCGGCGGCCACGCGGCGCTCGGCCGCGGCGACGTGCCCTGGCTCGGCCGTCCGGACCAGTTGCCCGGTCTGAGCGAGCGGTTCCGCGTCTCCCAGGTCGCCTTCTGGCAGGGCCCTGGCGCGGCGAAGATCCGCCCGGCGGACCTGGCCTGGCTGCGCGGCCAGCGCATCCGCTTGCGCTGGATCGTGGAGGACGCCTGGCTGCTGGCCGCCGGCGCCCATGCGGAGGGCTTCGGAGCGGCCACCAGCGGCGTCCTCGAGCCGGACGATGGCCAGGTGCTGCGCCGCTGGGCCTGGCGGCCGCTGGATCTGCTGGCCGGGGGCCTGGTCCTGCTGGCCTCGTCGCTGGACTGGCCGCGGCGCCGGGCCGCCCTCCGCGACGGCCGCTGGCGTCGGGAAACGGTCGACGTCCCGTCGGGCGGGGTCCATGATGACGCGGTCGTCCTGCTGGTGCAGGGCAACGGCCGGGTGTTGCCGCTGTGGCGGCAGCCGGGCCTGGCGATGGGATTGCTGAAGGGGCGCATCGCCCTGGTCGGATCGCCCCTCGGGCGGCCCGACGATCACGCCGACCTGGTGGCGGTGCTGCGGCAGAGCGCCGCCGTCCGGGCCGGCCTCACCGGACGCTGGGCCGCCGGACGCGGTGGCGTCCTGACGACGCTCATGCAGAACCCCGGGGGATGGGGGCAGGCCGCCGGGCCCGGCTCCGGCCCGGCCACCCGCGGTAGCGGGGAGGAGGAGGTCCAGACACCATGAGGCAGATCCACCGGACCGTCGGCCGGCGGCGACTGGCCGCCGGCCTGTCGCTCGCGACGACGATGATGCTGGCGGCGGCGGCCCCCGCCCAGACGCCCACCTTCACGCCCCTGGTCACCGGCGACCGGGTGGTCACGTCCCTGGCCCACGACGGCCTGGTCTACGCCGGCCTGCGCAGCGGCGGCCTGGTGGTCTGGGACCCGGCCACGGCCACCACCTTGCGCAGTCTCGACCGCAGCGACGGCCTGGGCGGGCATTTCGTCGCCGACCTCGCCTGGTCCGGCTCCCGCCTCTGGATCGCCACCGAGGACGGCGGCCTGACGGCCATCACCGATCCCGGCGGTCCGGACGAGTCGCTGCGCGTCTACAGCAGCGCACTGTCGTCCCTGGACATCACGGCGGTCACCGGCACCATGGTGGGCCAGTCCGAGCGGGTCTTCTACGGCACCGACGGCGATGGCATCGGCGCCATCCAGGGTGGCCTGCCGGGCGCGTACCTGACCACGCTCGACGGCCTGATCGACGATGTCGTCATCGACCTCGCCCTCTCCGCCGACCTGCTGCTGATCGCCACCCCGGACGGCATCTCCCGCTTCGCCGAGAACACGTTCACCAGCTACCCCTATGCCGACCCCGACACCGAGTTCATCAACGACCTCGAGGTGGGACCCGATGGGGATATCTGGGCCGCCACCGATCAGGGCGTCAAGCGCTGGGACGACACCGCCCGCCAGTGGGTGCGCGTCACCTTCAACGCCTTCGTCAACGACCTCGCCGTGGGCGACGACACGATCTGGGCCCTGTCGGGGATCGGCAGCCTGCGCACCATCCGCGACGGCGTGGTCACCGTCCGCGAGGTGCCGCCGGCGCAGCCCGGCCGGACGTTCGTGGTCAACACGGTGGCCGCCGAGGGAGACGTCGCCTGGCTGGGCGGCTATGACCGGCCGAGCGACGGTCCGTCCAACGGCAGCCTGGTGGCCTGGCCATGGCTCGCCGTGGCCGACGATGCCGGGGCCACGGTCCACACCCTCGCCACCTGCCTGGTGGGGGCCACCGCCGGCATGGACGGCGTGGCCATCGATGCCCGCGGGCGCGCCTGGCTCGGCGACCAGGCCGGCGATGGCATCTCCGGCTGGGATGGCGAGCAGTGGGACAACGTCCTGCAGCGGGCCACCGCGGAGAACGACTCCTCGGGACTCTTCGACTGGTCGGGAAACATCCTGGCCATGGCCCGCGGCAACGACGACGACATCTGGTTCGCCCAGTTCACCAACGGCGCCATCCGCTACACCCCGCCCGCCGCACCCGGTGGCCAGGAGGAGTGGCTCCTGCTCTCGCCGGAGAACTCGCCCATGCTCGGCGATGCCTTCCTGCACCTCGCGGTGCATCCTGACGGGCCGGTCTTCTTCTGCACCGACAACGTGACCTTCGGCGGCTCGCCCAACAACGACTACGGCGTGGACGTGCTGGCCGACCCCGGCCGCCCGCGCGATCCGGCCTCGTGGCTCCACCTGGCGCCGGGGCTGCTCGGCGGCAACGTGATCCGCGCGATCACCTTCACCAGCCGGGACGTGGTCTGGATCGCGGTGGCCGGCGCCGGCCTCATGCGCTGGGACGTCAACGGTCTGGGCGCCGGGGCCGACGCGCCGCTGACCTGGACCGACACCAGCGACGACCACTGGGCCGGCCCCGTGGCGAGCGTCGACGGGACGGACATCGACCTGGCCAGTACGCAGTCCCTGCTGCCCGGGCCCGATGGCAGCCTCCTGGCCGGTGGCGCCGGCCTGGTGCAGCTCCGTTACGAGCCCATCCTGGACCTCGCGACCCTGGAGAATGCGTGGAAGGTGAAGGACTCCGCGTTCACCGATGGCCTGCTCGGCCAGAGCGTGCTCGGGCTGGCCCGTGACCGGAACGGCCACTACTGGTCGCTCACCTCGGGCGGCCTGAATCGCCTGCGCTTCCGGGAGGACGGGGTGACCATCGACGCCTTCACCGATCTGGGCACGTTCTTCACCCTGGATTCCGGCTTCTACGCGCCGAGCGCCATCGTGGCCCTGCCGGGTGGCACGTACCGCGACCTGGCGGCCTCGGCCGCGGGCGACCGCCTGGTGCTCAGCAGCGATCTCGGCGCCGCCCTGGTCACCATTCCCGAGCAGGGCGCTTCGCTGGTCGAGGCGGCGGGCGCGGCGTACCTCTATCCCAATCCCTTCCCCGGCGAGACGACCGCCGACCGCGTGAGCATCGGCGGCCTGCCCATCGACGCCGATGAGCCCGCCTCCATCCAGGTGCTCAACCTGGTGGGTCAGATCGTCTTCCGGACGCGGCGGCTCGAATCCGGCGAGGGATTCTGGGACGGTCGCAACCGGCAGGGCGAGCGCGTGGCCTCGGGACTGTACGTGGTGCGCATCGAGCAGGGAGGCCAGACGCTCGTGCGCACCCTGGCCGTGGCCTACTAGCAGGGAGAGGGAGCGACCGTGACCGATCACGACCCGACGCCCGCGACCAGACGCCTGCTCATCGTGGGTGCCGGCGCCGCGGGCCGGGCCCTGGCCGCCGAGGTCCTCGCCTCGCCGGATCTGGGCATGCGTCCGGTGGCGTTCGTGGACGACGCGCCGGGCCTGCAGGGCGCCCTGGTGGACGGGCTGCCGGTCCTCGGCACCACGGCGGACCTGCTGGAGGCGGCCCGCGCCGCCCGCGCCGACGAGATCCTGATCGCCATCCCGTCGGCCCGGGGCTCGCTGGTCCGGCGGCTGGTGCTCCTCTGCAAGGGGGCGGGCCTGCCCTTCCGCATCGTGCCCGGTCTGCGCGCGATCATCGAGGGCGATGTCAGCTTCGAGCAGGTGCGGCCCGTGTCGCCGGAGGACCTGCTCGGGCGCGAGACCGTCAGCTTCCAGGCCGGCCGGGCGCGGTCGCTGGTCCAGGGCCGCACGGTGCTCGTCACCGGCGCCGGCGGCTCCATCGGCGGCGAACTCTGCCGGCAGCTGGTGGTCCTCGACCCGGCCCGGCTGCTGCTGCTCGGCCGCGGGGAGAACAGCATCTTCGAGATCATGGGCGAGCTGGCGGCCCGACGCCCGGACGTCGAACTGGTGCCGCTGATCTGCGACGTGCGTGATGCGCGACGCCTGGAGGTGCTCGCCGACCGCCACCACCCGCACCTCATCCTGCATGCCGCGGCGCACAAGCACGTCCCGCTGATGGAGGAGAATCCCGAGGAGGCGGTGGTGGTCAACGCCGGCGGCACCGCCAACCTCATCGTCTTCGCCCGCCGCACAGGCGCCGAGCGCTTCGTGCTGATCAGCACCGACAAGGCGGCCGAGCCCACCAGCATCATGGGCGCCACCAAGAAGCTGGCGGAGCTGCTCGTCCGCCAGGCCCAGGCCACGGACGGTCCCACCCGTTTCATGACCGTGCGCTTCGGCAACGTGCTCGGCAGCCGCGGTTCGGTGGTGCCGTTCTTCATGAAGCGCATCGCCGCCGGCCTGCCCCTGCCGGTGACGCACCCCGAGATGACGCGGTACTTCATGACCATCCGCGAGGCCGCGCTCCTGGTCATCGAGGCCATGGTGCTCGGTGGGGCCGGCAGCACCTACATCCTGGACATGGGCGAGCCGGTGCCCATCCTCGAGCTGGCGCGCAACCTTCTGGTGCTCTCGGGATTCGACCCCGGCGAGGGCGGCCCCGGCATCGAGATCGTGGGACCGCGCCCGGGGGAGAAGCTGCACGAGTCGCTGCTGGATCCCGCCGAGACCCTGGAGCCGTGCGAGCATCCGCTCATCCACCGGGCTCGCTGCCGGGTGGGCGACCCGGCCGCGGCCGCTGCCGCGCTGCCGGCGCTCCTGGAGCTGGCGGCGGCGGGCGACCGGGCAACGCTGCGCCGGGACCTGGCCGCACTGCTCGGACGACCGGCCCTGGCCAGCACCCTGGCCGCGCCGCGCCGGCCGTGACTCGCGGCGCGGCAGCAGCGCCGATCCGCGTGCGGACCTGCCACGGGCTGCCGGGCGCCTGGGAGACGCTGCTGGCGTCCTGCCCCGATCACGGGGCGGGACAGGATGGCCGCTGGCTCGAGCTGGCCGCCCGGCATCACCCGGCCGCCGACCTGCGCGTCCTGCTCGCCGAGCAAGACGGCTCGGTGGTGGGCGGCCTGGCGGCCGTGGTGCGGCGGCGGCACGGTCTCGATCATCTCGAGAGCAGCATCGACGGCCTGCCGGGCGGACCGCTGTTGCCCACCGACCTGCCGCCCGCGGTGCGCTGCGCGGCGTTCGCCGCTCTCTGCGGGGCCTACGCCGATCTCGCCGGCGGGCGCACCGCCCTGGTCATCCAGACCCTCGACCGTCCGGACGCGCTGGCCCTGGCTGCCGACCTGGCCGATCCGCGCTGGACCGCCAGCGCCTTCGCCGCCAGCGTGGTGGACTGCCGCGAGGGCCTCGAGCACGTCGAGCGCCGGCTCTGGACCAACAACCGGCGCAACGAGCGCAACCGCGGCCTGAAGCGAGGCTGCGTGCTGGCCACCGAGCACGATCCCGACGTGGTGCGCGAGTGGTACCCGCTCTACCTCGCATCGGCCGCGGCCTGGGCGCAGGCGCCGTTGCCCGCGGCGCTGGTGGCTGCGCTGCTGCGCGAGGCGCCCGATCGCTTCCTGCTGACCACCTGCCGGCGGGACGGCCAGCTGGTGGGAGGGCACCTCTGCGTCCGGACGGCCGGCGGGCTGCTCGCCTGGCAGAGCGGCGTGCAGGCGGCGGCGCTGCGCGAGGTCTTCGTCGCCACCCTGCTCTACTGGCAGGACCTGGTGACGGCTTGCTCCGAGGGACTCGAAGCGGTGGACTACGGCGGCAGCGTGGGCCGCGACACCCTGGCCGACTTCAAGCGCCGCTGCGGAGGCCGGCCGCAGCCGCGCCTGATGCTCATGGCCTCCTCGCGGCTCGGGCGGGCCGTGCGCCGGGCCGGCCAGGCGCTGCGCCGCCTGCGGGGGCGTACCCCATGAAGCTGGCCGCCACCGGCAGCCGCATCCTGCTCTGGCGCGCCCTGCAGAAGCTCGCCGGCGCGCTGACCGTCCTGCTGGTGGCCCAGGGCCTGGGGCCGGAGGGCAACGGTCGCTACAGCCTGACCCTGCTGGTGATCACCGTGGCGGCGTCCGTGCTCGCGGGCGGGGTGGGCCTGGCCTCGGTCCCGCGGCTGCGGCGGGGGGAGGGTCCGCCGCGCCGCCTGCTGGCGGCCCAGGCCTGGTGGCTGGCCCTGGTCGCCGGCCTGCTGGTGGGCCTGGCGCTGGCCGCCCGGCAGCCCTGGGCGTGGTCCTGGCTCCAGGGCAGCGTGGGGTGGGACCACGATCTGCTGGTCGCGGCCGGACTCGCGGTGATGGCCATGCTGGTCTTCGAGACGGTGAACTACGATCTGCTGGCCGCTGGCCGCGTGGTGACCGGGACCCTGGCCGCGGCCCTGCGGGCCACCGGCCACCTGGTCGTGGTGGCCGCGCTGCTCCTGGGCGGCCGCCTGGATCTGACGCTGGCCATCTGGTCGCTCACCGTCCTGCACCTGCTGGCGGCGGGCAGCCTGGTGTTGCGCCTGCGGGGCGCCCTGGACCGGTATCCCGCCGTGACGCCCGCCGGCCCGCCTGGTGCGGGACTGCCCCGGCTGGCGGGCCAGCTGGTCCGCGCCGGCTGGCTGGGCCAGCTCTCGGCCATCAGCTACCTGCTACTGCTGCGCCTGGACCAGGTGATCCTCGAGGGGGCCGCCGGCGTGGCGGCCGTGGGCATCTACGCCCTGGCGGCCTGGGCCGCGGAACTGCTCTGGCTGGTTCCGGAGGCGCTCAACCCCCTGCTGGTGCACTCCTCGGCCGGGAACGACCACGCTGCCCGCGACCGCACCGCCGCGCGCGCCGTGCGCCTGGCCCTGGCCGCCACCGCCGTCGCGGCCATCCCGATGGCGGTCCTGGCGCCGCCCGTGCTCGGCCTGCTGCGGGACGGCGCCTTCGCCGCCTCGGTGGCGCCGTTATGGGCCCTGTTGCCGGGAGTGGTGGCCTTCGCCCCGGGGGCGGTGCTGGCAGGCGATTTCATCGGGCGGGGCCGTCCCGCGTGGAATACCCAGGCCAGCGCCCTGACCGTGGCGATCAACGTCGCGCTGTGCCTGCTCTGGATCCCCTCCCTGGGCGTCCTGGGCGCCGCCTGGGCCTCCACCGTGGCCTACGCCGCCGGCGCCGGCGTCATGCTCTGGCGCTTCCAGCGCGTCACCGGGCTGGCCTGGCGCGAGATCCTGGTGGTCGGGCCGGCCGATCTCCGCCGCTGATCGTTCCCTCCGGTCCCCACACCCGTCCCCACCGAGCCCCACCACGGCCCCCTGGGCCTCTATTCGTCGAGAAGGCCCGGTTTCCAGGGCGTTCCCGCCAGCGTGGCATTTTTCTGGAAAAAGGGGATTGACACCCTTCGTGGGGTGCGGCTATGGTTCCGTGTGTCCAGGTGGTGAGAGATGGGGAAAAATGGTGAAATCAAGGACGACGACACCATGATCCCCGGCCGAGGTGATGATCGTGAGGCGGCGAGCGGGAGCTGGAGACGGTGAGTGACCAGCGGCAAGACAGCGCCCCCGACGCTCGGGACCCCCTCCTGTACGGGTCCTACGAGCGGGCCCTGGACAGCAAGGGGCGCTTCAACGTGCCGTTCCGGTTCCGCAAGAAGGATCTGGCGCCGGAGGAGGAGCCTCCCCGCTTCATGATCACCGAGGACCCCCAGGGCGTGGTCAGCCTGATGACCTGCAGCCAGTACGAGGAGTCGCTGGAGCGGACCAAGCAGCTGGGCCGCGGCCGGGAGCTGTGGAACTTCCTGCGCTGGCTGGCCACCCACTCGCAGGAGGTCCAGATGGATGGCCAGGGACGCGTGGCGGTGCCGCAGCGCTACCTGGATCGCATCGGCGCCCGCAAGCGTCTGCTGGTGCTGGGCGTGGGCGACCGCATGGAACTGTGGGAGCCGGGCCGCTACGACGCCGTGCAGACCGCGTCGGGCAGCCCCACCGAGGAGTTCTTCGAGGAGTTCTTCCAGTAGTCGACGGGCCGCTCACGGAGGAGCGGCGGACCGGGAAAGGAGTCCACCGATGCCGTGCGAGGGGATCCGCCAGCCAGCAGCCATCGCGGCGCCCGCACCCGCGCTCGAGATCCGCACCGCCGTCCGTGGGCGGACCGTGCGGATCCACCTCGCCGGCATCCTGGATCGATCGGGCGTGCCGCGCCTGATCCAGGAGGTCCACGGGGCGCTGCCGGGCCCCGGCTGCCTGGTGATCCTCGATGGCGCCGGCCTGGTCCATCTGGATTACCGCTGCGTCGGCATGCTGGTCCGGTGGAGCCGGACGCTGCGCTCCTGGCAGCAGCGCGTCTGCCTCGACCGCTGGAACGATTACCTCACCGCCATCCTGGCCGTCGAGGACTGGGATGGGGAGTTCGCCGATCGGTCGCGGTCCGCCGCGGCCGGCGCACGCTGGGAGATCACCCGCACCGTCCAGGTGCCATGATGGAGCGACCGCACGTTCCGGTACTCAGGGATGAGATTCTCGGCTTCCTGGAGCCGGGACCGGGACGGCGGATCGTCGACGGGACCTTCGGGTTCGGCGGCCACGGCGAGACGCTGCTGGCTGCCGGCGCGGAGGTGCTCGGTCTGGACCTGGACCAGGAGGCGGTCGCGGCCTGCAGAAGGATCTCGACCGACCGCCCCCGCCTCCACTGCCAGCGCCGCAGTTTCCGCGAGCTGCCCGCCGCGCTGGCCGAGGTCGGCTGGGACCGGTGCCACGGGCTGCTCCTGGATCTGGGTGTCAGTTCCCTGCAGCTGGACGACCCCGCCAAGGGCTTCAGCTACCGCGCCGAGGGCCCCCTGGACCTGCGCTTCGATCAGGAGCGCGGGATCACGGCCAGCCAGTTCATCGCGCAGGCGGACGAGAAGGAGCTCGTCCGCATCCTGCGCGAGTACGGCGAGGAACGGGGGGCGCGGCCGCTGGCACGCGCCATCAAGGCCGCACACCGCGCCGGACCTCTGCGGACCACGACCCAGCTGACCGACGCGATCACCGCGGCGTTGCCCGCCGGCGCGCCGGTGAACGCCGTGCTCAGCCGGGTCTTCCAGGCCCTGCGCATCGCCGTCAACGACGAGCTCGGCGCCCTCGCCGAGGTCCTCGAGCATGCGCCGGCCGCCCTGGCGCCCGGCGGGCGCGTGGCCGTCATCGCCTACCATTCCCTGGAGGACCGGCTGGTCAAGCGCTGGCTCGATCGCGAGCGGCGCGACTGCCTCTGTCCGCCCGAGCTGCCGGTGTGCCGCTGTGGCCACCGGGCCACCATGCGGCCGGTGACGCGCGGTGCGGTCACGGCCACGGCCGACGAGGTGGGCCGCAATCCCCGGGCCCGGAGCGCGAAGCTCCGGGTGGCCGAGGCGCTGCCCGACGATGGAAGGAGAGCGCGGTGACCGGATGGACCCTCGCCAGCGGCCGCCCCGCCGCCAACATGGCCTGCCGCCGGGGACGTGGCCGTCATCGCCCCGTCTGGCTCGCTGCCGGCGCGATGACCGTCACGTGCCTGCTGCTGACCGCGATCCAGCTGGGCAACTCGGTCACCGAGCTGCGCCGCGAGATCCAGGATCTCACCCTGCAGCAGGAGAACCTGGTGGCCCGCCACGCGGTGTTGTCGCTGCGGTGGAACCGGGCCACCTCCCGCCAGGCGGTCATGGGCCGCGCGGCCCGCGAACTGGGTCTGGTGAGTCCGGAGAACCCGGGCGCCGTGATGATCACCATGCGCGAGCCCGCCAGCGGTGACCGCGGCGTCCGCTGGCTGCGTCGCCTCGATCTGGACGACGGCGTGCCCGCCGCGCTGGCCGGGGCATGGCAGCCGTGACCGGCGGGGGCGGGGTGGCCGGTCGCCTGGCCCTGCTCAAGGTGCTCGGCCTGCTCGCGGGCCTGGTGCTCACCGCGCGCCTGGTCCAGGTCCAGGTGATCGACCACCCGACCCATCGGGACGCGGCCTCCCGGCAGTGGTTGCAGTCGCAGACCGTCATGCCGCGACGCGGCGACCTGCATGACCGCCAGGGGCGCCCCCTGGCGCTGACGGTCAATGCCTTCCGCGTGGGCGTGGCCGGCTCCCTGGTGCGAGACGCCGGAGCCCTGAGCGCGGCGCTGTCCGCGGCGCTGGACATGCCGCCGGACACCATCGCCCGGGTCATCGCCGGCGCGGGGGACCGGCACGTGGTGCTCGCCCGCGCGGCCCTGCTCGACCCGGCCAGCCAGCGCCGCCTGCAGCGCTTCCCGGCGGTGACCATGGCCGCCCAGCCGGGCCGGGTCTACCCGCTGGACGGCGTGGGGGCCTCGCTCATCGGTTTCGCCCGGCAAGACCCCGACAGCACGCGGCACCGCACGGGCCTGGAACTGGGCCTGGACCATCTGCTGACGGGGACGCCCGGGCGCGCGCTGCGGGTGCGGTCGGCGCATGCGGGGCGCGACCACGGTCTGGTGGAGGTGGAGCCCGTGCGCGACGGCGCCGACGTGGTGCTCACCCTCGACGCCGACCTGCAGGAGATCTGCGAGACGCGCCTGGCGGAGGCCGTGGCCGACGCGCAGGCCCGCGCCGGCTCGGTGCTGATCCTCGACCCCGCCTGCGGCGACATCCTGGCCGCGGCGAGCTGGCCGCTGGTGCGCACCCGCGAGGCGCCGGTGCGCGAGGCGGCCGCCTGGGTCAACCGCAACCTCACCAAGGCCTACGAGCCGGGCTCGGTGTTCAAGCTCTTCACGGCCGCGGCCTTGCTGTCGGCCGGCGCCATCGACACCGCCACGGTGATCGACTGCAGCGACCGGCAGTTCGACGGCTTCTCGCTGGCCGAGGCGGCCGGCCATCGCTTCGGCCGGCTCGATTTCCTCGAGGCCTTCGCCCAGTCGAGTAACGTCTGGTTCGCCCGCGCGGTGGGCAACCTCGCGCCGCGCGAGCACCACCGCGCGCTGCTGGACTTCGGGTTCGGTCGCGGCACCGGCGTCGCCTACCCCGGCGAGAGCGACGGGATCCTGGCCCGGCCGGAGGCGTGGTCGTCCCGTTCCCAGGAGACCCTGGCCATCGGGCAGGAGGTGGCGGTCACCCCGCTGCAACTGGGCCTGGCCGTGGCCGCGGTCGCCAACGGCGGCACCCTCTTCGCGCCGCGCCTGTGGCGGACGGCCTGTGGACCGGATGGCGCGGTGGTGGCCGAGAACCCGCCACGGGCGCTGCGACGGGTGCTGCCGCCGGGGCTGGACGCCACCCTGCGCCTGGCCCTGCGACGCGTGGTGGCCGGGGGCACCGGCGCCGTCGTGGACCGGCCCTGGGTGGCCATCGGGGGCAAGACCGGCACCGCGCAGAAGGCCGTGCCCGGGCGGGGCTACCGCGACGGGCTGTACAGCGCCACCTTCGCCGGCCTGCTGCCGGTTGAGGATCCACGCCTGGTGATCGTCACCGTCCTGGACGAGCCCCGGGGCATCAAGCATTACGCCTCGCAGAGCGCCGCGCCGCTCTTCGGGGCGGTGGTGGACGACATCCGCCGCACCACCGACTGGCTCACGCACGTCGACCGGACCGGCCAGCCGGTGGTGGTGGCGGCGCCGGCGCCGCGCGCGCCCGTGCCGGACGTGCTGTTCCTGGGCAGCGACCATGCCGCCAGGAGGCTGTCGCGCGCCGGTTTCACCGTGCGCGGGGCCGGGTCCTCCGGCGTGGTCGTGGCCCAGGTCCCGGCGCCCGGGACGCGGCTGGCGGCCGGCGAGCCGGTCCGCCTGACGGTGCGGACCCGCGGCGCCAGGGATCAGATCTGCCCCGACCTGCTGGGACTGAGCAACCGGCAGGCGCAGACCGTGGCCGCGCGGCTGGGCCTGGACCTGTCCATCGACGGCGTGGGCTTCGTGAGCGCCCAGTCGCCGGAGCCCGGCGCGCCGCTGGGCGCCGGACCGGTCACGGTGAGGATGGACCCCGCATGGTGACCACGCTGGCCCGGCTCTGTTCCCGCTGGCCGGAGCTGACCATCTCCGGCGACGCGCAGGTGTCCATCACCGGCGTGGTCGAGGACTCCCGTGCCGCCGGTCCCGGGACGGTGTTCGTCGCCGTCAAGGGGTCGGGTGCGGACGGGCACCGTTTCGTGCCCCAGGCCGTGGCGGCGGGCTGCGCCGCGGTGGTGGTCGAGCACGACCGAGCGGCCGGAATCCGGGCCGCCCTTCCCGAGAACCGTCCCGCGGCCTGGGTGGTGGCCTCGAGCACCCGGGGGCTGCCAGCCCGTCTGGCGCGGGAGTGTGAAGGGCGGCCCGACGCCGGCCTGGTCTGTGCCGGGGTCACCGGCACCAACGGCAAGACCACCACGGCCTTCCTGCTCCGTCAGCTACTCGGGCGGCTGCGCGGGCGCTGCGGATTGCTGGGGACCATCTGCTACGATGACGGCCGCGAGCGGGTGCCCGCCCCGCTGACCACGCCGGGAGGGCCGGTGCTCTTCCGCTGGCTGGCGCGCATGCGCGCGGCGGGCTGTGCGGCCGCGGCCATGGAGATCTCCTCCCATGCCCTGGACCAGGAGCGCCCGGGCGACCTGGCCCTCGACGTGGCGGTGATGACCAACCTGGGCCGCGACCACCTGGACTACCATCCGGACCTGGATGCGTATCTCGCCGCCAAGGCCCGCATCCTGGACCTGCTGGTCGTCCGGCCGGGCCGCGGCAAACCCGCCGGCACCGCG
This sequence comes from uncultured Fibrobacteraceae bacterium, assembly GCA_964637835.1. GTDB lineage: Bacteria > Krumholzibacteriota > Krumholzibacteriia > LZORAL124-64-63 > LZORAL124-64-63 > Glo-17. Next base: position 64,058 of record CAZWYF010000010.1, read on the forward strand.
GTGATCAACGCTGCCGACACCGCCCTCGCCAACCTCGCCCTGCCCGACGTGCCGGTGGTGCGGTTCGATCCCACCGGCAGCGCCCTGGGCGACGCCGCCGGGGCCGACCTCTCCGTCCGCGAGGCGGCCCTGGGCCTGGAGGGCACGCGCCTGGTCTGTCGCTGGCGCGGCCGCGACCTGGTCCTGCAGAGCCCCCTCGTGGGCCGCTTCAACGTGGAGAACCTCACCGCCGCCCTGGCCTCCGGCCTGGCCCTGGGTTACGATCCGGCCGACTGCGTGGACGCCCTGGCCGGCATCGAGCAGGTGCCCGGTCGCCTGGAGCGCTTCCCGCTTCCCGACGGCGGCCTGGCGGTGGTGGACTACGCCCACACCCACGACGCCCTGGCCGCCGTGCTCGGCGCCTGCCAGGAGCTGCAGCCGCGCCGGCTGAGCGTCGTCTTCGGCTGCGGCGGCGACCGCGACCGCGGCAAACGGCCGCTCATGGCCGCGGTGGCCGCCGGTGGTGCCGACACGGTGTGGATCACGTCGGACAACCCGCGCAGCGAGGATCCGGTGGCCATCTGCGATGACATCGCCCGCGCCTACCACGCGCTCGCCGCGCGCCGCGCCACGCGCTGCGAGGTGCTGGTCGATCGCCGGGAGGCCATCACTGCGGCGCTCGCCGACGCCGGGGAGGGCGACGTGGTGGTCATCGCCGGCAAGGGCCACGAGGACTACCAGCTGATCGGAGACGAGGTGCGCCATCTGGACGACCGCGAGATCGTCCGCCACTGGATCGCGGAGGCCCGGCGGTGAGCGCCCTGTACGCGGCGGCTGCCGCGGCGCGGGATCTCGCCGCCGCTGGGTTGCTGCGGGCGGTGCTGGTGGCGCAGGACGGCGTCTGGCGCCGGGTGGGACCGGCGGCGGCGGTCGGGGCCTTCCAGGGCGCCGTGCTGGACTCCCGCCAGGCCGGCGGCGGCCGGCTCTTCGTGGGCCTGCCGGGCACCCGCGTCGACGGCCGCCGGTTCGCCGCCGAGGCCGTGCGCGCCGGCGCGGTGGCCCTGACCGGACCCGGCGACGGCGAGGACCTGGCGCCTGGCGGCGCCGTGCCGCCGGCGGGCACCGTGCTGATCAGCGACGACCCCCAGGCGGCCCTCGCCGAACTGGCGTCCTGCTGGCGAGGTCGTCACCGACCCGAGCTGGTGGGCATCACCGGCAGCAACGGCAAGACCACCACCAAGGACCTGCTGGCGGCGCTCCTGCGGGGCGCCGGCGCCGTGCACGCCACGGCCGGCAACTTCAACAGCGCCCAGGGCGTGCCCCTGACGTTGCTGGGCCTGGCGCCGGAACATCGCTACGCGGTGGTGGAGATGGGCGCCTCGGCGCGGGGGCACATCGCCGAGCTGGCGGCGCTCGCCCGGCCCCGGGTGGGGCTGATCACCGTGGCGGCCGGTGCGCATCTGGAGACCTTCGGCGACCTCGACGGCGTGATCGCCGGCAAGGGCGAGCTGGTGGAGGCCCTGCCGGCCGACGGCGTGGCGGTCCTCAATGCCGACAGTCCCGGGTTCGACCGCTGGTGCGAGCGCGCCCCCTGCCCGGTGGTGAGCTTCGGGGAGCAGGCCGGCGACCACCGCTGGCGATTCGCGGTGGGGCCGGACCCCCGCACGGGCGAGCTGATCCTCGACGGCGAGCGCTGGCCGGTGCCCTTGCCCGGCCGGCACAACGCCGCCAATCTCGCCGCCGCCATCCTGGCCGGCCGGGCCGTGGGCGCGGCCGATACGCAGATGCGGGCCGGGCTGGCGGGGTTCGCGGCGTCGCCGCACCGGGGCCTGCTGCTGCCCCTGGCCGGACGCCGCCTGCTGGACGACTGCTACAACGCCAACCCCGACAGCCTGCGCAGCGCCGCCCGGGCCCTGGCCGAGCTCGCCGGTGGCGAGGCCTGGGCCGTGCTCGGCGCCATGGCCGAGCTGGGGCCCGAGAGCGACCGCCTGCACGAGGCGGCCGGCCGCGAGCTGGCGGACCTGGGCATCGGGCGTCTGGTCGCCGTGGGCGAGGGGGCCCGCCCCCTGGCCACGGGTTTCGCCGCGGCGGGCGGCCTGGCCGAGGTGGTCGGCGATCACGACGCCGCCGCCGATCTGCTGGCCACGCTCACCCGGCCCGGTGATCGCATCTTGCTCAAGGGCTCGCGCTCGGCCACCATGGAGCGGGTGCTCGGGGCGTTGCAGGAGCGCCACCACTGGACAGCGGAGGTCACCGGGTGACCGACTTCGCCGGTCAGACGTTCCTCGTTCTCGGCCTCGGCCGCAGCGGTTGCGCCGCCGCGGCCCTGCTGCGTCGCCACGGCGCGGTGGTCCTGGGCGCGGACGACGCCCCGGAGGCCGACCTCGCCGCCCGCTGGCGTCGCGACGGGTTGACCGGGCTGGCGGCCGAGGCCTGCGACGAGGTCCACGCCGACGGGCGCTGGCGCGAACTGACGCCCGATCGCGCGCAGGCCGTGGTCCTCAGCCCCGGCGTGCCCGCCGAGCACCCGGCGCTGGCGCCGTGGCGCGCGGCCGGGGTGCCCCTTGCCGGCGAGCTGGAGTGGGCCGCGCGCCTGTTGCCCGGCCGCAGCGTCGCGGTGACCGGCACCAACGGCAAGTCCACCGTCACCGCCTGGATCGCCCACATCCTGCGTACCGCCGGCCTCGAGAGTCCCGCCGTGGGCAACCTGGGGACGCCCCTCGCCGCGGTGGTGGACCACCTCGGCCCCGGCGCCATCCCGGTGATCGAGTGCAGCAGCTTCCAGCTCGAGACCATCGACCGCTTCTCTCCCGACGTGGGGGTGTGCCTGAACCTGGCGCCCGACCACCTGGACCGGTACGCCGACCTGGCGGACTACTATGCCGCCAAGGCCCGGCTGGCCGCGCACGTCGCGCCTGGCGGCGTCTTCGTCACGGCCACCGGCTGCGCGCCCGCCCTGGGCTGGCTCCATGGCGGCCGGCGCCTGCTCTTCGGCGACCCCGCGGCCGGGGCGGACGCCTGGCTCGCCGACGACCACGTCTGGCTGCGGCACCGGGGCGAGCCCCGGCGGCTGGTCCACTGCGACGAGCTGACGCTCACCTCGCCGCCCAACCTGGTCAACGCCACCGCCTGCGCCGTGGCCGTCGCCCCCCTGCTGGACGACCCCGACGCCATCGCGGCCGGACTGCGGAGCTTCGGCGGCCTGCCGCACCGGCATCAGCTGGTCGGCACGCTGGGCGGCGTGCGCTTCGTCGACGACTCCAAGGCCACCAACGTCCACGCCGTGCGGGCCGGCCTGGACGGCTACCCCCGGCCCGTGGTGCTCATCGCCGGCGGCAGTGGCAAGGGGGAGGATTACGCGCCCCTGCGCGAGGTGATGGGCCCCGTGCGCGCGGTGGTGACCATCGGCGAGCAGGGCCCGGCCATCGCCGCCACGCTGGCGGGCGTGGTGCCCTGCGAGGCGGCGCCCGACCTGCCGGCCGCGGTGACGCGGGCGGCCCGTCTCGCCGCGCCGGACGCCACGGTGCTGCTGAGCCCGGCCTGTGCGAGCTTCGACATGTTCTCCAGCTATCGCGAACGCGGCGAGGTGTTCGCCGCGGCCGTCCGCGCCCTCGGGGCCGAGACCGAGGCGAGGTCGTCATGAACCTGCAGCGCACCATCCGGCGCCTGCGGCCCACCGGGCAGGATGGCTGGTTCCTGGCGGCGGTGGGCGTTCTCTGCCTGCTGGGGACCCTGGCCGTCTATGGTGCCGGCAGCTTCCGGCCCGAGGCCCAGGGGCAGTACCACTACCTCCAGCGCCACGTCGAGCGCCTGCTCATCGGCGGCGTGGCCGCGCTGATGCTCGCCCACGTCGACCACGTGCGCCTGCGCCGGCCGTGGCTGGTCTGGACCGGCCTGGCCGCCGGGCTGGGCCTGACGGCCTGGCCGGTTGCCATGCAGTCGCTGCACATCGATCGCTGGATCGAGATCCCCGGACTCGGCCAGTTCCAGCCCCTGGAGCTGGCCAAGCTGGCCCTGGTGTTCTTCCTGGCCCATCGCCTGGCGGCCTCGCCCCTGGAACGACCCCTGGGCGCGCGCGCCCTGCTGACCACCCTGGCGGCCGGGCCGGTGGCGCTCATGGTGATCCTGGTGCTGCAGCCCAACTTCGGCAACGTGGTGATCATGGCCCTGGTGACCGTGCTGATGCTCCTGGTGGCGGGGCTGAGCTGGCGCTGGCTGCTGCCGGTGATCCCCGCCGCGGCCGCCGCCGGCGCCCTGGGCTTCTTCACCTCGGCCAAGCTGCACGATCGCATCCTCCAGTGGTGGCACGGCTGGCGCGGGGTGGGCCTGGACGGCGAACCGCCCTTCGGCTACCAGGTGCACCAGTCGTTGCTGGGCATGGGGGCGGGCGGCTGGCACGGCCTCGGCCCCGGCGGCAGCCACAACAAGTTCGCCTTCCTGCCGGAGAACCACACGGACTTCGCGGTGTCGTTCCTGGGCGAGGAGCTGGGACTGGTCGGGGCGCTGCTGGTGGTGGCGGCGCTGGTGGTGGTCTTCTGGCGCACGCTGGTCATCGCCCAGAACGCGCCGACGCGGTTCGGTCGTCTGCTGGCCGTGGGTCTGGGGGGCATGCTCTTCGTCTATGGCGTGGCGAACCTCGCCATGGTCACCGGCATGATCCCGGTGATGGGCGTGCCGCTGCCTTTCGTCAGCTATGGCGGCTCCGCCCTGGTCACCAACCTCGCCGCGGTGGGCATGATCCTGAACGTGGACCGGCAAGGGCGCGGGCGGCAGGTGGCGCGGGCCACCGCCACGCCGTGGTTTGACCACGGAGGCCTGCGCAGCTAGAATCCCCCGGAACCCGGAGCGCAAGGAGGCGCCGTTGTTCCGGAACACGCGACACATCCACCTCGTCGCCATCGGCGGCGTGGGCATGAGCGGGATCGCCGAGGTCCTGCTCAATCTCGGCTTCACCGTCAGCGGCAGCGACCTGCACCGGTCGGCGACCACCGACCGGCTCGCCGCGCTGGGCGCGCGCATCCACGTCGGCCACGCCGCCGAGCAGGTGGCCGGCGCCGACGTGGTGGTCCGGTCGTCGGCCGTCTCGGAGGCCAACAGCGAGGTGCGCGAGGCGCGTCGGCGACGCATCCCGGTGATCCGCCGCGCGGAGATGCTCGCCGAGCTCATGCGCCTGAAGCAGGGCATCGCCGTGGCCGGCTCCCATGGCAAGACCACCACCACCAGCCTGACCGCCACCGTGCTGGCTGCCGCCGGCCTCGATCCCACGGTCATCGTGGGCGGCAAGGTGCTGGCCCTCGGCACCGGCGCCGTCCTGGGAGGCGGCGAGTGGCTGGTGGCCGAGGCCGACGAGAGCGACGGCAGCTTCCTGCACCTGGTGCCCACCATCGCGGTGGTCACCAACATCGATCACGAGCACGTGGACCACTACCCGCACCTGGCCGACCTCCGCGCCGCCTTCACCGACTTCCTCGGCCGCGTGCCCTTCTATGGCACCGCCGTCCTCTGCGCCGACGATCCCGAGCTGCGCGCCCTGATCCCCACCCTCGACCGCCGCGTGGTCACCTACGGCCTGGCCCGGGAAGCCGCCGTGCGCGCCGACGAGGCCACGCTGGTGGCCGACGCCCGGGGCCAGCGCGCCCGCGTGCTGGTGGAGGGCCAGCCGGCCGGCGAGCTGCGATTGCCCCAGCCGGGACGCCACAACCTGCGCAACGCCCTGGCCGCCGTGGCCGTGGCGCGCGAGCTGGGCGTGCCCTTCGCCACGGCGGCCGGCGCGCTGGCCGCCTTCGCCGGCGTGGGCCGTCGCTGCGAGGACCGGGGCGAGCACGGGGGCGTCCGGGTCCTGGACGACTACGGCCACCATCCCACCGAGCTGCTCGCGAGCCTGGAGGTGGCGCGGGCCAGCGGCCGCCGCGTGGCCGCGCTCTTCCAGCCGCACCGCTACTCGCGCACGCGCCACTTCGCCCGTCAGTTCGCCGAGGCCCTGGCCGGCGCCGACGTGGTGGCCCTGCTGCCGGTCTACGCCGCCGGCGAGACCGACCCTGCCGATGGCGGCAGCGCGCGCATCGCCGCCGCGCTGGCCGAGCTGGGCGGCCCGGAGGCCGTCCTCCTGGAGGACCTCGAAGGCGCCGTCGCCTGGGTCCGGCGGGCGCTGGCGCCTGGCGACCTGCTGCTGACCCTGGGCGCCGGCGACATCGGCCGGCAGGTGGGCGACCTCTGCGCGGCGCTGGCCGGGAAGGAGGCCGGCGCATGAGGACCTCGCCCCTGGCCATCGGGGAGCATCGCGGGCCGCGCGGTCGTGCCCTGGCGGCGCCGCGGCGGCCGCGGTCGTCCCGGCGGCGTCTCTGGCTGAAGGTGACCCTGGCGGTGCTCGCCCTCGGTCTGATCGCCGCGGGGAGCTGGTGGCTGACCACCGCCCCGGCGTTCTCCGTGGCGCGGGTGGAGACCGGGCGCTACCGTTTCGCCTCCGGCCCGGCCGTGGAGGCGGCGCTCGGCCGCGTCCTCGGGCTGAACATCTTCACCCTGCCGACGACCGCGGTGCGGGACGCATTCGGCGACCTGCCATGGGTGCGCGAGGTGAGCCTGGGGCGGCGGCTGCCCGACGTGCTCACCGTGCGGCTGGAGGAGTGGCAGCCGCGGCTGCTGCTGGCGCCGGCCGAGGCGGGCGGGCCGGCGCTCGCGCTGGTGGACGGCGGGCGGGTCCTGGCCTGGCCGGACCACCTGCCCCTGCCCGCCCTGCCCTGGCTGGTGGGGGTGTCCCCGCAGGCCACGGCCGCGGACCACTGGACCCTGGAGCCGGAGGCCGCGGGCGTGATCACGGCGTTGCTGGAGGCCCTGGCGGCCACGGGGCTGGAGCACGAGGTCCCCGTGGACTTCGTCTGCTGGACGGCGGCGGGAGCGGAGCTGGTCCTGCAGCCCGATGGCTCGCGTCTGCGCCTCGGCCGGGAGGACCTCGCCCACCGCCTGCAGCGGTACCTGGTCGGCCGGCAACAGGTCCCCACCGGAGCGGTGGTGGACCTGCGGTTCGATGATCGCATCACCTTCGGTCCGCCGGCGGGCTCGTGACCGGCGGCCGGAAAGGACTCCGGGCATGACCGAGGGCAGCCTCATCGTCGCCTGCGACTTCGGGTCCAGCGCCTTCCGCGGCGTGGTGGCCGAGGCTGCCGTCGGCGGCGCCGTGCGGGTGCTGGCCGGCGCCACCTGCGCGGCCCAGGGCTTCCAGGACGGCGACTTCGTGGACATCAAGGCCGGCAGCCTCGCCATCTCGCAGCTCGTGCGCGACCTGCAGAACGCCGCCGACGTGGACATCCGGGGCTTCGGCTTCAACATCGCCGGCTCGCACCTGCGTTCGGTGGAGGCCACCGGGCAGATCCCCGTCGGCCCGGGCGCCCGTGAGATCAACGACCGCGACGTGGGCGACGTCATGGCCATGGCCCGCAGCCTGACCATCCCCTTCAATCACTGCATCCTGGCGGTCAACCCGGTGGAGTTCACCGTCGACCGCGTGGGGGGCATCCAGGATCCGCGGGGTCGTCAGGGCAGCCGCCTGGAGGTCAAGGCCCATCTGATCACCGGCTCGAGCTCGGTGATCAGCAACATCGAGAACGCCGTGGACAAGGCGGGCTACCAGGCTGCCGGGTACGCGGTGGACGTGCTCGCGGCCGCCACCTGCCTGCTCACCCCGGAGGAGCGGGAGCAAGGCGCACTGCTCATCGACGTGGGCGGCGCGGTCACCAGCTGGGCGGTGATCGCCGGCGGTCGCCTCCTGGGGATGGGGGCCACGCCGTGGGGTGGCGGGCATCTCACGGCCGACCTCGCCAGCGGGCTGCGCGTGAGCGCCGAGGCGGCCGAGGCGGTCAAGCGCGATCGTGGCGTGGTGCTGCGCAGCCTGGTGGAGGACGTGGACGTCAACGTGCTGTTCGAGCAGGAGGACCCCGAGGAGACGCCGGGCCTGGTGGCGGCCATCCTCGAGCCGCGGCTCGAGGAGATCTTCTCCCTGGTGAAGGACGCCCTGGGGCCCGGCTTGCCCCTGGCGCGTCTCGGGGCCGGCGTGGTGCTCACCGGCGGCGGCAGCCATTGCCGGGGTTCGCGGGAACTCTGCGAGGAGGTCTTCGGCCTGCCGGTGCGGGCGCGTTATCTGCCCGACTCCCTGGAGGGGAGCGAGCACCTGCCACCAGGCCAGTGGGCCACCGCCCTGGGCCTGGTGATGTGGAGCGGTGGCGGGGAGGCCGCCACCAGCGCGCAGCCCGCTCGCCGCGCCGATGGCGGCGGCCTGCGCGATCGGCTGCGTCGCTGGCTCGGCCGCACCGGCGCCGCGTGAGCGCCGCGGCGCCGGGCCCGGCTTTTCCCTTGGCCAGCGTCGGCCGACGTGTTAACAATGTCGCGTGGGGCCAGGGACGGCCCTCACGCCAGCCCATCTCACGGAGGAGGCGGGTTCATGAACATCCAGTTCGCACCTGATGATACCCCGCAACGGCGGGTGAAGATCAAGGTCGTCGGCGTCGGGGGCGCCGGCGGCAACGCGGTCGATCGCATGATCGAGAACGGCCTCTCGGAAGTCGATTTCTACGCCGTCAACACCGACGGCCAGGCCCTCGACCGATCCCGCGCCCACCAGACCCTGGTCATCGGCAACGACCTCACCCGCGGCCTCGGCGCCGGCGGCGATCCGGACATCGGTCGTCGCGCGGCGGAGGAGGACCGCGAGGTGCTGGCCGCCATGGTGGAGGACGCCGACATGGTGTTCGTCACCGCCGGCATGGGCGGCGGCACGGGCACCGGCGCGGCCCCCGTGGTGGCGGAGGTGGCCCGAGCCAGCGGCGCGCTCACCGTCGCGGTGGTCACGCGGCCCTTCCTCTTCGAGGGCTTCCGGCGCATGGAGCAGGCCGAGGCCGGCCTCGGCGCGCTGCGCGATCACACCGACGCCCTGCTGGTGATCCCCAACGAGCGGCTGATGGAGATCGACCTGCCCGACGGGGCCATGACCGAGGTCTTCGGCATCGCGGACAACGTGCTCTACGAGGCCACCCGCGGCATCAGCGACATCATCGCCCAGCACGCCGTGGTCAACCTGGACTTCGCCGACGTCCGCACCGTGATGCAGGACAGCGGCGCGGCCATCATGGGCACCGGCCGGGCCGCCGGCGAGGATCGCGCCACCGTGGCCGCCGAGAAGGCCATCAACTCGCCGCTGCTCGAGAACGTGGACATCCACGGCTCGCGCGCGGTGCTCGTCTACCTGGCCGCCGGCAAGGTGGGGCGCGACGATCTCCGCGGCGCCATGGGCTACATCCAGCAGGCGGCCGGTGCGGAGGCCCACGTCTTCTTCGGCTTCGCCAACGACGAGACCCTGGGCGAGGACCTGCAGGTGACGGTGATCGCCACCGGCTTCCCCGCCGGGCAGCAGCGCCCGGCGTCGTCGCCGGCGCCGGCGGCGGAAACGATCGCGCCCGCGACCGTCGCGCCCGCGGAGCCAGAGCCCGCGGCGCCGGCGATGGAGCCGGAGCCCACGGAGCCGGCGGCTGCTGTGCCGGAGCCCGAGGCCAGGGAGCTCGGTCCCGCGGAGTCGGAGCCCCTGGCGACCGCACCCGAGGAACCGCCCGCGCGGTGGGCGTTCGCCGCTGCAGAGGCGCCGGGCGCCGCGGAACCCCGGCCGGGAGTCGCTCCGGTCGCCGATCCGCGATCCCATCCGCAGCCCGATCCGCAACCCGATCCGCAACCGGATCCGCAACCCGATCCGCAGCCGCGGGCCGTGGAGTCGGAGGCGGCGCGCAACCTCGCGGCCCTCGCCGCGGCGGCCGGCGGCGTGGCCCGGCACCAGGAGGGGGCGCCGCCTGCCTTGCCGCACGCCACCGCGACCGCGGACCCCGGATCACCGGCCGGGACCGGGCCGGCGTCCGAGACGCCGGCCTCACGGGAGCCATCGGAGACCAGCCGGCGATTCCTCGATCCCGTCGGCGCCGTTCCTCTCGAGGATGGCGGGTCCGCCACGCCGCTCCCGGCCGGCCAGCGGTTCCGCAGCTCCGTGCTCGGGGACGACAAGCTGCGTCCGGCCTGGGAGAGGAAATACGTGGACTGACATGGGCCTGCTCCGGAAGCTCTTCGCTGGCCGCGGCAGCGACGCCTACCACCAGGGCGTGGCCCTGCTGGAGGAGGGCCGGGCCGCCGAAGCCATCGCGATCCTGCGGCCGGTGTACGAGCAGGATCCCGGATCGCCGCGCGGATCGCTGGCGGGGTACTACCTGCGCCAGGCCCTGGTCGCCGAGGGCAAACGCAGCCTGCGGGCAGGAGAGGCGACGGCGGCGGCGGAGGTGCTCGGCGAGGCGGCCACGCGGTGGCCGGAGTTCCCCGATCTCAGCTTCCTGGCCGGCGCGGCCCGGGGGCTGGCCGGGGCCTGGGAGGCGGCCCTCGGCGACGCGCGCCAGGCCCTGCGCCGCAACGCGGACTACTGCGAGGCCCGGCTCCTGGAATGCTGCGCCCTGCAGCAACTCGGCCGGGAGCGGGAGGCCGCCGGGAGTCTCACCAGCCTGATCGAGAGCGGTCGTCGGGTGGACCACGCCCTCGCCCGCGAACTGGCCCCGGCCGCTGGCGCGGAGGGCGCGCTGCCGGCGGCGGCGGGGCTGCGCGAGCGGCTGCGCACGGCGGCGGTGGGCGACGATGCCAAGACCCGCCTCGCGGAGGCGGTGGCGCAGTGCCGCGCTGGCCACTGGGAGGCGGGGCTGGCGGAGCTGGAACGGCTCGCCGCGGCCTATCCCCGCTACCCTGACATCCGGGCCCGGCAGGCGGCCGCTCTCTACCAGGCGGGGCGGACCGAGGCGGCTCTCGCCGCGGCGGACGCGGCCCTGGGACTGAATCCCCGCTACCGGACCGCGGTGGCGATGCGCGGCCTGATCCTCGCGGAACTGGGCGAGATCGCGGCCGCCGACCGGTACCTCGCGGACGCCGTGCCGCGCCTCGAGGGCACGGTGGGTCGCCACGAGGAACTCTTCCTGGCCTATCTGCGGGCGACCCTGGCGCTGCTGTCGAATCGACCCGCGGCGTGCCGGAGGCTGCTGGACGGCTGGAACGACCTGCCGCGCCAGTTCGCTCGCGCGGAGCTGCTGCTGGTGGCCGCCGAGCACCTCGAGGGCCACGTCGAGGCCGCGTCCCGGCGCCTCGACGGCCTGTGCGAGGTCTGGACCGGCGATGCCGAGCTGCATCACCTGCGCGCCGCGCTCCTGCTCGAGCTCGGGCGCTGGCCGGCGGTGGAGGACGCCCTCACCCGCTGGCCCGATGGCGGGGGCGCCGACCAGCGGCCGTTGCTGATGCGGGCCCGACTGGCGGTGGCCCGGCGGCAGCGCTTGCCGGCGCTGCCGGAGGTCCCGGAGGAGCCGTCGGACGCGTCGGCGGCGCCCGGGACGCTGCAACCGGCGGCCTGGCGCCAGCTGGCTGCCTGGGACGCCCTGCTGGCCGGGGACGCCGACGCGGCCAGCCAGATCCTGGAGGTCCTGCTGGCGGAGCGCTGGGCGGACGAGGAGACCGGTCTGCTGGTGATCCGCGCCTGTCGAGATGCCGCCCGACGGCCGCCGGCGGACCTGGCTGGCCGCATCGGCGCGCCGGACAGCTGGGGGCCGGACCTCTGCGCCCAGCTCCGCCGGCAGGGCGCCGGCCCGGCCGCGGAGGAACTCGCGCGCCGTCGTGGGGGTTTGCGACCGGACCGGGTGGTGTGGTCCTGGCTCTCGGGGGCCTTCTGGCTCGAGCCGGTCCGCCGCTGGATCGCCTGAGCGACCGCCGGTTCCATCGCGGTCGCCCGGGCCTTATCTTGTCGGGAGCCGTCCCGACCCGGTCGACCGATCCCTCCAGCCGCCTCGTGAGGAGTCCGCTGATCGTGACCGCGAACCCCCATCGGATGCCCCGGATCGTCCTCCTCGGCGCCCTGCTGCTGGTGACCGTGTCGGCCGGCGCGGGTCGGGCGCAGCCCGCCGCGCCGTCCGGAGGCCAGCCGGGAGCGGCCGACGACCCCTGCGCCGCCGGCCGACAGCTCTTCGTCGAGAACAACTACCTCGCCGCCGAGCCGTTGTTGCGCCAGTGCCTCGAGCAGGGCGACAACCTGCTGTCCCTGCTGCCGCTGACCATGATGACGGTGGTCCAGGGCCGGGTGCAGGAGGGCCGGGACTTCGGCCGGCGCGCCCTCGCCCTCGCTCCCGATAATCCCAACGTGCGTTACTGGTACGGTCGTGCCCTGCTGGAGGCCGGGGAGGTGTCGGCCGCCCGGGAGCAGTGGGACCACGCCCTGTCCCTGGATTCCAGCCACGTGGGCGTTCTCGAGGCGCTCGCACGCCTGAGCCTCCAGGCCGGCGAACACGCCAAGGCCTACAACCTGCTCAACCAGCTGCAGCTCCAGGGCGTGGACGAGGCCTGGCTGCATCGCATGCTCTCCGGTCTGGCGCGGCGCAAGGGACTGTGGGACCAGGCGGCCGACCACTGGCGCGACGTGGTCGAGCGCGAGGGCGAGTCCGAGGAGAACCTGGTTGTCCTCGGCGAGCTGACCATCCTGGCGGGAAGGCCCCAGGAGGCCGTGGAGCTCTTCAGGCACGCCGTGCAGGTGATGCCCTCGGCGGTCACCTGGGGCGGACTGGGCGAGGCCTGGTTCGCCCTCGATCAGGTGGACTCCGCGGCGGTGGCCCTGAAGCGGGCCGTGTCCCTGGACCCGGACCACGCGCGCAACCGCTTCAACCTGGCCAACGCCCTCGAGCTGACCGGCGACGCCGAGGGGGCGGGCGATGAGTTCCGCGCCTACCTCGCGCGGCGTCCCGACGATCCCGTCGCCCACTTCAACTACGGCGTCCACCTCGAGCACCAGGGGCGGGTGGAGGAGGCGGTGGCCGAGATCGAGGAGGCCGTGCGGCTGGATCCGGAGTACGTCCAGGCCCACGTGGTCCTCGCGCAGCTCTACGAGAACCTCGGCCGCGTGGAGGAGGCCTTGCCGCTGCTCGACCAGCTCGAACGCCTCGATCCTGCCGCGCACGCGGAGCTGGATCACTGGCGGCGGCAGCTGCGTGCGGTGAGCGAGGACGCGGCCAGCCAGCTGGCGGCCGGCAAGGTCCACCTGCTGCACATCGTGACCAGCGATCCCGACGCCACCGGACCGCTACGCGAGGCGCTGGCCGGTGGCGAGGACTTCGCCGGCCTCGCCGCCCGCTTCTCCGAGGGCCCCACGGCAGTCCGCGGCGGCGACATCGGCTGGGTGGATCCCGGGGACATGCGCGAGCCGCTGCGCTCGGCCATCGGCGAGCTCGACCCGGGAGAGACCACGCCGCTGATCACCGCCGGGGACCGCACGCACGTCTTCAAGCGGGTCCGTTGACCCCCAGCCGGAGCGGAGGCATGGCCACCCGCGCGCTCACTGCCGACAGTCCGGTCCAGTTCCTGAAGACCGTGGGCCCGGTGCGGGCCACGGCCCTGCGTCGCCTCGGGGTCGAGACGGCGGGCGACCTGGTCCACCACCTGCCCCGGACCCATCTGGACCGCTCGCGGGTCCAGCCCATCGCCCGCCTGCAGACCGGCGTGGAGGCCACCGTCCTCGGCGAGGTGCTCACCGCCGGCGAGCGCCGCACCCGGCGGGGCGGCAGCCTGCAGACCGTCACCGTCGACGACGGCAGCGGCGTCCTCTTCTGCGTGTGGTTCAACCAGCGCCACGTGCTCAAGCAGCTGCGCGGCGGCACCCGCGTCATGCTCAGCGGCCTGGTCCAGCGGCACGGCCAGCGTCCGCAGCTGGTGCACCCGGACTTCGAGACCCTCGACGACCGGGAGGAGACCCTCCACACCGGACGCCTGGTCCCCGTCTACCCGCTCACCGCCGGCATCGGCCAGCACTGGCTGCGACGGCTGATCCACTCGGTACTGACCGAGCTGGCCCCCGGCCTGGACGACCCCTTGCCCCCGGCGCTCCGCCAGGCGCGCGATCTGCTGCCGCTGGCCGACGCGCTGCGCGGACTGCATTATCCCGCCGACGGCGACGAGCTGATCCGCGCGAGGCGACGCCTGGTCTACCAGGAGCTGCTGGAGGTGCAGCTGGTGATGGCGCTGCGGCGGCGGCACCGCGAGCAGCGTCCGGGCGTGGCGCTGGCGCGGCCGGGGGACCTGACCCGGCGCCTGGTGGCCGGACTGCCCTTCGAGCTGACCGCGGCCCAGCGCCGCGTCCTGGCCGAGATCCTGGCCGACCTGCGCACCGGCAAGCTCATGCATCGCCTGCTGCAGGGAGACGTGGGCTCGGGCAAGACCCTGGTGGCCCTCATCGCGGCGCTCTTCGTCATCGAGCAGGGCTATCAGTCCCTGCTCCTGGCGCCCACCGAGGTGCTCGCCCGACAGCACGGCGCCACGCTGCGGCGGCTGGCCGAGCCGCTGGGCGTGGTGGTCGAGACGCTCACCGGCGCCACCGGCGCGCGCGAGCGACGGCGCATCCTCGCCGCCGCGGGAGCGGGAGAGGTGCAGCTGCTGACCGGCACCCATGCCGTGCTGGAGGACGCGGTCCGCCTGCCGCGGCTGGCCCTGGCGGTGGTGGACGAGCAGCACCGCTTCGGCGTCCGCCAGCGCGGACGCAGTGCTCGCGACGAGGATCAGCTTCCGGTCCACCTGCTGGTCATGAGCGCCACGCCCATCCCGCGCAGCCTGGCGCTCACGCTCTATGGCGACCTGGAACTCTCCCTGCTGGACCAGTTGCCGGCCGGGCGGCAGCCCGTCACCACGCACGTGGAGTCCGCCGGCCGCGAGGAGGCGGTCTACGCCGAGTGCCGCCGCCTCATCGCCGCGGGCCAGCGGGGATTCGTGATCTACCCGGTGGTGGAGGAATCCGAGAGGACCGACATCAAGGCCGCCACCGCCGAGGCCACGACCCTGGCGGAGGGGCCGTTCCGCGACGCCCGGGTGGGGCTGGTCCACGGCCGGCTGAAGCCGGCCCAGAAGCAGGCGGCCATGGCCGCCTTCGCCAGCGGCGAGCTGGACGTCCTGGTGGCGACCACGGTGGTGGAGGTGGGCATCGACGTGCCAGAGGCGACCTGGATGGTGATCCATGCGCCGGAGCGGTTCGGGCTGGCGCAGCTCCACCAGCTGCGGGGACGCATCGGTCGCGGCGGCGGGGCCTCCCGGTGCTGGCTGCTGGCCCCGGACCAGCTGGCCGCCGAGACCCTGGAACGCCTGCGCTTCTTCGCCGCGACCAGCGACGGGTTCCGGCTCGCGGAGGAGGACCTGCGCCAGCGTGGGCCGGGCGACCTCTGGGGCCTGCGACAGCATGGCGCCCCCGGATTCCGCCTGGCCAACCCCCTGCGCGACGCGGCGCTGGCCAGCGCCGTGGCGGAGGACGTGCGTGCGTTGCTCGCGGCCGACCCCCGGCTCCGGGATCCCGCGCACGGGCCGTTGCGGCGGACGCTGGCGGCCGCCTACGGCGACGTGATCCCGCTGGCCGCCGGCTGAGCCGGCCGTGCGGGTGGCCCGTGGGGGCGAGGGGCGGCCCGGGGACCGCGGCGTGACGCTAAAGCCGGGGCGTCAGGCGTCGATCTAGGGCGGGAGAGACCGCCCCTGCCAACGGACCGAGGAGGAATCCGGCCATGATCACCACCTGCGAGGCCTGCCGGACGAGTTACCGTCTGGACGCGAGCAAGGTGCCGCCGCGCAAGATCCGCGTCCGCTGCCCCGACTGCGGGGCCGTGTTCGAGCTGGACGGGGCCCACCGCGAGGCTGCGACCCGCGAGGCGCCGGTCGCCGCGGCCGCGCCACCGCCGGCTCCCCGGCCCACACCCACCAGCGGGACGGACGACCTCGTGCTCGAGCCCGCCTCCGCCGCGGCCGCCGTGGAACGCCCCGCGGCCGACCACGCGTCCCCCACCGCGGCCCCCGCCGCGGCCGCCCGGCAGGAGCGCCCGGCCGCGGGCGTGGCCACCGCCGAGCCGCCGCGCGGCGCCCGGCGCCGTCGTCGCGACAAGAACGAGATGCTCGCGCGGGCGCTGGTCTCCGACATCCTGGTCTACAACCGCGAGGCCCGTGATCAGGCCCTCGCCGAGGGCAACCTGCTGGAGGTCCTGGGCGCCGAGATCAAGAAGTCCTGGGAGCTCTACAAGGAGAAGGTGGGGGCGGAGAGCGCCACCTCCACCACGTACTTCAAGGACGCGCTCAACGAGATCCTGGCCGAGGGACAGCACGTCTTCTAGACCACCGACCTCGGTCCTGGACGGGCATGACGAGGCGCCCGCCGCATCCTCCGCGGCGGGCGCCTCCTCACGTCGTCCGGGGGCCAGGAGTCCCGGCCCGCGCTTCAGGCCCCCGGCCAGCGGTCGCGGGAGATCTCGCCGAGGATGTCGTCGATGTGCTGCTTGACGCGCTGGTTCTGGTCCGGCTCGAAGAGCGCCTTCCGCACCCGGCCGTCGGGGTCCTTCTTCACGTAGCGCAGGGCCTGCAGGTCGGCCATGGCCACCAGGATGTCCTTGCTGACGCGCACCTCCACCGGCTGGCCGTCCTGGTCGGTCGCCGGATTGTGGAAGGGGTGCATGCCGTTGCCCCAGCCGTGGACCACCATGGAGCAGAGCAGGGCGCGGAACGTGTTCTGTCCCTGCACGGTCTCCAGGTCGAAATTGCCGCCCACGCGTTCCATGACGCTGTCGATGACCGCGCTCAGGCGCTGCTCGAGGTCCGGTTCCACCTCCAGCTGCAGCAGGCGCGCGAACATGGTGCGGAGGATCTGATCGGTGTTGGTCTTGGTCGCCATGGTCCTCTCCCGTGGTGGAGGCGGGCAGGTTGCGCCGCTCTGCGGTCCAGGTGCTCCGGGTTTTCCGCATGGTGCCGTGCAAATTGCGGGCCTCCTGGCGAGGTCGTCCCGGGAGGGCCGATAAGTGCCTGCTGGACGGGCGGTTGCCCGGGCCGTAAATGGCATGCCGGTTGCAAGGCGGTGGTGGACGACCACGTTCTCCTGGAGCCTGGAGGCCGACCTTGCCGACGACCATGGCCACGGCCACGCGGACCTGCCGCATCCTCTACTATGGCCCGCCCGGATGCGGGAAGCGCGAGAACCTGGCGCAGATCCAGGCGTCGTTGCCGGCAGAGCACCGCCTGGCCGTGGCGACCAGCGATCCGTCGCGCCAGATCGCCTTCATGCTCCGCAACGGCAACCAGGGGGACTGGCAGGTCTTCGTCCAGGCCGTGGATGCTGGCGAGGAAGACCGCCTCGCTGCCGGCCGGGAGGTCCCCTTCGACGGCATCGTCTTCGTCTGCGGCTCCACCGGGAATGGCCTGGATGGCGCCCTGAGCGCCATGGAGGGCCTGAAGACCTTCCTCGACACCTGGCGGCTGGACCTGATGTCCATGCCCATGGTGCTGCAGTACAACGGCCGCGACGCGGCGGACATCCTGCCCGTCGACCGCCTGGAGAGCCTGCTCAATCCATGGGGGCTGCTGTCGTTTCCCGCCGTCTCGGGCAACGGCGAGGGCGTGCGCGAGACGCTCAAGGCGGTGCTGAGCCTGACGCTCAGCCAGATCCTGCAGCGCGCGAGCGAGGCGTCGGACGCGCCGCAGGACGCGTTCACCGTGGATCCCAACCCGCCCGTGCCGGGCACGCCCCACACGCCCGGCTGGGAGGCGGCCCGGAATCCCGGCGGGGGCGACGCGTCGGCCGGGCCCGCGAAGGGGTCGGGCCCGGCGGCCGGCGACGACCATGCGGCGCTGATCATCCCGGTCCGGGTGCCGCGCAGCGCCCTCGGGCGCGATGGTACCGGACGGATCATCCTCGAGGTCCGCGTGGTCGAGGACTGACCAGCGGCGAGCGTTGACCCCCGGGGCCGCAGGGGGTACATTGCGGCCATGCCGAGCCACCCGCACGACCACCATCCGGACGCCGGACCCTCCGCTGCCGAGGTCTTCGCCCGCGGCCGCCGCGCCGAGGACGCCGGGGATCTCGAGACCGCGCACGACCTCTACCGGGACGCCATCGCGCGGCGTCCCGACGATCCCGACTGGCTATACCGGATGGGTTGCGTCTGCCTCAAGAGCGGCCGCTACAGCGAGGCGCGTCGCTGGTTCCGCGCGGGCCTGGAGCGGCGCCCCACCGATGCGCGCATGCTCACCAACCTGGGGGCGGCCCTCGACCACCTGGGACACCGCGAGGAGGCCCTGGCCGCCTACCAGCGGGCCACCTTCCTGGATGACGCCCCGGCCGCCGCCCACCACAATCTCGGCGCGCTGTACGCCGAGGCGGGCCGCCACGAGGACGCCGTCCGGGCCTTCTCCGAGGCGGTCAACACCGCGCCCGATGCCGCGAGCTACTGCAGCCTCGGCCTGGTGCTGCTGGGCACCGGCGATCTGGTGCGAGCGCTGGAGGCCTTCGAGAACAGCGTGCGGTGCGACCGCGACTACGGCCGCGGCCATTATCACGCGGCAGTCTGCCTGCTCAAGCGTGGGCGGTATCACGAGGCCCTGGCGCGGTTCGACATGGTGCTGCGCCTGGAGCCGACGCTGGTGCGCGCACACTTCCATCGCGGCGTCTGCCTGCACAAGCTGGAGCAGTACAAGGCGGCCCTCGCGGCGCTCAGCCAGGCCGAGGCCACCTTTCCCGAGGACAGCCGGATCCACTTCCAGCTGGGCCTGACCTGCGACGCCCTCGGCCTGGCCGCCGATGCGCGGCGCCACTATCATCTGGCCCGCCTGCTGCGCACCGAGGCCCCCGCGGGTCCGGACGCCGGTCCCCTCACTCCCTGATCGCCTGTTCGCGGTCGTCTTCCCCGAGGTCGTCTTCCCCGAGGTCGTCATGATCGAGATCCTCATCCTGGCCGTGGTGCAGGGCCTGACGGAGTTCCTGCCGGTGTCGAGCTCCGGTCACCTGGTTTTGCTGCAGAACCTCATGCGTACCCATGAGGGCGACCTCATGCTCAACGTGGTGCTGCACACCGGCACCCTGGTATCGGTGCTGGCGGTCTACCGGCGCGATGTCCTGCGGCTGTTGCGCCTCGATCGCGCGGCGCGGCTGTACATCCTCGCCCTGGCCGTGGGCACGCTGCCGGCGGTGCTGGTGGGATTGCTGCTCAAGGACGTGGTGGAGGCGGCCTTCGCGGCGCCGGTGTACGCGGCGCTGGGATTGCTGGTCACCGGCGCGATCCTGCTTTCCACGCGGGCGGCGAGGCCGGCGGCGCAGGCACCGGGCGAGTGGGAGCCGCGGCCGGTGCCCCTGGGCAAGGCGCTACTGGTGGGGTGTGCCCAGGCCCTGGCCATCTGTCCGGGGATCAGCCGGTCGGGCAGCACCATCGCCGCCTCGCTGTGGCTGGGCCTGGCGCGGGCGGAGGCGGCCCGGTTCAGCTTCTTGCTGTCGGTGCCGGCCATCGGCGGGGCGCTGGTGCTCATGCTGCTCGGTGGCGAGCGCGCCGGCGATACCGGTCCGGTGCCGCTGGTGCTCGCCGCCGCGGCGGCCTTCGTCGTGGGCCTGCTGGCCATCCGCTGGACGGCCCTGGCCGTGATCCAGAAGCACTTCTGGAAGTTCGCGTTCTACGCGATCCCGTTGGGACTGGTGGCGCTGGTGGTGATCCTGCGCTGAGCCGCCGCGATGGAGCGGTGGCGCCGACCGGGGCAGGGCGCCGGCCCGACCGAGCGCCGCCCGATCGCGGGACGGAGCAGACGAGGGCCCGGA
>CAZWYF010000010.1:83775-88119 GCA_964637835.1 uncultured Fibrobacteraceae bacterium
CAGCCGAAGACCGGTTATCCGAAGGCCGGCTCCTGGCGCAGCACGCCGCGCACGGTGTCGGCCACGCGGTCGGGCTCGAATGGCTTGATCACGAAGTCCCGTGCACCTGCGCGCACGGCGGCCAGGACCTCGTCCTTCTGGCCGAGGGCGGAGATCATGATCACGCGGGCGTCGGGATCGTGGCCGCAGATGCGGCGGCAGGCCTCCACGCCACCGAGGCCGGGCATGGTGATGTCCAGCATGGTCACGTCGGGCCGGTGCTCGAGATGACGGACGACCGCCTCCTCGCCGTCGGCCGCCTCGGCCATCACGTCGAGTCCGAGGTCCTGCAGGATGTCGCGGAGCATGTGCCGCATGAAGTGGGCGTCGTCGGCGATGATGACCGTCTGCTGCATGCTTGCCTCCGCCGGCGCCTGGGAACGGCGTCCGTCACCGCGGGTATACGGGTGGCGCGACCGCGCCGTCTGATGTATGACAGGGATCGACCCCCGCCCGGTGCGCTTTAGCCGGGACTCGCCGCGTTCCAGGAGGCTTGCCATGCGTTGCCACCGCTTATCCGCCCTCGCCCTCGTCGTCCTGCTCGGTCTGGTGGCTGGCGACGCGAGGCGACCGGTCCTGGCCGCGGAGATCGCCGCCAGCGAGCCGGACGACCGCTCCACCCTCGAGTTGACGGTCTACAACCAGGACCTCGCCCTGATCCGCGAGGTCCGCCGCGTGGACCTCCCCCGGGGCGGGTTCGATCTCGAGCTGCGTGGCGTGCCGGCCAAGATCCGGCCCCAGACGCTGCTGGTGGAGGTGGGCGGCCGCACGGGGCTGGTGATCCGCGAGCAGAACTACGAGTTCGACCTGATGTCGCGGGAGAAGATCCTGGAGAAGTACGTGGGCCGCGAGGTCTCCTGGATCCAGGAGGATGGCGAGCGCGTCAGCGGACGACTGCTCGGGATCGCCGCCGGCCCGGTCTACCGGGTGGACGGGGAGATCGTCTTCGAGGTGCCCGGGCGCATCGCCCTGCCGCAGCTGCCGGAGAACCTGCGCGCCCGGCCGACGCTGGTCTGGCGGGCCGAGACCGACCGCGCCGGCGAGGCGGAGCTGGATGTGAGCTATCTCACCGGCGGGCTCTCCTGGAGCGCGGATTACGTGTTGCAGCTCGATGCCGCCGGCGAGGAGGCCGACCTCAAGGGCTGGGTGACCGTGGAGAACCGCAGCGGGACGGGCTACGAGCGGGCGGGCCTGCAGCTCGTGGCCGGCGAGATCAACCAGGTGCGCACCGCCATGCGGCGAGGCGACATGGTGATGGCCGAGGCCAAGTTCGCGGCCGGGGCGCCCCAGGTGCAGGAGGAGACCCTCTACGACTACCACCTCTACACCGTGCCCTGGGCCACCGACCTGCCCGACAACAGCAGCAAGCAGGTCTCCCTGCTGGAGGCGGCGGGCGTCGGCGTCGAGCGCCGTTACACCGTCGAGGGCGGCAGCCAGTACTTCCGTGGCGGTTCGCAGGAGGACCGCCAGGACGTCTGGGTGAGCTACCGGTTCGAGAATCGCGAGGATAATCGGCTCGGGCTGCCGCTCCCCGGGGGCGTGGTGAGGGTCTATGGCCAGTCCGAGGCGGGCAAGCGCCAGCTCCTGGGCGAGGATCGCATCGGCCACACGCCACGGAACGAGGAGGTGGAGCTGCGCGTGGGCAAGGCCTTCGACCTGGTGGCCGAGCGCGTGCGGCAGGACTATCGCCGCGTCTCCGACCGCGTCCACCAGACCACCTGGGAGATCACGCTGCGCAACCGCAAGGAGGAGGCCGTCACCATCGAGTTGCTCGAGCGCGTGGGTGGCGACTGGCAGATCCTGCGCAGCAGCGTGCCGCACGAGAAGCTCTCCGCGCAGGCGATCCGCTTCGCGGTGGACGTGCCGGCCGATGACGAGGCGGTGCTGACCTACACGGTCCAGGTGACGTACTAGCACGGACCAGGTGACGTACTAGCACGGACCAGGTGACGCACTGGCGCCGGGGGCGCCGGCCTGGTCGCCTTCGCATCCGGACCAGCATCCGGACCAGCTGCGCGCGCCGGGCGCCGGGGCGGCTGGTCAGAGGCTGCGGGCCCTGGCGCGCAGGCGGCGATCATCGGGCGCGAGCTCCAGGGCCCGCTCGTAGGCCGCCGCCGCCGCGTCCCGGTCGCCGAGCTGCCGTCGCGCCTCGGCGAGGTTGGCCCAGGCCTGGAAATTCCGTCCATCCCGACCGGCCGCCGCGGCGAACGCGGCGGCCGCTGCCTCGAGCCGACCGAGCCGGAACAGGCAGGTGCCCGCGTTCACCAGCGGTGGCGCGGCGGCGGGATTGCCCCGGGCCGCCGCCTCGAAGCGGCGTAGGGCACCCCGCAGGTCGCCTTCGGCCAGCAGGATGTTGCCCAGGTTGTGGAGCAGCACCGGGTGGTCCGGGCAGCGGGCCAGGCCGGCGGTCAGCAGGCGCCGGGCCGGCCCAGCGAGCTCTGCGAGCTGCAGGACGGAGGCGAGGGAGGCGGCGCGGTCGGCGAGGTCGGCCCGCCGTCCCGGCGCGGCCTGCTCGATCCGGCGCTCGAGGGCGATGGCGGCGCTGGAGAGCCGGTCGGCGGCGCTGGGACCGGGCCGCGCGGCCGTCCCCGCCCGCAGGACCACCCCCGACGCATCGACGAACGCGAGGCGCCAGCCGGGATCGCCGAGTAGCGTGCGGAGCAGCGGCTGAGCGGCGGCATTGCGATGGGCGAGGACCACCGTCTCGGCTTTCCAGCGGCGGAGCTGGGCCAGGGCGGGCGCACCGCCCGCGCGCAAGGTGGCGTACTGGCGCCACGTGGTGGCCGGATAGGCCTCGGTCCGGCCGTCGATGGCCACCGGACCGGCCTCCAGGGCGATGAGGGTGGAGGCGGCGTCCACGTTGTTGGCGATGCGAGGCGCCGCGAGGGATCGCGCCTCGCGGGCGGCCCCCACCGGGTAGACCGCGGCAGTCAGGCCGCCACCCCAGCGCCGCGCCACGCCCTCGCGCAGGTAGAAGTGGTCGCCGGGCAAGGCGCTCAACCACCAGCCGCCGAGGGCCAGGCTGAGCACCGGCAGGACGACCGCGGCCGCGGCGACCAGGCGCCGGCTCGAGGGTCCGGCGAGCCGGGCGGGTCGCCGGGCCGCGAGGCGCTGCAGGATGGTGACCGCGGACGCGGGTCCCAGGTGACCGTGGAGCAGGATCAGCGTCACGGCCAGGAAGCCGAGGTGCCGCTGGCCCTGCCAGGCGGCGCCCGCGGCGAGCAGCCAGAGGACCAGGCGCACGCGGTCGACACGGGGCCAGAGCAGCACCGTCCAGAGGACGCCCCAGACGAGGGCGGCCTGGAACAGCGGGATGGTCAGGGCGAGGCTGCCCCGGGTCGCGAGCACGGGCACCAGTTCGCTGATGGTCTGCTGCAGGTCCACGCCCGGCGCCTGGAACTGACCGATCACCCGCAGGGGATAGAGCAATCCATCCACGCCGGCCGGGGTGGCGAGGCCGGCGAGCAGCGCCAGCGCGGCGCCACCGGCGGCCAGGCGCCCGCGATCCCGCCAGCCAGCCGGCCGCCGACCCAGCAAGCCGCCCAGGAGCCAGATCACGACGCTCAGGGCCGCGAAACCATGGCACTGGTACCAGAACAGCGTCAGCAGGAGGGCCTGGCCGCCCGGGCGGCGCGGATCGAGCAGGGCGAGGGCCAGCGACCGCCAGCCGGGTGCGGCCCCGGCCGCGAAAGCCGCCTCGCTGCGTCGCAGGACCAGGACCAGCAGGACGAAGCTCAGCAGTTCCGGCCGGAGCGTCAACCGCGTCCAGAGCAGGCCCAGCGCCAGCAGGGCCACGGGTCCGACCAGCGCCAGCGGCGCTGCGTGATTTCCCGCGCGGTCCGCCGCGCGCCAGGGAACCTCCCGGATCAGGACCAGCACCAGCAGGCCGGTCAGGAGCAGGCGGAGCACCTGCCAGCCGGCCACCCGCTGCGAGGGGGCCTCGCCGCCGCCGAGGTCGCCAGCCAGGGCCACCAGCACCTGGAAGGCCCACTCGTGGTCGACCCAGCGATGTTCCGGGGCGGTGAAGGAATAGCGGTTGGTCCCGGGGATGGGCTCGCCGGCGAGGATGTCGCGCCCGACCCGGTCGTGCAACAGCAGGTCGAGATCGCCGGTGGTGTGCCAGGCGAGGGCCAGGGCGAGGGTGCCGAGGACCAGCACGAGCCCACCGAGGGCGAGGAGAGCAGCGCGTTGCCTGGATGCGCGAGGGGTGGAAGCCATGGCGCCACGATAACGGTCGTCCCGGGTCCCGCCAAAGCAAAACCGCGGGCTGTGGCCGGGCCGGTGTGCGCCACGGCGTGCCGGGGG
>CAZWYF010000010.1:88219-89541 GCA_964637835.1 uncultured Fibrobacteraceae bacterium
GGTGAGCGTGGCGTCCCGGTGACACGATGGCAACCCACGGGAGGCGATTTTGACAAACTGTCAATACATGATCAAAAAGGTCGGAGTATGGCGTGGGGGCGCGTCGTGTAAAGTGTATTATTGCAGATGGTTGCGCCGTCGGCCAGGAGGTCGGAAATACCCTCAGACCTGGTACGGATATTGTTAATAGCTAGGTAAATTCTTCCCGATCCCCACTTTTTTCGTCGGGAATCGACCCGTGAGAGCGAGGTAACCATGGCCCGGACCAGCAAGCAGGCCACCGCCAAGAAGCCGACGACCCGCAAGCCCGCTGCCCGCAAGGCCGCCGGTCGCAAGCCCGCTGCCAGCCGCAAGCAGACCGAGAAGAGCGGGGCCGGGGCCGCTCAGCTGATGAGCAACCTGGATCTCTACTTCCAGGAAGTCAAGGCGTACGACCTGCTCACCCGCGAGGAGGAGTGCGAACTGGCCCGTGGGATCCACCAGGACGACTCCCAGGCCCTGCACCGCCTGGTGAAGGCCAACCTGCGCTTCGTGGTGTCCATCGCCAAGGAGTACGCCCATTACGGCGTGCCGCTGGAGGATCTCATCAACGAGGGCAACCTCGGCCTGCTGAAGGCCGCCCAGCGGTTCGACGAGACCCGCGGCTACAAGTTCATCAGTTACGCCGTGTGGTGGATCCGTCAGTCGATCCTCGCCGCACTGGCCAACCACAGCAAGATCGTCCGCATGCCCCTGAACCGGGCGCGGGTGCTCAACCAGATCAAGAAGGTCAGCGGTGAGCTGCAGCAGAAGCTGCGCCGCAAGCCGGAGGCCGAGGAGATCGCCAAGGTGCTCGGCCTGTCCGTGGACGAGGTCAAGGACACCCTGCCGCTGATGCAGGACAACTTCTTCCTCGACGACTACGTGGGCAACGACGAGGACAGCACCTATCTCGACTTCCTCGAGGACACCGGCAGCGAGGGTCCGGACTCCCAGGTCATGGAGGACGATCTGCACACCTCCATCGAGCGCATGCTCGGCGACCTGAAGGAGCGCGAGGCCCGGGTCCTGCGCATGTATTATGGCCTGGGCACCGACCGTGAGATGACCCTCGAGGAGATCGGCCAGGTCATGGGCCTGACCCGCGAGCGCATCCGTCAGATCAAGGAGGAGGCGTTCGAGAAGATCCGCTCGAGCAAGACCTTCCGCTACATGCACGACTTCGCAGAGATGGACCACGTCTGATCGGCGGTCGGCCCGCACCGGCCGCCAGGCTCCGAATGCATCATGACCGGAGCAGCGCAGGAAGGCCCCGCCACACGGCGGGGCCTTCTTGCCGTGTA
>CAZWYF010000011.1:0-84768 GCA_964637835.1 uncultured Fibrobacteraceae bacterium
GGTTGCTGCCCTCGGTGTTGCAGCCACCGTTGTACTCGTCGACGTAGCCGTCGACGATGGCGGGCTCGCCCTCGAGGGTGGCGCCGGCCGGGCACTCGATCACGCAGGGCGTGAACTCGCTGATGTTGATCACGTAGTTGCCGAAGGCACCGCCGTAACCGTCGACGATCACGAAGTACTGCATGCCAGCCGAGACGGCCATGCCCTCGATCTTCGAGGTCCAGTCGGAGTGGAAGTCGTCGTTGCAGGCGATGAGCGCCATGTCCACGTCGTAGACGTACACCTTCGTGTCATAGTCCGAGCCGAGCAGATCGATGTCCACGGCGGTGTCGGCGCCAGGGGTGAAGGTGTAGACCACGTCCGGCGAGGTGGAGCCGTCGAACGGGCAGACCTCGTCGTAATCGTCGGTGTAGCCCTCGGTGGTGCCGGTGCCGTCGACGACGGGCAGGGTCACCTCGACGGCCTCGAGGATGGTGTCGCCACCCTGCAGGGCCGGGTTGGGGACGTTCACCGGGTAGTTGACGACCGGCTTGGCGGGCTTCTCGGCACCGAGGTCGTAGGCGACGGCGGAGCCGACCAGGGCGAGCATCATGGCGAACACTAGCAGTTTACGCATGTTGCAGATCCTTCAGGTTGCGCTCTCCCCGCAGGGAGAGACGTTGATCAGGTCCCGGACGCGCGGGGACCGGGTCCGGAATGCCGCAGATTGCGGGTCGGGCCTCGACGGGACGTTCGATGACCATCACATTTTGCCCGACGGAGGGATTTTAGCACGATTCACCACGCCGCTTTAAGGCTAATATTCGGCTAAGTTCTAAAATATCCGCGATTTTTATCCGCAAAACGTGCTATCCGGCAATTTTCTCCACATCACCGATTCCGCCGCGTTTTGCGGGTTTCCTCCACGCAGACGGCCGCCCCGCGCCTGCGGAACGGCCGTCCAGAGATCAAGGAATCGGGAGATCCGTGATCAGACGAGCATGGGAGCGATCACCACCGAGATCACCGACATGAGCTTGATCAGGATGTTCAGGCTCGGGCCGCTGGTGTCCTTGAAGGGATCGCCCACGGTGTCTCCCACCACCGCCGCCTTGTGGGCCTCGCTGCCCTTGCCGCCGTGATGCCCGCCCTCGATGTGCTTCTTGGCATTGTCCCAGACGCCGCCGGCGTTGCTCTGGAACAGGGCCATCAGCACGCCGCTGACCGTCACGCCGACCAGCAGGCCGCCGAGCATCTCGGTGCCGCCCACGAATCCCACCACCACCGGGGTGGCCACGGCGATCAGGCCCGGCACCACCATCTCACGGATGGCCGCGGCGGTGGAGATGTCCACGCAGCGCCGGTAGTCGGCCTTGGCGGTGCCCTCGAGCAGGCCGGGGATCTCGCGGAACTGCCGCCGGACCTCCTCGATCATGGAGAAGGCCGCCCGCCCCACGGCGTTCATGGCCAGGGCCGAGAAGAGGAAGGGCAGCATGGCGCCCAGCATCACGCCCACCAGCACCACCGGGCGCAGCAGGTCGATCTTGTCCAGGTCCACGGCCTGCTGGTAGGCGGAGAACATGGCCAGGGCGGTGAGCGCCGCCGAGCCGATGGCGAAGCCCTTGCCGATGGCCGCGGTGGTGTTGCCCACGGCGTCCAGCTTGTCGGTGCGGCCGCGCACCTCCGGCCCCAGATGCGCCATCTCGCTGATGCCGCCGGCGTTGTCGGCGATGGGCCCGTAGGCGTCCACCGCCAGCTGGATGCCCGTGGTCGAGAGCATGCCCAGCGCCGCGATGCCGATGCCGTAGAGACCGGCGGTCTGATGGGCCACGATGATCACCGCGCTGAGCACGATGATGGGCAGGGCGGTGGAGATCATGCCGGTGGCCAGGCCGGCGATGATGTTGGTGGCCGAGCCGGT
This sequence comes from uncultured Fibrobacteraceae bacterium, assembly GCA_964637835.1. Taxonomy (GTDB): domain Bacteria; phylum Krumholzibacteriota; class Krumholzibacteriia; order LZORAL124-64-63; family LZORAL124-64-63; genus Glo-17. Next base: position 1,901 of record CAZWYF010000011.1, read on the forward strand.
CTCGCTCGCACGGGCGATGGCGTGGGCCGGGCCCCGGTTCTCGGCGGTGTAGTACTCGGTGAGCATACCGATGGCGATGCCGCCGAGCAGGCCGGCCACGGTGGCGCCGAACACGCCCATCGCGCCGTTGGGCACCAGCGCGGCGATCACGAAGTAAGAGATGATCACCATGATGCCGCCGGCGCCGAAGGTGCCCAGGTTCAGCGCGGTCTGGGGATTGCCGCCCTCCTTCACGCGCACGAAGAAGGTGCCGATGATGGAGATCACGATGCCCGCGCCCGCCAGCACCAGCGGCAGCAGCACCGCGTCGGCCACCGCCACGCCCGGATGGGCGGTGGCGAAGCCCACGCCCAGGATCATGGTGCCGATGATCGAGCCCACGTAGCTCTCGAAGAGGTCGGCCCCCATGCCGGCCACGTCGCCCACGTTGTCGCCCACGTTGTCGGCGATCACCGCGGGGTTGCGCGGGTCGTCCTCGGGGATGCCCGCCTCCACCTTGCCCACCAGGTCGGCGCCCACGTCCGCGGCCTTGGTGTAGATGCCGCCGCCCACGCGGGCGAACAGCGCGATGCTGCTCGCGCCCAGGGAGAAGCCGCTGAGCACCTGCAGCACCTGGGGTACGCTCTCGACGTCGGCCCCGAAGAGGTTGCGATAGAGGATGAACAGCAGGCTGAGGCCGAGCACGCCCAGCCCGACCACGCCCATGCCCATCACCGTGCCGCCGCTGAAGGCCACGGCCAGGGCCTGGTTCAGGCTGGTGCGGGCGGCGCTGGTGGTCCGCACGTTGGCCACGGTGGCGATGCGCATGCCGAAGAACCCGGCCAGGCCGGAGCAGATGGCACCCACCACGAAGCTCAGGCCGATCAGCCAGTGGCTGTCGTCCTGGTTCAGGTTGCCCACCGCGAGGATGGCGGCCACCGCCACCACGAAGATGGCCAGCACCCGGTACTCGCGCACCAGGAAGGCCATGGCGCCCTCCTGGATGTGACCGGCGATCTCGACCATGGTCTCGGTGCCGGCGTCCTGCCGCTTGACCCAGGCGGCCTTGAACAGCGCGAAGACCAGCGCCAGGACGCCTGCGAGGGGAATGAGATACAACAACATCGGGGAGAGCTCCTTGAGGGACGACCACGTCCGGCGTGATCCTCACCGGAATACAGAGGCGGCCGTCCCCGGGGGCAGGTCGGCCGCGGCGAGCGGCATGAAGCCGTCGGTCCGCTGAAAAGCAGGCGCTGAAGGTATCGCGTCTGCCGACAGCGATCAAGGTTTAGCAGAATTCGCGAAATCGGCCAGTCCCGGCCAGCGATCGGGGCGCAGACGGCGGGGGCCGATCGCTCCGGACCGGCCCCCGTGCGGCGTGGCCATGGCCACCGGCGTCGTCCACCGCCCTCAGCGCGTGGTCTGCGGTGAGGCGAGCAGTTCCACCTCGTAGATGACGTCGGTGTCCGGCGGCACCAGGGTCCGGTCGGCCCGGTGGTAGCCGCGACGCCCGAACGCCATGGTCGCGGGGATCTGCAGGCGCCGGATCTCCCCCGGCCGCATGCCCCGCAACCCCAGTTCCAGGCCCGGCTGGATCTTGAAGCTGCCCAGGATGATGTTCAGCGGCGAGCCCAGATCCCGGCTGTCCTGGAACTGCGCGCCCTTGCTGCCGTCGGACTCGGCCACCCAGCCGGCCAGGTGGATCTGCACGCGCTGGCCCGACCCGACGGCCTCGCCCTCGCCCTCCCGCACCACCTCGACCGCGACCTGCGGCCCGCTCACCGCCTGCACCTCGTACAGGAGCGTGGCCCCCGGCGGCACGTCGCCGCGCCCCCGGTCGCCATAGGCCAGCGCCGGCGGGACGATCACCTGGCGCCGACCGCCGATGCGCATGCCCTCGAGGCCCTGGTCGAGGCCGGGATTGACCATGCCGGCGCCGATCATCACGCCCACCGGCTCGCCCCCGTCCTCGCGGCTGCTCAGGAACCGATCCGCCTTCTCGCCGTCCCGGAACTGCCAGCCCTCGTAATGGATGGTCACGTAATCGCCGCGATCGACCCGCCGGCCGCCGCCCGCCTCCAGCTCGCGCACCTGGATCCTCGCGATCTCCTCGAGGACGACCTCGCTGAGCAGCACGTCGTCGGCGGCCAGCCCGCGCGGCCGGTGCTCGCGGCCGATCATCTCCGGTGCCATGATCAACCGCCGCACGCCGCCCGCCTGCAGGCCCAGCAGGCCGGTGTCCCAGCCTGGCATCACCTCGCCACGGCCCAGGATGAATCCGAGGGGCTCCTCCCCGCTCCCCGCCACCTCGCGGGTGGTCTCCCCATCGCGCCAGATCCAGGTGGTGTGGCGCACCCGCAGATGGTCGCCAGGGGCCGCCACCGGGCCCTCGCCCGCGGTCACGTCCTCGACGTGCAGGCCGTCCTCGGCGAGGTCCCGTGCGACGGGATCGCCGCAGCCGATCAGCAGGGCGAGGGCCAACGACAGCGCCAGCAGGCCGGCGGACAGCGGCCGCGCGGAACGGTCCGCGGCGGGACGGGAGTGGCAGTGGAGCAAGCTCATGGGGGATCCTTCCGGGCTGGTCGTAGGGTGATGCGACGGTCGGGACAACTCTGAAACCCCGGATGCCACGGTTGTCAAGTGCCGAGCGTCCGGCCGCGCTTGACGCCCACACCGGCGGGGCGCATCCTGGACCAAGATGCGGGCCCGGCCGGGGCCCGTCGCACGGCCGGAGGGGACACCGGATGCCCGACAGGTTCCTGCAAACCACACCCTGGCTGGCCGGGTTCCTGCTCTCGGTGAATCTCTACCTGCTGCCCACGGTGCCCTCCTCGCCGCGAGCCACCGACGCGCTGGCCCTCGCCGCCGCCGTGTGGCTGGTGGTATCGCTGGCGCGTGGCGGCCTGCGACCGGCGCCGCTGGTGGCGCTGGCGCTGATCGTCCCCTGGCCTGCCGGCTGGCTGCTCATGGCGGTCCTCGATGGCGATCCCGCCACCGCGGTGCAGGCCCTGCGCTGGCTGCTGGCCGTCCCCTGGGCTCTGTTCCTCGCCGCGGCGCTGCGCGACCAGGCCGCGCGGGAGCGCTTCGCGTGGGGCCTGCTGCTGGGGGGGCTGGTGAACGTGGCGGTGGTGCTGCTCCAGGCCGCGGGCCTGGAGGGCTACCTGCGCCTGGTGGGCCTCTCCTCCAGCGGCTCGCAGTTCCACCACTTCGTGGGGCAGACCGTGCGCATCCCCGGCCTGCACGGTCAGCACAACGCCAGCAGCACGGTGGTCAGCCTCATGGTGCCGGCGGGCCTGTACCTCTACTTCCGGGGCCGTTGCTCGCTCTGGCTGCTCCTGGGCTCGCTGGTGGGCTTCCTGCTGGTCCTGCACCTGACCAGCACGCGCGGCCCCCTGGTGGCGGCGGTGGTGACCGTGGGCTACGCCTTCCTCGCGGCGCGGGAGATCGGCCGCGGGGTGGCCGTGGCCGCCTTGCTGGTGATGGTGGTGGTGCCCCTGGTGCTGGTCTACGGCCCCCCGGGCGGCTGGAGCCGCTGGCGCGATGCCGCGGCCATGACCGCCAATGCCGAGGAGCGCCTGCAGAGCAACGCCGAGTCCCTGGCCATCGCCGTGGAGCATCCCCTGGGCCTGGGCGTCACGCGCGGCAAGGAGGTGCTCTACGACGCCTCCGGACTGCCCGCCACGCACAACGCCTTCCTGCAGGCGGCCGTCTACCTGGGACTGCCCCTGGGCCTGGCCGTGCTGGTCACCCTGGCGGTGGTGGCCCTGCGCGGGCTGGGCGGCCGTGATGGCCCCGGGCTGCTGGCCGGCATGGTCGCCGTGCACTGTGCCGGGGTGTTCTTCTTCGAGGAGCATCTGAACAACCCGACCTTCGTGATCCTGACGGCGTGGCTGATCACCGTGGCGGTGAGCCGGACGGCGGCCGCGGAGCGGGCCCTTCGTGAATGATCCGGGCTAGAGCCCCACGGTGCGGGCCTGGGTCTTCAGCCAGCCCAGCGCTCCCGGCACGACGACCGCCAGGTAGGCCGCCACGCCCAGCCCGATCCGGCCGGCCAGCGGACCGTCCGCCCACAGCGACACGGCGAGGGCCATCATCGCCGCCCCGGTTCCCGCCACGGCCACCGGCCGCCACAGCGCCCGCACCACCAGGTCGCGCCCCACCCAGGACGACACCGCCAGCAACGTGCCATGAGCCGCGAGCATGCCCAGCGCCGCTCCGGGCCCGCCACGGCCGGGGACCAGCAGCAGGATGGCCACCACGGCCACCGCGGCGCTGATCGCCAGGGGTGGGAAGAAGCGCTGCTGGCGGTCGGTGGCGATCAGCCCGTTGCCGAAGAACTGGCCCACCGCCAGGGCCACGTAGGAGACGCTCAGGATCCGGCAGACCTGGCCCGCGCCGGGAAAGCGATCGCCGTAGAGCAGTCCCATGAGGTCCTCCCCCAGCAGGAGTCCCCCCACCGCCAGCGGCAGCAAGCCGAGGAGCACCAGCCCGAGGTAGAGGCTGAACCGGCGGCGGGACCGGTCCGGCGACTCGTGCCAGGCCCGGGACAGGCGCGGCAGGAGGGCCTTCCAGACCACCTCCACGGCGATGGGCAGCACGAAGACCACCTTGGCCGCCGCGGCGTAGTTGCCCACCACCGCCGGCAGCGCCAGGGCGCCGAGCAGGATCACGTCCACGTTCAGCAGAACGCGCAGGGTGATGGTCCCCGCGCCGATGGGCATCGAGGTCCGCAGGCGCCGCGCCCACTCCCCCCGCGGCCCCCGCCGGGGCCACACCCAGCCGCCGAGCCACCGGTGCGCCCGCCAGGCCATGAAGGCCGCCGCCAGCATCCAGGCGAGCCAGAAGAACACCGGCACCCAGCGCGCGGCGGAGAAGCCCGCCACGCCATCCAGCAGCGGGAGCAGACCGAGCACGGCGGCCGCGTACAGGAGGCTGCGGAGGGTCTTGACCACGCTCACGGTGCCCAGCCGTTCCATGCCGATGCCCACCCAGTCCAGCGACAGGAAGAACGGCACGATGGTGGCCAGGTAGACCAGCACGATCACCGGATCGGTGCGGGCGATGGGGAACAGGGGCAGGATGGCGGCGGCACCGGCCATCACCACCAGCCCCAGCAGTGCCATCAGGCCGAGATGGGTGCCCGCATACCGATGGATGGCCGCCGGGCCTTCCAGGCGGGAGACCTCGCGCACCGCCAGGGTGGCCAGGCCACACTCGGCGACGATGATGGCGTAGGCGCTGAAGGCCACGCCCCACTGCAGCACCCCGAACCAGGTCTCGCCCACGGTCCGGGCGATGACCACCAGGGCCACCAGGTTCAGGCCCATGGTCGCGGCCTGGGCCAGGCCCAGCACGCCGATGTTGCGCAGGACGGCCCGCTGGCCGCCGCCGGCGGCCCCCGCGCTCAAGAGCGGAAGATCTCGCGGCGATGCCGGGACAGGTAATCCCAGCCGAAGCCGAGCACCAGGCCGCCCACCGCGCCGAGGAAGACCAGGATCACGATGGCGCGCAGCGGACGGGGTCGGACGGGGTCTTCCGAGGCCACGGTCGGGCCCACGCGCTGGATGGGCGAGATGATCTGCAGCTTGACCCGGCGCTCGTCGATCTGATTCTCCACCTCCTGCCGACGCGCGGCGATCTCCAGGTCACGCTCGAGCTCCAGCTCACCGATCTTCTGGGCGGCCTCGCGGATCTTGGTGCGGATGGAGGTCTCCCGCTCGATGGCCAGGCGGGCGCGCTCGAGGGCGGCCACCTCCGCCGCGTAGGACATGCTGTCCTGCAGGGCGCGGTTCTCCGCCAGGGCCGCCTCCACCTCGAGCTTGGCCGCGGTCAGCTCGCGCAGGACGTTGCCGCCGTCGAGGACGGCGTCGCGCCGCGCCCAGCCGGGAACGTCCTCCGGTCGGACCGCGGCCAGTTCGTCGGCGCCCAGGCGACGGACGGTGTGGTCGAGCTGGGTGAGATCCTGCGCCAGCCGCGGCTCGGCTTCCTGCAGGTCCACCAGGCGGCGGGTATAGAAGTCCAGGCGCTGGTCGATCTTGTCCAGGCCGAGGGCCAGGCCCTGGTCCTCGGCCACCACCTGCAGCGACTCCGCCCGGGCCGACTGCAGTTCCAGGGCGATGCCCGCCGCGCGCCGGTCGATCTGCAGGATCTGGTTGCGCAGGCCGCGGATCTGCAGCAGCAGGCCGTCCCGGGTGAGCTTGATCTGGCTGGAGGCCGAGTCCGCCTCCGCGTAATCGGCGAAGACGGCGAGCGAGGAGTCCAGGATGGCCGTCGCCAGTTCCGGACTGGTGGCCGTGGTCCAGAGGGTGATCACGTCGCCGCCCTGCAGGTTCTGCAGACCCTGGGCGATGAACTCCGCCTGGATCACCGGCCGGGCATCCTCGGGCAGGCCGAGGCGCCGGGCCAGGTCGCGCCGGTAGAGCTTCATCTCGTACCAGCGCGTGATGTCCTTGAGCTGCCATTGCCGCACCGGTCCGCCCGTGGGGTCGAAGGCGGTGATGCCCGGCCGGATGGTGGCCGTGGCCTCCCAGCGCCGCGTGCCGAGGATGCCGTACAGCACGCCCACCAGCAGCCCGAGCAACGGCAGCCCCAGCACCAGGAGCCGGCGCCGCCACAGGATGTTCAGGATGCTGGCCAGATCGAACTCCGGTCCCGGCGCACCGGGGTCGGACGGAGAGGAATGTCCGGAATCGGGGGTCAAGCCCTGCCTCCTTGCCTGACGGCGCCGCGTCGTCGCGCTAGCCCAGCATCTGGTCGAGCATCGCCTGCGAACTGGCCTGCACCTCGCGATGCAACGAGCCGCCGTGGGAATCCATGGTCACCACCGCCGGGAATCGCTCCACGCGGAACTCCCAGATGGCCTCGGGCGAGCCGAACTTCTCCAGCAGGTGCACGCCCTCCACGGCGATCACCCGCTCGGCGAGCACCTGGGCCGCGCCGCCGATGGCGTGCAGGTAGACCCCGCCCACCTTCTGGCAGTACTCCAGGGTCTTCGGCCCCATGCCGCCCTTGCCGATGACGCCACGGATGCCGTACTGCTCCATGAGCGGCCCCTGGTAGGGCTCCTCCCGGATGCTGGTGGTGGGGCCGGCGGCCTTGACCACCCAGCGCCCCTTCTCCTGCACCACCACCGGTCCACAGTGGTAGATGATGCTGTCGCGCAGGTCCACGGGCGGCTTGCCGCCGTCGTGCAGGTACTTGTGCACCGCGTCCCGCCCGGTGTACACCAGGCCGGAGATCTCCACCTTCTGGCCGACCCGCAGCGCGCGGATCTTCTCCTCGGTGAACGGGGCCTCGAGCAACATGGGACGACCTCCTTCTCGCTAGCTGTAGAGCCAGCGGGTGACCTTGCCGGACTCCGAGAGCTGGAAACCGTCACGGCGAAAGGCCCAGCACATGTACGAGACCGAGACGAAGAAGCTCGCCGGCAGGCGGTTGCGATGGGTGATCTTGCAGCCGAGCAGGGTCGTCGCCCCGCCGAAGCCCATGGGGCCGATGCCCAGCGCGTTGGCCTCCTTGACGATCTGCTTCTCGAGCTTCGCCAGCTGGGGTTCGGGATTGACGTCGTCCAGCGTGCGGAAGAACTCCTCCTTGCTGGCCAGGTAGCCGCTGCCGCGGTCGCCGCCGATGCACACGCCCAGGATCCCCGGCCCGCAGCCCTTGCCCTGGGCCTGGTAGACGGCATCGAGGACGCACTTGCGCACCCCGGCCAGGTCGCGGCCGGCGCCCAGGCCGGTGTCCGGCAGGCTGTACTGGGCCCCCACGTTCTCGCAGCCGCCGCCCTTGAGGATCATGCGCACGGTGAGCGTCTTCTTGCGCGTCTGGTGCAGGTGGAAGGACGGGCTGCCCGGCCCGAGGTTGTTGCCGCTGTTCTTGCCGGTGAGCGAGTCGACCGAGTTCTGGCGCAGGTAGCCCTTCCTCGTGGCCTGCACCACGGCCCGCTCGTACGCCTTCCTGAAGGTGGCCTCGTCGCACCAGGCGGGCAGGTCGGCGTAGCAGATGATGGTCCCGGTGTCCTGACAGAGGGGCTGGGACTTGTCGCGGGCCATGCCGATGTTGTCCAGGATCACCTCGAGGGCGTACCTGGCGGTGGAGTCCCTGGCCTCCTTCCGCCATCCCTTCTCGATCACCCGCACCACGTCGTCGGGCAGCCGCGAACTGGTGCGCCGGATCAGCTCCAGCAGATGCGCCTGCAGGGTCTTGGCGTCCATGGTCGCTCCTTGGCGTGAGGTCGCCGGGTTGACAGCCAGAGGTCTGGCGCCGGGTCGGGCGTCGCCCACCACCCGGACGCGCTGGCACGGGGCCGATGGTAGACGCCCGGCCGCCGCCGGTCAAACGTGCAATGGCCCGGCGGCGCGCTGCTTGCCACGGCCGCCCGGTGCTGTTAGCCTGCGCCGATGCCCGCCGCCGCCGGGGTGGCGACCCCCGAGAGGAGCCCGCTTGAACTACCTGCTGCTCGGAGCCGGCCTTCAGGGCACGGCCATCGCCTGGGACCTGCTGCGCCACGTGGACGACACCGCCGCCCTCGTGGCAGTGGACCGCGATCCGGCCGCCCTCGCACGCCTGGCCGCTCGCCTCGACCACGACCCCCGGCTCGAGACCCGCGAGGGCGACGTCGAGGATCGCGAGCTCGTCGCGCCGCTCATGGCGACGGCCGACGCGGCCATCAGCGCGGTGAACTACTGGTTCAATGACGACCTCACCGGCCTGGCCATCGCCGGCGGCGCCCATTTCCTGGACCTCGGCGGCAACAACGACGTGGTCGCCCGGCAGCTCGCCCGCCACGAGCAGGCCGCGGCCGCCGGGGTCACCGTGGTGCCCGACACCGGCCTGGCTCCCGGGCTGGCCGGCATCCTGGGCGCCCACCTGGCCGCCGGCCTCGATCCCTGCGACGCGGTGCGGCTGCGGGTGGGCGGCCTGCCCCGCGACCCCCAGCCCCCGCTGAACTACCAGCTGGTCTTCTCGGTCCAGGGCCTGATCAACGAGTACATCGAGGACTGCGTGGTGATCCGCGACGGCGAGATCCGGCTGGTGCCCGGCCTCTCGGAGCTGGAGACCCTGCGCTTCCCGGAACCGTTCGGCGAGCTGGAGGCCTTCCAGACCAGTGGCGGCACCTCCACGCTCCCGCGCACGCTGCTGGGCGAGGTACGCAGCCTGGACTACAAGACCATCCGCTATCGGGGTCATTGCGAGCAGATCCGCCTGTTGCGCGACCTCGGCCTGACCGGCAGCGAGAAGGTGTCCATCGCCGGCGCCTGGGTCGCCCCGCGAGACCTGCTGGCCCGCCAGCTCGCAGCCGTCCTGCCCGGCGAGGGTGACGACGCGGTGCTGCTGCTGGCCGAGGCCGAGGGCCACGAGCCGGCGCCGGGCGACGCGCCCCCGCGTGCGGTGCGCCGCAGCCTGCGCATCATCGACCGGAACGACCCCTCCACCGGCCTGTCCGCCATGGAGCGGATGACCGGCTTCCCTGCCGCGATCATCGCGCGCATGCTCGCCAGCGGCGAGATCCAGGCCCCCGGAGCCCGGCCCCAGGAGACCATCGTGCCGGCCGCGCGGCTGCTGACCGAGCTCGCGCGCCGCGGCGTGCAGATCGAGCGCTGGCAGGGCGACCCGTCCGCGCCCGACGCCGGCACCACCGCCGTCGAGGAGCGACCATGAACCGACCGCATCTCTCCGCCCCGGCCCGCCCGGCCGCCGTCCGCCGGACCGCCGCCAGCCCGCGCCTGGCGATCCTGATCGCCAGCCTGCTGCTCGGCGCCGCCGGCGGCGATGTCGTCACGGTGGGTGCGACCACCACGGCCGGCGACCATCCGGCGCCCGCCGTGGCGCCCGCGCCCGCCGACCTGCCCCGCACCCATGCGCCCGATCCCCGTGAGCGCCATCTCGGCGAGCTGCTCATGCTCACCGATGGCGCCGAGAACGCCGAGGCGTACTGGAGCCGCGACGGCCGGCAGCTGGTCTTCCAGAGCAACCGCCCGCCCTATGGCTGCGATCAGATCTACACCATCGCCGCGGATGGCGGGCCGCTCGACCTGGTCTCGACCGGCAAGGGCCGCACCACCTGCGCCTACTTCGCCGGACCGGACGATCGCTACATCGTCTACTCCTCCACCCACCTCGGCGACGCGGACTGCCCGCCCCCGCCGGACCGCAGTCAGGGCTACGTCTGGCCCATCCACGATACCTACGATGTCTTCCGTCTCGACACCCGCACCGGAGATCTGGCGCGGCTGACCAGCGAGCCGGGCTACGACGCCGAGGCCACCCTCTCGCCCGACGGCCAGACCATCGTCTTCACGTCGGTGCGCGACGGCGACCTCGACATCTACACCATGGACCTCGACGGCGGGAACGTGCGCCGGCTCACCCATACCCCCGGTTACGACGGCGGCCCGTTCTTCAGCCCCGACGGCAGCATGATCGTCTACCGCGCCCGGCATCCGGAAGGCGAGGAGCTGGCCGACTTCCAGCGGCTGCTGACCCAGGACCTGGTCCGCCCCGGCCAGCTGGAGATCTGGGTGATGAACGCCGACGGCACCGGGCAGCGGCCGGTCACCGACCTCGGCTGCGCCTCGTTCGCCCCGTTCTTCCACCCGTCGGGCGAGAAGATCCTCTTCAGCACCAACTACCCGGACCTCCGCAGCCGCGAGTTCGACATCTGGATGGTGAACCTCGACGGCACGGGTCTCGAGCGCGTGACCTGGACCGAGGGCTTCGACGGCTTCCCCATGTTCAGCCCCGATGGCAGCAAGCTGGTCTTCGGTTCCAATCGCCACAACAGCGCGCCGGGCGAGACCAACATCTTCGTCACGGAGTGGACGGACTGATCAGGCCCTCCAGCCGGTCCCGGTGGACCAGGAAGCTGAGCATCTTCAGGCGCACGTAGTCGCCGGTCCACATGTAGTAGCCGGGGAAGCGACCGAGACGCGAGCTGCGGTTGGAGTCCTTGATCAGCAGCCAGTCCTGGCCGGCGTGCCGCCGGACGCCCACCGCGTGGACGCCGTGGTCGTCGCTGGTGGTGCCGTTGACGATGCGCAGCTCGCGCGCCGCCTGGTCGAGGTGCTCGGCCGGGATGTCCCAGGGCGGGATGATGCCGGCGTCATGCAGGCCATCCATGCCGGGCTCGGAGTTGTCGCCGCCCAGCGAGACCGTCCCGCCGTCCGCGAGGGTGGCGCGGAGCACGCCGTACCACCGGTCCAGGGGCAGGTTGAGGTAGTCGTCCTTGCGGCGCCAGTTGTCCCGCACGTCCAGCAGCACGCGGGTGCCGAAGGGTGCGTCGAGGCGCGAGACGCAGCTGACGTACTGGTCCAGATCCAGGCCGCAGACCTGGTCGCGGAACTGCCCGGGAGTATGGGTCTCGCCCCGGTAGGTGAATTCCTCCGGTGGCCGGCCCAGGTGCTTGTCCAGGATCCCGCGCACCGCCTGGAGATTCTGCGCCTCGTCCCAGGCGCCGGCCCCGCGGACCCAGTCGAGGTAGCCCGTCAGCTCACGGATCAACGGCGTGTGGTCGTACCGCCCATCGGCGGCGAGCACGCCGGCGTAGGCCTCGCGCGGCACCAGACCGTACTGCTTGCCCACCTCGAGGGTCCCGTGGTCCTGGCTGCCCTCGTCCACCACGCTGTGGCCGTACTCCCGCAGGAAGCGGCGCGCCTTCTCCACGTACTCCCAGTAGACGATCCACATCTCCGAGAGCTTCACCTCGCGCCCGTGCAGCCGGTGGATCTCCGACTCCAGGAAGCTGATGGAGCAGAAGGCCCAGCAACTGCCCGTGTAGTACTGGGGCGTGGGCGGATGATGCCAGGCCGCGTCGAAGGCGCCGGGTCCGTCGGGCAGGTCCACCTGCGACCAGTCCACGCGGAGCACCGGTTCCTGGTCGCGCCGTTCCCGGCGCTCGGCGGCCCGGGCATCGGCCAGGGCGATCAGGGAGTCGATCGTGGCCTGGCGCGCGGCGCGGTCGGCCCGGATCTGGTCCAGGATCGGGTACTGGTCGGGATCGCGATAGACGGGATCCTGCGCGGGGGCCGGAAGGGCGGCGCCGAGCAGCAGCGCGGCGCCGGACAGCACGAGCAGCGGCCGGATCATGGGAGTCCTTTCGGTACGAGACGGGCGAGCGGTCCGGGAGCGGTCCGGGAGCCGGAACCGTAACTGCCCCCTTGACCGCTGTCAGGCCCCATTTCCCGTCGCGCTACCGATACCAGGTCAGGCCGGCCTGCAGCCCGAGCAACGACCCCGCCGGCTCGTTCTCCGCGAAGATGAGCCCCTTGTAGTACCAGGTGCCTCCCAGATCGATGGCCACCGTCTCGCCCACCGGCACCAGCACGCCCACGCGGCCGACGAACGCGCCCTCGGTCCGGTCGACCGTGGATTCCAGACCCCCGGACGCCACGGTGATCTCGTGATCGATCATGGCCGCGCCCAGCTCGAGGTAGGCCCGCGAGGCGCCGGCCTCGCCACGGCTGATCCAGCCCACGGTGCCCTCGATGACCAGCAGGCGCGTGTCCACGTCCAGGTCGCCGCCGGAGATCAGGTCCTCCACGCCCAGGGTCTGATGGCGGACACCCAGGCCGAGGTAGGTCCGCTCGTGGGTGGTCAATCGCAGACGCCCGCCCACGCCCCAGGACGGCTCGAATCCCTCGTACCAGTCGCCCTCGCCCGTGGCGAAACCGGCTTCCGCGCCCAGGGCCACCGAGAACAGCGGGCTGTCCCCGGGGCCGGGTCCGGCTCCGGCTCCGGAGACCGCGGGGCGCGTTGCCGCTGGCGGATCGGCGGGAGCGGCGAACTCGCCCCAGCGGGGAGCCGGCGTCGGGGCCCGCTCCCCCGCCACCGGCGGCGGCGGCGGCGCCGCGCCGGATCGTGGCGGCGAGGGCGGCGGCTCTTCGCCGGCCAGGATGGCGGCGGTCACGTCGTGGCCCGCGGCATCGTGGATGCTCGCCACCTGATGGCGGGGAACCAGGCGCTCGGCGCCGTCGGCACGACGGATCCACAGGCCCGCGCCGTGAGGGTCCGCCGCCACGGCCACGTCGCGGTGACGCCAGCCGTCCTTCAGGACCACGGTGACGTGCTCCCAGAGCGCCGGCTCGGCGGCGTCCGCGGCGGCCATGCCGGGCGATGCCGGCAGGGAGAGGCTCGCCAGCACGGTCACCAGGAGCGCGGCGAGGATTCGCAGGCGGGTGGTCATGGCTGCTCCTTCCGGCCGGTGCTCAGTGGCCCAGCAGGCTGATGCCCACGCGGAAGCCCAGGGTGGTGTGGCGGTCGCTGTCGCCACCGAGATCGAGGTTGACCAGGTGCAGCCCGCGGGCGCCCACGTCCACCACCGCGGCGTCGCCCACGGGGATGAGCAGGCCCACCCCCGCGGTGTAGCCGAGGAAGGCCTCGTCGTCCACGACGACCGGCAGGTGCTCCACCTCGTAACGGCCGACGCCACCCTCGGCGTAGAACCGCGTGGTGGTGGCCCGCGAGGCCGCCGGCAGCAGGGAGAGGCCCGCCCACGCCCCGGTGATCCGCACATCCGCCACCTCGTCGGCGGGAGCGGGGATCTCCCCGCCGGGCCGCGCAGCACCGTCGGCGCCCGGTCCGCGGTCGAGGTCCTGCCAGCTGTAGCCTCCGGTCAGGTAGATGGGACCCAGGAGCCGCAGGCGCGCCTGGGCGTCGAAACCCAGGCCGCCATCGGCCTCCAGGAGGTCGTCCTCCAGGGCATCCGAGTAACCGGCCGCGAAGCCGAAGAGGAAGCTCCAGTGTCGCCATGCGGGCCGGGGTTCACCGGCCCGGCCGGATCCGGAGTGGCCGGGCGCGGCGGCCGCGGCGGGAGCGGGAGCGCGGGCGCGAGCAACGGAGGAACCAGCAGGCGGGGCCGCCGGGCCGGGCGCGACGGGGACCGGCCCTGCCTCCTGGTCGGCGACCGCGAGCCGCGGCAGCACCCACGCCGGCAACACCCGGGCGGTGACGTCGCGGCCGGCCGCATCCAGGACGGCCCGGATCTCGGCGGGAGCGTAGAGCCGCCGCCCGCCGTCCTGCGACCGCTCGACCGCCAGGCCGCCCTCGGCCTCGGACCACCGCGCGGTCACGCCGGTGAGCCGCCAGCCGTCGGCGAGCAGGACGGTGACCTGGTCATGATCCTCGGGGATCACGATGCGTGCGGTGGCCGGGTCGAGGAAGGTGCAGGCGAGGAGGATCGCGATCAGGGCGGCGATCGGGGCCAGACCCGGATGAGCGGGAACACGGGCGCCGGCCGGGGGCGAGGGCAGAAGGCTCATGACGAGACCTTTCCCAGGGGTGGCGCGATCAGGGGCGGCAGGTCGTTCACTCAGCATACGGTGAAGCGACGGGTCCGGGCAAGCCGCCGCCCCCGCAGGCCACCGAAGCCCTGCCGCGGCATGCGCTTGACGCCACCACCGCGCGCGCGGTCCCGCCGGCGGAACCCTCCGGGGAGCGCCACGCTTTCTCCCGCCGCACGCGCGTGCTATGTTCTGGACCGGATCCCAGCCCGGCGGCCCGGCCCGCCGGCCCTTCCAGGAGGACCATCGTGACCGACCTCTCGCTGCGCGCGTTCCAGGACCACGTGCGCCGGGGCATCCCCGACCAGCTCCCCGAGCCGCCGGCCTGCGACCCGGGCATCAGCCGCGCGCCGGCCCGCCCCATGATCCTCACCGGGCAGGAGCAGCGCCTCGCCCTGCGGAATGCCCTGCGCTACTTCCCCGCGCCTCTGCACGCCGGGCTGGCCCCCGAGTTCGCCGCCGAGCTGGCCGAGACGGGCCGCATCTACATGCACCGCTTCCGGCCGCCCTACGCCATGCATGCCCGCCCGCTGGACCACTATCCGGCCCGCTCGCGCCAGGCCGCCGCCATCATGCTCATGATCCAGAACAACCTCGACCCCGCGGTGGCCCAGCACCCCTACGAGCTGATCACCTACGGTGGCAACGGCACGGTCTTCCAGAACTGGGCCCAGTACCTGCTGGCCATGCGGTACCTGTCCGAGATGACCGAGGAGCAGACCCTGGTCATGTCCTCCGGCCATCCCGTGGGGCTGTTCCCCTCCCACCCCGACGCTCCCCGGGTGGTGGTGACCAACGGCCTGGTGATCCCCAATTACAGCAGCGGCGAGGATTACACCCGCATGGCCGCCCTCGGCGTGACCATGTACGGGCAGATGACCGCCGGCAGCTACATGTACATCGGCCCGCAGGGCATCGTGCATGGCACCACCCTGACCATCCTCAACGCCGCCCGCCAGTACCTGGGCGCCGGCGGCGAGAATCCCCTCGCGGGCAAGCTCTACGTCACCAGCGGCCTCGGCGGCATGAGCGGCGCGCAGGGCAAGGCGGCGGTGATCGCCGGCGCCGTGGGCCTCGTCGCGGAGATCAATCCCGCCGCGGCGAAGAAGCGCCACGAGCAGGGCTGGGTGGACGAGATCCATACCGACCTCGACGGGCTCGTCGAGCGCACCGAGCAGGCCAAGCGGCGAGGCGAGGCGGTGGCCCTGGCCTACCTCGGCAACGTGGTGGATCTCTGGGAGGCCCTGGTCCGCAGCGACCTCGCCGTGGAACTGGGCAGCGACCAGACCTCCCTGCACATCCCCTACACCGGCGGCTACTACCCCGCCGGCCTGAGCCTCGAGCAGGCCAACCGCATGATGACCGCCGACCCGGCCGCCTTCCGCGAGCAGGTGCAGGCTTCGCTGCGCCGACAGATCGCGGCCATCGACACCCTCGCCCGCGAGCGCGACCTCCACTTCTGGGACTACGGCAATGCCTTCCTGCTGGAGTGCGCGCGCGCCGGCGTGGACCTCGCCCGGCCCGGCGGCGGCTTCCGCTATCCGAGCTACGTCGAGGACATCATGGGACCGGTGTGCTTCGACTACGGCTTCGGCCCCTTCCGCTGGGTCTGCACCAGCGGCGATCCGGCCGACCTGCAGACCAGCGACCGCATCGCCGGCGACGTCATCGAGGAACTGGCCGGTCAGGCCCCGCCCGAGACCCGCCAGCAGTACCTGGACAACCTGCGCTGGATCCGGCAGGCCAGCGCCAATCGCCTGGTGGTGGGATCGCAGGCGCGCATCCTCTACAGCGACGAGGAGGGCCGCCGCCGCATCGCCGAGGCCTTCAACCGGGCCATCGGCCGCGGCGAGATCTCCGCGCCCATCGTCCTGGGCCGCGACCACCACGACGTCTCCGGCACCGACAGCCCCTTCCGCGAGACCGCCAACATCCGCGACGGGTCCATGTTCACCGCCGACATGGCCGTCCAGAACTGCATCGGCGACGGCTTTCGCGGCGCCACCTGGATCTCGCTGCACAACGGCGGCGGCGTGGGCTGGGGCGAGGTGATCAACGGCGGCTTCGGCATGGTGCTCGACGGTACCGCCGACGCCGAGCGCCGCCTGCACCTGATGCTCGGCTGGGACGTGAACAGCGGCATCGCCCGCCGCGCCTGGGCCCGCAACCAGCCCGCCGAGTTCGCCATCGCCCGGGCCATGGCGCGGGAGCCGCGCCTGCGCGTGACCATGCCCGCCCACGCGGAGTCTTCCCTCGTCGACCAGGCCATCGACCGCGCCTTCGGCCGGTCCTGATCGGAGGAGCCACGCCATGCCCGAGCAGCACGCCAAGCACCTGCAGCGCCCGCACGTGGCTGCCCTGGACCGGATCCTCGGCCAGGCCTTCCCCGTCCTGGACGACGGATTCGTGCGAGTGGTCGACTACATGGGCGACGACGGTGCCGTGGTCCAGGCCGCCCGGGTCAGCTACGGCGAGGGGACCAAAAAGGTCTCCGACGACCGTGGCCTGATCCGCTATCTCCTGCGCCACCGCCACACCACGCCGTTCGAGATGTGCGAGCT
Organism: uncultured Fibrobacteraceae bacterium; assembly: GCA_964637835.1. Taxonomy (GTDB): domain Bacteria; phylum Krumholzibacteriota; class Krumholzibacteriia; order LZORAL124-64-63; family LZORAL124-64-63; genus Glo-17. The sequence continues at coordinate 18,714 of CAZWYF010000011.1, forward strand.
GAAGCTCCACGTGCGCGTGCCCATGGACGCCTGGCGGCAATGGATCCGGCACCGCACCGCCTCGGTGAACGAGACCAGCACCCGCTATTCCATCGCCATCGACGCGGCCCAGCGCACGCCGCCCGGCCAGTGGCGCCGCCAGGCCAGGAGCAACCGGCAGGGCAGCGAGGGCGCCCTGGACCACACCGTCGGCGAGGAACTCAGCCGTCAGGAGGAAGACCTGCAGACGCTCGCCCGCGACGTCTACCTCGGCCGCCTCGACCGCGGCGTGGCCCGGGAGCAGGCCCGCAAGGACCTGCCCCTGTGCACGTACACGGAGGCCTACTGGAAGTGCGACCTGCACAACCTGCTGCATTTCCTCGCCCTGCGCATGGATCCGCACGCCCAGCTGGAGATCCGCGATTACGCGCGGACCATCGGCGAGGAGATCGTCGCCCGCTGGGTGCCGGTGGTGTGGGAAGCGTTCTCGGACTTCCGGCTCGGCGCGTTGAGCCTCTCGCGGCTCGACCGCGAGATCCTCGGCGCCGTCGGCCGCGGCGATCGGTCCGCGGCCCTGGCCGCCGCCGAGGAGGCCGGCTGGCTCCGCCGCTCCGATCGCACCGGCAAGCTGCTACGCCATCGCGAGCGGGCCGAGCTCGAGGCCAAGGCGGCCGAGCTGGGCCTGGCGCCGCCCTGGCTGGCCGACGCCTCGGACGCCGCCGGGGCCTGACCGGCTCAGGGCAGGGCCGAGCCCGGCAGCACGAGCACCACCGGGGCGTGGTCGGACATCTTGCTGGTGAAGTCGCCCCCGGCGAGGTCGCGGTCGAGGCGGAGCGTCCGGCAGGACGCACCCGGCGCCGTCAGGGCGCCGAAAAGCTCGTCGGTCACCAGCAGGTGATCCAGATGGCTGCGGCCGGGGCCCCAGGACCAGCCAGCGGCCGGTCCGGTGGCCACCGCCTGGTCGGCGAACCGGAAATCCCCCGGGCGATCGAGCCAGGGAGTGAAGACGTTGTTGGCCGGGTCGTCGGTGATCAGGTCGTTCAGATCACCGAGGATCACCACCGCCGCCTCGGGCTGCTCCGCATCCACCCACCCGGTCATCAGGGTGACCGCGGCCAGGCGCCGGGTCTCCTCGTCGCTCTCGTCGTCGGCGTCGAGCACCCCGTTGCCGCAGCACTTCAGGTGGTTGTTGACCAGGACCAGGTCGTGCTCCTGCCAGGTGATCTCCAGGACCAGGGGCTGGCGCGGGAAGGCTCGCCACTCGGCGGGAAACAGCTCGCGCACGCCGCGCACCGTCACCGTGCTGTCCAGCCAGACGTAGGCCAGGTTCTGGAAGTTGTCGCTGCGGGCCTGGTAGCCGGACCAGTCCGGCAGCCGCTCCAGCAACTGGTCGAAGCGCACGCCCTGGGCGATCTCCTGCAGGGCGACCACGTCGGCCCCGAGGCCGGCGATGGCCTCGGCCACGAGGGCCACCTCGTCGCTACCCGCGTCGCTGGCGAAGTTCCGCAGGTTCCAGGTGACCAGTTCCAGGGTCGTGTCCGTCCCCACGGCATGGGCCGCGAAGCGGTTGCTGTCCGCCGGAGCGAGGTTGGTGGTCTCCTCACTGCCGCAGCCCACCAGCAAGGCCAGCAACGTCAGGGCCCCGGCGAGTGTCAGGGCAGGAGAGGTCACGACGGGGCGTCCGCCCGTGAAGCGAGTCGAGAAAGCGATGCGCATCGCGCTGATCATCCTTGGCTTGGCGGCGAGGTGACGAGTCTCCGGTACCAGCCCCGTCCCCGTCCGGGATCGGGGGTGAACCCCACGGCCTCCAGGTAGTGGCCGTGGCGCTCGGAAGGGGTGTGGGCCTCGAACCGGCGGTAGCCCTGGCCCGCGAACCAGGCCTCGCGGTCGCGGAAGAACCAGCGTCCGCAGCGCAGATCCCGGTAACGCGGCACCGCGAAATCCAGTTCCACCCGGGCCAGGCCCTCGCCCTGGTCGGTCCAGACCACCAGACCGGCCGGCTCGAGGTTGCGCAGGATCATCAGCACGCGCGGGGTCGGCAGACGTCCGAGGTCGAAACCGGGCGCGATCTCCTGGATCTCCCGCCGGTGGTGCTCCAGGAACCGGGCGAGGTAGGGTCCTGGCTCCTCCGTGACGTCGAGCACCTCGAAGTACTCCACGTCGCGCTTCATCCGCGTCAGGTGATAGATGTTCGCCAGGACGATGAAGCCATTGAGCGCGGCCACGGGGTAGGCGTGCACGAGCGCGCCGTAGACCGTGAACACCGCCGCGCCCACCAGGTTCAGCAGGCGCAGGCGGAGAAGATCGCTCATGGCCAGGCTCACCGCAACCAGGATCGAACCGGCGTAGCCGATCAACTCCACCCAGGGCGGTTCCGCGAGCCAGCCCATGCCTCAGCGAACGGGCAGGCAGGCCGCCAGGGCGGACAGCAGATGCGGAGCGAGCGTGACGGGCGTCACGCGCGCCGCGGCCCGGTTGCGCGCGGCGTGGGCGTTGGCGCCCTCGCCCGTCCACGCCGGGTCCATCAGGTGCAGATCCCAGGTGTGCGCGGTGGCGCACTCGCGCAGGAGGCCGGCCAGCTCCAGGCGACAGACCACGCCCACCACGCCCTGGTAGTGCAGGCGGGGCTGCAGGTCGATCACGTAGGCTGCGTCCTCGCAGGAGGTGCCGCGAACCGTCAGGCCGAGATCCTGCAGGGCCGCCGTCAGCGCCTGACGCAGGTACTGCTCGTCCAGGCGATCGCGCGCCGGGCGCGGCGGCTGCAACGCCAGCGCCACCCGCAGTTCGCCGAACAGTTCCTGCCGGCGTGCCTGCAGGGCATCCCAGCGCGCGATCTCCCGCGCCAGATCCGCCGGCGCGGCGCCGGCCACCGCCCGCAGCTCGCGAGCCTGCCGCTGCAGGGCCTGCCAGGACTCCCGCGCCTCCGCGTAGGCAGCGGCGAAGCCGGGCAGGTCGTCCGCGGGCACCCCCGCGACGGCTGCCGCGCGACGGGCGAATTCCGCGGCCGAACGCTGATAGTCCTGGCGGAGCGCCTGGCTCGCCTCCTCCCGCGGCAGGTAGGCCACCGCACGGTAGACGCCGTCTCGCCGGACCAGGCTGCGGGGATCGAGACGGATGAGCTCGGCGCGGGAAAAGGCGGCCACCTGGTCCAGCCGCTGCGCCGTGGCCGCGGTGTAGCGTTCGGCGCCGTCCTGCCAGATCGACTCGGTGGCGGACGTGGTGCGCGCCACGAGGCTGGCGTGGATCTGCGCGGCGACGGCGGACCGGGCCCGCGCCTCGGCCTCCGCCTGGCTATTGGGGCTGGTCCCCTCGCCCACCAGGTACCGGTCCTGCGGATAGGCGGATTCCAGCGGCGGCAGACCCGCGCCACCGCCACAACCCAGCACCGGCGACAGCAGGAGCGCCAGCGCCAGGCTCAGCGTCGGCAGCTGGGCCCGCCGCAGCTGACCGGGACGCGCCGGCGGGCCGGACGCGCCGCACCCGACGGCCGCGCCGCCGCGCGGCTCGCGGCCCGACGGCCGGATCGATGGCCGGACCATGGACATCGGGCGCTAGTCCCCGGTCCGGTCCCAGAGACGGCCCATGCCCTCGCGGGCGCGCTCGACCACGTCCTCGCGGACCTGCTCGCCGAGCTGGCTCATGGCGTCGACCTTGCGCGAGAACTCCTCCACGTCCACCGCGGCGAGCACCCACATCGTGCCGGTGGGCGAGATCCACATCTCCTTCATCCCGGCGCCGGAGAGATCCATCTGGCCCACCTGGGCCACCATGTTCTCCACGTGCTGCTCGTCGTTGGCGGCCTCGCCGTACTGCTCGCCGCCGGTGGTCGTGGCCTGGTAGCTCTCGAGCAGCGAGCGCACCTGCGCCTGGACCTGCAGGACGATGTCGTTCCGCGCCCGGGCCAGCGCCGTATCCCGAGCCAGGCCCACGTCGCGGCTGCCGGCGAACGACCCCAGGCCGTAGATGAGATCGGTGTCCTCCCCGGCGCCCCGGATCACCCACTGGGGCGCGCCGCGCAGCTCCTCGGCCACGTAGGTCCCCGGATCGCTGGCCACGTCGGCGTCGCCGCCGCCACCGCACCCGGCGAACGTCATTCCCATCACCAACAGGACGAGCGCACCGGCGGCGGTGCGGGCGGTCTGGTTCGAGCGGATCCAACGGTCACGCATGGGCAGGCCCTCCGGACGTCTGCAGGACTCCAGCGACGGAATGGCCGCGGCACGGAGCGTCCGCGGTCGGGTCCGGCGATGCTAACGGCCGCATCGCGGAGCGTCAAGAAGCGGCCGCGGCCGCCGTGGCCGCGGTGGCGGCGGCCCGCCCCGCCGCGCCCGGCCTTGCCCGCCGCGGGCCGCTCGGGCATACTGGCGGCCCCGGATCCCTGGACCGCATGCGCCCCGGAGGCCTCCATGACCGTGCCCCGCCACCTGCTCCTGCCGGTGCTGATCCTGCTGCTGGCCGCCCCGGCGACGCGCGGCCAGTCCACCGACGATCCCCGCGCCGCCATGCGCCGCTGGCTCCAGGAACAGCGGCGCGATTACGACGAGTACGTCGCCGCCCGGGACCGGGAATTCGCCGCCTTCCTCGGCGAGGCCTGGCGAGAATTCGAGGTGCTGGCCGGCCGCCGGGCCGATCCCGAGCCCAAGCCCGTCACCGCGCCACGGGCCCCCGAGCCCACCCCCCTGCCGGCGCTGCCGCCCGGACCGGCGCCCACTCCGCGGGACACCAGCGCGGTGATGCCGCCCCCGCCTTCCCCGCCGCCCGCGCCGCCGATCCCGCCACGCGGACCGCGCGAGGTGGACCTGGAGTATCTCGGGCTCGGCTACCGCCTGCCCCTGCCGCGCGCCCTCGCGGCGCTGCCGGCGCGCACCCCGGGGCCGGAGGACGCCGCGGCGGCCTGGCTCGCACTCAGCGCGGTGGATACCGGCCCGCTGCGGAGCACCGCCGCCGCTCTGGCGACCGAGCGGCGACTGGGCGACTGGGGTCTGCTGCAGCTCCTCGGCCGCGCCGCCGCTCACGCCTACCCGGACGACGCCTCCCGCCAGGCGCTCCTGCACTGGCACCTGGGCGTCCGCGCCGGCCTGGACGTGCGGCTGGCCCACGATCGTCCCGGCTACGTCCTGCTCTACGCCACCGAGAGCGTGGTCTTCCAGCGCGACTTCCTCGCCCGCGAGGGGCGCGCCTACTACCTCCACGACCCCGCTGGCCGGTTCGCCGCCACGACCACCCTCCGCAGCTACGACGGTCAGCCGCCTGGCCGTCGCCAGGCCCTGCGCTTCGACCTCGCGTCGCTGCCGCACACCCATCCCGACCCGGTCCGGCGCACCCTCCGCTGGGACCCCGCCGGCGGCGAGCGCGCGGTGACCGTGGACCTCGACCGCAACCTCATCGCCTTCCAGGCATCGCTTCCCCAGACGGGTCTGCGGAGTCACTTCGGCGCCGCGCTCTCCGCGCCGGCCCTCGCCTCGTTGCGCGAGCAGCTCGGCCCGCTGCTCGCCGGGCGGGACGCCGCCCAGCAGGTGACCGTGCTGCTGCACTTCGTCCAGCACGCCCTGCCCTACGCCACGGACCAGGAGCAGTTCGGGCGCGAGGATTACCTCTACCCCGACGAGACCCTCTTCCATCCCGCCGCCGATTGCGAGGATCGTGCCGCGCTCTTCGCCGTGCTGGTGCGCGAGCTGGTGGGCCGCGCGGTGATCGGCCTCGACTATCCCGGCCACATCGCCACCGCCGTGGCCTGGGATCCCCCGGCGCCGGGGGATCACCTGGAACTCGATGGCGTCCTCTACACCGTCTGCGACCCCACCTACGTGGGCGCCGGCCCGGGCCGCAGCATGCCCCTCGCCGGTGCCGACCGTCCCGGGGTGATCGTCGCCGGGCGTTGACGCCGGACCCGGCTGGCGTCTCTCGCCGCGGGCGGCGCGGCGCCGTCACCGGTGCCGGTCCGGCCGGATCGGCGTTATGGTATGCAGCGGGCACCCGAGGGTACGGGCCATCCCGGCGAGGACGGCATGGAGCACGACCGCACATCGCAGATCCCGCTCGCGACGCTCCCCGATTGCGTCTTCCGCGCCGATCTCTCCCTGCGTCTGCAGGAGGTGAGCGCCGCCGCGAGCACCCTGCTCGGCATCCCCGCCGACGCCCTGACGGGCACGTCGCTGGCCGATCTGGTCACGCCAGACGACCTGATCCGGCTCGAGGATCTGATCCGGCAGACCCTGACGCGCGCCGACCGCACCACCAGCCTCATCTACCAGACCCGTCTGCGCCACGCCGACGGACACCTGATCCCCGTGGAGGTGCACAGCCGCGTGGTCCTGGGCGAGGACGGCGAACCGGTGGGCGTGGTGGGCATCGCCCGCGACCTCACCACCCGGCTGGGCGAACAGGCGGCCGCGCGCCAGCGCGAGCGGGAGCGTCTGCAGGACCAGAAGGACGCGGCCCTCGCCCACCTCGCGGCGAACGTGAGCGAGGACCTGGCCGCCATCCTCGCCGACGTCGCGGGTGGCGAGCGGACGGGCGACCAGGGCGAACTCGCACCGCGCCGGCGACGCGCTGAAGAGCGTCTGCGGCAGTTGCAGCTGATCGCCGGCCAGGTGACCTGCCAGCGGGAGGATCAGGACGTGGACTCCGCCGTGGCCGCCATCCTCGCCGAACTCGGGCGCGAGCTGCCACCCGACCAGCAGCCCATCCACCAGCCCGGCTGTGGCGGCGCCGAGGCGCCGCTGGACCGGCAACTGCTGCGGCAGGCGCTGGCCGAGCTCCTGGCCAATGCCCGCCAGGCCGCGCCCGCGAGCCATCCGATCACCGTGCGCACGGCCATCGATCCGGCCACGCCGCCCGCATCGGCCACGCCGGCCGCGCCGGCCGCACCGTGGATCCGGATCAGCGTCCACGACACCGGACCCGGCCTGACCGCCGCGGCGCGCGACCGCGCCGGCGAGCCATTCTTCACCACCCGGCCGGAGGCCGACGGCCTGGGACTCTCCCTGGTGCGCGGCGTCGCCGTAGCCCATGGCGGCCGGCTGCACCTGGAGAGTCCCGACGCTGGCGGCACCGTCGCCACGCTGTCGCTGCCCGCCCGCCACGCGGGCGCCGAGCGCGCCGAATCCCCGCCGCCGGCCCCATCGCGCGGCACGGTCCTGGTGGTGGACGACGACCCCGAGATCCTCCGCTACGTCGCGCGCGTCCTGCGCGCCGAGCGCCTGCACGTGATTCCCTGCGCCGATGGGGTCGACGCCCTCGCCCACCTCGCCGCCGGCGATCCCGTGGACCTGGTGCTCCTGGACTGGGCCTTGCCCGGGCTGGATGGCCGGCGTGTACGCGAGCAGGTCCTCCGCCGCCAGCCCCGCGTCCCGTTGCTGGTGATCAGCGGCCATGCCCGCGAGGAGTACACCGCACTCGGCGGCGTGGATGCGGACACGCCGTGGCTGGTCAAGCCCTTCACACCCGGCGAGCTGCGGGCGGCGGTGGCAGCACGGCTGGCTCGTCGCGAGGCGGCGTCTGGATCCTGAGGCAGACGAAGAACCCGGCCAGGGCGATGCCGGCCGCCATGACGAAGACCCACTGGAAACCCACGTGCTCCCAGAGCCAGCCCGAGAACACCGGCAGGCTCATGGCCACGGCGTGATCGATGGTCACGCCCAGGCTCATGGTCGGCGTGATGTCGGCCGGGTCGACGGCGATCTTCTGGAGATAGGTGGTCCGCGCCACGCGCAGGGCGAAGAGCGTCTGGTCGAGGACATAGGCCACCGAGAGCGCCCAGATCACCCCGCCGGCCGGGAAGATGGCCTCGGCGAAGGCGTAGACCAGGCAGATGAGGATGAGCAGGATCTCATCCACCGCCAGCACCGTCCGTTCGCCCAGCCAGTCGATGACGTCGCCCAGCAGCGGGCGCAGCACCACTCCCAGCCCGGCGCCCAGGAACATGAGCGTGGCGATGGTGGAGACCGGGACCTGGTGGATGTCCACCAGCACCCAGGTGCCGAACACGTAGAAGATCTGCTTGCGGATGCCGAAGAGCGCGCTGATGGCGTAGAAGATCCGGTACTGCCGGCGCCAGACGAACCGCCGGGGCGGGGGGTCGTGCCGGCCGGTGTCCATGCGGAAGAAGTTCCAGCCGGCCACCAGGGCGAGCACGGCGGCCAGCAGGTAGAAGATCGTGTAGTCGTCGCCGACCAGGTGGGCGATCAGGAATACCGCGCCCGCGCCCAGCAGACCGCCGAGATTCTTGGCGCCGCCGAACTGCCCCAGCCGCCGCCCCTCGCCACCACGCCGGGCCAGCTTCAGGCCCAGCGGGCCCTCCAGGGTGAAGTTCATGTGGTCGCCCGCGCTCCAGACGAAGATCCACAGCACCACCAGCGCGGTGCTCGGCGCCACCAGCGCCAGGCCCACCGCCCCGGCGAACGTCACCAGCATGGCCGCGGCCATGGCCCGGCTCTCGCGCAGGCGCGCCGCCAGCATCCCGGCGGTCAGCAGCACGAGGAATCCAGGCAGCTCGCGCGGAAACTCGAGCCAGCCCCGCGCGCTGGCATCGAAGGCGTGGACATCGTGGAGGTAGTTGCCGAGGGTGGCGTTGAAGATGCCGGCGGTGGCCCCGAAGGCCACGCTGGCCAGGAGCATGCGGCGGAAGTCGAGGCGTTCGGTCGCGGTCACGGCAGGTCCTCTCGGCGGTGCCGCCGCAACATGGTGCGCCGGGGCGCGCCGGTCAACGGACGCCCGTGGGACCGTTCCGCCGGCCGAACCACTCGGGCCGCCAGACCGCTGCCAGCGCCACCACCGATCCCAGGAGCACCAGGATCCGCCCGGCTCCGTCCACGGCGAAGGCCTTGTTGAGCACCGTGCCGGCGATGGCCACGGCGATCCCGGCCACCAGGCCGACCGTCGCTCCACGCGATCGGGGCGGCCGTGGTGACCGCCCGGCCCGTTCCGCGCCGCGCCCGGCCACCGGCGGATCCTCCCGCTCGCTCATGCGCCGCCGTCTCCGGCCTCCGCATCGGCCGTGGCCTGCTTGCGGCGCTCCTCCTCGTAGAGCGAGATGCGCTGATCGGGCCGCCGCCGGGACAGCCAGGTCAGGTGCGCGAGCCGGTGGCGCGACGGGTGATCGGGATCGACATCCCGGGCCGCCACCCGCCAGTCCCAGTTGCCGATCTCCTCGCCCGGCCGGTTCATGCGCGCCTCGCGGCCGAGACCGAGGACGTCCTGCAGCGGCGCCACGAACGTGTGGGCCACCGACTGCAGCCCCATGCGGATGAAGGTCCAGGCGGGATCGTCCACCTCGCCGCCCACGTAGTCGCGCACGCGCTCGCGGGTCTCCTCGTCGCAGCCGTGTTGCCACCAGCCATTGGTGGGGTCGTTGTCGTGGGTGCCGGAATAGACCACGCAGTTGGCGACGTGATTGTGTGGCTGGAAGGGGTTGCGGGGCTCGTCCCAGGCGAACTGGAGCACCTTCATGCCCGGCATGCCGAAGGCGTCGCGCAGCTCCTCCACCGGCTCGGTGATCAGGCCGAGGTCCTCGGCCACGATGGGCAACGCGCCCAGCTGCCGACGCAGGGACTCGAAGAAGCCCAGCCCCGGGCCGGGCACCCAACGGCCGCCGATGGCCGTCTCGGCCCCGGCCGGCACCTCCCAGTACGCCTCGAAGCCGCGGAAGTGATCGATGCGCACGAGATCGGTCTGGTGCAGGCTCGCCTGCAGCCGGCGGACCCACCAGCGGTAGTCCTCGCGCGCCATGGCGTGCCAGTCGTAGAGCGGGTTGCCCCAGAGCTGGCCGGTCTCCGAGAAGTAGTCCGGCGGCACGCCCGCCACCACCCTGGGACGACCCTGCGGGTCGAGATGGAAGAGGTCGGGGCGCGCCCAGACGTCCGCGCTGTCGTGGGCCACGAAGATGGGCAGGTCGCCCATGAAGCGGACCCCCCGCTCGGCCGCATGGCGGCGCAGGCGCTGCCACTGCCGATCGAAGAGCCACTGGCGGAAGGCATGGGCGCCCACCCGGTGGGCCAGCCGCTCGCGGGCCGCGGCGAGCGCGTCGCGGTCGCGGCCGCGCAGATCGGCCGGCCAGTCGGGCCACGGCTTTCCCTCCTGATCCTCCTTCAGCGACATGTAGAGCGTCCAGTCGTCCAGCCAGTGGCGGTTGTCGGCGGTGAACGTCGCGAACTCTGCGTGGCCGGTGTCGGCGGGGTCGCCGGCGAAACGTTCCCAGGCCAGGTCCAGCAGGCCGGACTTCCAGGGGATCACGGCGCCGTAATCGACGCGGTCGTCCGGGAAGGGCGGGTGCTCGGCCACCTCGGCGGCGGTGAGCCAGCCGCTGGTGACCAGCTCGTCCGGATCGATGAGCAGGGGGTTGCCCGCCAGGGCGCTGAGGGTCTGGTAGGGCGAGTCGCCGTAGCTGGTGGGCCCGAGCGGCAGCACCTGCCAGACGCTCTGGCCAGCCTCCACCAGCCAGTCGACGAAGCGGTGAGCGGCCGGACCCACGTCGCCGATCCCGTACGGGCCGGGCAGGCACGTGGGGTGCAGGATGATGCCGCTGCTGCGAGGGAACAGGGAGTCGGAACTGGTCATGGCGCCACTTTCCGTCGCGGTCCGGGGCCAGGCGCACCGGACCGCAACGGCCGGTACGCGCCGATGCGGCCAGATAACCAGCAGCGGCGCGTTCTGGCAAGGGCGGGCCGTCCGTCAGATCCTCGCCAGGAGGCGGCAGAGCTCCGGCAGAGGCGGTGGGGCGGGCGGCGGTCCGGCGAGCGAGGCGGCCAGGGCGAGCAGCCCGTCCAGGCGCGCCCGCGCGGCGGGGATGTGGGCGAGGAAGGCCGCGCGACCCTTGACCTGCCCGAGGAAGGCGTAGGCGCCCAGCGCCTGCATGATCCGTTGCAGGCCCGCCACGCAGATCATGGCGCGCCAGGCGTCGGCGTCCGGCGCGTCGGCGCCCCGGTCCCGCAGGCGAGCCGGGAAGCCGGCCAGCAAGCGGTCGCGCAGGTCCGCCGGCAGGTCCACGTAGGGATCCAGCAGCAGCGAGACCACGTCATAGGCCTGCGGGCCCCAGCGCATGCCCTGCACGTCCACCAGCCGGACCACGCCATCCTTCAACAGGATGTTCTGGGACTGGAAGTCGCGGTGGACCAGGGTCCGCGGCTGGGCCAGCGCTGCGGTGGCCAGCGCCGCGAACTCCGCGTCCAGACCGGCGCAGTCCTCCGGGTCCAGACCGGCCCAGCCCACCAGGAAGCGGGTGCGGAAGTAGTCGGTCTCCCAGCGCAGGTGCCCACGGTCGAAGCGCCGGTCCCACGCCAGCGGGCAGCGGGCGCGGGCCTCGGCGCCGAAGGTCTGCAGGTCGGCCAGTCGGGCCAGGACGCGGTCGTAGAGATCGGCGGCGCGCCGCGGCTCGCTGGCCACCAGCGCCCCCAGGGAGCGGTCGCCCAGGTCCTCCAGCAGGACGGCGTGGCGCGTGGGATCCTGGGCCAGGATGGCCGGGGCGCCCAGGCCGAGGTCGTAGAGGAAACGGGCGATGGCCAGGTAGCGCGGCAGCTCCGCATCGGCCGCGTCGGTGAGCATGAGCACGGCCCGGCGCGCGCCCTCGCGCAGGCGCAGGAAGCGGCGGTCGCTGCCGTGGCCGGTGATGGGCTCGGCGATGACCGCCTGGCTGAAGCCCGCGCGGCGGGCGAGGGCGAGGTCGCCGGCCGGCTCCTCGCTCACCGACCAGCCGTTGCCCACCACGGCGCGCCGCAGGCGCACGCCCGCGGGCACCGTCGCCCCCGGCAGCAGGACCACCTCCGCGAGCTCGGCGCCCGCCCGGGCGGCCGCGGCCACGGTCGCCGCTCGGCCACTGACGAACCCGGGGCCCAGGAGCCGCCGATGGGCGTCCAGGTACCGCCCGAGGGTGCCCAGATCCTCCCAGGCGCCGTCGTGCACCCACCCGCGCACCGCACCGGGTCGCTCCTGCAGCCAGCGACCGAGGACGTCCACCAGGTCCGACGGGCCACGGGGCAGGCGGTCGAGGATCGCCGCGTCGTAGCAGGCGATCCCCGTGAAGGTGAGCTGGCGATCACCGGAGGCCGCCGGCGTGCCGAGGCGCCCGGCCAGGTCGCGGACCGACCCGTCGGAGCCCAGCCGCACGGTGTTGACGGCAGGCCAGTCGGTGAGCGCGAGGGTGGCGGCCGCGCCCCCGTCCTCATGGGCGGCCACCAGCGCCCCGAGGTCCAGATCGCCGAGCACGTCGCCGTTGTAGACCACGATGAGGTCCGCGCCGGCCAGGTGCTCGCGCGCGCCGGCCAGCGCGCCGGCGGTGCCCAGGATCCGCGGCTCGAGGCTCAGGCGCAGGCGCGCCCGCTCGCGGTGGGCGGCCAGGTGCGCGGCCACCAGGTGGGCGCGATGGTGGGCATTGACCGCGACGGTGGTGGCGCCGGCTCCGAGCAGCGCCGCGATGGCCCGGTCCAGCAGCGGCGTACCCGCCACCGGCAGCAGGGGCTTGGGCAGGTAGTCGGTCACCGGCCGCAGGCGCACGCCCAGGCCGGCGGCCAGGACCAGGCCACGCAGCTCAGGCATGCGCACCTCGCAGTTCCGCGGTGGCCGCGGCGAAGGCGTCGGCCTGCGCCTGCCAGGCCGCGTCCAGGGCGGCGGGGTCGTCCCCGCGCTCCACGGCCCGGCGCAGGTCGGGGCCGCCGGCGAGGATGTCGATGGGCAGCTTCTCGTGCTCGTACTCGTACGGGGGACGCTTCCAGCCGAAGCACTCCGGCCAGAGACGGCGGATCGCCACCAGCAGCGCCACGTAGGTACGCACCGGCCGGAAGGCGGCAGGATCGGTGACGTGGACCTGGACCCCGCCACAGAGCCGACCGGCGTGCTTCTGGAAGGTGGGCTGGAAGTGCAGCGGGCGCAGGACGCAGCCGGGCAGCGCGTGGGCGTCCAGGGCGGCCACCAGGGCGGCCGGATCGATGCCCGGCGCCCCCACGATCTCGAACGGGCGGGTGGTGCCGCGGCCCTCGCTCAGCGTGGTGCCCTCGAGCAGGCAGCCCCCGGGATAGACCAGGGCCGTCCGTGGGGTGGGCAGGTTGGGCGAGGGCAGCACCCAGGGCAGGCCGGTGGCGCCGAAGAGCGCGTCGCGACGCCAGCGGGCCACCGGCGTGACGGTGTACTCCACGTCCAGGCCGCGGTGCGCCACCAGCCAGCGGCCCAGCTCGCCGAGGGTCAGGCCGTGGCGCATGGGCACCGGGGCCAGGCCCACGAAGCTGGCGTACGCCGGGTCGAGCACGTTGCCCTCCACCGCGCCGCCGATGGGGTTGGGCCGGTCGAGCACGTGCACCGCCACGCCCTGCTCGGCGCAGGCCTCCACGCAGAGCAGGAGGGTCCAGACGAAGGTGTAGTACCGCGCGCCCACGTCCTGCAGGTCCACCACCAGGACGTCGAGCTGGTCCAGCATCCGGGGCGTGGGCCTGCGGTGGACACCGTAGAGGGAGAACACGGGCAGGCCGGTCTCGCGATCACGGTACCCCTCCCACTCGATCATGTTGTCCTGGGTCTCCCCGCGCAGACCGTGCTGCGGGCCGAAAAGGGCGCGCAGGTCCGCCCCGAGGAGCGCGTGCAGCAGCGGGACCGCGTGCCGCAGGCGGCGGTCCACGCTGGCGGGGTGGGCGAGCAGGCCGCAGCGACGACCCCGCAACGGGCGCGCCTCGCTGGCGACGAGCTGATCGAGTCCGGTCTGCACCGTGGTCATCGGCAACCTCCCTGGCGCGGCAGTCTAAGCCAGCCGCGCCCGCCGGCCAAGGGTCGGCTCGCGCCCCGGCGGGACCTGCAGCGACGCGTGCAGACCAGCCCGCGTCCGGGGCGGCCGGTGCTCAACCGCGCGCCAGCTCCTCGATGGCCACGGCCTGGTTCTCCCACGAGTAGCGCTGCTTGGCCCGGGCCACGGCGCGACTCATGGCCGGCCCCCGCTGCTCGTCGAAGAAGCGGATGCAGGCGTGGGCCAGGGCCCCGGGGTCGGCCGGGGGGACCAGGAAGCCGGTCTCGCCGTCATGGACCACCTCGGGCAGGCCGCCCACGCGCGTGGTGACCACGGGGCGATCGTAGTTCCAGGCGATCTGGACGATGCCGCTCTGGGTGGCCGACTCGTACGGCAGCACCACCAGGTCGGCGGCCACGAACCAGGGCTCCACCTCCTCGTCCGCCACGTAGTGGGGATGGAAGCGGATCACGTCGGCGGCGCCCGAGGCGGCGATGCGCTGCTCGTAGGGGCGGCGGTCGCCGTAGACGTCGCCCACCACGAGGATGCGCACGCCGTCCGGCCCGAAATGATCACGCAACGTGGCGGCGGCGTCGATGAGGTGGATCAGCCCCTTGTACGGCTTGATGAAACCGAAGAAGAGCAGCACCCGCGCTCGCTCGGGCAGGTCCAGCTGGCGGCGCGCCTCGGCCACCGCCGGCCGCGGTCGGTCCGGGGCGCTGTAGTCATAGACCGGATGCGGGGCCAGGCGGATGACGTGGTCCTCGACGCCGGGCAGCAGGTCCTGCAGATCGCGGCGCACCTGCCCGCTCTGGACCAGGAAGGCGTGGCCCTGGGCCAGCGCCAGGCGCGTGAGCTGGCGCCCGAGGGGATAGCGCTCGTGGGGCACCACGTTGTCCAGCACCCAGACCACGCGGGTCCGCGCGCGCACCTGCCGCATCACCGCCCAGAAGCCGGGAGCGAAGAAGGGGATCCACCAGCGCGCCACCACCGCGTCGGGCCGGTGCGCCAGCAGGTCGCGTGCGGCCTGCCCCCAGGTCCACGGTTCCCAGGGCACGAACACGGGCCGGCTCGGGCACTGCAGCCACGGCGCGGTGGGGCCCTCCTGGGCACTGCCGGGAAAGATCAGGCCGGGATACTGGCGCCGGAAGCTGGTCCAGTGCAACGCGTGGCCCCGGGCGGCCAGGGTGCGGTAGAGATTGGCCTGCGCCGCCACGATCCCCCCTCGCAGGGGAGGCGCCGGCCCGAAGAACGCCAGTCGCATGGTCCGGATCCTTCCCGCGACGCCGTCATCGCGCCGCCCGGCGAAGGTACGGCATGGGCCGTGGCGCGCCAAGCCCGGCCATGCGCGCACGCCAGGGGTGACACGGCGGCGGCGATCCCGTAGAGTTGATGGCAGGGGAGAGTGCTGGAGGGATACGCTGATGATCGTTCACCATCCGCCGCGCACCGCTGTTCGACCGCGCCGGCCAGGCGGCGCGGCGCTGGTGCTGCCCATCCTGGTGGCCGCCGCCTGGCTCGCCGGCTGCGGCGGTCCGCCCCCCGTCCTGGACGATCCGCTGCTCGGCGATGGCGACCTCTACGTGGACTGGGATCGCGCCGACTGGCGGGTGGATCGCTACCTGCTGCTCAGCGCCAAGGAATACGCCCGCACCCGGAACCTGGGCCCCCGCGAACCGGCGCGGGAATACCGTCGCGCCCTGACCCACGACGCCACCTGGGACTCGGTTCCGCTGGTGACCTTCATGGCCCTGGAGACCGGCGAGCAGGCCGAGCGCCGTCGTCTTTCCCGCAAGCGTCTGAAGGCCGCGCGTCGCATCCTGCTGACCACGGTCAACCACTACTGGAACGACGCCTCCCGCGGCCACCTGCCCAACCTCAACGCGTTCGACAACGCCCCCAAGCCCCCCGGGGTGGAGACGGCGGTCACGTCGGCGCTCCGGCACCTGGCGACGGCCGTGGGCCTGGACCCCACCAACGCCGCAGCCTGGCGGGACCTGGCCTACTTCTGTGGCGCCGTGGGCGACCGGCAGCGCCAGCACCGCGCCCTGACCGCCACGCTGGCCGCCCTGGACCTGGCCGGCCCGCGCGGACCCGGGGGCGATGTCGACCGCCTGCGCCGCGACTCGCTGCTCGACCTCGCCTGGCTGGCCCGGGACATGGGGCAGCCTCGGCTGGCCCTGGCCTATCTGGACCACGTGGCGCCGTGGCTGGACACCCCGGGCGCCGAGCGGGCCGAGCGCCGCTTCGAGGCCGACCTGCTGCGCGGGCTCGCCCTGGCCGACGCCGGCGAGTGGCTCGCCGCCGTGCAGCAGGCCCGGGAACTGCCCCGGATCGACGTGGTGAGCCGGTCGCTCCGCGGCGGCGTGCGGGAGGATCTGCGGTGGCAGCTGGACGCGCCCCTCTTCGACGCCCTCGGGCACGACCGCACCGCCTGGCCCCGCCAGCGATCGGACTTCGGCCGCCGCTGGGTCAAGGCCATGGCCGGCGCCCCGTCCGGCGACGTGGACCACACCCTCTGGCTGCTGGGCGCGCCGCCCACCCACCTCGAGTTCCCGCCCCGCCTGGCCTGGCGCTTCTGGCAGGACCAGGGCCGCCTGTACACCCGGGCCGGCGAGATGGCCGAGGCCCGCAACTGCTTCGAGTGGGCGGCCCTCTACCGGCCGTACATGGCCTTCTTCCCCCTGACCGGATCGGATTCCGGCGTCCGGCGCCTGAGCACGCCGGGCGCCGTCCAGCGGTACTTCACCGGCTACGGGATGTTCTTCCTCTGCGGTGATCGCGGGGCCTTCGACCGTGATGTGGAGATCGCCGCCGCAGGGCGCGGCCGCGAGCGTCGCCACAACTGAGCCGCGCCGGACGGGCCGTCAGCGGGGCGCGTCGCCCTCGCCCCGCGGCGGCCATTCCTCGAGCACTCGCCGCAGACGCACCACCTGTTCCGGGGGCAATCCCAGCGCCTCGGCCGCCGCCGCGGACTCCCGCGCCTGGACGGGATTTCCCAGCTGCAGATGCACCCTGACCAGGTCGGCGTAGACCTGCGCGATGGACGCGGCGGGAGCCGGCTGCCGCCGCGCGACGCCGAGGGAGTCCAGCGCCGCGAACGCCTGCTCGCGCTCCAGCAGCCCGGCCGCCGCGGTGCGCAGACGCTGCACGCGTGCTGCCGCCGCCACCGTGTCCGCCGGTGCGGCCACCGGCACCGATGCCAGCCTCGACCCCAGCTCGCCGGCCGAGACCGCCCGCAGCAGGGTGGTCGCCACGGCGTCGTCGGGATCCTCGCGCAGGGCGGCGAGCAGATGCTCTCGCGCCGCCTCGGCGTCGCCGGCCGCCAGGTCCTCCAGGGCCCGGTTGACGGCGTGGGAGTAGGCCCGCCGGTACGCGTCGGGCGGCGGGCCCCAGATCGAGACGGTGAAGGCCCCGCCCCGGCGGCCGGCGGTGAGCACCGCGGAGAGGCTCTCGCCCGTTCCCCACGGGACCTCCACCTGGTGACGGGTCTCGTCCCGCTGGTCGTACAGCAGGTCGCCGCCGCGGTCGCGGCGCACGTTCAGATGTGCCGGCCGGCCGTCCCCCTCCACCAGCAAGAACCAGCGGCGGACGGGGATCTCCTGGAACGTCACCGGGAACTGGACCGACTCGCCCGGATCCAGCAGGTAGGTCTGCCGGCCCCAGGACTCCAGTCCGGGCGGCGGGTACTGGGCGACGGCGGCGCCTGCGAGCAGCAGCACCGCCAGGCCGAGGTGGACACGACCACGCATGGCGTCGATACTCCGGGTTGAAGGACCGAGGTTCCGTCCCCCACGTTACCCCCGGAAGCGGCCATCCGACAACCGCCTCCGCTCGCAGGAGCCCGATCATGAGCCTCCCGTTCTCCTCCACTGCTGCGGTCCGCGGCCCGGCCCGGCCCCTCGTCCGGATCCTCGCCCGGATCCTCGCCCGCCCCTCGACGCGCGATCGTCGCAGGCGGCCGCATGCGGGTCGACCGGCGTGGTGGGCACCGGTCCTGCTGCTCACCCCCGCCCTGACGGCCGGGGCCCAGGACGTGGTCCTCGAACGTCAGCCCGCCGACATCGTGGTCCAGGTGATCCTCGGCGCCGAGGGCCGGCCGACCACCGCCGACCGGGTGCTCGTCCGCGAGGAGGGCCCGGCGACCACCGACCTGGCCGAGGCCACCGACGTGGCTGGCGAGGTGGTCTTTCGCGACCAGGAGGTCTTCGGCTTCCGGCCCTACCTGATCAGCGCCTGGGTCGACGGCGTGGATTACCATCGGCGGGAGCGCGGCGAGGTCTTCCTCGCCGGCGAGCCGGTGGTGGTGCGGGCGTTCCCGGTGTCGGACTCCCGGGAGGGGCTCCGGCTGTCGGGCATGAACCTGGTGGTCCGGCAGCAGGCCGGGGGATTCGCCCTGGAGTACATCTGCCACCTGCAGGCGGCCAGCCCGCCACGGCACACCGTGGCCGCGGACGCCCTGCCGCTACGCCTGGCGCTGCCGCCGGAACTCACCCGGCGGGAGGTGGAGATCGAGCAGGGCCCGGACCCCCGCACCGCCGGGTTGCGCCCCGCCGGAGGCGGCCTCGAGGGCGTGGCCGCGCCGCTGAAGCCGGGGGCGGCGCGGATCACCATCCGCGGGTTCCTGCCCGAGGAGCAGACCACCCGCCTGCCCGTCCGCTTCGACCTGCCGGTGGAGGAATGGAGCCTGCTGGCCTGGCCCGCCACGCTGCGGGTCGGCGGCGCCGATCTCGAGCGCGACCAGGAGGTGGGCAACCCCCAGTTCGCCCGCTGGCGCGGCCCGTCCCTGGCGGCCGGCCAGGAGGTGATGGTGACCATCGGCGCCACCGAGGAGGTGAGCGCCGCTCCCGTCTTCGGCGAGCCCACCGCTCCGGACCAGGCACCGCCGGCGCCCGCGGCGCCCGAGCGGCGCTTCCCCTGGCTGACGGTCATCGCGGCGGCGATGCTGCTGGGGGCCTACGTGGTCTGGCGCCGTCGGCGCTGACCCCGCCGGCCGGCATCCCGCCCCCAGCTGCGCGCCCCCACCACCCCGCGCGACCTTATTTCCGGTGTCAATGGCGATGTTTATGGTCTATAATGTGCGGATCACCATCGAGCAAATCGCCGCTGGACTGGTCCTCCTCGCCCCCACGTCCCGCCGGCTCCGCCCCAGACCACTTCCGAGGAGTCCCATGTACCGCCTGCCATCCGCCATCCTGCTCGCCGGCGCGCTCCTGCTCGCCACCGGCGCCCTCGCCCGGGTCCAGCCCACCGCCACGCTCCAGCCGGTCCGTCCGCTGGCCGCCGTGGATCTCCTGGAACTGCCGGCGGTGGACGCGTCGGCCGCTGCCGCCGAGGACGAGATCCGCGACCTGCAGGGCGAGCCCCAGCGCTTCGCCATCCCGGAGAAGGTCCGGGTCACCCCCGAGACCCACGGCACCTGGGAAGACCTGGCCGACCCCCGCTTCCAGCTCTGGCGCCTGCGCATCGCCGCGCCCGGCGCCCTCTCGCTCAACGCCGGCTTCGAGAGCTTCCGCCTGCCCAAGGGGGGCCGCCTGGTGGTCCATCCCGCCGGCGGCACGGAGCTGGCCCGCGAGTTCACCGAGCGGGACAACCAGCCCCACGGCCAGCTCTGGACCCCGGTGATCCTGGGCACCGAGATGGTCCTCGAGCTGACCCTGCCCCGGGAGAGCCGTCACGACTACCAGCTCGAGCTCACCCAGGTGGGCAAGGGCTATCGCTACTTCGGCGAGACCCTGGGCGACAAGTCCGGCGCCTGCAACAACGACGTCGTCTGCCCCGAGGGCGACCCCTGGCGCGCGGAGATCAACAGCAATGCCGTGTACACGCTCAACGGCTTCTGGACCTGCTCCGGCGTCATGGTCAACAACACCGCCGAGGACGCCACGCCCTACTTCCTGACCGCCGACCACTGCGGCATCAGCACCAGCAACGACGCCTCCATGGTGGTCTACTGGAACTTCCAGAGCCCCGTCTGCGGCCAGCAGGGCGGCGGCTCGCTGGAGGACAACCAGACCGGCGCCATCCTGCGCGCCAGCTACGGCAGCAGCGATTTCGCCCTGGTGGAGCTCGAGGAGCTGCCGGATCCCAGCTGGAACGTCACCTATTCCGGCTGGAACCGCAGCGACGAGGATCCCGCCCAGGTGGTGGCCATCCACCACCCGAGCACCGACGAGAAGTCCATCAGCTTCGAGGACGATCCCACCACCACCACCAGCTACCTGGGCACCAGCGTTCCCGGAGACGGCACCCATATCCGCGTGGCCGACTGGGACGACGGCACCACCGAGCCGGGTAGCAGCGGCTCGCCCATCTACAACGCCGCGAAGCAGATCGTCGGCCAGCTCCATGGCGGCTACGCCGCCTGCGGGAACGACCTCGCCGACTGGTACGGCCGCATCTCCGTGAGCTGGAGCGGCGGCGGCGCCAGCAGCTCGCGCCTCAGCGACTGGCTCGATCCGCTGGGCCAGGCGCCCGTGGCCATCGACACCTTCGACCCCAACGCCACCGGCCTGGGCGTCGCGCCGTTCAGCCCCCTCTCCAGCCAGGGCGAGCCCGGCGGTCCCTTCAGCCCGACCAGCGTGGAGTACACCCTGGAGAACCGCGGCGAGACACCGTTCTTCTTCACCGTGGACGCCGACCAGCCGTGGATCGACGTGAGCACCAGCGGCGGCAACCTCGCCCCCGGCGAGACCACCACCGTGACCGTGAGCATCGCCCCGGCGGCCGCCACCCTGCCGGTGGGCCTGTACACGGGCCTGGTCGCCTTCACCAACGCCACCACCGGCGACGGCGACACCGTCCGGCCGGTGAACCTGCAGGTGGGCACGGTCCAGACCATCTACAGCTGGGACCTGGGCACCGACCCCGGCTGGGAGCGCGAGGGCGAGTGGGCCTTCGGCGAACCCCAGGGCCAGGGTGGCCAGTACGGCAATCCCGATCCCTCGAGCGCCTACACCGGACTGAACGTCCTCGGCTACGACCTCGCCGGCGATTACGGCAACAACCTGCCCGAGCATGCCCTGACCACCGACGCCATCGACTGCTCCGAGCTGCAGGCCGTCACCCTCCGCTTCCGCCGCTTCCTCAACGTCGAGCGACCCGCGTACGACCACGCCTACGTGCGCGCCAGCACCGACGGCACCACGTGGACCACCATCTGGGAGAACGGTGGCGAGATCACCGACGACGAGTGGCAGCAGGTGGAGTACGACCTCAGCGCCCTGGCCGACGGCGAGCCCACCGTGTTCATCCGCTGGGTGATGGGCACCACGGACGGCAGCTGGCAGTACAGCGGCTGGAACCTGGATGACATCGAGATCCGCGGCCTGCGCGGCGGCACCACCACCAGCGCGCCGGACACGCCGCTGGCGGTGACCGAGCTGCAGGGCGCCGCGCCCAATCCCTTCAACCCCCGCACCGAGGTGCGCTTCACCCTCGCCCGCGACGGTGAGGCCAGCCTGACCATCCACGATGCCCGCGGCCGCCTGGTCCGTGTGCTGCAGGAGGGCCGCCTGCCGGGCGGCGAGCACACCATCGCCTGGAACGGTACCGACCAGCAGGGGCGGCGCCTGGGCAGCGGCGTCTACTTCGCCCGCCTGGTGGCCGACGGCTCGGCGAGCACCAGCAAGCTCGTCCTGGTCAAGTGATGGGGCCCGGCTAGTCGAGCCGCGACGAGCCGGCCGCCGGTGCCCGACCGGCGGGCCGCTTGCGAAGAGGTCGTCCCCGCGGGGGCGGCCTCTTCGCGTCCCGGCCATCGCGCCCGCGCCGGTCGCCCGCACCATCGCCCAACCCGCGCCTTTACAGGTCTTGCCGCCCATGCGTAAGATCCGCCCGTAACGCCCGCAGCAGGGAGGCTGCCGGGCCGACCGGCCCGAAAGGAGAGGGATGGACGTCCGCAGGCTGGCTCTCGCCGGAGTGGTGCTCCTGATCGCGGGAGTGGCGCTCATCTTCCTGCTCGCGCGCAGCGACCAGGCCGGCCGGTCCGCTCCCCCCCACCGGGTGGCCGCCGACCTGCCGCCCCCCGCCCGCGGCGAGGTGGCGGACTTCCTGGCGGAGTACAACGAGACCTACCGCGAGCTGTGGACCGCCGCGGAGACCGCGCGCTGGCTCGCCGCCGTGGACATCTCCCCCGACCACAGCAAGGCCGCCATCACCGCCGCCCAGAACCTGGCGGACTTCGTGGGCAGCCGCCAGATCATCGACCAGCTCCAGCGCCTGCGCCGGGCGGAGGACCTGACGCTGCTCGAGCGCCGGCAACTCGATCAGGCGTGGCAGCTCGCCGCCCACCATCCCGGCACCACCCCGGCCACCGTGCGCAAGCTGCTGCAGACCGAGGCCGCCCAGCTCGCCCGCCTGCACGGCCATCGCTACCAGCTGGTCCTGGGCGGTGGCGAGCAGCAGGCGCTGACCGCCAACCAGATCGATCGCCTGCTGCAGGACAGCCGCGACCTGGACCAGCGCCGCCGCGTCTGGGAGACGGCCGCCGCCGTGGGGCCCCAGCTGCGCGACGGACTGGAGCAGCTGCGCGAGCTGCGCAACGCCCTCGCCGAGCGCATGGACTACCCCAGCTACTTCGACCTCGCCAGCGCCGACTACGGCATGACCGCCAGCGAGCTGATGATCCTCGTGGACGACCTCGTCGAGGGCCTGCGCCCGCTGTACGAGCAGCTGCACTGCTGGGTCCGCCACGAGCTGGCCGCGCGCTACGGCGTGGACACCCCGCCCGACCTGATCCCCGCCCACTGGCTGCCCGACCGCTGGGGCGGCCGCTGGCCGGGCATCGTGGCGGGGGTGGATCTCGACGGCATGGTGCGTGACGTCTCCCCGCAGTGGATCATCGAGCAGGGCGAGCGCTTCTACATGAGCCTGGGCTTCTCCGCCCTGCCGCTCACCTTCTGGGGCCGCAGCGACCTCTACGAGCTGCCGCCCGACGCCAACCGCCAGAAGCACACCGGCGCGGAGTCCTGGCACCTGGACCTGGACCAGGACGTGCGCGCGCTGATGAACGTGCGCAACGACTTCGCCTGGTTCACCACCGTCCATCGCGAGCTGGGCGAGATCTACTACTTCCTGGGCTACGCCCGGCCCGAGGTGCCGCCGGTGCTACGCCGCGGCGCCAACGGCGCCTTCCCCGGCGCCATCGGCAGCCTGGCCGCCCTGGCCAGCACCCAGGAGTCCTACCTCCTGGAGGTGGGCATGCTGGATGCCGCCGAGGCGCCCGAGCAGATCCGCTGGCTGCTCAGCCAGGCGCTCACCGGTCCGGTGGTCTTCCTGCCCTTCGCCGCCGGCACGGTCACCCACTGGGAATACGACTTCTACGTCGGCGACCTGCCCCGCCATCGCTTCAACGAGCGCTGGTGGGAGCATGCCGCCCGCTTCCAGGGCATCGCCCCGCCGGCGCCCCGCGGCGAGGACCACTGCGACCCGGCCACCCTCGCGGCCATCACCGAGCAGCCGGCCGAGTTCTACGACCGCGTGGTGGGCGACGTGATCATGCATCAGCTGCACCGGTACATCTGCCGTCAGATCCTGGGCCAGGATGTCCACGAGGCCAACTACCGCGGCAACACGGAGATCGGGATCTATCTCGACTCCATCCTCGCCGCCGGGGCCACCCGCGACTGGGAGCGGCTGCTCCACGAGGCCACCGGCGAGCCCCTGAGCGCCACCGCCATGCTCGACTACTACGAGCCGCTGCTCCGCTGGCTCGAGGCGCAGAACGCCGGCCGGGCGGTGGGCTGGACCACGCCCGAGGGCTAACCCCGTCAGGCCAGCAGGCGCCAGCGGTTCAGGGCCGCCTGGATGTGCTCTCCCGTCTCCCAGTCGTGGGTGGAGCCGTGCAGGCTGTGGGGCACCACGAAGATCACGAAGGTCACCACCGCCGCCGCGACGGCCCAGCCGGGCCCGTCGCGCCCTCCGCGCCGGACGCGCCACAGGGCGATGGCCCAGAAGAGCACCGCCAGGGCCAGCTTGTTGTCGGTGAGGTCCTCCCCCACCGGCCAGCCCGTCCAGTAGGCGTCGAAGGCGTACCGCTGCACGATGGGGCCGAGCATCAGGCCTCCCACGCCCAGCAGCACCAGGGTCCCGGCGGTGAGCGCGGCGAGCCGCGGGCCCCGCACCAGGGCCTCCAGACCCGCGCGCAGGCTCAGCAGCATGCCGAAGAACATGGCGAAGACGTGCACGCCCAGGATGGGGCCCGGCACCGCGCCCTTGAAGCGCGCCCGGGAGGGGACGGTCACCGTGCTGCCACGACCATCGGTGATCGCGACGCGGTACTCGATCTTGGCCGCCTTCACCGCCTGGCCCGGCAACTCGGCGACGAGCCGGTCGCCGTCGCGCTGCATGGCCACCGCCTGCCAGGGGTCGTCGGTGGGCCAGCGTCGCCACCGCACCTCGCCCGTCAGCGGCGCCGGCGCCTCGAGGTCGATCGCCACCGGGGCGCCGATGGTCTGCGACCGCGGCAGCTTGCCCCGCACCGTCACCTCGGCGACGGAGGCGTCCACCCGCAGCGGATACGTCGGCCCCGTCATCCGCTGCCACACCGCACTGCCCACCGTCACCACCACCGCCACCAGCCACAGCAACAGATTCCGCCGCATGTTTCCACTCCCGAGACCGACGCCTCATCGCGTCGAGCCAGATCAGAGAACCCGGGCGAGGAATCTATCATTCCGCCCCCGGGACGGGCAAGGAGTAGCCGGAAGACCCGGGTTCGCCGGCGGACCGCTCAGAGACCGGCAGCCACGCTCCGGAAGACCGCCTCGAGGTCGTCGTGACGCTGGCACGCCAGGTGATCGAGGGGCGTCTCGCCCCGGTTGACGATCACCAGGTCGCCCCCCGCCTGCAGGGTGGCCAGCGGCACCGACGCCGCCGGCTGCACCAGCAGCGAGGAACCGAGCACCAGGGTGAGGTCGGCCGCGGCAGCCTCGGCGAAGGCCGCGTCCAGGGCGCCGTCCGGCAACATCTCGCCGAAGAACGTCACGTCGGGCTTGACCACGCCCCGGCAATCCTCGCACCGCGGCACGCGGCCCTCGCCCACGCGCTCGCTCGCCCAGGCGAAGGGGTACTGGCGGCCACAGCCGAGGCAGGTATGCCAGGCGGGCGAGCCATGCAACTCGATCACCCGCCGGGATCCCGCGCGCTGATGCAGCATGTCGATGTTCTGGGTCACCACCGCGGCCACCCGGCCGGCCGCCTCCAGGCGCGCGCACTCGACATGCACCAGGCTGGGCTCGTGGTCGGCCGCACCATAGACCAGGTCGCGCCCATGAGCGTAGAAGAGCCCCGGGTCGCGGCGGAAGACCTCGACGTCGAAGATCAGGTCGCCGTCGATCTCCCGGTACACGCCATCCGGGCCCCGGAAGTCCGGGATCCCCGACAGCGTGGAGACGCCGGCGCCAGTGAAGACCAGCGTGCGGCGGCTGTCCCGCCAGAGGCTCAGCAGGGATTCCATCGGCGTCCTTCCCGGACCGTCGGCGGCGGCCCCACGCCATGGTAGCGGGCGCCGGACGGCGCGGCCACCGGATCCTCTCACGCGGCAGAACTTGCCGCCGCGACCGCCGGGCGCTCGCCGCCCCCAAGCTCCAGCAGACCCTCATCCTTCGCTCTCAAGATATTGTCACTGAATCATCTGGCGCCTCGGAGCCAGCGACAGCCAGCCGGGCCGCGAGTCGTGATCGGCTGGCACGGCCCCTGCAGCGCCCGCCCCGAGAGAACCTGCCGCAGGGGCTCCAATCGAGGTGACCGCGCCCCATGAGGATCAGGCCCGCCATCATCACGAGCAGCGCCGGGCTGGCCGGGATCGCCCTGGCCATCGGCACGCTCTGTCTGGTGACCCAGGCCCGCTGGGCCACCGGACCGCTGGCCGACGCCGACCGCAGCCTCCAGGGGCTGCAGCAGCGGACGGCGGTCGAGCGTGCCGCGCGGCGCACCACCGACGCCGGCGAGGCCTACTTCCGCACCCTGGATGCGGCCCAGTTGACGGTGGCCGGCGAGCACCTCGGCGCCTTGACCGGCGCCCTGGGGGATCTCGATCGCCGCGGCATCGCCACCGCCGCCGACAGCCTGCATCAGGCCGGCCTGCGCCTGGGCGCGGTGCTCGCCGGGGCCGAGGACGCCGCCGTGGATCTCATGACGGCCGAGCGCACCTGCTCCCGCACGGCCACCGCCCTGCGGGCCAAGCTCCGCGTGGTGCTGGCCGCCCAGGCCCAGCACCAGAAGACCGAGAACAGCCGTGACGGGCTGGACTTCTACACCCGGACCACCACGGCCGAACGCATCTTCATCGCCACCCAGGCCGACCGCTGGATGCTGGAACTCGAGCTCGCGCGCCGCGACCTGACCACCAGCCGCGACCTCGCCGCCCTGCGGCCCGTCCGGGCCCATCACGGCCGCATCCGCGACCTGCTCGCGCCGTGGGCCGAGCGCGGCGATCAGGAGGCCCGGCGCCTGGCCAGCGCCCTGGAGGACCTCGACCGCCACGAGGCCGCCTTCGGCGAGTTGCAGCGGTCCTGGGCCCAGATCCTGGACCTCGAGGGGGACGGTCGTGCCGCCGCGCGGGAGCTCCGCCTGACCGCTGCCGAGCTGACGGCGGCGAGCCGACGCACCGCCGGCCGGCATGCCGCGGCCGCCCGGACGGCGAGCCAGCGCAGCATGCGCTGGACCATCCTGGGCCTGGTGCTGGCGGCCGTGGGCTCGGCGTTCCTGATCCACTGGAGCGACCGCAAGGTGGGACGACCCCTGGCCGCGGTGCAATCCGGCCTCCGGGCCGGGGCGCTGCGCGAGGCGGCCGCCGCCGTGCTGCAACGCGTCCAGCACCTGGAAGGCGCCCACCATGACAGCGGTGGCGCCTGGGACCAGGCCGCCACCGCCTGCGAGCGGTGGCGACAGGACACGGCCCGGCTCGACGCCCGAACCGCCACCGAGGCCATCGACGCCATGGACCGCAGCCACGCCGGCGCCCGACGCTCCCTCGAGCAGCTGGGCACCGCCATGGTGGGCGTGCAGGAGGCCACCGAGCAGACCGACCGGCTGCTCCGTGAGATCCGCGCCATCGCCACGCAGACCAACCTGCTGGCCCTGAACGCCAGCGTGGAGGCCGCCCGGGCCGGCGAGGCGGGCAAGGGGTTCGCGGTGGTGGCCGAGGAGGTGCGCAAGCTGGCCCAGCACGCGTCCGAGGCGGTGGAGAGCTCGAGCGGGACCCTGGAGCGGTCGGCGCAGAGCAACCAGACCGCCGGCGAGGCGTGCCAGGGCCTGGGCGTGCACCTGGCGGGGGCCGAGCAGCGGGTCGTCGGCCTGCGCGAGCAGATCACCGACCTGGCCGCGGGGCTGGCCACGGGCAGCGAGATGTCCGCACGCCTGGTCCAGCTCGCCCGGCGCGAGCGGGCCGCCGGCCGCGCCACCCGGTCGCCCGAACGGGATCCCGCCGCCGCCGAGACGCTGCTGCGGGAGGTGAGCCGGGTCGAGCGCTTCGCCACCTGGCTCGGCCGCCTGGAGCCGGTGGCGGCGGCCGGACCGGACGCCCCACGGAAGGCCGGCCCCCCGGCTCCGGCAGCGACCGCCGTCGGCCCGGACGTCCGTGCGGGCGTGACCGGTGCCCCGGACCACGGGTTCGATCAGGACGAGCCGGCGATGTCCTCCAGTTCCGCCCAGCGCTGGTAGGCCGCCTCCAGCTGCTGCTGGACCACCGACAGTTCGGCCTGCAGCCCGGCCACCGCCTCTCCCCGGTCACGATAGAGATCCGGATCGGCCAGCTGGTCGTGGATCGCCTGCTGGCGGACCTCCAGCTCCTCGATCTGGCCCGGCAGCGCCTCCAGTTCCCGCTGTTCGCGCCACTTCAGGCGCCGCGGCGCCGGCGCGGTCGCCGGGCTCGCCTCGCCTCCGGCCCGGCGTCCGGTCTGCCGTCCGGTCTGCCGTCCGGCAGCCGCGTCGTCGGCGGCGCGGGGTCCCACCGAAAGGATGGCGTCCCAGCCCCCGGATTGCCGCTGCCAGTCGGCGTAGCCGCCCACGTACTCGTCCGCGCGGCCCTGGCCGTCGAGCACCAGGGTGCTGGTGACCACGTCGTCCAGGAAGCGGCGATCGTGGCTGACCAGCAGGACCGTGCCGGCGAACTCGGAGAGCAGGTCGGCCAGCAGCTCGAGGGTCTCGAGGTCGAGGTCGTTGGTGGGCTCATCGAGGACCAGCAGGTTGGCCGGGCGCGTCAGCAGGCGCGCGAGCAGCAGGCGGTTCCGCTCGCCGCCGGAGAGCGACCGCACGGGCTGGTCGCAGCGGGCGGCAGTGAAGAGGAAGTCCTGCAGGTAGCTGATGACGTGGCGCTGGCCGCCACCCACGGTGACCTTCTCCTGCCCCTCGGCCACGTTCCAGCGCACCGAGCGTCCGGGATCGAGGGTCTCGCGCAGCTGGTCGAACACCGCCACCTCGACCCCCTCGCCCAGCTCCACCTGGCCGCCGGCCGGCGGCAGGTCGCCCAGGAGGGTGCGCAGCAGGGTGGTCTTGCCCGCGCCGTTGGGGCCGATGATGCCCACGCGGTCGCCCCGCAGGACGGTCAGGTCCAGTTCCTGGCAGAGGGTGCGGCCGCCGCGCGCGACCTCCAGGCCGCGGGTGCGGATCACCAGCTTGCCCGACCGCGGCGCGTCGGTGGCCTGCAGGCGCACCTCGCCCTCGCGGCCACGGCGCCGGGCGCGATCGCGGCGCATGGCCTCCAGGCGCCGCACGCGGCCCTCGTTGCGGGTGCGGCGGGCCTTGATGCCCTGGCGCGACCAGGCCTCCTCCCGGGCCAGCTTCCGATCGAACTGGCGCTGCTGTTCCTGCTCGGTGGCCAGCAGGGCCTCCTTGCGGGCGAGCCAGGTGTCGAAGTCGCAGGTCCAGTCCACCAGCAGACCACGATCCAGCTCCACGATGCGCCGGGTCAGGCGGCGCAGCAGGGCCCGGTCGTGCGTCACCATGAGCAGCGCCCCCTGCCAGCGATCGAGCAGGTTCTCCAGCCAGGCGATGGACGGGATGTCCAGGTGGTTGGTGGGCTCGTCCAGCAGGAGCAGGTCCGGCTGCCCCACCAGGGCGCGGGCCAGCAGCACGCGCCGCTTCTGCCCGGCCGAGAGGCAGGAGGTCTCCGCGGCCGGATCCAGCTCCATGCGGGCCAGGAGCCGCTCCACGTCCAGCTCCGCCTGCCACGCCTCCGCCGCCGGGGCCCCGGCCGCCACCACCGCGTCCACGGTCCCGGCCAGGTCGGCCGGCACGTCCTGCGGCAACAGGGCGATGCGCGCGCCCCGGGCCACCACCCGTTCCCCGGCATCGGCCGCACGCAGCCCGGCGATCAGCTCCAGCAGGCTGGTCTTGCCCGTGCCATTGCGGCCGATGAGGCTCACCCGTTCCCCGGCTTCCAGGCGCAGATCCACCCCCGCGAGCAGTTCGGGGCCGCCGCAGGCCAGGTGCACGTCGCGGAGTTCCAGCAGGGCCATGATCGCTCCTCACCCGGAGTGCGGGTTTCCCTCAAGTTCCTGGCGAACCGGTACGATAAGACCAGCAGACGACGGTGGAAAGCGACACCCCGCCGATCGCCCCAACGCCCGGTCAGGAACGGCATCATGTCCGACCCGTCCAGCACCACCCAGGCCGAGGCTCCTGCGGACTTCGCGCTGCGGCTGAGCAGCGACAAGCTCGCCGTCCTCGTCAGTGCGCCCGACCCCCACGACAACATCCCCGCCCTCGCGGCGCGCATCGCGCGCGAACTGCCTCCCTGCGAGCTCGCGGTGGAGGTGGGCGAGGACATCCTGCGGGAGCTGCTCGCGCAGGCCTGCGAGCCCGGCGAGCACCTGGTGGAATTCCCCCTGCTCACCGGCCAGCCCCCGGAGCTGCCGCGGGACGGGGAGATCGTCTGGCAGGACGACTACTTCGCCGAGGGCTTCGCCGTGGACGAGGAGACCGGCCGGGTCAACTACTGGGAGCGCGCCGAGCGCCGCGCCGTCACCGAGGGGCAGCTCCTGGCCGAGCTGCTCCTGCCGCTGGAGGGCACGCCGGGCCGCACCCTGCAGGACAGCGAGATCCCCGTGCCCAAGCCGAAGGCGGCGCGCCTGAGGGCCGGCAAGGGCGTGCGCACCGAGGAGAAGGACGACCGTGTCCTCTATCACGCCGAGGTCAGCGGGCGCATCCAGCTCAAGGACGGCACCGTGACCGTGGACGACGTCTACCAGATCCGCGGCGACGTGGGCCTGGAGACCGGCAACATCCACCACAGCGGCGCGGTGCTGATCCAGGGCGACGTCAAGGAGGGCGCCCGGATCGAGACCGATGGCGACGTGATGATCAAGGGCATGGTCGAGCCGGCGGACATCGTCTGCGGCGGCAGCCTCACCGTCGGTGGTGGCATCCTCGGCGACCAGGAGCATCGGCTCGAGGTGGGCGGCAACCTGCACGCCCGCTACCTGAACGAGGTCCGGGTCCGCTGCGGCGGCGACGTGAACATCGTCGGCCAGATCGATCACTCCCAGGTGGAGGCCGGCGGCAAGGTGTCCGCGCCGCGCGGGCGCATCGCCGGCGGCAGCGTCCGGGCCTTCAAGGGCATCCAGGTGGGCCAGGCGGGCGCGCGCGGCTCCACCGGCACGGTGCTCGCCGCCGGCACCGACTGGCGCCGCGACGAGGCCGTCAAGGCGCGCCGGGAGCGTCTGGGCCGGCTCCAGGAGGCGCGGGAGAAGCTGCAAGGGCCCGTGAGCCAGCTCCTGGCCCTGGGCCGGCTGGATGCGGCGCAGACCGAGCTGCTGGGCAAGCTCCGGGCCAAGCAGGCCCAGATCGAGGCTGCCATGCGGGCGGAGAGCGAGGCGGCGGAGACCGAGGCCGAGACGGCCGGGCGGGAGGGCGTCCAGGAGGTCGCCGTGCTGGCCGAGCTGTGGTCGGGCGTGACCTTCCGACTCGGCGCCGCGGCCCTCAGGAGCGACCGCAGCTTCGAGATGCCCCGCCTCGTGGCCCTCCGGCGCGACAAGGTGCGCATCCTGCCCATGGGCCAGCTCAACGCCCCCGAATAGCGAGCGGACCACCGGGACCTGGCCGTTCCGTCACATCGGCGCCGGTCTATCCCCGGCCCTCGGCCTGCCGCTACGGCAAGGCGGGGCGCCGGAGCAGCCCCTGTCGCCAGCGCTCCGGCCAGGCTCCCTCGCCATGGGCGGCGCCGAGCAGCGCACCGAGCACGGCGCCACGGTGGCAATTGTCGCCCCCCGCCATGGTGTTGGCCACCAGGGCCTCTTCCGGGCGGCCGGCATACTTCCAGGCCAGATGGAACACCGCCGGCACGGCCTCGTCCACGTAGCACGCCGGCGAGACGCGGCGGCCGATCACCTCGAGGTCGTCCAGGCGTGACCAGGCGGCGAGGTCGTGGACGTGGAGCGGATTGCCGCCGGTGGTGCGGGCGGCCGCCAGGGACTCGCGCAGGTCCGCGCCGGCGAGGACGGGCTGCAGCACGTCGGCCACGGCGTCGAGGGCCTGGCCCATGCGCTCGCCCCGGTGTGTGAGCTCGCGATGCTCGTGGGCCGCGGCCCGCCCGAGCTCGGGCGCGTCGTGATGGAAGAGCAGCAGCGCCACCGGGCCGGCCAGGCCGCCGATGTGCTTCTCCGCCGCCGCGCAGTCGCGCAGCGCGTAGCCCTGGGCCCGCCGGTCGAAGAAGGCGCGCAGCCA
Organism: uncultured Fibrobacteraceae bacterium; assembly: GCA_964637835.1. GTDB lineage: Bacteria > Krumholzibacteriota > Krumholzibacteriia > LZORAL124-64-63 > LZORAL124-64-63 > Glo-17. The sequence goes on from CAZWYF010000011.1 coordinate 50,062, forward strand.
CTCCTCGGCGTAGGTATCGCGATGGCTGCCAGGGTGGCGCAGGTAGGCGATCATGCGCTCGAGGTAGCGGTCGGGGTCGTAGCGGCCGTCCTCGGCCAGGGTCTGCAGCAGCACGTGGACCAGCTGCAGGTTCAGGGTGTTCTCCCCCGCCTGCAGGTGCTGGTGGTAGTGGATGCCGGCCTGGCCCCAGTACCGCGCCTGGTCGTGGAGGATGTCGGCGTCGGGATTGCGCGGCGCGTAGCGCGAGCGGTGGAGGATGCTGCCCGGATGCGGGTTGCGCGGCGCCAGGTAGTCGCGCACCACGCCGTAGTCGCGACGCAGCGCGGCACGGTCGTAGTACCAGTGCACGGGCATGGCCAGCGCGTCGGCGATCATCAGCCCCTGCAGCGCGCTCTCGGCTCGTTCGCGGCTGGTCCGCGGCATGGCAGCGCCTCCCGGCGGCTCAGCTCAGCTTCAGCGGTGCGCCGGGGCCCACCGGCAGGCCGAGGCTGAACCAGATGATCAGCAGGACGGTCCAGACCAGGAAGAACACCACGGAGTAGGGCAGCATGGTGGCCACCACCGTGCCGATGCCCGCATCCTTCTCGTAGCGCTTCATGAAGGCCACGATGAGCGGGAAGTACGACATCAGCGGGGAGATCACGTTGGTGACGCTGTCGCCCACGCGATAGGTGACCTGCACCAGCTCCGGCGAGTATCCCAGGAGCATGAACATGGGGATGAACACCGGCGCCATGATGGCCCACTTGGCCGAGGCCGAGCCCATGACCAGGTTGATCAGGGCCGACAGCAGGACGAACGAGATCATCAGCGGCGCGTCGCCCAGGCCGGCCGCCTGCAGCCCCTCGGCCCCACGGACGGCGAAGATGAGTCCCAGGTTGGTCCACTTGAAATAGGCCACGAACTGGGCGGCGAAGAAGCAGAGCACGATGTACACGCCCAGGGTCTCCATGCTCTTGCCCATGCCCTCGATCACGTCGCTGTCGCTGCGGAGCGTGCGGGCGCCCTTGCCGTAGGCGATGCCCAGGATCCCGGCGCCCAGGAAGATGAAGGCCACGATGCCGCCCGTGAACGGCGAGCGGAGCAGGTCGCCGGTCTGCGGATCGCGCAGGAAGCCGTCGGCGGGGACGGTGCCCGCGACCAGGAAGATGGTCATGGCCACGCTGGCGATCAGCGCCCAGCGCAGGCCGCGTTTCTCGTCCGCACTGAGGCCCTCGAGGCTGGGCCCGCCGCCGTCGTCGGCCGCCGTTCCGCCACCATCGCTCATGCCCACCAGCGCCTCGCCGGTGTAGGTGCCCAGGCGCGGGATCACGATCTTCTCGGTGACCCAGGTCCCCGCGGCCGCGATGAAGAAGGTGGACGCGAAGAGGAAGTACCAGTTGCAGGTGGGGTTCACCAGGTACGCCGGGTCGATGATCCTCGCCGCCTCCTCCGACAGGCCGGCCAGCAGCGGGTCCACCGTGCCCAGCAGGAGATTGGCGCTGTATCCCCCCGAGACGCCGGCGAACGCCGCCGCCATGCCGGCGATGGGATGGCGGCCCACCGCCTGGAAGATGATGGCGCCCAGGGGCACCAGCAGCACGTACCCCACCTCGCTGGCGGTGTTCGAGAGGATGCCCGCGAACACGATCAGGAAGGTGAGCAGACCGCGCGGCGCCGAGAGCACCAGCAGCCGCAGCGCGGCGCCGATCAGGCCGCTGCGCTCGGCGATGCCGATGCCCAGCATGGAGACGAGCACCGTGCCGAGGGGGGCGAAGTCGGTGAAGTTGGTCACCATCTCGGTGAGGATGCGGTGCAGGCCGTGCAGGCTGAGCAGACTCACCGGCCGGATGGTCTCCCCGGTGCCCGGGTGCACGGCGTCGATGCCGATGGCGGCGAAGACGCCGGAGATCACCACCACCAGGCCCGCGAGGCCGGCGAAGAGGGTGGCCGGATGGGGCAGGGCGTTGCCGACGCGCTCGATGGCGCCGAGGAAGCTGGCGATCAGGCGCTGGCCGCGGCCGGCGGGCCCCTCCTGGGACTCGGGGGTCGGTTGGTCGGTCATGTGGTCGTCCTGGAGATGGTGTGGGGGCCGGATGATGAATGCCTGATAGTCTAGAAGGGATTTTCAGGATCGCGACCCCGGACCACGGATCAGTGCCGGGGCAGGGCGGCCGCGATGGCGTCGCAGACGGTCTCGAGCACCTTGATGCGGGCGAAGCGCTTGCTGTTGCTCTCGACGACGGTCCACGGGGCCTGCGGCGTGGAGGTGCGGAAGAGCATCTCCTCCACCGCCAGGGTGTACTGGTCCCGCTTCTCGCGATTGCGCCAGTCCTCCTCGCCCATCTTCCACCGCTTGTGCGGCGTGGCCTCGCGCGCCTGGAAGCGGCGCAGCTGCTCGTCGGCGTCGATGTGCAGCCAGAATTTCCGCAGCACGGCGCCGAAGTCCGTCAGGTGCTGCTCCATCTCGTTGATCTCCCGGAAGGCCCGGCGCCACTCCGCCTCGCGGCAGAAGCCCTCGATGCGTTCGACCATCACCCGCCCGTACCAGCTGCGGTCGAAGATGGTCACGTGGCCCGCCTTCGGCATCCTGAGCCAGAACCGCCGCAGGTAGTGGTGCGCCAGCTCCTCCTCGCTGGGCGCGCTCACCGGGACCACCTCGTAGCCCCGGGGGTCGAGGGTGCGCACCAGCCGCCGGATGTTGCCGCCCTTGCCCGCCGCATCCCAGCCCTGGTAGACGATCACCACCGGGATGCGGTGGCGGTAGATCTGGTGGCCGAGCTCGTGGATGCGGTCCTGCAGCACGTCGAGCTGCTCACGGTATTCCTCCGCCGCCAGGTCCTGCGACAGGTCCACCTGGTCGAGGACGGTCGAGCGCAGCGGCTCCGGCAGCGGCCGCGGCGGGGTCACCGACGGCACCGCCTCGGCGCGGGCCCGGGCGGCGCCGATGCCGCGCTCGAGGGCGGCGGCCACGGTCTCGCCGATCTTCAGGGCCGCGAAGCGCCGGTCGGTGGCCTCGACCACCGTCCAGGGCGCGTGGTCGGTGTCGGTCTCGGCCAGCATCTCCTCCACCAGCATCCGGTAGCGGTGGTAATGCCGGTTCTGCTTGCGGTCGTAGCGGGTCACCCGCCAGGCCGTGGCCTCGCTGGCCCGCAGCTTCTTCTGCCGCTTCTTCTGCTCCTTGCGCGAGATGTGCAGGAAGAACTTGACGATCACCGCGCCGTCGTCGGCCAGCTGGCGCTCGAAGTTGCGGATGTCGGCGAAGGTCGGCGGCACGTCGGCGGGGTCGAGCTCGCCGGTGAAGCGCTCGCTCAGCACCCGGCCGTACCAGCTGCGATCGAAGATGGCCATGCGGCCACGGGCCGGCGTCCGGCGCCAGAAGCGCCACAGGAAGGGGCGCATGGCCTCCTCCTCGCCGGGCTGCTTGGTGGTGGTGACGGTGAAACCGCGGGGATCGAGCGGCAGGATCAGCTGATTGATCTGCGTCCCCTTGCCGGCGGCGCCCCAGCCCTGGAACACGACGATCACCGGCACGCCCAGGGCCTGGGCCTCGCGCTGGAGCTCGCCCAGGCGGATCTCCAGGTCCTCACGCAGGGGCCGGTAGATGTCGCGGGCGATGCGGCGATCGAGATCCAGCGTGTCGAGCATGTTCGGCATCCCGGGTCGGGGGCGGTCGGACGGCGTCCCCGACCGTAGCATGGACCGTGCCGGCCGCCAAGCCGCGCCACGACTTGCCCGGGCGCCGCCACGACGCCATCATTGCCCCGCCGCGCGCCCCGTGCGCCCCGTGCGCCCGAGGATGGATCCGCTGGACCCCCGCCGCGAGGAACGCCATGACCGACCATCCCGCCGCCGCCGCCCCCACGGCCACCGACTTCGCCGACCGCACCGCCCGGGACCTCTTGCTCGGGCCGCGTCAGGTGACGGCGGTGGCCGAGCTGCTGGCCGACGGCGCCACCGTCCCGTTCATCGCCCGCTATCGCAAGGAGCGCACCGGGAGCCTGGACGAGGTCCAGATCGCCGCCGTGCGCGACCGCCTGGCCGAGCTGCAGGCCCTCGAGCAGCGCCGGCGGTCCATCCTCGCCTCCCTCCAGGAGCGCGAGCTGCTCACCGCCGAGCTGGCCGCCGCCGTCCATGGCGCCGCCACGCTCGCCGCCCTGGAGGACGTCTACCTCCCCCACCGGCCGAGGCGCCGCACCCGCGCGGTGATGGCCCGCGAACGCGGCCTCGAGCCCCTGGCCGACCTGCTCTGGGCCCAGGAACGCGCCACCGACCCCGAGCGCGCCGCCGCGGCGTTCGTCGACGCCGGGCGCGAGGTACCCGACGCCGAGGCCGCCCTCGCCGGCGCCCGCGACATCATGGCCGAGCGCGTGAGCGAGGACGGCCCGGCCCGCGCCGAGCTGCGCGACCTGCTCCGCGAGCGCGGCCAGCTCACCAGCACCGTCCGCCGTGGCAAGCAGGACCACCCCGCCGCCCAGAAGTACCGCGACTGGTTCGAGTTCTCCGAACCCGCCGCCCGCGCCGCCGGGCATCGCATCCTGGCCCTGCGCCGCGGCGAGGCCGAGGATGCCCTCTCGGTACGCCTCACCGTGCCCGAGGGGTCTGCCGTCGGCGTGCTCGAGCGGCGCTTCCTGCGCGGCCGCGGCCCCGCCTCCCGCCAGGTGGCCGAGGCGCTCACCGACGCCTGGAAGCGCCTGCTCTCGGTCTCCCTGGAGACCGAGCTGCGCCTGGAGCTGAAGCGGCGCGCCGACCAGGAGGCCATCGCCGTCTTCACCGCCAACCTGCGCGAGCTGCTCCTGGCCGCCCCGCTGGGCCAGAAGACGGTCCTCGCCCTCGACCCCGGCTTCCGCACCGGCTGCAAGCTGGTGGTCCTCGGCCCCCAGGGCGCCCTGCTCCATCACGAGGCCATCTACCCCCACACCGGCGGCGCCCGCGTCGCCGCGGCCGCGTCCACCGTCGCCGAGCTCTGCCGCCGCCACCGCGTCCAGGCCATCGCCGTGGGCAACGGCACGGCCGGCCGCGAGACCGAGGCCTGGCTACGCGGCCTGGACCTGCCCGACAGCTGCCCCGTGGTCATGGTCAACGAGTCCGGCGCCTCCATCTACTCCGCGAGCGCAGCCGCCCGCGAGGAGTTCCCCGACCACGACGTCACCGTCCGCGGCGCCGTGTCCATCGGCCGCCGCCTGCAGGACCCGCTGGCCGAGCTGGTGAAGATCGACCCCAAGGCCATCGGCGTGGGCCAGTACCAGCACGACGTGGACCAGAAGCTCCTGCGCCAGGCGCTGGACGACACCGTCGCCAGCTGCGTGGGCGCCGTGGGCGTGGAGCTGAACTCCGCGAGCAAGCAGCTGCTGAGCCATGTCTCGGGCCTCGGGCCGGTGCTGGCGGAGAACATCGTCCGTCACCGCGATCAGCACGGACCGTTCGCCAGTCGCCGCGCCCTGCTGGACGTGCCGCGCCTGGGTCCGAAGGCCTTCGAGCAGGCCGCGGGATTCCTCCGCATCCGCGGCGCCACCAGCCCCCTGGACGCCAGCGCCGTGCACCCCGAGCGCTACGCGCTGGTCGAACGCATGGCCGCCGACCTCGGCCTGCCGGTGGGCGACCTGATCGGCGGCGCCGAGGCCGTCGGCCGGATCGACCTGCGCCGTTACGTGGACGGGGAGGTGGGCCTGCCCACCCTCGCGGACATCCGCCAGGAACTGCTCCGGCCCGGCCGGGACCCGCGCGAGGCCTTCGCGGCCTTCGCCTTCGCCGACGTCCACGAACTGGCCGACCTCGAGCAGGGCATGCGCCTGCCGGGGATCGTGACCAACGTCACCGGCTTCGGGGCGTTCGTCGACGTGGGTGTCCACCAGGACGGCCTGGTCCACATCAGCCAGCTGGCCGACCGCTTCGTGCGCGACCCCGCCGAGGTGGTCAAGGTCCACCAGCAGGTCATGGTCACGGTCCTGGACGTGGACCACGCGCGCGGGCGCATCTCGCTGAGCCTGAAGGAAGGCTGAGATCCACGGCCGCGGCGGTCAGGACCGGCTGGCCGCCGGTCAGGCCGGCGTGGCGGCGTAGCCCAGGGTGCTGACCGCACCGGCGAGGGCGGCGGCGTCCAGGGCGTCGCCGGTGACGCGGGCGGTGCCGTCGCCCAGCGAGACCTCCACCTCGCGGACGCCCGGCTGCTCGCGCAGGGTGCGCTCGACGCTGGCCGTGCAGTGGCTGCAATTCATGCCCTCGACCTTCAGGTCCACGGTCTGCATGGCGATCTCCTCCAGGGGGTCGACGGGGGTGTCGTCGCAGCCGCAACCGGCGGTGGCGCGGCGGCGGGGCCGGTACGCCCAGAGCATCACGAGCACCAGCGCGCCGGCCCAGAAGTGATCCAGCCAGCCGATGCTCTCGTGGTCGTGGCCGGTGTGGAGCATGGGCACGCGCAGGTCGAAGCCACCGGCCAGCGCATCGAGGAGCAGGCCGGCGCCGAACGCGCTCAGGCCGACGGTGGCCAGGTAGATGATGGTGGTCTTGCGTCCCAGCACCTTGAGCAGCGTGGTGACGGTGGCCGCGTTGGTGGCCGGGCCGGCGATGAGGAAGGCCAGCGCCGCGCCGGGCGAGACGCCGGCATGAATGAAGCCCGCGGCCAGCGGGACCGACCCCGTGGCGCAGACGTAGAGCGGAATCCCCACCACGATCATGACCAGCACCGGCAGCACGCCGCCACCGAGCAGGCCGCCCAGGGAGCCGGCAGGCACCACGGCGGAGATGAGCGCGGCCAGCAGCAGGCCGATGATCAGCGCGGTGCCGATGTCCCGCGGCAGGGCCTCGAACCCGTAGCTCAGGGCGGCCCGCAGGCGGCCGCCCCGCAGGTCCGGCCCGCTGCCGGCTGGCGGGGCGGCCTTCATCTCGGCCGCCGACTGCGTGGCCTGTACCATGCTGCCGCCGAGCACCCCGGTGACCAGGGCGGCGAGGGGCCGGAACACGGCGAAGAACGGGCCCATGAGCGCACCGGTGACGGCGATGGAATCCACGCCGGTCTGGGGCGTGGAGATCAGGAACGACGTCGTGGCCGCCGGACTGGCGCCGTGCCGCCGGAGGCTGGCCGCCACCGGGATCACGCCGCAGGAACACAGCGGCAGCGGCACGCCGAAGATGGCCGCCTTCCAGACGGGAGCGTGGCCACCACCGCCCAGGTGCCGTTCCAGCCACCGGGCCGAGACGTAGACCGAGAGCAGGCCGGCCACCAGGAAGCCCAGCAGCAGCCAGGGAGCCATCTGGGCGGTGACCAGCCAGAGGGCCGCGAAGAAGTCACTCAGGAAGCTCAGCATTCCATGATCCACCGGGTAGGGTCCTGGTTCGCGCTGGCCGCGGCCGGCCGGGCTGACGACCGGGCCGACGCACGGCGCCCCAGCGCCTAGATCCTCGCCACGCCCAGGAACACCGCGTGCAGCGCCACCACCAGGGCGGTCAGCAGGTGCCGGGCCCCGTGGGGCGACAGACCCGGGAAGCGCAGCGAGAGGTCGTCGCAGCGATCGAGGCAATCGCCGCATAAGGTACAGGAAACGTGGGGTTTCTGCCGCTGCCAGGCCTCGCGATCCAGCGCCCCGTGACGGCAATCGGCGCGGCAGGCGCCGCAGCTGCGGCAGGAGGGGACGATCCGCAGGCGGAACGGCGAGATCCGGCCCAGCCGCACCACCAGCCAGCCCAGCGGGCAGAAGCTGGTGCAGTGGGCCAGCCAGCCCCGGCGGGCCGACACTGACGCCATCACCCCGACGCCCGCCACGCCGAGCAACCCGGCCAGCAGCGCCGCCGTGGCCGCCGGGGCGCCGGAGATCCGCAGCAGCCAGGCCCCCACCAGCACGATCACCAGCAGCACGAGGCGGATGGCCTCCCGGCGCCGCGGCGCCAGGGCGCGCCCAGGCTGCCGGGTCCGGGCCAGCGTGTTGTCCCAGGCACCCACGTAGCACAGCCAGCTGCACCACGCCGGCCCCACCAGCACGAGCGTCGAGAGCAGCAGGATGGGCATGAACAGCCCCTCGCCGCGGTAGACCGGGCCGGCGGCCACCAGGGCGGGGATCGGCAGGTGCAGGTGTCCGGTCATCAGGCACTGCTCGACGCCGGCCAGGCCGAGCAGGAGCTGGCCGAAGAAGACGGCGGAGAAGAGCAGCCAGATGCGCGCCCGCAGGCGGGCCCAGGCGCCGGGCCGCTGCAGCAGGGCGGCCAGCCAGCCGGCGTAGACCGCCAGCAACGCCACCTCCGCCCAGCCTGCGCCGGGCAGGAAGCGCTCGGCCAGCAGCAGGGGCGGATCGACCGCCAGCTGGACCACCGTCAGCAGCACGGCGGCCAGCGCCGCGGCCCCGATGACGGGTGCCAGCACCAGGGTCCGTGGTGGGGTGAGGGCGAGAGGCGTGGCCGCCAGTCCGGTCCGCAAGATGGCACCTCCTGCGGCAAGGATGCGACGCGAAAACGCAGAAGACAAGTCGGGTTTCAGGCGCCCGGAGAGGAGGCCGACGGGGCCGGCCGGGCCGGGGCGCCGGGCGAGTCCGGCGGTCAGGACCGGTAGCGGACCCGGGTCCCGAACTCCACCGACAGGCGGATCTCCTCGGCCGACAGGGCCGCAGGGAACAGCGTGCCGCTGATCTTGGCGCCGTAGAAGGAGCAGCCGGCGAGGTTGGCGCCGCTGAGGTCGACGCCGCGCAGATCGGCATCACGGAAATAGCTGCCGCAGAAGTCCAGACCCTCGGCGTCGAGGCCGCGCAGGTCCAGGCCACGCAGGTCCACGCCACGCAGGTCGCAGGTCGCGCCCTGCTCGCGCCGCAGGTTGAAGCCCTGCGTGTCGTCCACGCGCAGCATCTGGTACAGCGGATCCTTGGTGAAACGGGGGCGCTCGGCCTTCATCACGACCTCCACGGACTGGCGAACGGCGACGTTCAGCTTCCGTTATCGTCCGCCGGCGCGGGGCCTTGACCGGTGCCTGCGACGGGCGTGAGGCCGGCCTCGCGCTCGGCGGCCCGGGCCTGGGCGCGGCCGGCGTCCAGATCCACCCGCAGCAGCAGGGCGCCGCCGGCGACGAAGAACACGATGAGCGCCAGGATGGACAGCCGGCTGGTCCCCAGGAGCATGCCCACCAGGGCGAAGATGAGCGGCCCGGCGATGCCGGCGAACTTGCCGCTGGTGGAGTAGAAGCCGAAGAACTCCGCGCTCTTGTGGCGCGGCACCATGCTGCCGAAGAGCGAGCGGCTCAGGGCCTGGCACCCGCCCTGGACGGTGCCCACCAGGGCGGCCAGCGCGTAGAACTGCCAGGCGGTGTGCAGGAAGAAGCCCAGCACGCAGATCAGGGTGTAGACGCCCAGCCCGCCCAGCAGCACCGGCCGGGGCCCCCAGCGGTCGGCCAGCTTGCCCATGAGCAACGTGCAGGGCAGGCCCACGAACTGGGTCAGCACCAGGGCGCGGATCATGTCGGCGGTGCCGATCCCGATCTCCCCGCCGTACGCGGTGGCCATCTTGACGATGGTGCCGATCCCATCGTTGTACAGCCAGTAGGCCACCAGCATCACCAGCAGCGGCCGGTACCGGCGCAGGTTGTGCCAGGTGCGCGCGAGGCGTCCGAAGCTCTCGCGCCAGAGCTGGCCAGGCGCCACGGTGCCCGCCACCGGCGGCTCGGGCACCCGGCGCAGCAGCGGGATGGCGAACACCAGCCACCAGACGGCCACGCTGAGGAAGCTGGCCCGGATGGCCATCCCCACCGATCCGAAGCCGAAGCGGTCGGGCAGGGTGATCCACAGGGCGTTGACCACCAGGAGCAGGCCGCCGCCCAGGTAGCCCCACGCGTAGCCCCGGGCGGACAGCCGGTCCATCTCGCCCGGCCCCGCCACGTGGGGCAGCAACGACTCGTAGAAGACGATGGAGCCGGCGAACCCCAGGTTGGCGAGGATGAACGCGCCGGCGGCCAGCGGCCAGTCCGCGTCGGGCAGCAGCGCGAAGCTGGCCGTGGCCAGCACGCCCAGCAGCCAGAAGGACGCCAGCATCCGCTTCTTCAGGCCCGCCGCGTCGGCCACCGCCCCGAGCAGGGGGCTGGTCACCGCCACCAGCAGCAGGGCGCCGCCGGTGACCAGGCCCCAGCGGCTCGTGGCAGCGCTCGGGCTCAGGCCGTCGGCCTCGGCGATGGCGCGGAAGAACGGAGGGAACACCGCGGCCATCACCGTGGTGGCGAAGGCGCTGTTGGCCCAGTCGTAGAGGATCCAGGCCCGCGTCCGACGCCGGTGCTCGGCACGGGCCGCGCCTTCCGGTCGCCTGGTCGCCGGCCGCGCGCTCACCGCCGGCCTACCAGTAGAAGAACAGGCCGGCCTGCGGCCACAGGGTCACCGACTCGTCGTCGCTCTGATAGGTGAAGTCGGCGTCGATCTTCACCGCCCAGCGCTGCCCCAGCAGGTACTCGATGCCCACGCCGAAGCCGGTGTTCCAGGAGCTGTCCTCGTTCCAGAACTCCTCGCCGTTCTCGTGCCGACCCCGCTCGTCGTGGGAGAAGTAGCCCAGCCCGGTGAGCAGGAACAGCCGCAGCCGGGGATCCTGGCGCAGCAGGTACTGCAGCTCGACGCCCAGGTTGTGCCGGTGATCGTCCTCGGTGTTCCAGATGCCGCCGGCCACCTGCAGCTGCAGGTACCACTGCAGCGGCCACTTGAAGGCCAGGCCCATGCCCCCGATCTGGCCCACGTGCAGGCCGATGCCGCCCTCGAGGGGGTCGTCCAGCCGGTTCCAGTCCGGCTCGGCGGCGGCGGCGGGCACCGGATCGCTGGCGGCGAGGGCCAGTCCGGTCAGCAGGACGACCGCGCCGAGCAGGCGCGGCCAGCGGGGATGACGATCCATGTCGCGTGTCTCCTTGCGTCGCGTGCGGCGTGGGGGTGCCGGTGCGGCCATGGTGCCACAGCGCCGCCCGCGACGCCAGCGGCAGATGCGCGCCAGGCCACGGCCCTCGGCCAGGCGGCCGGGATCGAGCAGGGCGGGCCGACCATCCTGGTCGGCCCGCCCGGGGGCACCCGGCGAATCCGTTCGCGACCCCCGGCCTCCCGGCGCCGCCGCACGGCGCCCGGAAGCCCAGCGTGACCACCGCCTAGCTGCAGCCGGTGGTGGCCCCGCAGTTGTTGCACTTGTAGCAGGCGCCGTTGCGCACGGTCACCGATCCGCACTCCGGGCACGGCGGACTGTCGGCCTGGGTCTCGAAGACCTGGTGCTCGTGGTCCTCGACGCTCCCGGCCGCCGCCGCCATGGCCCGCATGGCGGGCGCGGCCTCCGCGTCGGCCTTCTCGATGGCGTCGGGCGCCGGCCTGGCCTGCTGGGCCTGCTCGCCGAACTTCAGGTCCAGCCAGCGGAAGATGTAGTCCATGATCGACTTGGCCATGGGGAGTTCCGGGTTGGTGGTCATGCCGCTGGGCTCGAAGCGCATGTGGCTGAACTTGCCCACCAGCACCTTCAGCGGCACGCCGTACTGGAGCATGATGGACACCGCGGTGGCGAAGCTGTCCATCAGGCCGGAGACCACCGAGCCCTCCTTCGCCATGCTGATGAACATCTCGCCGGGCTTGCCATTGGGATAGAGGCCCACGGTGATGTAGCCCTCGTGGCCGGCGATGGAGAACTTGTGAGTGACGGCCTGCCGCTCGTCCGGCAGCCGCACGCGATGCGGCTCCGGCGGGGCGAGCAGCTCGGTCCCGGCCTTCTTCGCGGCCTGCTCCTCGTCCTTGCCGGTGTTCAGCGGCTGCAGGCGCTTGGAACCGTCGCGGTAGATGGCCACCGCCTTGAGGCCCAGCTTCCAGGCCTCGACGTAGGTCTCCATGATCTCCTCGACGGTCACGTCGCGCGGCATGTTGACCGTCTTGCTGATGGCGCCGGAGAGGAAGGGCTGGGTGGCGGCCATCATGCGGATGTGCCCCATGTAATCGATGGACCGCTTGCCGTTGCGGGCCTGGAAGGCGCAGTCGAACACCGGCAGGTGCTCCTCGGCCAGGTGGGGCGCGCCCTCGATGGTCTCCTGCTCGTCGATGTAGGCGAGGATCGCCTCGACCTCGTGGTCGTCGTAGCCCAGCCGCTCGAGCGCCGCCGGCACGGTGTGGTTGACGATCTTCAGCAGGCCGCCGTCCACCAGCTTCTTGTACTTCACCAGGGCGATGTCGGGCTCGATGCCGGTGGTGTCGCAATCCATCATGAAGCCGATGGTGCCGGTGGGCGCGAGCACGGTGACCTGGCTGTTGCGGAAACCGAAGTCGTGGCCCACCACGAAGGCCTGGCGCCAGACCTCGTCCGCGGCGGCGTGCAGATCCTCGGGCACCCGGTTGCGGTTGATGCCGTTGAGGGCGGCGCGGTGCTTGCGGACCACCTCGAGCATGGGCTCGCGGTTCTCCTCGTAGCCGGCGAAGGGCCCGATCTCCTGGGCGATCTCCGCCGAGGTGAGGTAGGCCTGACCGCAGAGCAGCGCGGTGATGGCGGCGGCGTAGTCGCGGCCCTCGTCGCTGTCGTAGGGCAGGCCGCGGCTCATGAGCAGGGCGCCCAGGTTGGCGTAGCCCAGGCCCAGGGGGCGGAACCGCCGGCTGTTCTTCGTGATCTCCTCGCGCGGGTAGCTGCTGTTGTCCACGATGATCTCCATGGCCAGCAGCACCACGCCCACGGCGTGGCGGAAGCTCTCGATGTCGAACTCCCCGTCCTCGCGCCGGAACTTCATGAGGTTCAGCGAGGCGAGGTTGCAGGCGGAGTTGTCCAGGAACATGTACTCGCTGCAGGGATTGGACGCGTGGATACGGTCGGTGTTCTTGCAGGTATGCCAGTCGTTGATGGTGGTGTCGAACTGCATGCCTGGATCACCGCAGACATGGGTGCCCTCGGCGATCTTCCGCATGAGTTCGCGGGCCTTGTAGGTATCCATGGGACGACCATCGGTCACCGCGCGGGTGGTCCAGGTGCCGTCCTCGACCACGGCGCGCATGAACTCGTTGGTCACGCGCACGGAGTTGTTGCTGTTCTGGAAGAAGACCGAGTTGTAGGCCTCGCCGTTGAAGCTGCCGTCGTAGCCCTGGTCGATGAGGGCCCAGGCCTTGCGCTCCTCGTTCACCTTGCAATCGATGAAATCGGCGATGTCCGGGTGGTCGGCGTCGAGGATCACCATCTTGGCGGCGCGGCGGGTCTTGCCACCGGACTTGATCACGCCGGCGAAGGCGTCGAATCCCCGCATGAAGCTCACCGGACCGGAGGCCTGGCCGCCGGCCGAGAGCTTCTCCCGGCTCGAGCGCAGCGGCGAGAGGTTGGTGCCGGTGCCGCTGCCGTACTTGAAGAGCAGCCCCTCGGTCTTGGCCAGGTCGAGGATGCCGGCCATGCTGTCGTCCACGGCGTTGATGAAGCAGGCCGAGCACTGCGGCTTCGCCTCCACTCCCACGTTGAACCACACCGGGCTGTTGAAGGCGGCGTGCTGGTGCAGGAGGAGGTACCTGAGCTCGTCCCGGAAGCTGTCGCGGTCCTCCACCGAGGCGAAGTAGCCGTCGGCCAGGCCCCAGCCGGTGATGGTGTCGGCCACGCGGCCGATGAGCTGGCGCACCGAGGTCTCGCGGTCGGGCGTCCCCTGACCACCGCGGAAGTACTTGCTGACCACCACGTTGGTGGCCATCTGGCTCCATTCGGCGGGGATCTCCACGTCATCCTGACGGAAGAGGATCTCACCCTTGTCGTTGGCGATGGTGGCGGACCGGCGCTGCCACTCGACCTGATCGAAGGGATCTTCACCCTGGCGGGTGTAACGGCGCGCGACGGTCAGCCCCTGGATCGTCTCCTTGCGGTCGGTCTCCGCGAGCGGGGCCGGCACGGTGTCGCCGGTGAACAGCACGTTGTCCATCTGCTTCTTCTCGTGGCGTTCCTTCACGATTGCTCCTTCGTCCAGCCGGTGACGGTGGCGTCGCATCCCTGCGCGCTGGCTTTCTCGCATGACCGTCCCGAGGTGAATTCCTGTCTTGCCGGTGTTCGCGCTGGTGGCCCGTCGGCCTTCCCGGGGCCCGTGTGGCCTTCCCGGGCGCCGTGTGGCCTTCCCGGGGTCCGTGTCTCCGCGCGAGCGATGCCGGGGACCGCGCGAGCCCCCCGTCACCGGGCACCTCAATATATGGGGCCAGAACTGGCTACCGAACACATTCCCTTGGGGGACCGCAATATCTCGCAGATCCGTGACCCGGCCAAGCAAAAACTCGCCACCCCTTCCCCCTGAAGAAAACCCGCAGGACGCGCGGACGGGGAAACGACCGGGATATCAGGTGCCTGGGGCCGTGGCGCTCCGTAAAAAAAATGTTGGCGCCGGGGGGCACCAGCCAGCCCGGAGCCCTCCCGGCGATCATCGGGGCCCCGGCCAGAGGTCCGGCTCCCACCCTGAATTCTCTTCATCGCAACGGTTTACGAGATACGACAGGGATGGCCGAAACGGGTCAGCGACCCGGCGCGAAACGCTCGACCACCTCGGCCACCGCCGCCCGCGCCCGTTCCCGCCCGGCGCGGAACGCCTCGCGCACCTCCTCCGCGGTCCCGGTGGCGCCCATGGGGTCGGTGAAGGGCCGCGACCAGTGCCGCGAGGGGTCGCGCAGCGACGGCAGGTAGCGCGAGGCCTCCTCGCTGAGCGTCACCACGAGATCGAAGGCGTCGAGGTCCAGCTCGTCGATGGACTTGGAGCGCTGCCCCGCCAGGCTCGATCCCACCTCCTGCATCACCGCATCGGCGCGACGGCTGACCGGCGAGGTGAGCAGGCCGGCGCTGGCCGCCTCCCACCCCGCGGGGAACAGCTGACGGGCCCAGGCCTCGGCCATCTGGCTGCGGCAGGCGTTGGCCGTGCAGACGAAGAGGACCTTCACGACCTCGCCCCCAGGAGCGCCAGCATCCCGTCCAGGTCCCGGAGCGCCCGCTCGCGATCGCCCGCTGCCGCCTCGCCGGCGATGCCGGCCTCGGCGAGGGCCAGCTCCAGCTCGGCCTCCGGAACGCGCGCCGCCCCGGCGGCGTGGCCGTGCGCGGCGGCCAGGAGATTGGCCGCCCGCACCACTGCCGTCAGACTCCCGGCCGGCGCTGGCCGGTGGTGGCCCGCGATGGCCATCACCAGATCGGGTGGGAAGTTCCAGGCCTCGGCCACCGCCGCGCCGGCCTCGGCGTGGTCGAAGCCGAGCATATCCCGCTCGGCCAGCACGAGCTGGCCGTCGTCCAGATCGGGCGGCAGCTGCTCGAGATGCTCCCGGAGCGGGCGGTCCAGCAAGAGCTTGCCGATGTCGTGCAGGACCCCGGCGGTGAACAGTCGATTGCGGTCCGTGCCTCCCGTGCCGCCCGGCGCCAGCCGCGAGGCGAGCAGGCCGCAGGCCAGCGCATGTCGCCAGAGCTCGCCACGCGGCAACCGGTAGGCGGAGACCGCCACCTGCAGCATCCGGCCCATGCTCGAGGCGAAGGCCACCGTCACCACCGTGCGGTTGCCGAGCCGGACCAGGGCGTCGCGGACGCTGCCCACCTCCCGACCCAGGCCGTAGTAGGAGGAGTTGCAGAGCTTCAAGACGTTGGCCGTCAGCCCGGGGTCCTTCTCGATCACCGAGACCAGCTCGTCCACCGCCACCTCCGGCTCCTCGAGGAGGGCCAGCAGGCGGGAACTGGTGGCGGGCATGGCGGCCAGCTCGGGAGTGGCGGCGATGAGGGTGGCGAGATCGGCGTGCATGGTCGTCCTTTCGCGGGTCGTCCCCCGGCCGGGATCTTGCCATAGAGTGCCCGCAGCGCCAAGTCCACGAAGAGAACAGTCCGCGAAGGGAACAGTCCGCGAAAGGAACCTGGCCCCCCGCCGCGACGCGGCGTAATGTCTCCGCCATGCGTCAGGACTCCCCGATCATCCCCCGCATCATGGCGCTGCTCGCGGCCGGACTGGCCACGGGCGCCGCTCTGGCCGGCGCGGCCTGGTGGCGCCTGGCCCCTGGCGAGCTGCCCCATGCCGGTCCCTGGCCCGGCGCGGCCCTGCCGGCCGGACCGCTCGCCGGGGGCCTGGGCCTGGCGGCCGCCGCCCTGGCCGCCCTGGCCTGGCGGAGCGGCCGGACCCGCGCCCCGGGCCTGGACGCCGCCACGCTGGCCGGTGCGCTCCTGTGGCCCGCCCTGCCGCTGGCGGCGGCCTGGCTGGTGCTGCCGGTCGCAGGCCCGCCCACGCTGCGGGTGCTGTGGCTGGCGCCCGTCCTCGCCCTGGGCGCCTGGCTCTGGCACGTGCGGCCCCGACCGGCGGCCGGACCGCCGCCGGCGCGTCGGCGCGGCCGCACCTGGTGGCTGGGCCACGCCCTGGCCTTCCCCCTGCTCGGTGGCGCCGGCTGGCTGGCCGGGGGCTTCGCCGACGTCCGGGCGGTGGTGCTCTCGCTGCTGCTCTACCCGCTCTACGCCTGGCTGCAGCTGGTGCTGGTCCTGGGCCTTTCCTGGCCCCGGCTCCGGCGGCTGGCCGGCCCCCGGCCGCTCCTGGCCGCGATCACCGTCGCGGCGCTCTTCGCCCTGATCCACTGGCCGAACCCGGTCCTCATGGCGCTCACCGGCCTGGGCATGCTGGTCTGGGCCCGCGAGTTCTACCGGGGACGACCTCTCTGGCAGCTCGCCATCTCCATGGGCCTGCTCGCCACCGTGGTCGCCCAGGGGCTGCCGGACACCTGGACCGAGCACATGCGCGTCGGGCCCGGCGGCGTCCGGCTGCGCGCGGCGCCCGCCCTGGCGGCGGACGCCCACCAGGCCACCGCCTCGCTCGCCCCCGGCCCCGCGCGAACGCGGGCCTTCCTGGCCGCCCTCTACCCGGCGACGGTCGGCCGCGAGGCCACGGACGCCGAGCTGGATCGCTGGTGGCGGTCGCTATGGCCCTGCCGCCGGGCGGTGCTGGCGTGGCGTTTCTACGTCAGCCCGGAATACGAGCGCAGGTTCGGCGCCCCGGCCGGCGAGGCGCCGCTTCCCGGCGACGTGCACTGGACCCGCCTGCCGGCCCCCTGGCCGGAGCGCATCGGGACCCGCGCCCGCCCCCTGGACGGGCCGACCCCGCCGACCCCGGCGGCGGGCGACGGAAAGGGCGCACCGGCGGCCTGGCGCCCGTACCTGGCCCGCCTGTACCGCGAGATCCTGCGACGGGAGCCGGCACCCGCCGAGCTGGCCGCCTGGTCGCCAGCCCTCAGCCCGCGCCAGCAGCAGCGCCTGGCGGAGGTGCTCCTCGACCAGCGGCGCGACCTGGCCCGGGCCCCCTTCGATACCCTCGGCTGCGCGGAGATGCTGCTGCACCACTGACGTCCGCCGGCGTTCTCCGCGCCGGCGGCGCCCCCTGCGCGCGATGGCCGCCGGAGTGGTCGCCGATCGCACGGCCAGCGATCCCGGCACAGCGGGTTCAGCGGTCGAAGACCCGGTGGTTGTGGAAGGTCCAGTCGCCGGCCCGCACCTCGAGTCCGGGAATGGTCACCTGGCCGAGTTCACGGCCGTCGGCGCCGGCGAGCTCGAGGCTGACGTCGTGGACGCCCGCGGGCAGCGTCAGCCGCACCAGCTGGACATGCTCGGGAAGCGTGAGCCAGCCCCGGGTGTCGGCCGTCTCGGTGGCCACGCCCATGACGTTGGCCAGCAGGCCGAGGAACTTGCCCTGCTGCTCGGCTTCCCGGGTGGCCAGGTACTTGGCCAGGCCCCGCAGGATGGTCTTGAAGAGGATGGTGGGATACTCGGCCTCGAAGGTGATCTGCGCCGTGGCCGCCGGATGGTGGGCCAGCGCGCCGCTCGCCGTCCGGCCGGCCGCGTGGGCGCGGACACGGCGCACCGGAGACCGTCGCTGCTCCAGCGTGGGCACCGCCACGCTGAGCCAGTACTCGATATCATGGCCGGCGAACCGCGTGCGACCGGACCGGGCCCGGCCGGCCAGTTCCCAGGCCCAGACGTCATCGTCGTCGTAGGCGTCGGACTCGAAGATGGGCAGCTGCAGCGAGACCTGCTGGCGCGCCGGCAGGAATCCCACCTCCACCAGCAGGACCAGCTCCCCGGTGCCGGGCGGCCAGCCCGTCGCCGCCGGGGCGCCGGCCGCGGCGAACACGTCCGGGCAGGCGACCCGGAGCTGATCCAGCTCCGGGCCGAAGCCGAGCCGGTCGCTGACGCGCTGCAGATCCCGCGCCAGCGACGGCGGGATCTGCAGGCCCAGCAGCCGGAACAGGTCCTGGTAGGCGGTCGCGGCGTTGCGATAGGCCACGAAGGCGTCGTTCAGCGACCCGTCCCAGTCGTAGAGCATGCCCGAGAAGTAGAGCATGAAGGGGTCGTTCCGGGTGCGCTCCAGATCGTCGGTCTCTCCGCGCGCGATGCCGCTGATGGTGGCGTCCACGTAACGCGAGAGCATGAGGCTGGTCTTGCGGGCCTCCACCTGGGCGGCCTCGCGATCCCCGAGGTAGATGTAATCGAGGGCGCGGAAGTACGGCACCATGGCCAGTTCGTGGGGCCGGGCCCGGTAGCTGATGGCCATGTCGTTGGTGATCAGCGAGAGGGCGCCCTCGCTGATGCTGCGGGCATAGAGTTCCTCGGCGGTGCGCTCGGCCGCGGCGAGGGCCTCGTTGCTCTCGGCGAAGCGGCCGGCGTAATGCAGGAGCAGTCCCTGCTCGAGGTAGGCCAGCAGGACGTCCTTGCCGCCGGTCTTGTCGGCCACCGTGGCGAGGGCCGCGTCGTACTCGCCGGCCACCAGCTGCGGCCGCAGGTCCGCCAGCTTGCTCGAGTAGGTGGCGCAACCGGAGAGCGCGCCCGCCGCCGCCACGAGGACCAGGGCCCTCGCGAGGGACCGCGGACGGGGCGCGAGACGCTGCCGCTGCTGCACGCCGCTTCTCCTAGCCGCGGTACTTCTTGTTGCTGATCACCTTCTTGGTCTTGGTCTGCCCGGCCCAGACCTTCAGGTTGCTCTCCAGATCCACCAGATAGGTGTCGGACTGGTAGAACTTGACCTGGGTCTTGCCCTCCTGGTCCACCAGGGTGTTCAGCTCGCCCAGCAGCATGTAGTCCGCGCCGTGCTCCCGGCCCCAGGCCGCCATGGTCTCCTGGCTGGCGAAGTCCTGCTGCTCGGCCCGCTCCTGGCGGATCTGCTCGCGCTCCTCGGGACTGGCGACCACCAGCACGCGGCCGCTGTTGATGAAGGCGCGCTCCAGGTCGGCCGTGAGCGTCTTCATGGGGATGTGCTCGACGGTCTTGTTGCGGATCACGCCCACGATCACCGCCGGCTTGTTGCCGGTGGCCTCGACGTGATTCTCCACCCAGGCCGCCGTGGTGATCTGCGACACCAGGTCGCCGGCCACGTTCTGGCTGTCGATGTCGTTCCAGTTGCCGCTCAGGTCGATCTGCTCGCCGGAGTCGACGCGGGTGACGGTCTTGCCGCCGCAGCCGGCCAGGGCCAGGGCCAGCAGCAGGACGAGGGCGAGGGGCAGGCGGGTACGCATGGATTCGACACTCCTGGGTACTGGGCCGGGCGCGGCCATGGATACGTCGGCGCGTGGCCCGGGGCCGAGGACGCGGGACCACGCGGGAAACGGGTGTCCAGTCCCGGAACATTCTGCCCATCGCCGGGGTTCCGTCAAGCCTCGACCGGGTCGTCGGGCAACGCCGGCCGCACCTTGAGGACGGTCTCCCGGCGCACCCGGACCGTTCCCGGGGGCGCTCCGCGGGCCTTCGAGACGTACCGCGCGCGGGTGGCCGTGACGGCCACCTGCCGGGCCTCGCGTTTCTTGCAGTGCCAGGCGGCCACCGCGGCGGCCGCCTTGACGGTCTCGCGGTCCGGCTCCTCGCCGGCCGGCACCCGCAGGACCACGTGGCTGCCGGGCAGACCCCGGACGTGGAACCACCAGTCGTTGGGACGCGCCAGCCCGAGGCTGAGCAGCTCGTTGTCGCGGTCGGTGCGGCCGGCCAGGACCTGCCAGCCGCCGGGCAACGTGTACTCGTGGAGCCGGGCACGAGGCCCGCGATGGCGCTCCTCGGACGTGGGAGGCATGGCATCGCTCCTGGTCGCGGTCCACGGGACCGGGATGGCCGCCACCCCGGAAAACCGGGAACCCGGGCGGCGGGTTGCTGTACATTGGCCGTTCACCCTATGTTATGCGGCCGGATCCGGAGCGCCAGCGCTCCGGAAGCGTCCGATCTTCGTCCGCTTTCGCCGTCAGACCACAGACCCAAGGAGAGCTTCGCCGATGATCGAAGTGCGCGACGTCACGAAGCGCTACGGGACCACGGTGGCGCTGGACCGCGTGTCGTTCCAGGTCGAGCAAGGCAGGATCCTCGGCTTTCTCGGCCCCAACGGCGCCGGCAAGAGCACCGCCATGAAGATCATCACCACGTTCCTCGCGCCGGATTCCGGCCGGGTGTCCGTCGGTGGGATCGACGTCCTGGAGCAACCCCTGGCCGTCCGCGGCCGGATCGGCTACCTGCCGGAGAACGTCCCCCTGTACCACGACATGATCGTGGACGAGTACCTCGAGTTCGTGGGCCGCGCCCGCGGACTGGATGGCTCCCGCCTCCGGCAGCGCTTCGAGTTCTGCGTGGAGGCCTGTGGCCTGCAGGGCGAGCTGAAGAAGCACATCGGCGAGCTCTCCAAGGGCTACCGCCAGCGCACCGGCCTCGCCCAGGCCCTGATCCACGACCCCGACATCCTCATCCTCGACGAGCCCACCAGCGGCCTCGACCCCCTGCAGATCATCGAGATCCGGCAGCTCATCTCCCGGCTCGCCGGCGAGAAGACGGTGATCTTCTCCACGCACATCCTGCAGGAGGTGGGGCCGGTCACCGACCGCGTGGTGATCATCAACGAGGGCCAGGTGGTGGCCGACGGCCTGGTCGGCGAGCTCACCGAGCAGGCCATGGGCGACAACCGCGTCTTCGTGGGCGTGCGTCGTCCCGCCGCCGAGGTGGAGCCCGCCCTGCGGCAGCTGGCCCAGCTCAGCGAACTGCGGACCCTGACGGCCGCCGACCAGGCGGTCTGCCGCTTCGAGCTGCGCGCCCCCTTCCGCCACGACCTCGTCGGCGCGGTGGCCGAGCTGGCCGGAGCCCGCGGCTGGGCCCTGGACGAGCTGCACGAGTCCCGCTACTCCCTCGAGGACACCTTCATCGCCCTGACCCGCGCCAGCGGCGCGAAGCGGGAGGTGGCCTGACATGCACAGCATCGGTGTGATCTTCCGGCGTGAGTTCGCCGCCTACTTCAACAGTCCCATCGCCTACATCTTCATCATCGTCT
Organism: uncultured Fibrobacteraceae bacterium; assembly: GCA_964637835.1. GTDB lineage: Bacteria > Krumholzibacteriota > Krumholzibacteriia > LZORAL124-64-63 > LZORAL124-64-63 > Glo-17. The sequence continues at coordinate 71,255 of CAZWYF010000011.1, forward strand.
TCCTGCTGCTGACCAGCGTGCTGTTCATGCTCAACTTCTTCCTGGTGGGCCAGGCGAGCATGATGGGCTACTTCGGCACGCTGCCGCTGCTGCTGGTCTTCTTCATCCCCGCCGTGAGCATGCGCCTGTGGGCCGAGGACCGGCGCCAGGGAACCTTCGAGCTGCTGATGACCCTGCCCATGCAGCCGCATCAGGTGATGCTCGGCAAGTACCTGGCCGCGCTGGCGTTCTTCGCCGTCGCCCTGGCCGGCTCGCTGCCCATCCCCATCATGCTCAACGTCCTGGGCAATCCGGACAACGGCGTCCTGATCAGCGGCTACCTGGGCTCCCTGCTCATGGGCGCGGTCTACCTCAGCGTGGGCATCTTCACCAGCGGCCTGATGCGCGACCAGATCTCCGCCTTCATCCTCGGCGTGATGGCCTGCGTGATCATGTGGCTGCTGGGCCAGCCCAACACCGCCGCGGTGATCGACGGCTGGCTCGCCGGCCTCGGCAGCATGCTGCAGCAGTACCTCGGCATGACCTCCCACTTCGAGCCCATGACCCAGGGCGTGATCGCCCTCGGTGACGTGGTCTATTTCCTGGCGCTGTCGGGGCTCTTCCTGGTGCTCAACGCGCTCTGGCTGGAAGGGAGGAAGTACTGATGAGCGACAAGCGACGCAGCTTCCGGCTCACCTTCGCCGTGGCCACCGTGCTGCTGGCCGCCATCGCGATCTTCCTGGTGGCGGTGATGAGCGACATCCGCGGCGCCCGCATCGACATGACCGAGGACCAGCTCTTCACCATGTCTCCGGCCGCGGTGACCATCCTCGAGGAGCTGCAGGTCCCGGTGCAGGTGCGCCTGTACATCACTCCCGAGGAGCGCATGCCCACCGAGCTGAAGGATCTCGAGCGACGGCTCACCGAGCAGCTCCGCAACTACGAGGCCGTCTCCGGCGGCAAGCTCGCGTTCTCCGTGCACAATCCGCAGGACGACGAGGAGATGCAGGAGGAGCTGGCCCAGAAGGGGATCCAGCCCTTCCAGGTGCAGTCGGTGGAGAAGGACGAGATCGGCCTCAAGCTGATCTGGAGCGCCATGACCATCGCCTACAAGGACCGGCCCGAGGAGGTGATCCCGCGGGTGCTGCCCCAGAGCCTGGCCAACCTGGAGACCCTGGTGATCGGACCGGTGCATCGGCTGACCCGTGAGCGCGATCCCAGGGTGGCCCTCTATGCGCCGAAGCGAGAGACCGACCCCCAGCTCGCGGCCATGTACCTGCAACAGGGCATGCAGCCGCCCGAGCCGCAGGAGCAGTTCAGCATGGTCCAGGAGCTGCTGGAGCAGGAGCACTACACGGTGCAGCCGATCCAGCTGACCGAGGACGACCCCATCCCCGACGACGCCGACGCCCTGGTGGTCATGGGCCCCCGCGACCTGGCCCCGCGCCAGGCCTGGGAGATCAACCGCGCCCTGAGCAACGGCCTGCCCGTGCTCATGGCCGTGCAGTCCCACGAGTACGGCTACCAGCCATCTCCCCGTGGCGGCTGGACCATCACCGGCAACGCCATCGACACCGGCCTCGACCCCCTGCTCGGCGGCCTGGGCCTGACGGTGGTCGCCGACCATCTGCTCGACCAGAACAACCAGATCCTCGAGATGCCGCGCGAGGTGAACCTGGGCGGCATGCGCATGCAGGTGCGCGAGCCCGTGGAGGCGCCGGTCCAGATCCTGGTGACCCAGGACCAGATGAACCAGGACCAGCCGGTGACCAACCACATCGCCCAGCTGCTGTACCTCTGGGGCACGCCCGTGCAGCTCGACGCCGCCGTGCTCGCCGAGCACGGCCTGCAGGCCGAGACGCTCATGACCTCCAGCGAGCGGTCCTGGCTGGCCGACTTCGGCGGCGGCATGCTCTCCGCCACCCAGATCGATCCGGGGGGCAAGGAGATGACGGGCCCCCACCCGCTGGCCGTGCTGGTGGGCGGCGAGTTCCCCGACGCCTTCGCCGGCGAGGCGCCGCCCGCCTGGCCCGGCGGCGAGGACGCGTCCGCCGCGGCGGACGCCGCCGACCCCGCCGGACCGACGTCGTTCACGCCGTTGACGCCCGCGCCGGCCGAGCTGCTGGTGATCGGTTGCGCCAAGATGTTCGACGACAACGTCATGCAGGCGGCTCAGAACGCCCTGCTGCTGCTCAATGGCGTGGATTACCTCGCCGGGAGCAAGGAGCTGCTGACCATCCGCAGCAAGCAGCTCACCCGGCGGACCATCCGGCCGGTCCCCGCCGGGGAGAAGCTGGTCTGGCAGGTGCTGGTGGTGGCCCTGATGCCCGCAGCGTTCGTGGCCCTCGGCATCCTGCGCACGGCGCAGCGGCGCCGGGAGGCTCGACAGGATCAGCGCCGGCAGCGCGCCGGCGCCTGAGAGGAGGTCACGATGCTCAAGCGCAAGAATCTGCTGCTGCTCGCCGGCGTCCTGCTGGTCCTGGTCGTGGTCTCGGTGCTGCAGGAACGCAGCCACGAGCAGGCCACCAGCCGCGCCAGCAGCGAGGTCCTGCTACCCGGCACGTTCGCCAGCGCCGACCTCGACCGGCTGGTCCTCGCTCACGGCGGCGAGACCGCCGTGGAGATGGTCGCCGGACCCGACGGCTGGCGCCTGGCCAGCGCCTGGAACGCCCGGATGAACGAGCAGCGCCTCGATGGCCTGCTGAGGTCGCTGAGCGGGTTGCGCGGCGAGTTCCGCAGCGATGCCGCCGCCGTGGTGCCGGATTACGGCTTCACCGACTCGACCACCATCACCATCACCGGCCACGATGCCGGCGGCGAGGTCCTGGCCATCGAGGTGGGCGGCAAGCCCGAGGGCGGGCAGGGCAACTTCGTCAAGCGCCCCGGCTCGGACACCGTCTACCTCACGCAGACCAACCTGCTGAGCAACCTGGGTCTGTGGACCGGGCCGGAGAGGCCGAGTTCGCGCCACTTCCTGGACCTGCAGGCCCTGCGCGAGGATGAGGCCGACATCGAGGCGATCACCCTCGCCACGCCCGACGGCACCCTGCGCCTGGTCAAGGAATTCGCCATGGTGGAGCCGGCCCCCGACGACACCGCTCGCAGCGAGCCCTACGAGGATCGCGACACCTGGGAGTGGCGTCTGGAGGACGGCGACGGCGACCTGGTCGGCATGGCGGTCAAGACCCGGGCCGATGCGGTGCTCGGCGCCGCCACCAGCCTGCGCGCCCAGGACGTGGCCGACCCCACCGTGGATCTGGCCAGCTATGGCCTCGAGCCGCCGGCGCGCACGGCGACCCTCCTGGCGGCCGACGGCACCGAGACCGTGATCCGCCTGGGCGACGAACGCGCGGCCGAGGGCGAGGCCCCCGGCGGCTTCTACACCCGGGTGGGCGACGACCCCACCATCTGGGTGCTCGGTACCTTCAACGCCGACAACATCTTCAAGAGCCGGGAGGATCTGCTGCCCGAGGAGTGATCCGGCGGCCGGTCTCGCCGAGCTGCCACCCTGCGGCCCCCTCGCCCGAGGGGGCCGCGCTGCGCAGGTCACGCGCGTGGCTGCAGTCCCGGCAGCCCCGTGCGCGCCACCCGTCGCCGGCCCAGCCAGCGCAGCGATCCCCACGTGGCGGCCTGGACGACGATCACCGCCGGGAATCCCCACCAGCCGCTGTCGAGGACCAGGAACAGCGGCAACACCGCCACCGGCCAGACCACCACCAGCAGCAGCTGGTAGGCACGGCCCCCGTGGCCCTGGCGCTGCCAGGGGCGGGAGAAGGGCGCGGCCGGCAGCGTCCACTGCATGAACGCCAGCATGATCTCCAGGGCCAGCCACGCGGGCACGGCGGCCAGCAACGCCTGGCCCGGCGACAGGCGGCCGCTGAGCAGGGTGACCAGCAGCGTCGCCGTCAGCAGCGGCGCCGGCACCAGGGCCCGCACCAGCCGCCGCTGGAGCGCCAGCAGCCGCGGCGCCTCGATCACCCCCGAGCGCAGCAGCCACGCGGCCGTGGCCTCGGCGCTGCAGCTCAGCGCCGAGGCCAGCGACAGGCCCAGCATGCTGAGCAGGAGCCCCAGCGGGGCCGCCCAGTCCGCCACGCCGGCGGTGCCCTCGCTGCCGGGGGGTGGCCGCCAGCCGGTGACCAGCACCAGGTAGCCGGTCATCAGGATGGGCACGCCCAGCAGCACGCCGAGCAGGCGCCAGTCCTCGCGCAGGTGGGCGGTGAGCAGCAAGCGCACCGCACGCCCCTGGCGGCCGGGCAGCCAGCGTCCGGCCCAGGCGGACAGCGGTGCGGACCAGTCGCGACCGCCGGCGCCGGACCGGTCCTCGCCAGGGTCGTCCCCGCGGGCGGCGCTGGCCAGCGCCCGTGCGCCCAGGCCGACCAGGACCGCCACCATCGCCAGCGCCAGCAGGGCTCCCAGCATCTGTGCCGGCTGCGGTCGGGCCCAGCCGCCCCAGGCCGCGAACCACAGCGGCGGGAGCAGCAGCTCCTGCCAGCCGGCCAGGCCCTCCAGCCAGCCGCCCACCGCGCCCGCCGCGCGCGCCAGCAGGTTGATCAGCACGATGAGGGTCACCGTCCCGAGCGCCTCGGTGAAGCGCCGGGCGCGGCGCCGGCCCGCCAGCCGCGCCAGCCCCTGCACCCAGACCAGCAGCAGCGCGGCCACCGCCACGCCATGCAGGGCGAGGCCGGCGGCCGCGCCCAGCGCCCCGCCCACGGGCGGCGCGCCGCGCAGGGCCAGCAGCAGCAGCGGCAGGGCGGCCACCGCCAGGGTGGCCTCGGCCACGCCCCGCAGCAGCACCGCGCCGCGAGCCAGCAGCAGCTCGCGGGCGCTCACGGGCCACCAGCCGAGGACGCGGTGATCATCGGCATCGAGGACCAGCGGCACCACCTCGCCACCGCTGCGCAGGAGCACCGCCCCCAGCTGCGCGGCCAGCAGCACCAGGGTCGCCAGCTCGGGTCGGCCGGCCAGCTGTACCGTCACCATGCCGAGCAGCAGGGAGAACAGGGCCAGCAGCACCAGGACCAGCATGCGCAGCAGCTCGGGGTCCAGCCCGCTGCCGGCCTGCCCGCGCTGCTGCTCCTGCAGTCCACGCAGCTGGCGCTCCAGTCCCCGGGCGAGGATGGCCACCCGCACCGCCTCGACCCCCGCCAGGCGCAGCAGGGGCCCGAGGGCGATGAGCAGGAGGCGCGCGACCGGGCCGGACCCGCTCACGCGCCCTCTCCCAGCAGGTCGGCCCAGGCCACGTCGCGGCCCCGGTCCTGGTGGGTGAGGCTCAGGAAGATGTCGGTGAGCTGGGCGCCGCCGTGCTCGGCGCGTAGCCGGGCCACCGCCCCGTTCCAGAGCAGGCGGCCCTGGTGGATGAGCACCAGGTCCTCGCAGACCTCCTGGACCTGCTGCAGCACGTGGCTGGAGTAGACCACGGTCTTGCCGTCGGCCGCGAGGCGGCGCAGGAGGTCGGCCAGCAGGCGCTGGCTGGGCACGTCCAGGCCGTCCATGGGTTCGTCCAGGAGCAGCACGGGCGGATCGTGCAGCAGGGCGGCCACCACCAGCACCTTGCGGCGCATGCCCTTGGAGAAGGTGGCCAGGCGCCGGTCCAGGACGTCCGACAGCTCGAAGTGCGCCAGCAGCCGCTCGGCCCGGCGGCGTCCCAGGTCGGGGGCGAGGTCGTGGAGCAGGCCGGCCAGCTCGAGGTACTCGCGGGCGGTGAGCCCCTCGTACACCGCTCCGTGCTCGGGGACGTAGCCCAGGCGGCGACGCACCGCCATCACGTCGGTACGGATGTCGTGGCCGGCCACCCGCGCGGTGCCCTCGCTGGGCGCGAGCAGGGTGGCGAGCATCTCCAGGGTGGTGGTCTTGCCGGCGCCGTTGGCGCCCAGCAGTCCCACCAGGCGGCCGGCGGGCAGGGCCAGCTCCAGCTGATCCACGGCGGTCAGGTCGCCGAAGCGCCGGGACAGGGCATGAAGTTCGATGGGGTGCACGGGTCACGATCCTCGGGCTGTTTCCCCGGGCCTCCAGGGGTTATCTTGCACGCCTGCGTGGCGCCGCTGGACATGGTATGCTGCGCGGACCGGTTTTTCACCCCGGAAGGACCAAGGACCCCGGAAAGGACGGACGACGTGAGCGATCAGGCGATCCCCGAGGGAGGCCACACCGCGGGCGAGCTGCTGCTGAAGGGCGGCCGCGTCCTGGACTATTTCCCCGCCGAGATGGACGCGGCGCCCGATCCCCTGGTGGAGGACGTGGACCTGCGCATCCGGCGCTGCCGCGTGGTGGAGCGCGGGCCGGACCTGCCGCCGCAGGAGGGCGAGGAGGTGGTGGACCTGGGCGGCGCCACCGTCTTGCCGGGCAACATCAACGGCCACATGCACCTGTACATGTCCTTGACCGCCGGCGCCCCGTTCCCGCCGCGCCAGCCGGCCGACTATCGCGAGCACCTCAGCGAGGTCTGGTGGAACCTGGATCGCTGCCTGGACAAGGAGTCCATCTACCTCGCGGCCGCAGCCGGCGCCTGGGACGCGGTGCGCAGCGGCACCACGCTGATCTTCGACATCCACTCCAGCCTCAGCTGCGTGCGGGGCTCCCTGGACGAGGTGGAGCGCGCCATGAGCGAGGTGGGCGTCCGCGCCAGCCTGGGCTACGAGGTCACCGACCGTGGCGGCAAGGGCGTGCGCGACACGGCCATCGAGGAGACCGAGCGGTACCTCTGCCGCCGCCAGGACACCCCCGACGGCTGCGTGGCCCAGTTCCGTGCCGTGGTGGGCGCCCACGCCAGCTTCACCCTGGAGGACCGCACCCTCGAGCGCCTGGCCGCCCTCTGCGACCGCCACGGCGCCACGCCGCACCTGCACGTGGGCGAGAGCCCCGAGGACCGCACCATCAGCCGCAAGCGCGGCTGGCCCGATCCCGTCGAGCGCCTCTTCGACGCCGGACTCATCCGCGAGGGCGCCGTCCTGGCCCACGGCGTGGACCTCACCGAGGGCGAGCTCGCGCGCATCGACCGCGCCGGCGCCTGGCTCATTCACTGCGGCCGGTCGAACATGGTCGCCGGCATCGGCCGGGCCAAGCTCCGCGGCTGGGGCCCCCGCGCCGCCCTGGGCACCAACGCCCTGGACGAGAACATGTGGGGCGAGCTGCGGACCACCTACTTCCGCGGTCGCGAGTCGAGCCCGCCGGACCTGGACCTGGACTCCGCCGCGCAGCTCTGGTTCGGCGGCTACCGCCTGGCGCGCGCCAGGTTCGGGGAGGCCTTCGGTAGCCTGCGGGCCGGCGCTCCGGCGGACTTCGTGATCCTCGACAACTTCCAGAAGACGCCCCTGACCACCGGCACCTGGCTGAACCACCTGCTCTACGATTTCCATCCCTGGGACATCGGGTCGGTCTGGGTGGGCGGCCGCCGGGTCTATACCAACGGCGAGGGCCCGCCCGTGGCGCCGAAGCTGCTCCAGGAGACGGCCATGCGCCTGTGGCAGGCCATGGGCTGGATCTGACCCGCGCCGCGGATCATCTCAGCAGGGTCAGCTTGCGGACGTGCTCCTCGCCCAGGGCCTCGAGCCGGCAGAGGTAGACCCCGGCCGGCAGCCGCACCGGCGCCACGGCGAACAGGTGCAGGCGCCCGGCGGTCAGGACGCGTCCCTCGGCCAGCGTCTCCACCAGCCGACCTTGCAGGTCGTACAGGCGCAGGGTCACGGGCCCGTCCCGATCCACCTGGACCTGGAGGGTGGCCGCACCGTGCGCGGGATTGGGGAAGGGCAGCGCCAGGAACGCGGCCCGCTCCGGGTCGGGATCCTCGAACGGCGGTCCGTCGGGGGCGGCGGGGTCGTACAGGTCCAGGACGGTGGCGCCGGTGCCCGCGGGATCGAGCCAGGCGGCCAGCTGGGTGGCGGCCGTGCCGCCGCCCGCCCAGGACACCGAGAGGCGTCCGTACCAGTCGCTCAGGTCGTTGCCGCAGGCGGCGTAGCCGCCGTGGAGCTGGCCGATGATCCGGCCGGCCGGGTCCAGGAGCGGACAGCCGCTGGACCCCGGCTCGGTGGTGCCCAGATCCCAGTCCACCACGCGCCAGTGGCTGGCGTCGGGATCCACCGCGGTCTGCAGGTAGGCGGTGGTCTGCAGGGGGTCGTCCTCGAAGCTGATGCACTTCTCGTCGGTGGTGGGGTGGTGGATGGTCACCGCGCGCGCCACCGCGGCGCCAGACCGATCCCAGCCGGCATACGTCACGCCCCAGGCCGTGTCCGGCGGCGCGGCCAGCTCGAGCAGCGTCATGTCGCTCGGCGGGAAGTCGGCGCGGAAGAAGGCGCCGCTCTGCACGTCCTCCAGGCTGCCGCCGGAGAGCATGCCGCACTCGGGACTCTGGTAGTTCCAGTAGACCACCACCGAGGCGGCGTTGGCCACCTCCACGTCGCAGTGGTCGGCGGTCAGGAAGTAGGGCGTGCCGTCCCCGGCGGTGTTGTTGACCATCGCCCCGGTGCACTTCCAGGCGCCGTCCACGGTGTAGACCCCCACGCTGCGGATCTGCGCCCGCCAGGGATCGCCCTCGGGACAGACCACGTCGATGTTGCAGTCGCCGATCTTCTCGCCGTCCGCGTCCACCTCCTCGCCGAAGAAGCGGTACCCGCGGCCGACCCGGGCGAGCTGCAGCGCATGCTCGCGCCGCGTCCCCGGCGGCAGCACCAGCGTCAGCCGGGCCACGTCGCCCAGCACCACGGGGGTCCAGAGCTGGCCGTCCGGCCGGTTGTCCGCGGCGGTGAACTCGCGCTCCGGCCCGTCCGCGCCCGCGATGGTCAGCCGGCCGCCCCAGGGCAGCCGGTACCGCGCGAACCCGAAGTTCAGGCTGGACGACCCCGGCGCCCGCACCTCCAGTCGCCAGCGGTGCGCGCCGTCCGGCAGGACGTCCCAGCCCGCGGTCGATCCCGCGGCGTCGAGGGCGACGTCGGCTGGCCAGGCGAACCGCTCGGGCAGTCCCGTGCGATCGCGGGCGGCGTCGTCCTCGGCGAGGGCGGCCTTGTCCGGACCGGGCAGGGCGAGCACGCGCGGCGCCGTGGCCGCGCCGGCAGGGACGGCCAGCGCCAGGAGCAGCGAGAGCGCGGCCGCGAGGACGCGCGGCGACGAGGGCGGGAAGCGGAGCATGGCGGACCTCGGAGACGGTTCGCGCCGGCGCCGGCCGGCGATGAGCGGGGGGGTCGTTCACGGCCCGAGCATACGGCACCGACCCCCGGCCGCGCCAGCACCGGGTGGCGCGGCCGCCACCGCGCCGCGGTGCGCGGCGGACGACGGCCCCGGCCGGGCCTCAGACGTGGTTGCGCAGGGCCAGCTCCGCCGGTGCCGGCTGCAGGTAGACCTGGTCCAGCAGGTACTCCTGCTGCTGCACCTGCACGTGGTGGTTGAGCAGGGTCAGCGGCACGATCAACGGCACCAGCCCCTCACGGTAGCTCTCGATCACCCGGATGATGTCGGCCCGCTCACGCTCGCCCAGGCCCTCGCGCAGGAAGCCCAGCAGGTGCTGCAGCACGTTGACGTTCTTCGGCACGGTGGCCTTGACCTGCAGCGCCTCCATGTACAGCCGGGTGTAGCGCTCGCGGAACTCGGACGGCGTGTAGTCCTTGATCTGCGCCACCAGCTGGCCCAGCTCCTTGTAGTGCTTCGGGCTGTGGGCGAGGAGCAGGAACTTCTCGCGCGCGTGGAAGCCGATCACGTCGCCGCGCCGGAAGCGGCCGCCGAGCAGTTCCTGCACGCGGTGGTAGGCGAACACGCGCACGATGAAGTTCTCGCGCAGGCCCGGATCGTTCAGGCGGCCCTCCTCCTCCACCGGCAGCAGCGGCAGCCGGCGCCTGAGTTCGGCGGCGAACAGGCCCACGCCCACCTTGCGCTTCATGCCGCCCTTGCCCTTGACCGGCACCCGCTCCATGCCGCAGCTCGGCGACGCCCGCTTGAGGATGTAGCCGGAGAGGTCCATGGGCACCAGCTCCTTGAGCTTGCGCCGACTGTAGCGGTTCATGCGCTCGGTCCAGTCCTCGCCGCTCTTGTTGCCGACCATGCGCGGCGCGGCCGGGTCGCCTTCCAGGTGCACCGGCTCGCGGGGCACGCCCATGCCCACGTCCAGCTCCGGGCAGACGGGCACGAACCGGAAGTAGTGGCCGAGGATGCCGGTGAGGTAGCGGTCGTGCTTGTGGCCGGAGTCCCAGCGGACCTCCTCGCCCAGCAGGCAGGTGGAGACGCCCACCAGGATGGGCCGGGGCGCGCCGCCGGTGGCCGTGGCGGTCGGGTTGGTCGGGTGCGGGGGCTGCTCGCTCATGGCGCCTCCGGGGATCGATGGCGGGGTCGGTCGGCGGGCAGGCCGCCCGCGACCGCGACCGGATCGGGGACCGGGCCGCCGAAGTGCCCGGCGATGAAATCGCGACGATAGGCGAAGACCTGCCGCAGCTGCCGGCGGACGGCCAGGGCGTGGGCCAGCTCGCCCAGCGGGCCGAGCGGCAGGGCGTAACGCACCACGTCGCCCAGCTCGGTGCCGCCGCCCGGCAGCGGGCGGAAGGTGTGCGTGTGGTGCCAGAAGGCGTAGGGGCCGTCGAGCTGCTCGTCCACGAACCGGTGCGGCGGCTCGTAGCTGGTGATCAGCGAGCGCCAGCGCAGGGGCAGGCCCACCTTGACCACGTAGTCGATGATGGCGCCCTGGTGCATGGCGATGGGCGAGGGCGTGAGCACCTGGAAGCCCATGCTCGGCGGGGTGATCCGCGCCAGGTTCTCCGGCTGGCTGAAGAAGGCGAACACCGCCTCCAGGCTCGCGGTGGTGGTCTGCGTCTGCTCGAGCAGGTACACCTTCATGCGCCGGCCTCCCGCCGCAACCGCGCCACGTGGTCGATGTACCGGTCCACCCGGAACTTCCGCTTGCAGCCGGCGAGGTTCATGTACCGCACCTTGCCGAAGATCGGCCGTTCGGTCCAGGGCCGATCGTGCAGGCCGCCGATGGACCAGGCGCAGCCCACGTAGCCGTTGGGGTCGCGGCCGTCCAGCTCGTGGCGGTCGTTCAGGGTGATGGCCACGTCCAGGGCCTCGCCCGGGTCACGGGTCCACTCGAGGATCTTCTTGGCCCAGTACATGCGCAGATAGCCGTGCATCTTCCCGCGGACGGTCATCTCGGTCTGCGCCGCGTTCCAGAGCGCGTCATGGGTCTGCGCCGCCTCGAACTCCTCGAGGGAGTAGAGGTGCTCGCGGGCGTCGTCGAGATGGTCCTCGAGGGTGCGGCGGGCCCAGGCGGGCAGGCCCTCGTACTGGTCGTATCGCGGGTTGTAGTGGCAATGATTGTCGGACAGCTCCCGGCGGACGATCAGCTCCTCGAGGAACGCGTCGCGGTCCGCCGACGCGGGTTCCTGCGCCGCCGCGAACGCCGCGCGCTGGGGCGCGAGGTGTCCGAAGTGCAGGTACGGCGACAGCTCCGACTGGCCGCCGGCGTTGGGATCGTTGCGGCCGGTGTCGTAGCCGGCGAGGCGCTGCGCCAGGAAGGCGGTAAGCGTCACCACGGCCGCGCGCGGGCCCGGCGTCCGCCAGGTCACCGGCGCGCCGGCCGCGCCCACGTCCAGGCCACCGGCGGCGGCGTCCCAGTCCGGCGCCGGCACGTCCCCGGGCCAGGGGACGGGGTGGGGATGCAGGGCGGGGATGTCGGTGAGGAACTCCGGCAACAGGCGCTGCAGCTTCGGCCGGATGGTCCGCGCGGCATACTCCTGCTTGTCGCTCGCGCGCCAGACCGGCACCACGTTGTGCGCGTCCACCAGGTGCACCGGGACATCCACCGCGTCTCGGACGCCCTGCTCCCAGCGCCGGCTCACATGCAGCGGATTGAAGTCGGTCGTCAGCGCGCCGGCCCCGACCCTCTCCACGAGCGCGGGGACCTCCCGCACCGGATCACCCTGGAGCAGCCAGAACGGGATCCGCAGGTCGCGCAGCTCGCGGGCCGTCTCCTGCAATCCCGCCAGCATGAACGCGTCCTGCCGGCGCGTCGCCCCCAGGAACTCCGGCACCAGGCAGAACGCCACCGCCAGCGGCCGACGACCCGCCAGCGCCAGATCCTGGGCGTACAGGAGCGCCCAGTTGTCAGGGGCACGCTGGTCGCGGCGCATCCAGTGGATCACCGGGCCGGCGCCAGGCTCTCCCGGGCGCAGCGCGCGGACACGGTCGGGATGGACACGGGAAGATGCGGGCACGGACGACCTCTCCGGGACGGTGGCATCCCACAGGATAGGTCGCCGTGGCGTGCCCGACCACCCGCCGCTCGCGGACCCCGGTCAGGAGGTCACGGGAGCTTCGAGATACTGGTCGAGCAGTGCGGCCAGCCTGGCCTGGTCGATGGGCTTGGCGAGGTAGTCGTCCATGCCGGCGTCCAGACAGCGCTGCCGATCGCCCTTCATGGCATGGGCGGTCAGCGCCACGATGGGCACCCGCGGCTCGAGCACGCCGTCGTCGCCGGCGCGGATGCGGCGCACGGCCTCGTAGCCGTCCATCACCGGCATCTGCACGTCCATGAACACCAGGGCGTAGCGTCGGCGGGCCAGCGCCGCCACGGCCTCCGCCCCGTCGGGGACCACCTCGACGGTGTGGCCCAGCTTCCGCAGCAGGATGCTCGCCACCTTCTGGTTGACCGGGTTGTCCTCGGCCAGCAGGAGGGGCAGCTCCTCCCCGGCGGCGGCCCCGGGACCGTCGGGCCCGGCCGGCGGCTCCGCGGAGCCTGCCGCCGGCCCGCTCCCGTCCGCGATGGCCTGCCCGCGCGCGGGCAGCGACGGAATCCCGCCGGATGTGGCCGGGGCGGCCGCGGACGACGGCGTCGGGTCCGCCAGGACCGCGCGCAGCCGGTGCGACCGCACGGGATAGGTGAGCCAGGCGGCGAAGCCCGCGCCGCGGACCGCGTCCCCGTCGAGGCGCTCGCCCACGTCGTGGAGCACGAGGCAGGGCGGCGGCGCGGGCAGCGCGGCCCGCAACCGGCCCGGGACCGTGGCCGCCGCGCCGTCGGGCAGCCTCGCGTCCACCACCACTGCCACGCAGTCGCCAGCTGCGGCGAGGGCGGCGTCCCCGCGCTCGCGGAGGTCGTCCACGGGCAACGGCTGGCAGCCCACGTGCACCAGCTGCTCCATCACGGCCTCGCGGCGCCGGGCGTCGTCGCTCAGGACCAGGACCCGCCCGCCGACGGGTTCTTCGCACGGGACGGCCGCACCCTGGGCGAACGGGACGGTGAACCAGAACCGCGTGCCCTGGCCCGGGCGGCTCTCCAGATCGATGGCGCCGCCCATGAGGTCGACCAGCTGCTTGCTGATGGCCAGGCCCAGACCGGTGCCCCCGTAGCGGCGGGTCATGGAGCTGTCCACCTGGGAGAAGGACTCGAAGAGGCGGTCGCGCCGGTCGGCCGGGATGCCCACACCGGTGTCCGTGACGGTCACCCGCAGCCGGGTTCCCTCGGCGGCCGGCTCGCCGTTGACGGCGACCTCGACGCGGCCCGCCTCGGTGAACTTGACGGCGTTGGTCACCAGGTTGACCAGCACCTGGCGCAGGCGCACCGG
>CAZWYF010000012.1:0-1730 GCA_964637835.1 uncultured Fibrobacteraceae bacterium
AGAGCGGCAGCATGCGCGGCGCCATCTCCAGCACGGTCACCGCGGCCCCGGCCACCTGCGCCACCCCGGCCAGCTCGGAGGCCACGTAGCCGGCGCCGATGAACACCACCCGCGGCGGCAGTTCTTCCCGGCGAAAGAGGTCGGCGCTGTCGATCACGTGCTCGGCCCCGGGGAAGGGCAGCGGCACCGGCTCCGCACCCGTGGCCACCACCACGATCTCGGCCTCCACCTCGGTCTGGCCCACCTGCAGGCGGCGCGGCCCGATGAAGCGGCCGTGCTCGGTGAAGACGGTGGCGCCGGCGGCCTCCAGCCCGCGGTGGGTCTTCTCGGGCACCGGGTCGGTGAACTCCCGGGCGAAGCGGACGAGGTCGGTCCAGGCCAGGCCCGGCGCCCCGCTGACGCCATGGCCGGCCAGGCGCCGGCTGCGGTCCACCAGGTCGGCCTGGCTGACCAGGACCTTCTTGGGGTTGCAGCCCCGCAGGCTGCAGGTGCCGCCGATGGGCCGGTCGGAGATGCCCACGCGGCGGCCGGCGCGCGCCAGGCCCGCGGCGATCTTGCCACCGGCCGGCCCGGTGCCGAGCACGAAGACGTCGAAGCTCTCCATGGCCATCCTCCTTCCGGCGAGGTCGTCCTCCCGGGGCGGGACTCCACCGGGACGCGCTCCTCGCCTCTCGCGCGCTTGCCTCTTGCCGCGAGGGAACGCGGCGACGATGATGGCCGGGTCACGACCCCGGCGATGGCGACGCTGCAACCCGCCCGGCCTGTCGACGTAGACCAGGCCGGATGTCCCGGGCCGACGGACGCCTCCGTCCCCCCCATCATCGCCACCGGAGCTTCATCCCGCGAGGTACCCCATGCGCTGCCACGAGGTGGACTACGAGATCATCGGCCACGACATGCAGATCGTGGAGATCGAGCTGGACCCCGGCGAGACCGTGATCGCCGAGGCCGGCGCCCTGAACTACATGGACGAGGGCATCGACTTCCAGACGAAGATGGGCGACGGCTCCAATCCCGACGAGGGCCTGATGGGCAAGCTGCTGTCCGTGGGCAAGCGCGCGCTCACCGGCGAGTCCGTCTTCATGACCCACTTCACCAACCGCGGCCATGGCAAGCAACGCGTGAGCTTCGCCGCGCCGTATCCGGGTCAGATCGTGCCCCTGGAGATGGGGCAGATGGGCGGCCGCTTCGTCTGCCAGAAGGACGCCTTCCTGGCCGCGGCCCTGGGAACGCGCATCACCATCACCCTGCAGCGCCGCCTGGGCGCCGGTTTCTTCGGTGGCGAGGGCTTCATCCTGCAGCAGCTCGAGGGCGACGGCCGCGCCTTCGTCCACGCCGGCGGCACGGTGATCGCGAAGCAGCTGTCCGGCCAGACCCTGCGCGTGGACACCGGCTGCCTGGTGGGCTTCACCGAGGGCATCGACTACGACATCCAGCGCGCCGGCAACCTCAAGAGCATGTTCTTCGGCGGCGAGGGGCTGTTCCTGGCCACCCTGCGCGGGCACGGGACCGTCTACCTGCAGAGCCTGCCCTTCTCCCGCATGGCCGACCGCATCCTCGCCCACGCCCCCAGCCATGGCGGCAAGAGCCAGGGCGAGGGGTCGGTCCTCGGCGGCCTCGGCCGCCTGCTGGACGGCCGGTAGCGCCGGCGGGCCCGCGCCCTCCGGCCGCCGCCGCGGTGGCCGCGGCCGGGATCACACGCCGCGGCCGGGATCACACGCCGCGGCCGG
>CAZWYF010000012.1:1830-5771 GCA_964637835.1 uncultured Fibrobacteraceae bacterium
CACGCCGCGGCCGGCCTCGCGAGGCGACGGCATCAGGCCGTCGCCTCGGGCGGCTCCCCCTCCGGCGTGGCCAGCTCCAGGCGCGGGATGAAACCGCGCTGCAGCGCCTCGGCCAGCATCTGCGCCACCTCCTTGCGCTGGAAGCCGAAGAGCTTCTGCCCCACCTCCAGCAGCAGGTCCACCTCCCGGGTATCGAGGCGGCGGTCGGCCAGCGCCACCTCGACCATGAAGCGGAACATGCCGAAGCGCTCGCCCGGGTTGACCTGCAGGATGGCCTGCGCGGACTCGGCCATGGCCTGCGGCACGTCCCCGGCGGCGAGCACCTCGCGGAAGTAGCGCGCCGGGAAGTGGGTGAAGCCGGCCAGGGGCTCGAGGATGGTGTCCAGCTCGTCGGGGTCCAGCTGTTGGTCCACGCCGGCCACCAGCACCCCCGCCGAGGCCAGGAACCGCCGCCGCGCCAGGGCCAGCGGCGAGTGGCCCTTGGTCAGCAGCAGGTCCACCAGCTCGGTCATGGCGCTGGCCAGGGCGAGGTCGTCCACCGGCTCGCCGCCCTGGCGCAGGCCGGTGCACAGGCGGCTGCCGGCGAAGTGCTGCAGGGCCTCCAGACGGATGGGGTTGATGGGATGCGACGGCACGGTGTCGGACGACAGCTCCGAGCGGAACGCCGCCAGCACCACGGCCATCTCCCGGCGGTAGGCCTGCGGATCGAAGCGGATGGCGGCGGTGTCCAGGCCGCTGGAGAGCTTGAAGAACACCGCCAGGCAGACGTCCAGGTCGGGCTCGGCGAGGAAACCGAAGCGGTCGGCCGACAGCTCGGCCAGCTTGTCCCAGACCTCGATCTTGTCGCGGATGGTCAGGGGCATCTGGTCGGCGTCCGGGAACACGAAGCGGATCACCTGCTGCAGCTCGCTGTTGCGGCTCACCAGGTGGCCCAGCTCGTGGCCCAGGACGAACCGCAGCTCCGCGTCGGTGAACCGCTCGAGCATCTCGCTGTGGATGATCACCAGGTGGGGCTGGTCCTCCTCCAGGCGCGGGACCGCCATGCAGTTGAGCGTGGCGTCGCCGCGCACGAAGTACTCCACCGGCTCCTCGAACTCCAGGGCCTGCTCCACCTCGCGGCAGATGGCGTGCACGCGCGGAGCCAGCGCCGCGGTGATCTTCAGGCCGTGTCCGTGCATGGCCGCCAGCAGCCAGTTCTCGCGGCCCTCGACGCGGCTCTCGCGCAGGATGTCGCTGACCACCCCGGCGTTGAAGAGCAGGCGCAGCTCCTCGCTGAACTCCTTCTCCCGGGCCACGCGCACGTCGCGATACTCCATCACTGATCCTCCGGCTGGTGACGGGGAGCGCGGCCGGCCCAGTACCAGATGGCCTCGGCGAACTGCCGCGCGGTGTAGGGGGCGAAGGTGCCGCCCGGCTTCTCGAGGTAGTTGCGGGCCATGGTCAGCGGGTCCATGGGCTCCTCGGCCACCGCGCCGGCCAGCAGGCAGACCACCTCCCAGTCCGCGTCGCTGCTGCGGGCGCCCTGGTTCTCCTGCAGGGTGGCCGCGCTGTAGAGGACCACGCCGGCGTGCCGCGGCGGCGCGGGCTCGCCCTCGGCGGTGACGCGGATGAAGGGGTCCTCGTGGGGCTGGCGGCGGTCGAGGAAGGCGTGCAGCGGGGTGGTCTCGTCGACCGCGACGGTGGTGCCGTGGAAGCGGTCGGGCGGCACGGGCACCACCACCACCTGCTCGAGGCCGTCGCGGCCGGCGCCGGGCCGACGCCGCGGCCAGTGGGCGCGGACCAGGTCGAGCAGCTCCTCCTCGGTGCCGTCGAACCAGGTGTGGCGGCCGCCGGGTACGTGGCGGCTGCGGGCGAAATCGCTCCAGGCGAGGGACGGGGCGGGGTCGGCGTCGGGCATGGGCGGGTCCTCCGGGCTGGTCGGTGATCCGTCCAACCTAGCGCGCCGCATCGCGGGCCGCACCGCTGGCCGCATCGCCAGCGGCGGCGCGGGCGGCGGCTCGGCCCGTCGCGCCGCCATCGGTCGCGGCCATGGACGCGGCCACGGCGGCGACCAGCGCGTCGGCCAGCTCGCGGCCGTTGACCGCCTCGTGATCGAGCAGCGCCCCGGCCACCGTCAGGTCCAGCGACGGCACGTGGAAGGCGAAGGTGTTCCAGAAGCCCTGGTGGCCCCAGGCGACGTGGTCGGCCAGCTCGGTGCAGACCACGCCCAGCCGGTAGCGCGTGGTGCCGCGGCCGGTCATGGCCTTCAGCGTGGCCTCCTCGTGCAGGACCCGGCCGCCGATGAGGGCGCGCATGAAGGCGGCGAGGTCGTGGACGTCGGCGATGAGGCCGCCGCCGCCGTAGAGATCCAGGGACGGGTGCCAGTCATGGCTGTCCAGCGGCCCGAAGTGCTGGTGGGCGCGCGGCGCGGCGCCCGCCGGCGCGGGCTCCATGAGCTCCCACCACGTGGCCTGCAGGCCGAGGCGGTCGAGATCGAGCAGCGCGCGGACGGCCGCACCCAGGGGCTGGCCGGTGACATCCTCGACGATCCGGCCGAGCAGCAGGTAGCCGGTGTCCGAGTAGAAGAAGCCCTCGCCCGGCGCCCCCACCGGGTCGGTCCACTCCACGCAGCGGCGCACCTGCTCGAGGGCGGTCCAGCGGTGCTGCGGGTCGGCGATGATGGCCTCGCCGTAGCGCGGGTCGCCGGCGTGCTCGTCCAGGCCGCCGGTATGGGAGAGCAGGTGCTCGATGGTGATCGCCTGCAGGTCGTAGCCGTCGCCCGCCAGCAGGTCGCGCCACGCCGGCGGCAGCAGCGGCCCCACCGGCTGGTCCAGCGCCAGGCGCCCCTCCTCCACCAGGCGCAGGACCGCTGCCGCCAGGTAGGTCTTGGTGTTCGAGGCGATGCGCAGGGTGTGCGCCGGGGTCAGGGGCGGGCCGTCGTGGTCGGCCAGGCCGGAGGCGCCGGACCACCGCAGGCCGAGGCGCGGGCAGACCACGGTGGCCACCATGCCGGGCGCCGACGGATTGGCGGCCGCGGTGCGGGCGACGATGGCGGCCAGGGTGTCGGGCAGGGCGGTCGTGGTCCGGGCTGCGGCGGGCGCCGGCGCGGGCGCGGGGGTGGCGGCGGGTGCGGGGGCCGTGGCGGGTGCGGGCGCCGTGGCGGGCGCGGGGGCCGTGGCGGGCGTGGGCGCGGGGGTGGCGGGCGTGGGGGTGGCGCCGGCGAGCAGGCCTGGCGTGGCCGCGACGGCCAGCATGGCGACCAGCGGCAGGATGCGGGCGGCGGCGAGCTTCATGACGACATCTCCGGGTCGGTACTGGTATCGGTGGCGGCGGCCGTGGCGGTGCCATCGGCGGCGGCCGTGGCGGTGCCATCGGCGATACCATCGGCAATACCATCGGCGATACCATCGGCGGTGGCCGTGGCGGTGCCATCGGCGGCGGCGAACGAGGAAGCCTTACGGGACCTCACCCGAGGAAGTTGCTCCCGGGCCGCGCCCCGCGCCAGCGGCAATTGCGGGGTGGTCGGGTCCGCGGCCCGCCCGCGGCCCGACGGCGGCCCGACGGCGACATGACGGCGACATGACGGCGGCCCCGACGGCGACATGACGGCGGCCCGGCCAGTGCCTGCGCGGTCTATTCTGCCAAAATTGTCGTCGGAATGGCGACAATTTCTCGGCGCGGCCGGACAATCAGATGCGGATATTCCTGAACAATGCCACTCAGAATTCATAAACCATTGCAAGAATTACACTTACCGACTTGTGCCGGCGCAAGTCGGTAAGTCGCTTTACCGCAACGAGTTGCCTGTCTTGGATGACCGATATCATAAAGGGGCGCCGGTGATGGGCCCTCCAAGGGGACCAGCGAGGGCAATTTGTCGTCACCATGAATACAAATTGCGCTCCTGGCCCCCTGGCCGGCGGTCGTCCAGGGCGGGGTCGTCCAGGTCGGGGTCGACCAGG
>CAZWYF010000012.1:5871-12696 GCA_964637835.1 uncultured Fibrobacteraceae bacterium
GGACCGAGCCGCCCGGGGCGGAGCCACGCGGGACCGAGCCGACCAGGGCGGCGCCACCCCGGTCGGGGTCGTCCGCCGTGGGGCCGGAAGACCCGCGGCCCGGCGCTAGCGATACAGCGCCTTGATGCTGCTCCAGCTATCCGGCTGGACGGCGACGGTGCCGGTCAGCTCGAGGTGGATGTCGTCGATGGTCCCGACGGGGTCGACGGTCAGCGCGCAGGTGCCGACGATGGCCCACTCGTGGTACACCTGCACCTCGATCTCGTGGCCGAGCAGGTCGTCGAGCGAGGGGGCGTCGGGCCCGCAGCAGGGCTCGAAGGTGGCGGTGTGGGAATCGAACGCGCCCTCGGCCACCTCGACCACCGCGCCGAAGAGCCCGCCGGGGAAGGCGTCGCTGAAGAGCGTCACGCCCAGCGGGGAGAGGAACGGCTCGGGGACGGGCTGGCCGCCGTCCCAGCAGGTGATCTCGCCCATGGTCCACGCGCCGGAGACCACCACCGTGAGCTGGTCGATGGCCGTCACGCCGGCCGGGATGGTGAAGGTCGTGGTGCGGGTCTGGGGATCGCCCGGGTCGGGCGCCACCGTGGGGTCGTACTCGTAGCCGCCGGCGAGGTCGGGCAGCGGGATGTCCAGCGCACCGGCCGTGCCGGGCAGGATGAGCGCCAGGACCAGCGGGGCGATGAGAGCAGCGAGGGCGGTGCGGCCGGGTGGGCCGGGTGGGCCGGGTGGGCCGGGTCGGCGAGGTCGGCGAGGTCGGCGAGGTCGGCGAGGTGGGCCGGTCCGACGAGGTGGGCGGGGCCGACGGGACGAGGTCGTCATGGTGTGCCTCCGGGCTGGGTGCCCCTCCGGGCTGGATATGGGTGATCAGGATACCACACCCGCGCGGGAGGGCGCACGGCGTTCTTCTCGCCGACTCCCTGGGATCGTACTCCCTGGGACCGTGGCCCGGCGGCTGGCCGCGAGCGGCCGCCCACGCCCGGTTGACGCCGCCGCAGCGCTGGTCTTCAATGGCGCGGAACGCCCGAACCTCTGACCGGCCCCGCGCCGCATCCCCAGGAGCCTCCATGAGCTATCCCGTCAACGACAAGCAGGTGATCCGCGACTGCCAGATCGGCGAGGGCACGAAGGTCTGGAACTTCGTGAACCTCTACGAGTGCGAGATCGGCCGCGACTGCATGGTGGGCACGTTCGTGGAGATCCAGGCGGGCGTGAAGGTGGGCGACCGCACGCGCATCCAGAGCCACACCTTCGTCTGCGAGCTGGTGACCATCGGCAGCGACTGCTTCATCGCCCACGGCGTGATGTTCATCAACGACACCGCCCCGCCCCAGGGCGAGCGCGAGAAGTGGAAGGAGACCATCGTCGAGGACGGGGTCTCCATCGGTTCGAACGCCACCATCCTGCCGGTGCGCATCGGCAAGGGCGCCATGATCGGCGCGGGCGCGGTGGTCACGAAGGACGTGCCCGCCGGCGCGGTGGTCGCCGGCAACCCGGCGCGGGTACTACGGCAACGGGACGCCTGAACCGCGACACCCGAGCCGCGACACCCGAACCGCGACACCCGAACCGGAACACCCGGGCCGCGACACCTGAACCGGAACACCCGAGCCCGGACGCCTGACCGGGGGCCCCCCGGGGGGGCCCCTTCCCACCACCCGCGGGCCGCCACGGCCACCTGATACTGGACATACCTCTTCACCAGCGGCAAGATCCCGGGCATCAGCGGCCGGGCCGATGACGCCGTGCGTCGGCGCCCACGGTCCGGGCCCAGTCTCCATTATCCCATCGCGCCATCGCCCTGGAGGTCGCCACATGCATCGCACGCTCGTCGGAACGCTCTGCATCATCACGTTGCTCATGGGATCGTTCGCCGTCACGCAGGCCCAGGAGACCGGACTGGTCGGCCGGGGCTTCAAGGCCGGCGTGGCCCTGAGCAAGTTCACCGGCGACGACGTGGACATGCCCGACCCCTTCGGCGACGGCGGCGACCTCACCGCGCCCGACCACCGGCTCGCCTTCGCCGCCGGGGGCTACCTCACCTACGCCTTTTCGCCCAGCCTCGCCTTCCAGCCCGAGGCCCTCTTCGTGAGCAAGGGGGCGAAGTACGAGGGCTCCGGTCAGGTGGAGGTGGAGGACTTCGGTCTGGTGAACGTGGACTGGGAGCAGACGCTGAAGCTCACCTACCTCGAGGTCCCCCTCCTGCTGCGGATCTCTCCCGCCCCCGCGGCCTCGACGCGGCCGTACTTCCTGGTCGGCCCCACCGTGGCGTTCGAGCTGAGCGCGAAGATGGCCGTGGACGTCACGGCGTCGGCCCAGGGCCAGACCGACACCCAGGAGGAGGAGGACGACCTCGACGGCGTCAAGAGCCTGGACCTCGGGGCCGCCGTGGGGGCGGGCCTGGACATCGCCGCCGGCAAGGTCACGCGGATCACGCTGGAGGCGCGCTACACCCTGGGGTTGACCTCCATCGATGATGCCGAGGGCGCCGACGACGGCGTCGACGTCAAGAACGCGACCCTCATGGTCATGGCGGGGATCGGGTTCTAGCGGCCTGGGGCGCCGCGCCCGCTACTCGGCCAGGGCCGCGAGCCGGCTCCGGGCGGCCGCATGCCCTGGCTCCGGGTGATGGCGCAGCATGGATCGATCGAACTGTGGCACGGTGAAGGCCGCGTATCCATACCCGGGCGTGTACAGCAACCCCTTGTCGATCAGCCGTGACCGGATGGGGCCGACCTGATCGACGGCGCCAGATTCGTATTCGACGCCCAGTTCCCGGGCTGGGCGAACCAGGGCATCCCTGGCGTCGGTCTCCTGATCCAGCCGATCGATGATCGGGAATCGGAACAGCCTCTCGCTGCAGGATGTCGTACGCCTCGATCCGGGCGACTCGATCCGTACGTCTCGATCCGGGCGCCTCGACCCACGAGTGCCGGGGGCCTGGTCACGGCCCCGGGGGCATCGGGGTTCTTCCGGGGATCCATCCGGACTCCTTTGACAGGATAGACGAAGTTTAACGTGATGGTTTATCCTCGCCTACCCGGATCAGCCCGGAGGATCGGTCACCGCCTCCGGGTCGGGGTCGCGGTCGATCGGACCGGCGAGGTCATCCGGTGCGGGCGACGGGTGGCCGGATATCCCTCACCTCCGGTGTGCGGAATTCCGGATTCGTGTTAAACCTATGGCGTTAGAACGCGACGATCGGCGGCGACGAGCCGCCGATCGTGTCCCCGCGCCACCTGCGGCTCCGCCCCGGATCGAGGGCAGGACGGACATGGACACCGACCAGCACGTTCCCAACACCCTCTCGCTGGCCTTCAGCGAGGAGCTCTACGCCGCCTGGCGCGAGAACCCCGACTCGGTCCCCGAGAACTGGCGCAACTACTTCGCCTCCCTGAGCCTGGGCGAGAGCGTGTCGGCCGCCGACGCCGCCATGGTGGGCCGCCGCCAGCTCGAGCTGGCCGAGCGCCAGAACAGGGTCGACCAGCTCATCCGCAACTACCGGGTCCGCGGCCACAACATCGCCCGCGTCAACCCCCTGGGCCCGCCGCCGCCGCCGCCCGAGGAACTGACCCTCGACCACTACGACTTCACCGAGGCGGACCTGGACCTGCCCTTCTCCGCCGGGAGCCTGGCCCCTGGCGAGGTGCTCCCCCTGCGGGAGATCCTCCGCCGCCTGCAGGCCACCTACACGCGCTCCATCGGCGCGCAGTTCATGCACATCGACGACATCGACTGCCGCCGCTGGCTCTACCAGCGCATGGAGCGGTGCGAGAACCGCATCGAGCTGCCCCGCGAGGACCAGGTGGACATCCTGACCCGCCTGACCGACGCCGTGCTGCTCGAGGAGTTCATCCAGAAGAAGTACATCGGGGCCAAGAGCTTCTCCCTGGAGGGCGCCGAGAGCCTGATCCCGCTGCTGGCCCAGTCCATCGAGTACGCCGCCGGCCAGGGCATCGAGGACATCGTGCTGGGCATGGCCCACCGGGGTCGTCTGAACGTGATGGCCAACATCCTGGGCGTCACCCCGGGCAAGATCTTCGAGCTCTTCGAGGACAACCAGCCCGACCTCTACCTCGGCCAGGGCGACGTCAAGTACCACCTCGGCCACCACAGCGACTGGCACACCCGTGACGGCCGCCAGGTGCACCTGGCGCTCTGCTTCAACCCCAGCCACCTGGAGTTCGTCAATCCCGTGGCCCTGGGGCGCATCCGGGCCAAGATGGACCGCCTGGGCGACCAGCAGTACGACCGCGGCATGGGCATCCTCATCCACGGCGACGCCGCGTTCATCGGCGAGGGCGTGGTGCAGGAGACGCTGAACCTCTCCGAGCTGCGGGGCTACCGCACCGGCGGCACCCTGCACGTGGTGGTCAACAACCAGCTCGGCTTCACCACCGACCCCCGCGATGCGCGCTCCAGCCGCTACTGCACCGACGTGGCCAAGATGCTCCAGATCCCCATCTTCCACGTCAACGGCGAGGATCCCGAGGCCGTGGCCCGGGTGGTCTCCCTGGCCCTCGACTACCGCGAGGCGTTCAAGCGCGAC
Source organism: uncultured Fibrobacteraceae bacterium (assembly GCA_964637835.1). Taxonomy (GTDB): domain Bacteria; phylum Krumholzibacteriota; class Krumholzibacteriia; order LZORAL124-64-63; family LZORAL124-64-63; genus Glo-17. The sequence goes on from CAZWYF010000012.1 coordinate 10,418, forward strand.
GTGGTCATCGACATGCTCTGCTACCGGCGGCGCGGCCACAACGAGTCCGACGAGCCCGCCTTCACCCAGCCCCTGCTGTACGACCAGATCCGGCGGCGCGAGGGCGTCCGCCAGGGCTACCTCGACCACCTCAAGAAGCTGGGCGGGGTGACCCAGGAACAGGCCGACCGGATCGCCGACGAGCGCCGCCAGTACCTGGAGCAGCACTTCCAGCAGGCGCACGTCGAGCCCGAGAACGCCGGCGCGACGGGCAAGCGGCGCATCACCAGCGTGGTCTGGAAGAGCTTCCAGGGAGGCCCCGAGAGCGTGGTCCCCGACGTCGAGACCGGCGTGCCGCGGGAGCAGCTCGCGAACCTGCTCGCACTGCTGGCCAGCGTCCCGGAGGACTTCACGCCCCACCGCAAGATCCAGCGCCTGCTGGACCTGCGCCGCAAGCAGGCCGCCGGCGAGGAACCCCTGGACTGGGCCGCCGCCGAGGGCCTGGCCATGGCCTCGCTGGCCGTCGAGGGCCACCGCGTACGCCTCAGCGGCCAGGACTCCGAGCGCGGCACCTTCAGCCACCGCCACTCCGTGCTGCACGACGCGAAGACCGGCGCCCGCCACGAGAGCTACCAGCACCTGAGCAACGAGCAGGCGCCCGTGGAGATCTACAACAGCCCGCTGTCGGAGGCCGGCGTCCTGGGCTTCGACTACGGCTACAGCCTGTCGGCGCCCGACGCCCTGGTGATGTGGGAGGCGCAGTTCGGCGACTTCTTCAACGCCGCCCAGGTGATCATCGACCAGTTCATCGCCAGCGGCGAGGACAAGTGGCGCATGCTCTCGGGCCTGGTCATGCTCCTGCCCCACGGCTTCGAGGGCATGGGCCCCGAGCACAGCAGCGCCCGCATCGAGCGCTTCCTGAACCTGGCCGCCGAGGACAACCTGCAGATCGTCCAGCCCACCACCGCGGCGCAGCTCTTCCACCTGCTGCGGCGCCAGGTCAAGCGCCGGTGGCGCAAGCCGCTGGTGGTCTTCACGCCCAAGAGCATGCTGCGCGCCCCGGAGGTCGCCTCCAGCCTGGACGACCTCGCCGACGGCGGCTTCCAGCGCGTGATCCCCGACCCGCGTCGCGGCCAGGACGACGCCCGGGTCCGCGAGATCCTGCTCTGCAGCGGCAAGGTCTACTTCGAGCTCGAGAGGCACCGCGCCCGCCTCGGCCGCGACGACATCCACATCCTGCGCCTCGAGCAGCTCTACCCGCTGGCCGGCGCGCGCCTGGAAGAGGTGTTCGACGGCTACCCGGAGGGCGTGCCCGTGCGCTGGGTCCAGGAGGAGCCGCGGAACATGGGCGCCTGGCCCTACCTCAGGTACCGCTACGGCGAGACCCTGCCGGGTGGGCGCAAGCTGCTGCCGGTGTGCCGGCCGGTGTCGTCGTCGCCGGCGACGGGGTCGTCCGCGAGCCACAAGCTGGAACAGCTGTTGCTCATGGAGCGGGTCTTCGGGCCGGACGTGAAAAAATGACGTGCGAACTTGAACTTTTTGGTCTTGTTTATGGGTCGAAGGGGGTCGCGTGCCTGGTGTGCCTCCTTCATTCCGGGGCGCCGGGGTCCGCTCGCCAGAGTGGACCCCGGCTTTATTCTGCCTGCTAGCGGCCCCCGGGGCCGCGGCGGGACAACGGAGGAACGGGCGACATGATCGAGGTGCGGGTCCCGGAACTGGGCGAGTCCATCAGCGAGGTGCAGGTGGCCGACTGGCTACGCGCCGAGGGCGACATGGTGGCGGTGGACGACCCCATCGCGGAGATCGACTCGGACAAGGCCACCGTGGAGCTGCCCGCCCCGGCGGCGGGCAAGCTGGTGGAGATCAAGGTCGCGGCCGGCGAATTCTGCAAGGTGGGCGACCTGGTGGCGCTCATCGACGAGACCGCGGCCGGTGACGGGGGCGGCGAGGCGGCCGGGAAGGCCGAGGCCAGCGGCGCCACCGAGGCCGCCGATCAGGCCGGGTCGCCGGACGCAGAGCGCGCGACGCCCGCAGCGGACGCCGGCCCCGAGCCCGGCACCGCGACCGAGCGCCCCGCCGGCGACGACACCGCCGGCGGCGAGGGCCCCGTCATGCCCGCCGCCCAGCGCATCCTCGACCAGGCCGGCATCGACCCGGGCCAGGTGCGCGGCACCGGCCCCGGCGGCCGCGTGCTCAAGGAGGACGCCCAGCGCGCCGTGGCCGCACGCCGGGACGACACCGCCCGCCAGGCGCCAGCCCAGAAGGCCGACCGGCCCGCCGGCGGCGGCGGCGCGTCCGCG
>CAZWYF010000012.1:12796-18553 GCA_964637835.1 uncultured Fibrobacteraceae bacterium
CCGCGGCGGCCCCACGCCATGCCCCCACCCCTCCACCCACGGGATCGCGCGAGGAGCGCCGGCGCCCCATGAGCCCCATCCGCCGCCGCATCGCCGAGCGGCTGGTGGGCGCGCAGCACCAGGCCGCCCTGCTGACCACCTTCAACGAGATCGACATGACCGCGGTCAAGGAGATGCGCGCCCGGCACCAGGACGCCTTCGTGGCCCGCTACGGCGTCAAGCTGGGCTTCATGAGCTTCTTCACCCGGGCGGTGATCGAGGGCCTGCGCGTGGTGCCCCAGCTGAACAGCGAGATCCGCGGCCAGGACATCGTCGAGCGCGACTTCCACGACATCGGCATCGCCATCGGCAGCGGCAAGGGCCTGGTGGTCCCGGTGATCCGCAACGCCGAGATGCTGGGCTTCGGCGGCCTGGAGCAGGCCATCGCCGACTTCGCCGAGCGCGCCCAGAACAAGAAGCTGGACCTCTCCGAGCTCGAGGGCGGCACCTTCACCATCAGCAACGGCGGCGTCTACGGCTCGCTGCTGTCGACCCCCATCGTCAACCCGCCCCAGAGCGGGGTGCTGGGCCTGCATGCCATCCAGGACCGGCCGGTGGTGCGCGACGGCGAGATCGTGGTCCGCCCCATGATGTACGTGGCCCTGACCTACGACCACCGCCTGGTGGACGGCCGCGAGGGCGTCACGTTCCTCAAGCACGTCAAGGAGTGCATCGAGGCGCCCGAGCGGCTCATGCTGGAGATCTGAGCGGAGACCCTCCCCGGACGCGCGGGACGGCGAGGTCGTCCCGCCGTCCCAGCCCCGAAAGCGACATCCCATGCAGCAGAAGCAGCACGACCTCGTGGTGATCGGCGCCGGCCCCGGCGGTTACGTGGCGGCCATCCGCGCCGCGCAGCTGGGCCTGGACACGGCCTGCATCGACAAGGAGCCGCGCCTGGGCGGCACCTGCCTGCGGGTGGGCTGCATCCCGAGCAAGGCGCTGCTGGAGAGCAGCGAGCACTTCCACGAGCTGCGATCGGGCGCCTTCGCCGATCAGGGCATCGAGACCGGCGACGTGAAGCTGGACCTGAAGACCATGCTCGGTCGCAAGGACAGGGTGGTGGAGGATCTCACCGACGGGATCGCCGGCCTGTTCAAGAAGAATGGCGTGACGCGCTACCAGGGCGCCGCACGGCTGGATGGTCCGGGCAAGGTGGTGGTGGCGGGCGAGGACGAGGTCGTCATCGCGGCGAAGCACGTGCTCATCGCCACGGGCAGCGTGTCGGCCTCCCTGCCGGGCGTGGAGCTGGATGGCGACCTGGTGGGCGACAGCACCACGGCCCTCGCCTACCCGGAGGTGCCGGGGCACCTGGTGGTGATCGGCGCGGGGTACATCGGCCTGGAACTGGGCAGCGTCTGGAAGCGCCTCGGGGCGACGGTCACGGTGGTGGAATACCTGGACCGCATCCTGCCCGGCACCGACGCGGAGATCGCCCGCGAGGCGCAGAAGCTGCTCAAGCGCCAGGGGCTGAAGTTCGTGCTGAAGGCCCGGGTGACCGGCGCCCGGAAGACCGGGCAGGGCGCGGTGGTGGAGATCGAGGGGAAGGACCCGCTGAAGGCCGACCGCGTGCTGGTGGCCGTGGGCCGCCGGCCGTACACCGAGGGCCTGGGCCTGGCGTCCGTGGGCATCGAGCTGGACGAGCGCGGCCGCATCCCGGTGGACGACCACTTCCGCACCAGCGCCGAGGGCGTCCACGCCATCGGCGACGTCATCGCCGGCCCCATGCTGGCGCACAAGGCCGAGGAGGAGGGCGTGGCCTGCGTGGAGAGCCTGGTCACCGGCTGGGGCCACGTGGATCACGGCGTGATCCCCGGCGTCTGCTACACCGATCCGGAGATCGCCGGCGTGGGCCGGACCGAGGAGCAGCTGAAGGAGGACGGCACCCCCTACCGCAAGGGCGTGTTCTTCTTCCGCGCCAACAGCCGCGCCCGCGCCGTGGGCAAGATCGACGGCCGCGTCAAGATCCTCGCCCACGCGGAGACCGACCGGGTCCTGGGCGTGCACATGATCGGCAAGAACGCCGGTGAGCTCATCGCCGAGGCGGTGGCCGCCATGGCCTTCGGCGCCTCGAGCGAGGACATCGCGCGGGTCTGTCACGCCCACCCGACGCTGGCGGAGACGGTGAGGGAGGCGGCGCTGGCGGTGGACGGGCGGGCCATCCACGCCTGACGAGGCCGCCCCGAGGGACGCAGGCACCGAGCTCGACGCGGCCGCGCGTGGCCGGCCGCTCGGCCGGTCTCAGCGGTCGAGTCCGTAAAACTCCCGTAGCCGCTCGCTCTCGGCGATCACCTGATCGTCGGTGCCGGCGCCATCGTAGGCCACCGCCTCGGCCACCCAGACCGTGGCCAGGTCCGGCTGCCCGTTGCCGAACCAGCGCGCGGTGAGCGTGGCGCCGGGGAAGGCCTGCAGGGCCCGGTTGTCGTTGGGGTCGGCGTCCAGCAGCTGCCCGTCCACGAACACGCTCATGCCCGTCTCCAGGCTGAACCGGAACGCGTAGACGCGGAAGTCGGCCGAGGCCTCGTGGGGGAACTCCACGCGGTCCGGCTGGTGCGAGAACACCATCACCCCCCGGCGTGAGTAGCCCACGAGCAGGTTGCGCAGGATGCCGTCGTCGCTGCCGTGGATGAAGTAGCTGACCTCGTTGAAGCCGCCGCGGGAGCGGTCGCCCTCGGGCGTGGTGTAGACCAGGCGGATGCTCTCGGGCTGCGCGCAGACCACGAAGATGGTGTAGCTGCGCCCCACCATGCTGATGCCGTTGAAGCCCAGCTCGCTGTGCAGGGTGCCCTGTGGCAGGGGCAGCTGGTAGAACTCGAGCACCGGCTGGCCCGGCAGCAGGTCGCGCCGCAGGAACGGACGCCGGGTATCCGGACGGGCGGTGCCGCCGGTGCCATCGAGATCCGGCAGCGAGATCACCTCGTCCTGGACGAACTGCTCGGTGCCGCCGTCGTAGTAGTAGCGGCCCAGGGTGTTGCTGCGCAGATCGCCGGCGCGGCGCTCGACGCGGGCGTCCGCGGCGGCCAGGCGCCAGAGCACCTGGGAGAAGACGTCCGCGGCCGGCTCGCAGGTCGCGTAGGGGAACTCCGTCTCCAGGGGCACGGTCAGGGGACCGCCGTTGCGCAGCGCCGCGATGCTGGCCGTCACCGCGGGCAGGGCGGCGGGGTCGTCGCTGCCCGCCGACAGCAGCTGGCCCAGTTCCGCGGGGCCGGCCAGGGCCGCCGCCTCCACGGCGTCGGCGTCGGCGCCCACGGCGAAGGCCCGGAACTCCACCTCCGGCAGGTCCCAGACCGAAGGCGCCCCGGGATCTGGCTGCTCGCCTGCCGCCAGGGGTGGGAAGCTGGCGGCCGCGGCCGCCGCCACCTCGCCGAACACCGCGTCCGCCTCGATGGTCAGCAGGATCACCTGACCGTACGTGACGCTGTCCAGCCAGACGGACGGATTGCCCTCGGCCATCTGGTCGGCCAGGTCCTCCCCCGTCACCGTGGACGCGAAGGCGCCGGCGATGGTGCCGGGATAGGGCGCCTCCACGGTGTGGTGCGGGCGCAGCAGGCGCACGAGCACCCGCCCGTGCGGGCCGGCCCGCGGGGCGAGGCGCTGGTCGGCCGCGACGGGCAGACCCGCCGGCGCCACGCCCGCCGACAGCGCGAGGTGGCCCTGGTCATGGACGGCGTCCACCGAGACCTGCCAGGCGGGCGGCGGCACCGGCCCCAGGCGCGACAGGGCCTCCAGGCGCCAGGCCGCGACGGTGTCGGGATCCAGCACCGAGATCGCGTCGGCATGCTCGCCGCCGCCGGCCGCGGTGAGGCGGACCAGCCCGCCGGCGCGGTCGGCCAGGACCGGGTCGGGCGTGAGCCGATGCAGGGTGGCCCATTGCAGGATGGCGCCGGGCCAGTGACGCTGCGGGGCGGCGGCCAGCAGGGTCAACACCGGCGCCGTGACCACCTCGCGGCCCACGAACTCGGTGCAGGCGAGGGCCTCGGGGTCGGCCACGGAGTCGAACCGGGTGACGGCGTAGCCGGACGAGTCCGGCAGGACCACCGGGAACCAGCCAGTGGACTCCACCACCTCGCGAATCGTGGGCGGCTCGGGAGGCGGTGGCGGCTGCGTGGTGCTGTCGCTGCCGCAGGCCGCGAGCCAGAGCGGCATGGCGCCGAGCAGCAGGCCGAGCACCGGAAGGGAGCGGCGGTGAGCGGTCATGTCCGGCCTCCGGGATGGGGCGTCCGGCCCCTGGGGTGCGGATCGATCCAGCGACAAGTTACGGAATCCAGAGGGATGGTGGCCAGTGGCCCGGGACAGGCCGGCGGCCGGGCACGCCGTCACCGGGGACCGGGCACGCCGTCACCGGGGACCGGGCACGCCCTCACCGGGGACCGGGCACGCCCTCATCGGGGTCTTTGCCCCCGCCACCGGACGCGACTATCCTGCCAGGGAACCACCGTTCCCGCCGGCGCCCCGCGTCCCGGCCTCACCGCCGCGAAAGGCCATCACCATGAAGCGCCAGGTCATCGAGACCCTCAAGGCTCCCGGGCCGCCGGCCCCGGCCAGCCAGGCCATCCGCCATGGCGAGCTGATCTTCGTGAGTCTGCAGACCGGCATGGACCCCGCCGGCGGCGAGCCCGCCGGTCAGGATGCCGCCTCCCAGGCTCATCGCGCCCTCTGCAACCTGCAGGCGATCCTCGAGGCCGCCAGCAGCAGCCTCGCCGGGGCGCTGCGCGTGACCGTCTTCCTCACCGACATGGCCGACTTCGCCACCGTCAACGAGGAGTACGAGCACTTCTTCCCCGCCGACCCGCCGGCCCGCACCACCGTGGCGGTCGGCGGGCTTCCCGAGGGAGCGCTGGTGGGCGTCGAGGCCGTCGCGCACGTCCACTGAGTCGCACGTCCACTGAGTCGCACGTCCACTGAGTCACCGGGGCGCCACTCAGAACCGCCACTGGAGGCCCAGCACCGACCCCTCCGGGGAGGCGGCCACCGTCGGCTGCGGTCCGCCATGGCGCTCGTGCAACCCCACCACGGTGCGCGCCACGGCGGTGCCGAAGGCAGCCGAGACGATCACGTCGCTCATCCAGTGGGCGCGGCTCTCCACGCGCTGGACCCCCACGGCCGTGGCCACGGTGTAGGCGCCCACGGTGAACCAGGTGCGGTTCGCGTGGTGGGAGAACACGGTGGCGAGCTGGAAGATGTTGATGGAGTGCCCGCTGGGAAAACTGGTGGCGTCCTCGCTGCCCCATGACTGCGGCCCCCGGCCGGTGTACGGACGGTCGCGGCCGGCCAGGCTCTGGGCCAGGTTCTTGCCCAGGCCGGCGATGAAGTGCGACTCGAGGATCTCGGCGAAGATCCGCGTCACCCGGTCCTGCCCCGCCACCCAGCCCACCGCCAGGCCGCCGAAATAATACGCGTTCATGTTGCCCATGTGCCCCACCGGCTCGACGAACGATCCCAGCTCGTGGAACCACCGCACGGCGTCCACGTCACGCGAGTCGCGCACGGCGTCGAGGATGGCCTGGTCGTTCTGGTAGGCCGCCCAGCTCAGCCCCAGCACGCCCGCCCAGAGCAGCGCCTGGCGCGTGGTGACGCGGCTGGGCGCGGTGGCGACGTAGGTGAAGTCGTAGGCCGCGGCGTGCAGGGCGTAGCCGACGTCACGCAGGGGTCCGCGGGGATCGGGCGCGCGGTCGGGCGGCGCGAGCGGGCCGAAGCGGGGCAGCGCGCTGGTGGCGCTGG
>CAZWYF010000012.1:18653-48429 GCA_964637835.1 uncultured Fibrobacteraceae bacterium
TGGCGGCGCTGGCGGCGTCCGGCGACACGAGCAGGAGAACGGCCACCACGCCGACGAGGAGCGACGGTGCGACGGTCGGGATCGGGGCGGACGAACTCGGCCTCACGGCGGCAGTCCCCTTCCGGCGGGCAGGCGGAAAGTGGTCGACGACCCGTCGGCGGCCCCTCGGCCGCCAGGGCGATCGGTTCATGATAGGGTCGCGGACGGCGGAGCGAAACGCCGGAGTGCGGGGCCGCCTGACGGCTGGGTCGTCCCTCAGGAGGGATCCGGCAGGCCGAGCAGCGTCCGCAGCCAGCGGTGCAGGCGCGGCAGGTGCGCCGGGCCCATGGCCTCGTGGCCGGCCCCGGGCTCGGTGACGAACTCCACCGCGGCGCCGGCCGCGCGCAGGTCGGCCACCAGGTCGCGCGTGAGCACCACGCGGTCGGGGTCGACGGGATGGTGGGCGAGGACGTCGGCGATGGCCTCGGCCACGTCCTGCTGGGCGTGGTCGCGGGTCCAGCCGTTCGATGGCCCCCGGCCGCGCGGCGCCATCATGATGCAGCCGCCCGGGTCGAGGAAGCGGACGCGGGCGAGGTCGGTCTCGTCCGAGGCGCTGCCGTGCAGGTAGACCACGAGCGGGTGTCGTCGGTCGGGTGCCAGGTCGTCCGGAACGTGGACCATGCAGGGCTGCAGGGAGCCATCCAGGGCGGAGCGGTAGGCGCGGCGCTGCAGGCCGTGGCGCGCGGCCACCGGGTCGTGCCCGCGCTCGGCGGCGGCCAGGTCGTCCAGCAGGCGGGCCTGGGCGAGGCGCTCGGCTCCGGCCGGCTCGTGGGCGGGTTTGGCGGCGAGCTGGTCCGCCAGCTCCTGCGCCCGGAGCGCCAGCGGAGATGGTAGCCGCCAGGCGGCAGGCCCTCGCGATCGAGGCGCGCCTCGTGGCGGGTGAGCCCCGGGCGGAGCGGGTAGCGGATCCGCTGGCCGGCGGCGCGATGATCCTCGCCGGTGCGTAGCGCCAGCGACAGGATCTCCTCGCCCGGTGCGGCCGCGGCCGTGACCGCCAGCACGCGGACCGCCTCCTGCGGCGCGGCATGCGCGCGGTCGAGCTGCACGAAGGTCTGCGGCGCCGCGTCGGCGGGCAGCCCGGGCGGCGCGAACACCAGGGGCGTGGTCTCGCGGGGCTGGTTCTCGGCGCCCAGGTACTGGGTGTAGGGGCGGGCCACGTGGTAGGTGAGGCCGCCGTCGTCGGCGCCCTTGCAGAGGGCGAGGTCCCGGCCCACGCCGTCGCCGAGCCAGGGGTGGCGGGGATGGACGTCGGCCCAGGGCAGCAGCAGCTCGAAGCGCACCGTGCCCCCGCCCACGGCGGTGGCCAGCAGCGTGTTCTCGCTCGGCGCGACGCCGGGCATCACCCGGGAGATCACCAGCTGCAGGCCGTCGCCGTTCTGGTAGGCGCGGTCGCGGCAATGGAGCTGGTCGCCGGCCACCTCCACGTAGGCGTAGAGGAAGCCGGTACCGTAGGCCAGGCGATAGTGGGCCGCCGGCGGGTCGATCTCGGTGCCGTCGCGCAGGACCTGGACGAAGCGCCGCACCGGCAGGACGGCGAGATGCGCATCCAGCGTGCCGTCGACGCGCGGCGGGGCGGCCAGGAAATCCACGGGGATGGCGAGGTCGCCGGCGGCGGGATCGTCCCCGGTCGCGGGGTCGTCCCCGGTCGCGGCGGCGACGGCCGGGATGCCGACGACCGTCACGCCGGCGAGCAGGATGAGCGCGGCTGCGGCCGCGAGCGAGCAGGGGCGCGAGAGGCGAAGCATGGCGACTCCTGGTCCGGGGGTCCGGGGAGTTGCCGGTTGGACGTCGGCGAGGCCGCCCGGGTTGCAGGCCTGGTTCGCGGCCCGTGATCTTGCGCGGCGTGGCGCGGTCCACGAACTTCAGCGGGGGAGTTCTCACCTCGACCCGGAGCATGCGTGACCGTGCCCCTTCATCCCGTCACCGGCGCCCTGCGCGCCACCGCCGGCGTGTTCCAGCGGCTGCCCGAGGACCGGGCCGTGGCCCTGGGGCGGCGGCTGGGGCTCACGTGGCATGACGCCGTGCGACACCGCCGTGGCGTGGCCCTGGCCGGGCTGGAGCAGGCGTTCGGAGAGCGGATGGCCGCGGGCGAGCTGCAGGCTCTCTGCCGGCGGAACTTCGCCCACTACGGCGTGGTCCTGGCCGAGTTCCTGCGCCTGCCGCGGCTCTCGGACGCGGAGTTGCTCGGCCGCTTCACCGTCACCGGCCTGGACCACCTCCACCAGGCCCGTGCGCGGGGCCGCGGGGTGATCGTGGTGACCGCCCACGTGGGCAACTGGGAGTACCTGGCCGCTGCCCAGGCGGCCTGGGGCCTGGAGATCGCCATGATCACCCGTCATGCCCACAGTGCGGGCGTCGACCGGTTCTGGCAGGGCATCCGCCGCCAGCGCGGCCTTCGCTTCCTGCACGCCTGGCGCAGCCTGAACGCGCTGCTCCGCCACCTGCGGGCCGGCGGGACGGTGGGCATGTCCATCGACCAGCACGAGGGCGGCACCACGGGCGCACGGGTGCCGTTCTTCGGTCGGGAGGCCGGCACGGTGAAGGCCCCCGCGCTGCTGGCTGCGCGGCTGGGCTGCCCGGTGATCATGGCCCTCTCCTGGCGCGACGCCGATGGCCGCCACCACGCCAGCTTCAGCGAGGAACTGCCCCTCGCGCCCGGGGACCACCTCGCCGCCATCGTCACCGCCACCACCCGCAGCTACAACGCCCGCCTCGAGGCGTTCATCGCCGCACATCCCGAGCAGTGGAGCTGGGTGCACCGCCGCTGGAAGCCCGCCTGATCGCCGCCTGATCGCGGCCTGATCGCCACCCGGGCGCCGCCCGGGCGCCGCCTGGCACGCAAATTGATTAAGGATTTCCCCGATGCCTCGCCGGGCAGCCACCGCCCGGCGCGCGCGATTCACCGATCGGAAGGAAACTCGACCATGCGTACCAAGACGTTCCTCGCCCTGCTCCTGGCCGTGCTCGTGCTCGGCCTGGCGGCCTGCAGCAGCGACGACTCCACCGGCCCCGCCGACCCCCAGGACCCCGGTGACGGCGGCGACGGCGTCCTCGCCGACGTCAGCTTCGTCGACTACGGCGCCGCCGCCCGGCAGGTCTTGCCGCCGGTGTACGCGAACACGGCCCTGAAGGTCGCCGACCCGTGGAAGGACGGCGACCACGCCCTGCTGGGGAAGGTCTTCGCCGACGACGAGCCCATGTCCATCCACCGCAACATCGACGATTTCGACGGCACCATGCAGATGATCGAGGAGATGCTCGCCGACATCGCCGAGTACGAGGCCGAGCACGGCGAGATCCCCAACGAGCCCCTGGCCTTCGACGATCCGGAGGACGGCACGGGCACCATGACCGTCCACTTCCAGGAGGCCACCGCGCCCATTCCGGTGCCCGCGGTCTGCCAGACGGTCTTCGGTCGGGACGAGGTGGTCGTGGACCATCTGCTGCGGGTCGAGGTGACCAGGGATCAGGGCGAGGACTTCTCCTCCCCCTACCTCGGCTTCTCCGCCAGCGAGACCGCCCAGACGGTCTACTACTGGGACATCAACCGCGACGAGACCGGCCAGGCCAACGGCTCGCAGCTGCTCTGGGCCACCAAGGACATCACGAGCGACGCCTTCGAGATCGCCGGCGCCACCTTCCAGCCCGACGGCCCGGGCGACGAGGCGCGCTGCAACTGGGCCTACCACCTGACCGGCAACCAGGCCTACGAGTTCACCTACAACATGGGCTGGTACTCCGAGAACCCCGAATTCCAGCTCTTCGGCTGCATCCAGGGCAGCGGCGACAAGGACACCGAGTTCGGCCTGCGCTACCACCAGTACACCGACACCAGCGGCTGGGACACCATCGACGAGTATGGCGCCACCGAGGAGATCTTCGGCCCCATCGGAGACGACCCCTACGCCTACATCGACGAGCCCGACCGCGCCGGCACCATCGCCGATTACGTCGACAGCACCGTCATGTACGTGCGGGACGACAGCCCGCTGGCGGAGATCCCCAACCCGTTCCTGGCGTTCTTCGAGTAGACGCCGCGGCGACCGACGGAGCCGCGGGTCGCGGATCCGCGGGTCCACTCCTTCCGATGACGCCCGCTCCGGGTTCCGGGGCGGGTGTCGTCGTGTGGGGCGGAGATCGATCGCCGCTGGACACGGTCGAGGGCGCTGTTAACCTTGGCGAAAGCGGCTCACTGCTCTTCCCGGCGTCCCGAGGTCTCCCATGCTTCGCCACGCGTTCCTCTCCGTGTTCCCGGCCACGATGGCAACGTTCCTGGCCATCGCCACGATCCTGGTCGCGCCCATCGCTCCGGTCGCCTCCCTGGCACCGGCTGCCAGCGCCCAGACCGTCTACGAGGACCTGCGCGAACCCGCGCTCCGCAGGCTGGGCGCGCAAATCCAGGCCGGCCAGTTCGCCGCCGCCCGCGACTCGCTCGCGGCCTACCTGGATCGCTACCCGGGCGACGCGGTGATGCAGTACAACCTGGCCTGCCTGCTGTCCCTGGCTGGCGACCAGACCGCTGCCCTGGACCGGCTCGACACCGCCCTGGCTGCGGGCTATCGCGACCTCCAGCGCCTGTACACCGATCCCGATCTCGCGGCGCTACATGACCATCCGCGGCTGATCGCGCTGACCGACAGTGTCATGACGACCCTGGTCACGATCATGCGCGATGCCCAGTTCTCCGTCATCGAAGGTCAGTGGAGCGAGGACCGAAGTCTGGTCTCGTCGCCAGCGCCCCCGGCAGGAGAGACGGACTCCGAGCCTTCTGCGGGCCGGGTCGCCGTTCGCTACGACATGAGCGGCCTGAGCCTGCGGCTCACGTCCTTGCCCGCGGCGGCCGCCGATGCGGTCGTCTGCGTCGCCCGCCCACGCAGCCTCGAGGAGCACGAGACCGACCGCTGGTTCGAGTTCACGGCCTCGCTGGCCGCACCCGGCGCCGTACCACGCACCGGCCGCCACGGCACACACGACACCATGGACGCGGCCGCCACGCTCACCCGCGCGGACGCCGGCTGGCGCCTCGACATCCCGTGGTCGTCCCTGCGACCGTATCGTCCTCCGCTCGATCTCCTGCTGGGATTGAACGTCACCATCACGGGCGCGAAGGCACCGGACACGCCGACGCCTCGCTGGTCTCTCGTCGCCGACCCCTTCGCCGGATCCCGGACGCAGCCATGGCGTCGCTTCGCGCCGGCCGTCCTGGATCCCGGCCTCGACCCGGCGCCCGCGCTCGTGGGTCGACTGGAAACCTATCTCGTGGTGGCCGACTCGGTGACCGCCGAACTCACGATCCAGGGCAATCGCGGTGGGCGGGCGACCACGGTGCTCCTTCACGGCGATGCGTCTGGGACCGCGCTGGCGCCGGTGGACACCATCGTGACCGGTCTGGATCCGGATCTGGCCTTCCAGAACGTCGCCTGGAACGTCGCGGATCTGCCACTCGGGTGGTTCACCACGGGTGCGCGGATCGATGGACAGGGTGCGCCCCTGCAGTGGCGGGACCGCGCCTTCCGGTTGCCGCCGGACTGGTTCGTGACCCGGCACGCGCGCGTCCAGGCGATCCCTCCGGCCCAGCGCAGCAGCGTGGAGTTCCACCTCTTCCGCGTCCTGCGCGGCCAGCAGGGGTTCCAGCCCCATGACGACCCCACCCCCATCGCGGCCGCGGCCGCGACCACCGAGGAACTGCTCTCCCGCTTCGAGAACCACGGCACCGTCCTCCCGCCGGGAGCCGGCCTGTTCAAGGCCGCCTTCCCCTCCGGCACGGATGCCCTGCAGGCCTGCTACCTGGTCATGCCGGACGCCGAGCGGCGCCGGCATGCTCCCGTGACCATGGTGCTCGCCGACGACAGCGATGCCACCGGTGCGATCGCCGCGGCCCTGGCCACCCGGGCCGCGACGGCACCGGACTGCAATTACGTGGTTTTGACCGCGGCCTCCCTCCTTGCGGGAGGCGGGGGTGCGGTGACCGTGATCGAGTCGGCGCGAGAATGGGTCACCGATCTGCTCGGCGACGCCTCCCTGCGCCTGGCAGGTGCCGGCCATGCCGCCGCTCCGGCTGTCGCCGCCATCCGGGCCGGGAGCGACGGCTGGCAGGGCCTGATGCTGTTGCCGGGGACGCGATCGACGCTCCTGGACACGCTGCAGTCCAGAGCAGCGCCCGACGCCATGGCCCAGGATCTCGGCACGGTACCGGTATTGGTCGGCTTGCCGGCCACGGCGCCGGACCGGACGCGGGTCTTCTTCGCGGCCCTCGCGTCCGCGGGCGCTCGCATCACCGTCCAGCCTGCGGCGGCCGATCCGGGTGACCCCGTGGCCGTCGCCGCCGCGGTCATCGCCTGGGACTGGGACTAGCGACTGGTTCCCGAGAACATCGTGCTGTCGTAGAGCAGCTCGTAGATCAGCTGCAGCGAGCGCAGATCGCGAGCACTCGGGTCCTCCGGTGGGCTCGTGGCCGGAGCGGTGCGGCCGGTCCGGTCCATGGCGATGGGGTCGCGGGCTTCCTCCGCGATCGGTCGCGGCGACTCTGCCGCGACCCGGACGTTCTCATCCGGAGCCGGCTCGGCGGCGCGCGGCTCCTCCGGGGGCGCGGACGGCTCCTCGGGATCGGCCGGCTCGTCCTGATGCAGCGCGAGAATCTCCTCCTCGGCGCGCGTCTCCGGCTCGAGGATGACATCGGGCCCCATCACGTAACCGCCGTGGGGGGGAATGACCACCGTCGCCGGCGGGGGTACGCGATAGGCGCGACCACGCAGCGTGTTCTCGACCACACGGAGCTGGTACTCGCCGGGAGCGACGTTCTGGAACAGGTAGTAGCCGTCGAACTCGCTGACGGTGGAGGTCTCGCGCTCGCCGTTGCCGTCGACCAGCTCGAGTCCCACGTTGCGCAGCGGGCGCGAGAGGTCCACGTCGGCCCCGACCATGCCCTCGAGCTCGCCGACGTACTGGAAGGGGAACTCCAGATCGGACACGCCGCCGGCGTGCACCATGGTGGCCATGCCCTCGTGCAGGGGGACCAGATAGGGATCCGCCACGGTCGCGACGTCCAGGCGCACACTGGAGAAGCGATCGGCCGGCAGCCCGGGCAGGAAGGCCTGCCCGTCCTCCGCGGTGCGGATGTCTCGCCAGTGGTAGTTGCCGGCGAATCCCACGTCCTCGAGCGGCTCATCCCCGGCCCCGAAGGCGCCATCGCGGTCCGCGTCGACGAAGGCCCGGACCAGCGCCGCCCCGTGCCGCGAGAGCCGCCGTCCCGACACCGTCCAGGTCCCCCGCTGGGGCGACGCCGCCAGGGACGTGGAGGCGGTCAATCCGGCGCTCCAGGCTCCATCGGCCACCCCGCCCTGGAAGCCCAGCCGGACCGGCGCGAGGTCCCAGTCCAGCCGGGCGAGCCAGCTCTCGGACTCCGGCGTCGTGAAGACGCGCATCCCGGAGAGCTGCCCGCGCAGACGCGTCGTGAAGTGGTAGCTCGCCGTGGCGCCGAGGCCGTGCCAGCGCGCGCCCTCGTCCAGCCGGTAGGCCGCCATCCCGCGCAGGCGGATCCCGGACCGGGCGCCGGCGACCACCAGCTGCCCCACCGTCGTCGCCGCGGACGTGGGGCTCGACCAGCGACGGTGCTCGAGTTCGTTGCCGAGATGCAGGCCGGCGAGACCTCCCGAGAGATGCATGGCATAGGTGTCCTCGGTACCCAGCTCGGGATCCACCGGATCGTCCCGTTCCCACCGGAGCCGGTAGCTCAGCGCCGATTGGCGCCGGTGTCCGAGCAGGCCGTCCAGGCGGGCGGAGATCCGGCGCTCGGAGGGATGGGGATCGTCGCTGCGAAACCCGTCGAAATCATCATGGCGCTCATAATCGAGATAGAGGGAACGGCCGCCGAGCCGGGCCTGCACGCCCAGCTTTCCGGCATATCCGGCCGCCAGGTCCTTCGCGCCCACCGCCCGCAGGAAGAAGGGCCCCAGCGATCGCAACACGCTCGCCAGGACCACCTCGCGATGCCCGTCCTCGCCACGACTGGCCGAGACCGCCGCCCCGACCGTCGTCACCGCGTCGAGACCGTAGCGCATCTCGGCCTGGTGGTGCCAGTCGTCCCGGTCATGACCGGAGAGACGCTCGGCACCCTGCCCGAGCAAGGAGAGCCCGGGTTGCAGGCTCGCGAGATCGTAATTCAGCTCGCCACGGCGACTCATGCCGCTGCGGATGTTGTAAGTGAACACGTCCTCGCGCTGCTGCCCGTTGGGGCCGTACATGACGACGCGGGCCGTGTTCAGTCCGAGGTGCAGCGGCACGTCCGCGAACTCGTAATACCCCTCGGGCGACGCGGTCTGGATGGCGCGGAGCGTCCCGTCGACGTAGAGCTCGATCTGCCAGCCCGGCGGCGCCTCCCCGTTGATGTCCACGGCATCGAACTGCGTGGTGCTGCCGAGAGGGCGGTTGGTGACCCGCAGCCCACGACCGCGCAGGGAACTCGCCGCCAGCGCCAGCGACGGACTGACGACGTCCCCGATCGCGAACGAGGTCGCCCCGAGCGGTCCGAGGAGGCCGCCGCGGTGATCGTCGCGACCCGCGCGTAGCCAGGCATACCACGCGTCCTGCTTGCGGGAGTCCTGGCTGACGAAGCCCGTGGTGCTCAGCCGCGCCAGGTCGCCGCGCGCGAGGATGGACCCGCGCCAGTCGGTCTCGCTCTCGCGCGCGTCGAGGGAGACCGTGGCGTCCAGAAACGGCCAGGAGGCCAGGCGATACCGGGCCTGGCGAAGGGGGTACTCGGGGTCGTCGCCGTGGCCGTCGGAATCCATCTGCGCCCATTCCCGCTCGCGGTCCAGGCGGCTGACCAGGGGGACCGGTTCGCGGGAGCGGACCGTGACCTGGAGCCGGCTCAGATCGATCTCGAGTTCCAGTGGCCACCAGGAGCTCAGGACGTCGCTCGTGGCATAGATGTCGTGATCGTCGACGTGGAGACAGGGCTGGTCGATCCCCGTCTGCCGGCCACCCACGGTCACGCTCCGCGAGCCGAGATCCAGGCGGAACACGTGATCCTCGTCCAGCAGCCAGCCCTCCACCACACCGGCCGCGGGGGCGCTGACCAGGGCGTACTCGAGCACCGCCGCGAGCTCGCCCAGCGGCAACAGCACCTGGTCGCCATGCCGGTAGCCGATGAGCCCCTCGCTGGCCAGGTAGCGATCGGCGCGCACCTCGAGGACCAGGACGTCCTCCTCGTTCACGGGAAGAGTCAGGCCGGGGTCCTGGGCCAGGGCCGGGCCGGCCAGCAGGAGCGCGAGGCACCCGATGATCCGCACTGGGATGCCGCGCCGGATGGGCATGTCACGGACTGGAGACCTGGTGCGCGACGACCTCGCCCGCGTCCACCTGGCGCTCGAGCACGAGGTCGCCGCCTCCGGCCGCAGTCTCGCGGTAGCTGATCACGAAGCGGCCTCGCCGGGGGTCGAGGTCCGGATGGCCGTCCAGATCGACGCGGAAGATGCGCCGCGGCCGGTTCGCGTAGATCGCGACCCCCCGGCCGGTGTGCAGGTTGGTCCGCTCGCCGCCGTCGGCCACGTGGTCGACCAGCAGATCGCCGTAGACCGAGCGGTCGCCCGCACGCTCGAGTACGAACTCCAGCGCCGGACCGCCGTCCTCCAGGCCGGAGACCAGGGAGACGTCGCCGAGCTCGATGCTCGCGTCCGGGCGTCCGAATCGGACGACGACGGGCACCAGGGTCTCGACCGAGGCCTGGGCCCGGGCGATGAACGTGTTCTCGTCGAGCTGCGGTAGAGTCTCGGCGACCTCCTCGAGCCGTGGGATGTCGGGAACCGAGATGATCGACAGGTGGGCCCGGAACTCCCGGTTCTCCACGTCCAGACCGGCGGGGCGGCGAACGAGCAGGCGCAGGGTCTGCGACCCGCCGGCGGGGATGACCATGCGCCGAGGCGAGTACTGGAGGACCTGCGCGGCGAAATCGCCGACCGCCTGGCCGAGAGAGTCCGCCCGGACCAGGGCGCCGTCCTCCGCCATCTCCAGGTAGGCCAGGGAGACGCGGTAGGTCTCGGCCTGATCGCTGCGATTGGAGACGAACGCCGTCGCGGCGCGCGTGCGGCCATCGAGGACCACGCGACTGGGGAAGACCGCGACGCCCTGGGCCTCGGCCGGAGCCGCCCAGAGCAGCGCGACCAGTGAGCAAATCATTCCCGAGTGGATGATCCATCCTGCCGGGCCTCGCACCATGTCCACGCCTCCGCTGATGTGGAACCCACCAGCTGACAACCACTTATGCGGCCGCCAGCTCCCGCTGTCCCCATGCGATCTGCAAGCGTGGTGCCACCGCGAGGCAAATACGAGGACCGGGGCGCGCCATGGCGCCCCGGCCCCGGATCCAGTGAACTGGGCGACGGTCTACTGGAAGGTGATCGACAGCGTGTAGGGCAGGTTCTCCTGGCCACCGCTCACCGACGCCGTGGCGGCATCGACGGTCAGGCTCGCGCCGACCTCGAGCTCCACGATGTTCGTGCTCAGGGTGTGGGTGGCCGTGGTGGCCGCACCGCCTTCCCAGTCCCAGGTGAAGGAGCCGAGGGTCAGGCCCGACGGCATGCCGCCACCGGGAGTCGCTGCCACCTCGACATCCGCGCCAGCCACGGACTGGACGGTGAAGACGCCCTGACTGATCCCGGTGTTGTCGAAGACGAGCGCATCGGTGTCCGTGACCGTGCCGTCGGCCGCGGCGACCACCACGCTGCCGCTGTTGAGCACGAGCGTGCCGAAGTTCAGCGGCGTGTCCTCCGTGATCACGATACCGTCGACGATCTCCACGAGACCGTTGGTCGCCAGATCCACGGCCAGGGCGCTACCAGCAGCTGCCATGAGCACCAGAACCAGGATCGAGAAACGCGAGAAGTTCTTCATGACTGACTCCTTTGTGAGAGCAGATCGCTGCTCCCGAACTTCGTTTTCGTTCCCTCTTGTTTCTCCAGGGCTGGTGTCATGTCGTCTCTCAGCCCTTGCACAACGTCAGCATCGGACGCCTGCGCGGGGCCTTTAGAGGAAATTCGCGGAAATCATGGGGATCTATTCGTAGAGCGCCTGGATGGTGTAGCCCACGAGCTGGCCGGCCCCGGGCTCCACCGTCTCGCCATCCACATGCAGCCGCGCGCCGACCGTGAAGACGAGGCGGCCATCGGCGCCGAGCGCAGCGCTCAGCGGAGGAGGGCCCAGGCTCGTGTCGAAGTCCGTCAGCTGGAAGCCGCCGGAGGCCAGGGAGGTCACGTCGATGCTGATCGCCCGGCCCGGATCGCCGGTCAGCTCGATCTCGGCGGCCTGGGGCATGCCGCCGAAGAACAGGAGATCGCCGTTGTCGGAGATGGTGCCGTCCGGACCCAGCATCACGCTGCCGGTGCGGTCGCAGAGGACCCCGAAGTCGAGGGGGAACGTGAGGTAGACGTCGAGCTCGGCCTTCAGGTCCCCGCGGAGCGCCTCCGCATCGATGGCGAGGACCTTCCCGGGCGCCAGCTCGAGCGGCCGCCGGACCCGCTGCGGCGCCACGACGGTGGGCTCGGCCGGGTCGACGGCGCTGGCGATCCGCGCCTCCCCACCGAGCCACAGCCCGAGGCAGATCCCCGCCAGGATCCTGGTCAGCACACGGTAGGGTCTCGGTCGGCGTCCGATGGCCAGACTCGCTTCCGTCCGCCTGCGCGCATCGCGTCCGTGCAGGCGATCTCGCTTCCTCTCGGCCCCGACGGTCGCCATTCGACCGCTGAGTCGATCGCTGGCGTGGCCGTTCGTGAGTCAGAGCCCGGCAAGGGGCGTGCCATGCCTCGTTGCTTTTCGCACGGCCCGTCCACCGCGGCGCCCGGCGATCTGCATCCTCGCGGCGACGGAGGTGGCATCTTGCAATGATGCGGCAGTTCACAGTATACTGAAAATCAATATATCACCCAATTGTACACATTTCGTCGAGGAGCGCGCCCGTGAACCGGATACCCATCATCGGTTTCCTCGCCCTGGCACTGGTCCTGACGTCCGCGAACCTGGCCCCGGCCGCCTCGCTCGGTACGGTCGCCCACGTGCGCCTGGTCCCGGGGATCGCCGTGGAAGCGGCACCGGACGCGGACGCGACCATGGACTGGCGGCTGGAGGGCGCTCCAGGAACCCAGGTCCAGCTCCGCCTCGAGACCCGAGACGCCACCGGCGAGTCCCTCGCGACCCTCGGCGCCACCGACGTCGTGCTCGATGGAGCCGGCTGGGCGACGGCCTCGCTCCCCATCCCGACGTCATCTCCCATGCCCCGGCCACTGGTCAAGCTGGTGATCATCCACGAGTAGCCCTGCCGGTGGCTTCACGGCCCACTTCCTGCATCGCTCCCTCCCGGACCCTTCCGGAGGTAGCGATGCGTCCATTTCCTAGCCGCCCGCGACCGGCCGCCGGCCGGCCCCTCACCAGTCCAGGCCGGGCTCCCGGCACCCTGGCCGGCGCCGCCATGCCCGCCCTCATCCTCGCCGGCGTGCTCCTCATCGGGGCGCTGCCCGGCCAGGCCATCGCCGCCGACGCCGCCGACACCGCCGCCGACACCGCCCCCCTCCCCACCTCCGACGCCGACTTCCGCGCCGCGCGCTGGGGTATGGGCCCGTCCGAGGTCCGGCGCACCGAGGCCGCCGCGCCCGACCTCGCCGAGGGCCCCCTGCTGGCCTTCCCCGCCACCGTGGCCGGCGATTCCTGCCGGGTGATCTACTTCTTCGAGCAGGACCGCCTCTGCATGGGCTTCTACCAGTGGTCCGACACCCACGAGGAGCTCGCGGCGTACTTCGACGACGCCGAGGCGCTCCGCGCCGAACTGACCGCCGCCTACGAGGAGCCGCCCATCGAGAAGTGGGACTGGGAAGACCCCATGTTCGCCGAGGACCCGGAGCTGCACGCCGAGGCCCTGGGCCTGGGCCTGGTCCGCTACGAGCTGGGCTGGATGAGCGAGCGCAGCCTCGTGGCGCTGCGCCTGGCCGGCGGCAACTACAAGGCCGACATCCTGGTGATGTACGCCGACCGCCGCTGCTTCGCCCGCGGCCAGGATGCCTTCGGGGCCTTCTTCGCCGGCAAGGTGGGCGTCCCCTCGCCCTACTACCGCTGACGGCCGGCCCGCGAGCCCGCGGGCACCGCCCCCCGCACCCACCGCCACCACCGCCGCCACCACCGTGGCGGCGGCATGGCCCGGGCCGGGTCCAGGGCGTCGTCGCGGTACGCCTGCCGCAGCCGGTGCAGACGGTCCACCGCCCAGAGGTAGAGGTCGGTGGCCGTCCGTCCGGGGAAGTCCGCCAGCAGGCCGTGCTCGCCGATCACCGCCAGCACCGGCCGGTAGACGGTGTCGCGCCAGGAGGCCACCGCCTCCTCCCACGACGGCTCCCGCCCCTGCTGCAACCCCAGGTAGTACCGGTGACCGGCGATGTGCTCGAGGAGCCGGTCGTAGCCGGCCGGCGAGGTCGGGGCCACGGCCTCCTCGCCAGCCACCGGCAGCCCGGTGACCTGGGCGAAGTTCCGCGCGCTGGCCTTGGCGAGGATGGTGTCCAGCGTGTCGCCGGGTTCCACGCTCGCCTCGGTGGGGAACTCCCAGACGTGGGCCTCGATGCTGGACGACCCCACCATCCGCGCCACCGCCACCCGGTGGTGGCCGTCCACCACGAAGTACGCCTCGCCCACCTGGTAGAGATCCACCGGCGGGAAGCCACTGCGCTCGGCGAGGGCGCGCAGGCCGCGCAGGCGCTCGCGCTGGGTGTCGTCCCGGGGCAGGAAGGCGCGGTCGAAGTCGCGAGTGCGGTTCAGCGAGCCGGTGATCGCCGCCAGGGGCACCTCCCGCACGCCCCGGTCGATCATGTGGCCCAGCCGCAGGTGATGCTGCACCTCGCGGAACGGCACCAGGCCGTCGGGACGGCCGCGCAGGACGCCCAGCAGGTCGCGCACCGCCGGCGCCAGCGGGCCGAGGCGATCGAGGGGGCCCAGGGGCTCCGGCGCCCGTGGCAGCGACGCCTCCGGCGGCCGGGAGCGCCCCTCCGGCGTGGTCACGCCCCCACCTCGGGATGCCGGGTATCGGGCAGCGTGAGCCCGCCGGTGGCCGCGTACCAGTCCACCAGCTTGCTCACTCCGCCGCCTCCGCAGCCAGCTCCCAGACGCCGGTGGCCCGCGCGGGCAGGGTGATGGCGTGATCGGCGGGCAGGCCCACGCCGCGGTCGCCGAAGCGGAGCGCGTAGCTGGCCGGCGCCTCGGGCAGGGACCACGAGAGGGTGGCCGGCGCGTCGGCCAGGTTGTGGACCACCAGGACACGCTGCTCGCCGGCGGTGCGCAGGTAGGCCACGGCGCTGGCCGGGGCGTCATCCAGCCGCACCAGGGAGAGGTCGCCGGAGCGCAGGGCTGGCAGCTGCTGGCGCGTGCGGATGAGGTCGCGGTAGCGCGAGAGCAGGCTCCGCGGGTCGCCGGTCTGGGCGGCCACGTTGGCGGTCTCGCGGCCGGGCGCGAAGCGGTACCAGGGCACGCCGGCGGTGAAGCCGGCGTCGTCGTCGGTCCAGGGCATGGGCGTGCGCTTGGCCTCGTCGCCGCTGGCCGTGCCGTTGCGCAGCCCCACCTCCTCGCCGTAGTAGAGCCACGGCGTCCCGGGCAGGGTGAGCAGCATGGCGGCCGCCTGGCCCTGCCGGGCCAAGTCGCCGCCCAGCTGGGTGGCCAGGCGGGTCATGTCGTGATTGGCCAGGAAGGTGCCGTCGAGCACGCCGTCGGGATAGGCCTGCTGGATGCGGGTCAGGGCGGTGGTCAGGGGACTGGCCTCGCCCAGGTTCACGGCCTGGATGATGCCGCCGGAGAGGGCGAAGTTGAAGGTCATGGCGAACTCGGTGCCGCCGGGGACCCGCTCGGCATCGCCGTAGTAGGGGGCCACCGCCTCGGGCGCCGACCAGATCTCGCCGAGCATGAGGCGGTCGGGGTACTCGGTGCGCAGGAACCGGGAGTACTCCTGCCAGGCGGCGTGGGTCTCGGGGGTGTCGTTCTGCTGCTCGCCGGGGCCGGTGGCGATGAGGTGCTTGGCGGCGTCGAGGCGGAAGCCGCCCACGCCCAGATCCAGCCAGTGGCGGGCGATGTCCTGCGCCTCGGCGCGCACCTCCGGGTTGCGCCAGTTGAAGTCGGGCATGCCGCTCCAGAAGATGCCGTAGTACCAGGATCCGTTGCGCTCGTGCCAGCTGGGATAGGAACCCCAGGGCTGGGTCCAGCCAGGGTCGCTGTCGCGCCAGACGTACCAGTCGCGCTTGTCGGACTGCGGGTCGCGGGCGCTGGCCACGAACCAGGGATGCTGGTCGCTGGAGTGGTTGAGCATCAGATCGAGCACCACCTGGATGCCGCGGCGGTCGCACTCGCGGATCAGCTCGATCAGGTCCGCCTCGGTGCCGTACTCGGGGTCGATGCGGTAGTAGTCGATGGCGTCGTAGCCGTGGTAGCTGGGCGAGGCGAAGATGGGCATCAGCCAGATGGCCTCGATGCCGAGGTCGTCCGTGGTCGCGGGATCGCCGTCGTTGAGGTAGTCCAGCGACTGGATGAGGCCGCGCAGGTCGCCGATGCCGTCGCCGTCGGAGTCCTTGAAGCTGCGCACGAAGATCTCGTAGCAGACGCGGCCCTGCCAGTGGTCCAGGGCCCAGGTGGGCACGGCGGCCAGATCGCCGGCGTCGGCGGACCGGCCCGCACCGGCGGCCGCCGCCGGCACCACGGCGGGCAGCACGGCCCGGCGGCCCTGGCCGCTGTCGTGATCGGCGAGCACCAGCTCCTGGCGCACGCCCTCGGGCGTGAAGAGGTCCACGATGGGCGGCTGCAGCGGCTCGCCGTGGCGGCCGCCGCCGAAGCGGTTGGTCCACTCCTCGCCCGGGGAGATGGGCAGGGCGCCCAGGGCGGTGTTGGTGGCCGAGGCCAGGCCGGTGGCCGACATCAGCTCCAGGCTGGCCTGCAGGTCGGCGCCGGTGACCACCACGGTGTAGGCCCAGGTGGCCTGGGCGGGGCCGCCCAGCAGGGCGTGCGGGACCCGGAACTCCAGCCGCTTGCCGCGCACGCGCAGGTCGCGCGGGATGTAGGTGGCGCGGTCGATGGCGGCGGCCAGCGAGCGGGCCTCCGAGGCGTCGGCGCCGGGGACGCCCAGCTCGGCGAACGCCTCCTCCTCGGCCTCCACGGCGCTGCGGAGGATGCCGCCGATCACGGTGGGGCGCGGGGTGGCCAGGATCGCCAGATCCCAGGCGTCGTCCGGGGCCACCATGGCCAGCCGGCCGGGCAACAGGCGGGTGAAGCCCGAGCCGGGCCGGCGGTCGGTGTCGAGATAGACGTCCACGTTGAACTGGTAGAATCCATGGCGGGCGATGCGGGTGAAGTCGGTGCCCAGCTCGTCGCGGGCGCCCCGCTGCGGCTGCCTGATGCGGTCGGCGAACTCGATGGTGAAGACGGCGTGGTCGCCATCGTTCTCGACGGTGAAACCCACCACGTCGAGGTCGCCGGGCGCGAAACCCTGGCCGGGATAGACGAGATCGCCGTCGCCGTGGTCGTCCCCCTCGGGGTCGGTGAGCTCGACCACCGGGTCGCCGGCGAGCACCGGCAGCGACAGGCCACAGAGCAGCAGGGCGAGCAGGAAGGGAGCGCGACGGGACGCCATGGTCTTGCCTCCGAAAGGACGGACCCCGGGGCGCGTGGCCCCGGGGTCCTGGTGTGAGCCCACGCGCCTCTAGAAGAGGAGCTTCATGTAGGCCTTCATGCGGATGTGGTCGTACTCGCGCTTCTCCAGGCTCTGGAACGTGCCCCAGCTGTCGACGAAGCCGCGCTCGCCGTCCTGCGTGGTGGGGGTGAAGCCGTCGCCGAAGTCGGGAGCCCACTCGCCGAACGCGTACTGGTAGATCATGCCGAACTCGGCGCCGCCCACCATGTAGCTCGCGTCCAGGATCAGGTTGTTCTTCTTGTGCTCGCCACCGGCCATGCGGTGCGAGCGGTTGCCCTGGAAGCCGGTGTTGCCGTCGATCAGGTCCACGTCGTAGTACTGCCAGGTCAGGTCGGCGTAGAGCTCGTCGGTGAGCTGGTAGCCGGCGCCGATCTCGTACAGGTACATCTCCATGAACTTGTCGTCGTCATCCAGGCTGTCGAAGGCCGCCCACTGGCCCGCGGTGCCCGGCGCACCGAAGTGGCCGGCCACGTCGGCGTTGTTCTGCGGGAGGTACTGCTCCTCGTTGATCCGCAGATCCTCCTCGTCGATGTACTTCCAGCGGAAGTGCAGATCCACACCCCGGCCGATGTCCAGGAACTTGTTGCCCTTGACCACATAGATGTAGGTGGTCTTCTCCTGGAACGGCATGTAGGCGTTGCGGAAGCTGCCGAAGCCGGCGTCGGGCTCGGCGGTGACGTAGGGCGAGCTGTTGAACGTGTACTCGTCCGGGTTGCCCCACATCTGCCAGTTGGTGTTGTAGTCGATGTAGCTGAACTCGCCGGTCAGGTCGATGTCCAGCAGGTTGATGCTCGGCACCACGGTGATGCCCTTCCAGCCGATCACGCTCTCGGCCAGGGGCTCGTCGAAGTCGGTGAACTCGTTGTCCACGTTGGTGGTGGCCACCTGCTGGGCATGGCCGAGGAAGCCGCCGTAGCCCAGGACCGAGGTGCCCTTCCAGGCGGCGTTGTCGGCCTCGGGGTAGTACCAGGTGCCCTCGCTGCCCTCGGTGATCAGCACGTCGCTCTCGCGGCGCGCGGCCATGACCGAGACGTAGTCCTCGCCGATGTTGAAGTACTGCACGTTCAGCGAGAGGCCGGTCTCGGCGATGTCCGCCATGTTGGCGTTCACCGTGTAGCTCTCGCCGTCGAGGTTGCCCAGCGGGTAGGCGGTGTAGGAGCTCCAGCCGCCGGTGCCGAGGTCGTTGATGGTGTAGTACTTGGAGTAGTAGAACGCGCCGTCGAGGTCCAGGCCCATGAAGTCGCCCACGTCGGTGCTGAAGTCGGCCTTCAGGCCGAAGACCTGGTTGCGCTGACGCTGGCGGATGTCGCGGCCGTCGTTCACGTCCTCGTCGTTGGGGTCGAGCTCGATGTCGTTGACGTACGAGAAGATGCCGGTGACGCCGAGGCTCCGGGTCGGCCGGTAGCGCACCTGGGCGCCGTAGACGGCGTCCATGCCGGCGTACTCGCCGGTCTCGTAGTTCGGGCCGGCCCACAGGCGCGGCAGGCTGATCCGCGCGAGGTCGTAGCTGAGCTGGCCGCGGCTGAAGCTGCCGTTCAGGAAGATCCCCTTGCCGTTGTCCCGGTCGATGTAGCGGATCTTGCCGATGGTGAACGGGTCGAACATGCCCATGTCGCTCGAACCGATGGTGGCGCGGTTGAGCCACCAGTAGCCCGGCGTGATGTTCACGGTGATGCCGCGCAGCTTGACGTACTGGCTGCTGCGGGGATCGAACTCGCCGCCGTCGCCGCCGATGGAGCCGGCATCGGCCGGTCCACCGCCGAAGCCGCCGAAGTTGGTCCACTGGTTCTGGTTGAAGCGGCTCTTGATGCGGCCGTTGACCTCGATCTTGTCGCTGGGACGGCTGTGGAACAGGAGCTCGAACTCCGTTCCCTGGCCGTTGTCGCCGAAGCCCTCGCCCGGGATGGTGGTGAAGTTGTACATGGACCCGTCGTAGTGACGGTTGCCGGCGAGGAACTTGGTGTAGTTCACGCCGGTCCACTGGAGCTTCTGGCCATCGGCGGCCGGGGCGATGCTCACGGCACCGACCACCAGCGTGGCCACCAGCAGCAGGGAGAACAGTCGTTTCATTCCTGGGACCTCCTCAGGGGTATGCGCCGCGTCCTTACGGCGTCACCATCTTGATGACGGCATGCTCCGCGGTGGTGCCGTCATCGTTGCACTCGTACTCGGCGAGCTGCGAATGGTCGCCGAGGATGTCCATCACGTGGGGATCGCAATCGAAGTCCGTGCCGCCGCCGAAGCGGTGCTGGCCCTCGAACTCGTTCACCTTGCGGGTGAGCAGGTCGCCGCCGGAGGGAAAGCCCTCGTTGGACTGCACCACGACCTGGTACCGCCAGGTGCTCGGATCGCCCTGGCCGCCGAGGTCCGCCGCCTTCAGGCGCGCCTCGATGGTGGAGCGGGCGCCCTTGACGCGCTGCGGCACGATGATGTCGTCGGCCATGTCCGCCGCCTTCGCCTCCACTTCCTGCGCGACGCGGGCCATGGTCTGGGGCGAGAGGATCACGCACCTGTCCCAGGCATGGTCCTCGTGGATCTTCACGTTCAGGCCCGGGGGCGTAGCGGTGTGGCCTCCGGGCGCATTGTCGATGAAGACGAACAGCATCTGCACCGAGAAGCCGCTGCCCATGCGCCAGGGATCCTCGAGGCGGGTGTCCAGGGTGGCCTCGATGGTCGCGTTGTCCCCCTTGATCTCCAGTTCGAACTCGATGAGGTCGAAGGAGCCGGGGGCGTAGACCGCGTCGGTGGGATAGACGTACTCGCCGGGGCCGAAATCATCGCCCTTGGGGTCCTTGATCTCGACCTTGGCCGCCATCGCGCTGCTGCACAGCAGCGCGACGGCCGCGCCGGCCAGCAAGAAGAGACGGAGCTTGCGCATCGTCATTCCTCCAGGTTGGTGGTTGGTCCGGTTCACGAGAGACACGGGATCCTCCCTAGCCCTTGACCGCGCCGGCCGTCAGGCCGCCGACCAGGTAACGCTGCAACACCAGGAACAGGGCCATCACCGGGATGGCCGCGATGATCGAGCCCGCGGCGAAGTAGCCCCACTGCTGCTCGGCGAAGCCGCCGACGAAGAAGCGCAGGCCCACCGGGGCGGTGTACATCGACTCCGTGTCCATGATGGTCAACGCCAGCACGAACTCGTTCCACGCGGTCATGAAGCTGAACAGCGCCGTGACCGCCACCGCCGGCTTGGACAGCGGCAGGATGATCTTCCAGAAGATCATGGCCGGCGAGGCGCCGTCCATCAATGCCGATTCTTCCAGCTCGCGCGGAACGGTATCGAAATAGCCCTTGAGATTCCAGACGCAGAAGGGAATCGCCGTGGTGGAGTAGAGCAGGATCAGTCCCAGGTAGTTGCTGCCCATCTGCAGCCACACCACGATGATGATGTACAGGGGCACCAGGGTGAGCGTGCCGGGGAACATCTGGGAGATCAGGAACGACATCATGCCCGCGCGCCGTCCGGGGAAGCGGAAGCGGCTGAACGCGTACCCGGCGGTGGTGGCCAGGAAGACGCCCACGATGGTGGTGGCCGCGGCGACGAGCGCGCTGTTCAGCAGCCAGCGGCCGAACGGCTGATCGGCGAAGACGTCGATGAAGTTCTGCAGCGAGAGCTGCGACGGCCAGGGCATGATGGCGCGCAGGCGATCCCAGACGCCGGGATCGGCGGGCAGGTCCACGAACATCAGGGCCTGCTGCCCGCTGAACGCCACGGTGAGCACCCAGAGGATGGGGTAGATGGTGACGATCACCATCAGCACCAGCACCAGGTGCAGCCAGCCATGGTTGACCGAATCGCTGCGGTTGCTCATATGCCCTCCGTCGCCCTGGTGACGCGGTTCTGCCAGATCCCGTAGACGAACAGCACGAAGAAGATCACCACCGAGTAGGCCGCGGCGTAGCCGTAGCGATACTGCTCGAAGGCGATCTTGTAGGCGTCGGTGATGAGGATCTCGGTGGCGCCGGCGGGTTCGCCCTGGGACACCAGGTAGATGATGTTGAACATGTTGAAGGTCCAGACCACCGACAGGATGATCGCCGGCACCAGGGCGGGCTTGATGGACGGCAGGGTCACGAAGCGGAACACCTGCAGGCGGCCCGCGCCGTCCACGCGCGCGGCCTCGTAGAGGTCGCCGGGGATGGCCTGCAGGGCGCCCAGGGAGATGACCATCATGAACGGGAAGCTGAGCCAGCCGTTGGTCGCCAGGACCGCGAAGAAGGAGGTGTACCAGGCGTCGAACCAGGAAACCGGCTCGCCGCCGAACACCTGGACCACCTGGTTGATCACCCCGAACTGCTTGTGGAACATGCCCTTCCAGATCAGCGCCGTGATGTAGTTGGGCACCGCCCAGGGCAGGATCAGGATGATCCGGTACAGGGGCTTGAGCCGCAGGTCCTTGACGTTGAGGATGAGCGCCAGGGCCAGACCCACCGTCACGCCGATGGTCACGTTGCTGATGGTCCACAGGATGGTGAAGCCCAGGGTCCAGTAGAAGTTCTGGAAGTTGATGGAGCGGCTGCCGTCGCTGGCGGTGCGGATCACCTCGAAGTCGGTGATGATGTCGACGTAGTTCTCGATCCCCACCCAGAGCTCGTACATCGGCTGATTGACGTTGTAGAGGGTCTGGTTGGTGAACGACAGCACCACGCCGTAGAAGAACGGGAAGAAGACCAGCAGCACCATGCCCACCATGGCCGGCACCACGAACCCGTAGGCCGAGCGGTACTTGACCAGGGCGCCCCAGGTGCGCTGCGCCCAGCCGGCGGCCACCCACCAGTACATGAGCAGGCCGAGGACTCCGAGCAGGACGGCCCCCTGGATGAAGAGGCTCCGATCGCGCTGGAACTCCGCGCGCACCGCGCCGGCATTGACCACGCCGGAGGCATCGAAGGTACCGCGCACGGCCCGGAACCGATCCAGGTTCCACTCGGTGATCTGCAGGCTCTGCGCCTCCACCGAGGGCAGCAGGCGCAGGGCGTCGCGCACGTCCAGGGCACGCTCGGCCACCGCCTGTTCGGCCATCATCTGCGTCCCCAGGACGCTCTGGATGCCGTACTGGGCGTGGATCCACAGCGCCGCGATGGTCACCGCCAGGCCCACCGCGAAGCGCGGCCAGCCCGCCGGCGTGACCAGCAGCAGGCCCGCCAGGACCAGGGCCGCCGCCAGGATGGCCAGCCACCAGGGAATCCCGCTGCGCGGGTCGCCCGGCACCAGGGGCGCGTGGACCACCTGCACCGAGCCGTCGACCTTCCCGTCGACGAGCAGGGGCAGCACCACCTCGAGGTCGTTCGCCGCGGTCACCCGCTTGAGGATCTCGTCCTTGCGCGCGGTGCCTTCCATGACGTTGGTCGAGTGGGCGGCCTCCAGCTCCTTGACCTGGTCGAACAGGTCCTTCTGATCGCGCTGCAGGCGGCGCGGGAAATCTCCCGCCTCGATGTCCGCCTGGTGGGTGGAGGCGACCAGTTGCCGGCGGCCGGCGTCGACCACGCGGATGTCCTGGAGTCCCGTGACGGCCTCGACGAGGATCGAGACGGCCGCCTGGACGTCTTCCCCCTCCCGGCGGACGAGGTCGATGGCGTCGGTCACCGCCGCGGCGGTGACCACGGCGTTCTGCTCGGTTCCCGTGCGGATGGCCGCCTGGCGGCCCTGATGGATCACGAAGGCCGTGGCCCCGATACCCACCGCCAGGGCGGCGAGCAGGCCGGCCAGGATCCGGCGGCTGCTTCCGTCGCGCATCAGGTCACTTCCTCAGGCTACGGACCCGTTCCTCGACGTCCTTCTGGGCCTGATCCAGCGCCACCCTGGGCGTGGTCGCCTTGCGCACGATGCTGTTCATGGCCGTGGTGGCCGGCGACCAGACCATGGTCATCTCGGCGTAGTTGGGCATGGGCACCGCCGTCTCCACCTGCTCGCGGAAGGCGCTGAGCACCGGATCGCTGGCCACGGCCGGATCCTGGTAGACCTCCCGGTTGGCGGGCGTCTGCCGGCCGGCGAGCGCCATGACCTTGCCGGCCTCCATGCCGGTGAGATACAGGGCGAAGTCGTAGGCCTCGTCCTTGTGCGGGCTGGGTGCGGCGATGTACGCGCCCTCCACCGTCATCCAGGGCTGCATGGGCGCGCCGCCGGCCTCGACGATGTCCGGCAGCGTGGCCAGGCCGTAGGGGATGTCCTCGGCGATCTCCGCCAGGAACCACGGGCCGGAGAACACGATGGCCGCGTCGCCCTGGTTGAAGAGCATGGTGATCAGGCTGCTGCTGGGCTCGGCGGGCAGGATCCGGTCCTCGTCGAACCACTTCATCATCAGCTGCAGCGAGGCCACGTTCTCCGGACGGTTGAGCACGGGGTCGCGGTCGCCCTTGAACACGCCGCCACCGAAGGCGTTCATCAGCGCGCTGTGGTAGTAGAAGTCGCTGTAGGCATAGGCCAGGCCGAACTTCCCGGCCGCCTGGTTGGTATGCTCCTTCGCCACCGCCACCAGCTCGGTGGAGTTCCGCGGTGGATCGGTCACCATGTCGGTGTTGTAGAACATGGTGACGACCTTGAAGTTGATGGGCAGGCCGTAGATGCTGCCCTGGTAGGTCATGGCGTCCATGGTGGAGGGGATGAAGCGCTCGATGGTGGCGTCGTCGAGGTAGAAGTCGATGGGCTCCATGGTGCCGCCGGCCTCCACCCAGCCGCCGAGGCGGTCCTGGGCGAAGATGAACAGGTCCGGGCCCTTCCCGCGCGGCACGGCGGCGGTGATCTTGTCGGCGTAGGCGTCGTAGGGCACCGCCAGGGTCTTGACGGTGACCTCGTCCTGCGAGGTGTTGTAGGCCGTCACCACCTGCTCGAATGCGGTCCGCTCGAGCCCCCGGTAGGCGTGCCAGACCACCAGCTCGATCTGGGCCGAGGCCACCACCGGCAACAGCACCGCCACCGCGGCGGCGATCAGCCAGAACATGCGCTTGCTCATGCTCGATCTCCTTCGGTCAGGCGCCGCTCGGTATCGGCGGCGAAGAGTTGCACGTGGTCGAGCTCGAGATGCAGCTCCACCACGTCGTCGATGTCGTACTGGCCACGCGGGTCCGCCTTGGCCACCAGCAGGCTGCCGCCGAGCTGGCCGTGGAGCTGGACCTCGTGACCGAGGGTCTCCACCAGCTCCACCTTCATCTGGACCTGCGCGGTGGGCCCGCCGCCCTCCCGGGGCTCGGCCCGCAGGTGTTCCGGGCGCACGCCCACCATCACCTCGCGGCCGCTCTGGCCGCCCGCCAGGGCGCGGTTGGCCTCGTTCAGGTCCAGGGTGATCCCCTTGCCCTCGACATGCGCGCCATCCCCGGTGATCCGGGCGGCGAAGAAGCTCATGGGCGGCGTGCCGATGAACCGCGCCACGAAGAGGTTGGCGGGGGTCTCGTAGAGCTCCAGGGGCGTGCCCACCTGCATCAGGTCGCCGTCGCTGAGCACGGCGATGCGGTGGCCCATGGTCATGGCCTCCACCTGGTCGTGGGTCACGTACACCGTGGTGGTCTGCAGGCGGCGCTGCAGGCCGGTGATCTCCGCGCGCATCTGCACGCGCAGCTTCGCATCCAGGTTGGAGAGCGGCTCGTCGAACAGGAAGACCGAGGGCTGCCGCACGATGGCCCGGCCCACCGCCACGCGCTGGCGCTGGCCGCCGGAGAGCTGCCGCGGCTTGCGCTCGAGGAGCGGTTCGATGCCCAGGATGCCGGCCGCCTGCTTCACCCGCTCGTCGATCTCGGCGCGGTCCATCTTCTGCAACCGCAGGCCGAAATCCATGTTCTCGCGCACCGACATGTGCGGGTACAGCGCGTAGCTCTGGAACACCATGGCGATGTCCCGCTCCTTGGGCGGCAGGTCATTGACCACCCGCTCGCCGATGCGGATCTCGCCGGCGGTGATCTCCTCCAGACCCGCGATCATGCGCAGCGCGGTGGACTTGCCGCAGCCGGAGGGCCCCACGAGCACCATGAACTCCTGGTCATGGACCTCGAGATTCAGCTCGCGGATCACCTCCACCTCGCCGTAGCACTTGTTGACCTTGTCGAAGACGACCCCTGCCAAGGGCTTCTCCTCGCGCTGTCCGCACCCCGGAGGCGCGGCGGTTACTGGGCCGCGGGCGCCAGGATCAGCGCCGTGCGGCGAGGGATGGTGAGGCTCAGGCTGTCGCCGGCGGCGGCGAACCGCCCGCCGGCCAGCAGGTCCACCGCGGCACCGCCCCAGCGGGCCGGCCGCGCCACCGTGGTGGTGACGGCCGCGTCGCCGCGGTTGACGGCCACCAGGAGCTGGTCGTCGCCCTGGGGATCCTGCCGGTGGAAGACCAGGTGATCCTTGCCGAAGTCGATGCCCTGGCGCTCGCCGCGCCAGATGGCCGGGTGGGCCCGCCGGATGGCGATGAGCTGCCGGTAGTACTCCCGCAGGCTCTCGTCGCGCGGTTCGCCCGCGCCGGGCTCGATGCCCATCTCGCCCCAGGGCATGTCCGTGCGGTTCTCCGGCCAGGTGCCGATGTACCGGCCCACCTCCTCGCCGTAGAAGATGCAGGGGATGCCGCGGGCGGTCATCTGCAGGGCCACGCAGAGCCGGAACGCGTCCAGGTCCCCGTCGAGGCTGTGGATGGCGCCGTCGGTGTCGTGGCTGGAGAGGTAGTGGGAGACGTGATGGCCCGTCCGGACCTCCTCGCGCCGGTCGAGGTAGCGATCGAAGGCGATGGGCCGGCCGCGACCGAGGACGAAACCGATGGAGCTGCCCTGGAAGGAGAAGTCCAGGCCGGCGTCCATCTGGTCGGGCTCGAACCAGGGGTCCAGGTTGCGGGCGTCGCCGCCCCAGACCTCGCCGATGAGGAAGAAGTCCTCGCCCAGCCGCTCGCGCGTCCGCTGGCGGTGCAGGTCCCAGAAGTCGTGCTCGACGTGCTTGACCGTGTCGAGGCGGAAGCCGTCCAGGCCCACCCGCTCGGCCAGCCCCAGGTGGGCGTCCAGCAGGTACTCGCGGACCTCGGGATTGCGGGTCTTGAAGTCCGGCAGGCCGGAGAGGCACTCGGTGAGGTCGTCATCGCCGCACTGGCTGCCGAAGCGGAGCCAGTCGCGGCCCTTCTCCTGGATGTAGCGCGACTCGTAGCCGCAGTGGTTGTAGACCACGTCCAGGAGCACCTTCATGCCGCGGGCGTGGGCCTGGTCCACCAGGCGGGCGAGCTGTTCCTCGGTGCCGAAGCGGGGATCGATGGCGTGGAAGTCGTCGGCCCAGTAGCCGTGGTAGCCCCAGTCGAAGAAGCCGACGCTGGAGACGTAGCCGGGGATCTGCTGCACCACCGGGGTGATCCAGATGGCGGTGGCGCCCAGCTCGGCGATCTCGTCCAGCTGCTCGATCAGCCCGGTGAGGTCCCCGCCGTGGAAGCTGCCGGGGCCGTCGCGGTCCACGTCCTGGTTGTTGGTGGGATCGCCGTCGGCGAAGCGGTCGACCATCACGAAGTAGATGATCGCGTCCTGCCAGTCGTGCTGGGGAACCACCGCCGTGGCGGGGGCCACCGCGGCGGCGGGGTCGTCGAGGGCCGCCGGGCCGCCGCTGCAGCCGGCCAGCAGCAGGGCCGCTACCAGCAGGGCGAGACCGGGCGCGAGGAGGCGCAGGCGAGGCATGCAGACACCTTCCAGGCATGAACCGGCCGCGACGAGACGGACTGGCGACGACCGATCCGGTTTCGCCGGCAGTATCACAATGATCCTGCAGGGGGTCAAGGACTCGTGGGGGTCCTCGGCGGCATTTGGGGGTTCCCCCGAGCTGGCGGTTCCCGCAGGGACAGGCCGGCGAGCACCAGCGCCCCGGCGGTGAGCAGGCGCCAGGTGAGCGGCTCGCCGAGGATGAGCACCGAGAGGGTGGTGGCCACCACCGGCTGCAGGAAGACGTAGAGCGCCACCCGCGAGGCATGGGTGTGCCGCAGGGCCCAGAGGTTCAGGAAGTAGGTGCCCACGGTGGCGCCGAGGATGGTGAAGGTCATGGCGGCCACCGTGATCCCGTCCAGCGACCCCAGGGGCGCCCGGACCAGCTCGGGGCCGCCGTAGAGCAGGATCCCGGCCGCCCCGAAGGCGAAGATCGCCGTGGTGGCGCCCACGGGGTCGTGCCGCCGCATCACGCGGCCGCTGAGGGCGATGAACGTGCCGTAGCTCAGCGCATTGGCCAGGGTCAGCAGGTCGCCCACGAGGTAGCGGGCATCCAGCGCCAGCCGGTCCACCTCCAGGAGCACCGCCACGCCCGCCATGCCCAGGACCAGCCCGGCCACCTTGCGCGGGGTGAGCCGCTCCTGGCCGAGCAGGACGGCCGCCACCAGGGTGAACAGCGGGATCTGGCTGCAGATGAGCGAGGAATGGGCCGGGGTGGTGCGGCTGAGCCCCTCCAGGAAGAGGATCTGGTTGAGCGTCACGCCGAGCATGGCGCAGCCGCCCAGGTACCAGAGGTCCCTCCCGCGCGGCAGGCGGTGGCCGCCGGCGCGGGCGAGCACCGCCAGGATCGCCAGGGCCGACACCGCCCGCAGGGACGCCCACGCGGCCGGGTCGAGGGTGCCCACCACGTGCTTGCTGGCCAGGTAGTTGATCCCGAAGAGCAGCTGCACGGTGATCAGGGCGGCGCGCACGCGGGCGGCCCCGGCGTGGTCGGCGGCCACTCCCTCCTGACCGTCGGCGGGGGCTGGCTGGCCGATCTCGAGCATGGGACGGGCTCCTCGTGCGGGGGGCGGCGCCGACACGATCGCCCCGCGCCGGGCCGCTCGCCACCTCTCAGCTCGCGCCACCGCCGTCGCCCCCGGCGTCCAGCTGCGCGCGCACCGCCGCCAGCAGGTCGGCGGCGGCGAAGGGCTTCTGGATCAGGGCGATGTCCTTCTCGAGCACGAAGTCCGTGTGGACGCCGTCGAGGCTGTAGCCGCTGGCGAACAGGAACCTCATGGCGGGCCAGCGATCGCGGGCGCGGTCATGGACGTCCCGCCCGCCGAGGTCCGGCATCACCACGTCCAGGATGGCCAGGTCCACGCCGTCGCCCTCGGTCTCGAGCAGCTCGAGGGCCTCCCGGCCGCCACTCGCGGCGAGCACGCGGTAGCCGGCCCGCTCCAGCACCACGCGCATGAGCTCGCGGACATTGAGGTTGTCCTCGGCCACCAGGATGGTCTCCTCGCCGCCGCGGGCCGCGGCCTTCACCTTGCTGCCCACCGCGCTGGCCGAGCGCTCCACCTGCGGCAGGTAGACCTCGAGCGTGGTCCCGCGCTCCGGCTCGCTGTAGACGTGGACCAGGCCGTCGTGCTGCCGGACGATGCCGTAGACCGTGGACAGGCCCAGGCCCGTGCCCTTGCCCGGCTCCTTGGTGGTGAAGAACGGGTCCCAGATGCGCTCGACCACCTCGGGCGGCATGCCGGTGCCCGTGTCGGTGACGCTCAGCAGCACGTAGCGGCCGGGCCGCGCCCAGGCGTGGTGCCGGCAGTACTCGGCGTCGAAGGAGACGTTCTCGGTCTCGATCACCAGCTCGCCCCCCGCGGGCATGGCGTCGCGCCCGTTGAGGCAGAGGTTCATGATCACCTGTTCCACCTGGATGCGGTCGGCCCGGACGTTGCCCAGCTGGTGGCCGGGCAGCCACTGGATCTGGATCCGCTCGCCCAGGGAGCGACGGATCAGGTCGAGCGCGCCGGACACCACGTCGTTGAGGTCCAGATCCTCCGGGGCGATCACCTGCCGGCGACTGAAGGCGAGCAGCTGGGCCACCAGCCGCGCCGATCGCTCCCCCGCGCCCAGCACCTCGCGCACCGAGGCCTGGGCGGGATGCCCGGCCGCCAGCCCCTCGAGGGCCATCTCGGCGTGGCCGTTGATCACCTGCAGGAGGTTGTTGAAGTCGTGCGCCACGCCGCCGGCCAGCTGGCCCACGGCCTCCATCTTCTGCGCCTGCAGGAGCTGGGCCTCGAGGTCCCTGCGCTCGGAGATGTCGATGGAGGTGCCCAGGTAGAGGGGACGGCCATCCTCGTCCAGGATGCGCTGCGCCACCATCCAGACCTCGAAGGTGGAGCCGTCCTTGCGGCGGGCGGTGAACTCCAGCGACACCTCGCCCTCGGCCTCCAGGGCGGCGATGATCCGCGTGGGCGTCCGGGGATCCGCACAGTGCTGCACGGGCGTGGTCCGCATGAGGTCGTCGAGGTCGTCATAGCCCCACATGTCCAGGTACGCCTGGTTGGCGTAGCGGA
The DNA here is from genome assembly GCA_964637835.1 of uncultured Fibrobacteraceae bacterium. Lineage (GTDB taxonomy): Bacteria > Krumholzibacteriota > Krumholzibacteriia > LZORAL124-64-63 > LZORAL124-64-63 > Glo-17. The sequence goes on from CAZWYF010000012.1 coordinate 47,595, forward strand.
AGCGGCCGTCGGCATCGACGATGTCGAACCCGTTCAGCGACTTCTCGATGGCCGCGCTGCGCAGGGCGAGGTCGGCCTCGGTGCGCTTGCGCTCGTCGATGTCCTGGACCACGCCGCCCATGCGCACCGGCTCACCGGTCTCGGGGTGATAGGTGAAGCGTCCACTGCCGGCGATCCACCGCCACTGGCCGTCGGCAGCGCGGACCCGGAATTCCGCGTGGTAGATCGCGCGCTCGGCGCGGGCCCTCTCCACCGCGGCATCGACGCCCGGCAGATCATCGGGATGGATCCGCCCCGCGAAGGCGGCGTAGGAGCCGTTGAACTCCGCGAGGGGGAGGCCGAAGAGCTCGGCATGACGCTCGTCCCAGATGATCCCGCCGGTGCTCAGGTCCCAGTCGAAGGTGCCGAACCGGGCGCCCTCGAGGGCCAGGAAGAGGCGCTCGCCCTGATGGCGCAGCTGGTCCTCCATCTGCTTGCGCCGGGTGATGTCGTGCAGGACGCAGTGGGTGCGGATCACGCGGCCGTCGGCGTCGCGCTGCAGGCGGCCATCGATGGCGACGGTGATGGCCTGGCCGTCACGGTGCCGCAGCTCGACCTCGGGATCGGTCATGGCGCCGGTGGCGACGAAACCCAGGAACCGCTCCTCGAACAGGTCCCGGTCCGCCGCCGCCACGAACCGCGACAGCGGCTGGCCCATCACCTCCTCGCGCCGGTAGCCGAGCAGGTCGCACCAGGCCGGATTGACGTCCAGGACGTGGCCGGAGGCGTCGAGGGACTGGTACGCGGTGGGGGCGCTCTCGAACAGGCTGCGGAAGTAGTTCTCGCGCTCGCTCAG
>CAZWYF010000012.1:48529-77685 GCA_964637835.1 uncultured Fibrobacteraceae bacterium
ACGCGGTGGGGGCGCTCTCGAACAGGCTGCGGAAGTAGTTCTCGCGCTCGCTCAGCCGCTCCCGGGCCGCTTCCGCTCGCGCGGCCTGCCGGTAGACGAGCAGGCCGATGACCACGGACGTCAGCAGGACGAAGGCCAGGCCCTTGACGCTCTGCAACCAGGCCAGCGCCACGGGATTGGGCGCGATCCGCTCCACCAGGCGGTCGGAGAGCATGATCCAGGTGACGCTCATCAGCGCGTAGATCCCGGCGATGCGCAGGGACGTCCTGAGGGCGGCGGACCGGATCCCGGGCAGCGAGATGAGGGGACGCGAGGGGCTCATGGTCGGATGGCTCCCGATCGCCGGACATCGAACGACCGGACGAGCCTACCCCGGCCGGGCTGCCGGGTCCAGTTCGACCGCGGCCGGGCACGTGCCACGCAACCTCGCTGGTATTTCTCCGTAGATCCGCGACAGGACCCCGGCCGCCCCGCGGATCGATGACCAGGCCAGCGCCCACCATCGGCGCGCCATAGCACGGAGAGAGAGCCATGCCTCGAGGACCATCCCGCCGCGACTTCCTCAAGACCACCACCCTGGCCGGCCTGGCCCTCGGCTGCGCCACCACCGCGCCCTGGCTGCGGGCCGCCCGGGCGGAGGATCGCCCCGTGCGCCCGCTGAAGGTGCTGGTCCTCGGCGGCACCGGGCAGACCGGCCCGCACCTGGTGCGCGAGCTGCTGGGCCGCGGCCACACCGTCACCCTCTGCAACCGCGGCCGGCGCTCGGACGACCTCTTCCCCGAGCTCGAGTGCATCGTCGCCGACCGCGCCCTGGACGCCGAGGACGGCCTGGCCAACCTCGAGGCCGAGCTGGCGGCGGGACGGACCTGGGACCTGGCCATGGACATCTGGCCGCACGTCCCGGACATCGTGGAGAACACGGCGGTCCTGCTGAAGGGCAGGATCGGACGGTACCTGTACGTGTCCTCCCTGTCCGCCTACGCGGATCACTCCGTGCCCGACGTGGACGAGACCGCCGCGGTGGCCGAGGCCCCAGGCACGGACTGGACCGAGTACCAGGACGCCATGTTCGGGGAGTTCAAGGCCGAGTGCGAGAAGCGGGTCCGCAGGATCTACCCGGACGCGCACACCATCTTCCGGCCGGGACTGATCGTGGGCCCCCGCGACTTCAGCTTCCGCGGGGTCTACTGGCCGGTGCGCGTGCGGCGGGGCGGCGAGGTCCTGGCGCCCGGCGACGGGTACGACCGCATCCAGCTCATCGACGGCCGCGACCTCACCGCCTTCCAGGCCCGCTGCATGGAGCAGGAGATCGGCGGCACCTTCAACGTGGTGGGGCCGCATCCGCGCACCCCGCTGACCATGAAGCGGTTGCTGGAGACCTGCCGCGAGGTGTCCGGTTCGGACGCGCGGTTCGCCTGGACGCCGGCCGGCGCGCTGGCCGAGCACGAGGTCCACGCCTGGATGAACATGCCGTGCTGGGTCCCGGGCGACGGCGCCTACGCGGGGTTCGGCAAGCGGAACATCGACCGGGCGGTGGCCGCGGGCCTGACCTTCCGGCCCCTGGCCGAGACGGTGCGCGATACGCTCGCCTGGTACGACGGGCTGGAGGACGACGTCCGGGAGCGGATCACGCCGCGGGCGGGCCTGACGCCGGAGCGGGAGGCGGAGGTGCTGGCCGCCCTGGCGGCGGCGCCCGGGTCGGCCGCGGCCGACGGCTAGCCCGCTGCGGGCCGCCGGCCGCGTCCGGACCAGCGGTCGCCATCATCGGTGCCGATGACGCCGAGGGGCCCCCCGGGGGGCCCCTCGTTCTCGTGTGGCGGAGCGGGTTCTCTTACCCCGCCAGGCGGCAGCCCAGGGCGATGGACAGGAACTTCGACTCCTCGCCATCCGCCCGCGAGGTCAGCACGCAGGGCGCCGTGGTGCCCACCACCGCGGCGGCCAGCTTCGCGCCGCCGAGGATGGTCATGCCCTTGTAGAACACGTTGCCGGTCTCGATGTTGGGGAACACCAGGCAGTCGGCCGCGCCCTCCACCGGCGAGCGCAGGCCCTTGATCTCGCAGGCCTCCGGGCTGGTGGCCACGTCCAGGGCCAGCGGGCCGTCGATCACCGCGCCCTTCAGCTGGCCGCGGCGATTCATCTGGGTGATGATCGCGGCATCCACGCAGGCGGGCATCTTCGGGTTCACCTTCTCGGTGGCCGCCAGCAGCGCCACCTTCGGCTCGGCGATGCCGAAGGCGTGGGCGGCGTCGATGACGTACTGGGTGATCTTCAGCTTGGTGGGCAGGTCCGGATCCGGGATGATGGCCACGTCGCTGACGATGAGCAGCTTGTCGTGGGTGGCGCGGTAGGCGGGCACGTCGAGCACCGTGACGTGGCTGAGCACCGCCCTGGGCGGCAGCAGGCCCTGCTCCTTGTCCAGGATCAGGCGCATGTACTTGTCGGTGCCGATCAGGCCCTTCATCAGCACGTCCGCCTCCCCCGCCCGCACCATGCGCACGGCCTCGGCGCCCGCCCGCGCCTCGTCCTTCTCGTCCACCACCGTGAACACGCCGGCGTCGAGGTCGAACTCCTGGCAGAGCGCCTCGATCCGGGCCTGATCGCCCACCAGGGTGACGTCGGCGATGTCCTCGGCGGCCGCCCGGGCCGCGGCCTGGATGGTGTTCTCGTCGTGGCCGGCGGCCACCGCCACGCGGCGCGAGGGCTGGCCCTTGAGGTCGGTCACGAGCTGCTCGAGACTGCGGATCTGGGACATGGGAAGACCTCCACGGGTCGGCTGCCGCACGGGGCAGGTTGGCGGGGCCGGCGCGGGCGTCCGGCCGGCCCCCGGTGGCGCCGCTAGGCGGGGTCGTACTGCTTGACCTCTTCGCGGCCGGCGATGACGCGCAGCGCGCCCTGGGCCAGGGCCATCATCTCGTTCTCGCCGGGGTAGACGCTCAGGCCGCAGCCCAGGGGCTCGACCGTCCGGCGGACCACGTCCACCAGCGGCCGGGAGCGGGCCAGGCCGCCGGTCAGGAGCACCTGGTCGATGGGCTCGCCGTCGAAGGCCGGCACCATGCTGCAGATCCACTTGCTGATCTGGTAGCACATGGCCTCGAAGACCAGGGTGAAGTCCGGATCGCCATCCAGGTACTTCTGCTCCACGTGGCGGAAGTCGGCGGTGCCCAGCAGGTCGATCAGACCGCCCCGGCCCTTGTTCAGCTTCAGCAGCTCCTCCATGGTGTACTTGCCGCTGAAGCAGAGGCGGATCAGGTCGCCCACCGGCAGCGAGCCCGACCGCTGCGGGGTGAACGGGCCCTCGCCGTCGAGGGCGTTGTTGACGTCCAGGAAGCGGCCCTGCTTGTGGGCGCCGATGGAGATGCCGCCACCCATGTGGCAGACCACCACGTTGACCTGCTCGTAGAAGGTCTCGTTGTCGTGGGCGTAGCGGTGCGCGGTGGCGATCTGGTTCAGGGCGTGGCTGATGGGCTTGCGCACCAGCTCCTTGAAGCCGGTGAGGCGGCCGCGGTCGTCCATCTCGTCCACCACCACCGGGTCGACGATGAACGCGGGCTTCTCCAGGTCGCCCACCAGGGCGTGGGCGATGAGGGCGCCGAGGTTGGAGGCGTGGTCGCCGCGGGTGCCCTCGAGCAGGTCCTCGCGCATGCGCTGGTTCACCGCGTAGGTGCCGTGGGGGATGGGGTGGACCAGGCCGCCGCGGGCGCTGACCGCGTCGAGGCTCTCGACGGGGGTGTCGTTCTTGCGCAGGAAGTCCTCGATGGCCTGCTTCCGGAACTCGAACTGGGCCACGATCTTCTCGCCCTCGAAGGGCTCCAGCTCCTCGGCCGCGTGCTGCAGCTCCTCGGCGAAGACCTCCTCCTCGCCCTCGTAGATGGCGAGCTTGGTGGACGTGGAGCCGGGGTTGATGGCCAGGATGCGCGGGCGGGGGAAGAAGGTGTCGCGCGGGGTGCGCTGCCACTCGCCGAACTTGTGCAGCCGCAGCACGGCGCATTTGACCGCCAGGGCGGCGTCCTCGGGTTCGACGTCCATGGGCAGGTCCACGCCGCGGAAGCGGATGCCGAACACGGCGCCGAACTTGCGGGCGTCGGGATAGCGCGTGGAGAAGAGGTGGAAGAGCAGGTTGCCGGTGTCCAGGTTGGGCGTGATCAGGACGTTGGTCCCCTGATAACGATCGCCCCGTTCGCCCTCGCTCTTGTAGAGCCTGGCCGACCGGCGGCTCAGCGCCACGTTGATCTTCACCTCGCTCTCGATGCCGATGGTGCAGTAGCGCGCGCCGCGCTCACAGCGCTCGTCCAGGAAGCGGGGCAGCAGCTGGGATGCCGCGCGCACCAGGCGCGGCGAGGGGCCCTCGTCGCCGCCGTGGTTGGAGTAGCTGACCATCACCCCGCGGATCTCCGGCAGCTCCTCCACCGGGACCACGTCGCGGGCCACGGCGCAGGTGCCCACGGCGCTGCGCGCGAGGATCTCCGGCGACATGTCCGCGTTGACGCCCACGTCGCCGATCACCAGGATGTTGTGGGGGTAGAGGTCGTCCGGGTGCTCGTCCGGCAGGACGATGATGCCCGCCTCGCAGAGCACGGGCTCGCGCTGCATCACCTTGAGCATGGGGCGGAAGTAGTGGCGGGGCTCGTGCTGCGCACCGCCCACCACCATGTCGCAGTGGCCCTCGTGGGCGGCCATGATGCCGAAGCCGGCGGGCGTGGCCACGAAGGCGCGGGCGGCCTCCAGATCCTCCACGGGGCGGCGCTCCTCGGGCAGGGCCATGGCCGCGGCGGCCAGCTCCTGCTGCAGCTCCTGGCAGCGATCCAGCTCGCAGAAGGCGGCCTCGCTCATCAGGAACGCCACCCGCGCGGGGTCGACGTGGGCGAGGTCGCCGGCGATCACCGCCTCCACCTTCTCGCGCGTGGTCAGGAACACGGGACGACAGAACCGGGGCAGCTGCAGGGCCGCCTCGACCACGCGGGGGTCCTCCGGCTCGATGAACAGGACGGTGGGCCGGGTGGTCATGTGGGCGACGATCTCGCGGTCGAAGGACGCGCCGATATCGAACATGATGGGAGGTCCTCCGGGGCGGGGGGCCTGGGGTGGCACCGCGGGCCTCTTCGCCGGCGGCGCCCCCTCAAGGTGGTCTGCTGCGAGGGCGATTTCAAGGCGATGGCGGCGGTTCCGCGGCGCTGCTAACCTGGCCACCGAGAGGAGCACGCCGTGACCGATCCCCGTCGTCCCCGCACCGCGCAGCCCCCGCATGACGCCGCCGCGGACCCGCCGCCGCCGGCGCTGCTGGCCGCCGCCCACGAGCGGCTGGCCGGCTGCGGCCTGGATCCCGGGCGCTGGTTGCTGGTGGACGTGGCCAGCCAGGCGGCGCACCTCCTGGCGGCCGGCGGCCCGGTGGCCCGCTGGCCGGTGAGCACCGCGGCCGCCGGGGTGGACGCGCGCCAGGACAGCGGCGGCACCCCGCCCGGCGTGCACCGCATCGTCCGGCGCCTCGGCCTCGGCGGCGACCCCTCTGCCATCTACGTCTCCCGCGAGCCCACCGGCGAGGTCTGGGACGGCGGCGCCGACCCGCGCGACCTCATCCTCGGGCGCATCCTCGTCCTCGCGGGCTGCGAGGAGGGCATCAACCGGGGGCCGGGCCTGGACAGCCAGGAGCGCTACATCTACCTGCACGGCACCAACCACGAGGACCGCATCGGCCATCCCTGCAGCCATGGCTGCGTGCGCCTGCGCCGGGCCGACGTGGTCGACCTGGCCGGCCGCGTCCGCGCCGGCGATCCGGTGGTGATCCTCTGAGCCGGGAGCCGGCCACGCCTGCCTGAAAAATCCTGTGCCCACCGCGCGGATCCCACTTGACACCGGGCGCGCCGGAAGTAGATTCACGCCGCCACCACGGAAGAACCCGGCCGGGCTGGATCCCGGGCGGCGGGGCTTTCGCAGAGTTGTCGGCCGGCACCGGCGGGGGTGGCTCGCCGGACCGCTCTTGCGAGTGTCGCCAGCCGTCGATCCGGAAGCAGCCTCGCGAGCGGGCCGTTGGCCTTCGGTTCCGTGGAGGTGGACCGTGCGATCTGGTCCCCAGCCCGTGCGCCGCGCGCGCACCGTTCCTCCGGTCAGCATCCGGATGGCCAGGGAGATGTCGTCGGACCAGTCCGACGAGCCTCCGGTCGCCGGCGACCCTCCCGCCGTGGCGGCGCCCCTGGCACCGTCCGCCCTCCCCTCGCGCCCCCTGCCCTCCACCGACGACCCGACCCGCAGCGGCTCCCGCGCCCAGGCGTTCCGCCGCCGGTTCCACGCCGACGTCCCGGCCGCGCAGTGGAACGACTGGCGCTGGCAGCTCCGCCACCGCGTCCGCACGCTGGCCGCCCTGGAACGCGTGCTGCACCTGGGAGCGGACGAGCGCCTGGCCCTGGGCCAGAGCGGCGCCCTGCTGCCCTTCGCCATCACGCCCTATTACCTGAGCCTGCTGGACCCGGACGACCCCGCCGACCCGTTGCGCCGCACCGTGATCCCGGCCCGGGCCGAGCGCCTGCGGACACCCGGCGAGGCCGACGACCCCCTGGGCGAGGACGGCCACAGCCCGGTGCCCGGCGTGATCCACCGCTACCCCGACCGCGTGCTCTTCCTGGTGCACGACTTCTGCGCCACGTTCTGCCGCTACTGCACGCGGTCGCGCGTGGTGGGCCAGGGCGAGTTGCATCCGGGCCGTGCCCGCCTGGAGGCAGCCATCGCCTACATCGCCCGCACGCCCGCCATCCGCGACGTCCTGCTCTCGGGCGGCGACCCGCTGACCCTCGCCGACGCGAAGCTCGACTGGCTGCTGGGCGAGCTGCGCCGCATCCCCCACGTGGAGATCCTGCGCCTCGGCACCAAGGTGCCCGCCGTGCTGCCGCAGCGGATCACGCCGGAGCTGGTGCGCGTGCTGCGCCGCCATCACCCGCTCTTCCTCGGCCTGCACTTCATCCACCCGGACGAGTGCACCCCGGAGGCCGCCCGCGCCTGCGGCCGCCTGGCCGACGCCGGCATCCCCCTGGGCTCGCAGACCGTCCTGCTGCGCGGCGTCAACGACACCGTCCCCGTCATGCGAGACCTCGTGCACCGCCTGCTCATGATGCGCGTGCGTCCCTACTACCTCTACCAGTGCGACCCCATCTCCGGCTCGGCGCACTTCCGCACCCCCGTCGCGCGCGGCCTGGAGATCATCCGCGGCCTGCGCGGCTGGACCAGCGGCTACGCCGTCCCCACGTACGTGATCGACGCGCCCGGCGGCGGCGGCAAGATCCCCCTGCAGCCGGATTCCGTGGTGGGCCGCGACGGGGACGACCTCCTGCTGCGCAGCTTCACCGGCGCGATCCACCGCTATCCCGACCCCGAGCCCCGCGAGGAGGTGGCCCGATGAACATCGGCCTGTGCTACGACCTGCGCTCCGCCTACCTGGCCATGGGGTACGGCGAGGAGGAGACGGCGGAGTTCGACCGCGAGAGCACCGTGGACGCCATCGCGGCATCCCTGCAGCGCCTCGGCCACACGGTCGACCGCATCGGCCACGCGCGGGAGCTCATGGCCCGCCTGCTGGCCGGCGACCGCTGGGACCTGGTCTTCAACATCGCCGAGGGGCTGCGCGGCGTGGGACGCGAGTCCCAGGTGCCCTGCATCCTCGACGTGCATGGCATCCCCTACACCTTCAGCGACCCCCTGGTGCTCGCGCTGAGCCTGCACAAGGGCCTGACCAAGCGCGTGCTGCGCGACGGCGGCCTGCCCACGCCCGCCTTCGCGGTGATCGAGCAGCTGGACGACCTCGCCGGCCTGGACCTCCCCTACCCGCTGTTCGCCAAGCCCGTGGCCGAGGGCACCGGCAAGGGCATCGACGGCGGATCGGTGATCCGCGAGGCGGCGGCGCTGCGCCGCCGCTGCGCCTGGCTGCTGGAACGCCATCGCCAGCCCGTGCTGGTGGAGCGCTTCCTGCCCGGCCGCGAGTTCACCGTGGGGATCCTGGGCACCGGAGAGCGGTCCGAGGTGATCGGCACCCTCGAGGTGCTGCTGCACGATCAGGCCGGGTCGGCCGCCTACGGCTACGAGACCAAGGAGCGGTGCGAGGACCTGGTGGAGTACCGTCCGGTCGCCGCCGACGACGCCGTGGTGCTCGCCGCCGAGGCCCTGGCCCTGGCCGCCTGGCGCCTGCTGGGCTGTCGCGACGGCGGCCGCATCGACCTGCGCGCGGACCAGGATGGGATCCCCCAGCTCATGGAGCTCAACCCCCTGGCCGGCCTGCATCCGGAGCACTCGGACCTGCCCATGATCGCCACCGCCGTGGGCCTGCCCTACGACCAGCTCATCGCCGGCATCCTGGCCTCGGCCGCCGCGCGCCTGGAGGAGGTGAGCGATCGTGAGGATCTGGGTGCTGCACAACCGGGTCTCGCCGCGAGCGGGGCCTGACGAGCGCGACGTCCTGGACCAGGCCGCGGCGGTGGCCCGGGCCCTGCGGGAGCAGGGCCACGCCGTGACCGTCCACGACGCCGACGGCGACCTCGTGGACCTGCGCCGGCGCCTGCTGGGCGACCGGCCGGACGTGGTCTTCAACCTGGTGGAGAGTCTCGATGGCGAGGGACGCCTGATCCACGTGGTGCCCGCCCTGCTGGACAGCCTGGCCATACCCTGCACCGGCTGCTCCGCCGAGGCGCTCCTGCTCACCTCGCAGAAGCTCCTCACCAAGGGGCTGCTGCGCCGCGCCGGTCTGCCCACGCCCGACTGGCTGGTCACCGACCACGTCCCGCTGGGCCTCGCCCGCGGCGGCGCCCGCCACGCGCACGGGCAGTGGATCATCAAGTCGGTCTGGGAGGACGCCTCCCTGGATCTGGACGACGACGCCGTGATCGACGACGACCTGCTGGCGGTCCGCCGCGCGCTGGCCGCCCGGGCCGGTCGCCGCGGCGCCCCCTGGTTCGCCGAGGCCTACATCGAGGGGCGGGAGTTCAACCTCGCCCTTCTCGGCGGGCCCCGGGACGTCCAGCTCCTGCCGCCCGCGGAGATGCTCTTCGTGGACTATCCCGAGGGCAAGCCGCGCATCGTGGGCCACGCCGCCAAGTGGCGGACCCACTCCTTCGAGTACCGCCACACCCGACGCACCTTCGACTTCCCGGAACAGGACTCGCCGCTGCTGGCGCGCCTGGCGCGCCTGGGCCGGGACTGCTGGGCGCTCTTCGGCCTGCGCGGGTGGGCCCGCGTGGACCTGCGCGTGGACCGCGGCGGCCGTCCCTGGATCCTGGAGATCAACGCCAACCCCTGCCTGAGCCCCGACGCGGGATTCGCCGCGGCGCTGGACCGGGCGCAGGTCCCCTATGCCGAGGCGATGGCGCGGCTGGTGGACGCCGCCCGCCCCCCGGTGACGAAGGCGGTGTGAGGCCATGCTGCGCATCCGGCGCGTCCCCGACGACGTGCTCCCGGTCAACGCCGCGGCCATCGCCCAGGCGAGCGCCATCCTGCGCGACCAGTTCCCCGACGCTCCGGCCGCCGACGTCGAACAGCTCGCTGGCCGGCTCCGCGACCCGCTCACGTCGGGTCTGCGGGCCATCCTGCTGGTGGCCGAGGATCGCCACGGCCAGGTGCAGGGCGGCGCGCTCGTCCTGCACGAGCCGCGACGCCGGCTGGTCTTCCTGGACTACCTCGCCGCCGGCAAGCGCCTGACCAGCCGCGGCATCGGCGGCGCGCTCTACGGCGCGGTCCGCGAGACCGCCGCCGCCCTGGGCGCCCCCGCGGTGCTCTGCGAGTGCGCGCCGGACGACCCGGTCGCCGGCCTCGACAGGGCCGAACTGGCCGCCAACCGCGCCCGGCTGCGCTTCTACGAGCACTTCGGCGCCCGGCCCGTGGCCGGCACCGACTACACGCGGCCCTACGGCGCGCAGGCCGGTGTGATGCCCCTGCTGGTGGCCGACCCGCTGGATCCCGCCCGGCCGCTGCGTCGCCGCTGGCTCCGCGCCGCCGTGCGCACCATCCTCGAGCGCAAGTACGCCCACCTGTGCTCGCCGGACTACAATGCCGCCGTGGTGGACTCCATCGTCGATGACCCGGTCCGGCTGCGGCCGCCACGCCACGTCCGCGAGGCCACGCCGCCGGTGGTGGTCCGTGGCGGCCCGGCCGAGCGCATCGCCGTGGTGATCAACGATCGCCACGAGATCCACCACGTGGCCGACCGCGGCTACGTGGAGGCGCCGGTGCGGGTGCGCCGCATCGCCGAGGAGCTGGCTCGCACGTCCCTCTGCGAGACCCTGCCGGTCAGGCGCCACGGCCAGGGCGCCATCACCGCCGTCCACGATCCCGGTTACGTCGGCTACCTCCGTCGCGTGTGCCTCGCCCTGCCCCCGGAGCGCTCGGTCTATCCCTACGTCTTCCCCCTGCGGAACGTCACGCGGCCGCCGCGCGACCTGGCCCTGCGCGCCGGCTACTACTGCATGGACACGTTCACGCCCCTGAGCCGGGCCGCCTACCTGGCCGCCCGCCGGGCGGTGGACTGCACCCTGACCGCGGCGGACCAGCTGCGGCGAGGTCGTCGCCTGGCCTACGCCCTGGTGCGGCCGCCGGGGCACCACGCCGAGCGTCGGGTCTTCGGCGGCTTCTGCTACTTCAACAACGCGGCCATCGCCGCCGAGGTGCTCGCCGGCCTCGGCCGCGTCGCCATCCTGGACCTGGACTACCACCACGGCAACGGGCAGCAGGACATCTTCGCCGCCCGCGACGACGTCCTCACCGTCTCCATCCATGGCCATCCGTCCTTCGCCTATCCCTACTTCAGCGGCTTCGCCGACGAGCAGGGCGAGGGCGCCGGCCGCGGCTACAACCTGAACCTGCCGCTGCCCGAGCAGACCGACGGCGCGCGCCATCGCGAGGCGCTGGACCGGGCCCTGCGCCGCATCGGCACCTTCGTCCCGGCCACGCTGGTGGTCTGCCTGGGCCTGGACACCGCCCGCGCAGACCCCACCGGCTCCTGGTCGCTCTCCGCCGAGGACTTCGCGGAGAACGGACGCCGCGTGGGCGCCCTCGGCCTGCCCACCCTCGTGGTCCAGGAGGGCGGGTATCGCACCGCCAGCCTGGGCCGCAACGCCCGCCGGTTCCTGGAGGGGCTGGCGAGAGGAGCGTTCGCGTCATGACGTCCACCATCCGCCCGCGCGATCTGGTGCTGCGCACCGACCCCCGGCCCGAGGACCAGGACCAGGTCCGGCGCCTGGTCGCCGCCACGGGTTTCTTCTCGGCCGCGGAGGTGGCGATCGCTGCCGACCTGGTGCGCGAGCGCCTCGAGCGGGGCCCGGCCAGCGGCTACGAGTTCCTGCTGGCCGACGGCCCGGCCGGTCTGCTGGGGTACACCTGCTACGGATCGGTGCCGTGCTCCACCGTCAGCTGGGATCTGTACTGGATCGCCGTCTCCCCGGACGTCCAGGGCCTGGGGCTGGGACAGCGGCTGCTGCAGGCCACCGAGGAACGGGTCCGCGCGGCGGGGGGCCACGCACTGTACGCCGAGACCAGCGGCCGGGGCCTCTACCGGCCCACGCGGGGCTTCTACCGGCGCAACGGCTACACCGAAGCCGCCGTGCTGGCGGACTTCTACGGGCTGGACGACGACAAGGTGATCTTCCGCAAGGTCGTCGCCTGAGGCTCCGGGGAGCGGAGATCCGCGGCACGACCGCCAGGTCATCCCGCCATGGGCAACGCGCGCCCGGGCCGTTATGCTCGGGGCGTCCGACCGCTCGCCCGTGTCCGCATCCGCCTGGAGGCTTTCCCGTGCCCGACGAGCATCCGCCCCGCCACCATCCCGATCCGCCCGCCGGCTCCCGCGACGAGGTCGGCCCCGACGCCTGGCTGCACTTCGTGGGCGTGGGCGGCAGCGGCATGAGCGCCCTCGCCCAGTTCCACGTCGGCCGTGGTGGTCGGGCCACCGGCAGCGACCGGGCCTTCGACCAGGGCGAGCGGGCGGAGATCCGCGCGCAGCTCGAGGCGGCGGGCGTACAGATCGTGCCCCAGGACGGACAGGTGCTGGATGCGGGCTGCGCGGCGGTGGTCACCAGCACGGCGGTGGAGAGCGCCATCGCCGACGTGGCCCGGGCCCGTGAGCTGGGGATCCCCCGACGGCACCGCTCGGAGCTGCTGGCGGTGTACGTGGCGCGGCACCAGACCGTGGCGGTGACCGGCACCAGCGGCAAGTCCACGGTCACGGCCATGATCTGGACCATGCTGCACGGCCTCGGCGTGGATCCGCGCCTGCTCACGGGCGGGCCGGTGGCCGCCCTGCAGGCGCAGGGGCTGCTGGGCAACGCGTACGGCGGCGACCGTCCATCCGAACGCCCGGTCCTGGTGATCGAGGCCGACGAGAGCGACGGCTCGCTGGTCCGCTACCACCCCTGGCTGGGCGTGGTCCTGAACCTGGGCCGCGACCACAAGGAGCCCGCCGAGGTGGCCGCCATGTTCAGCGAGTTCCGCCTGCACTGCGGCGGCCCCCTGGTGATCGGCGAGGACGCCAACCTGGACTTCCTGCGCCCGGGCGCGGTGACCTTCGGCCTCGGTGACCAGGCCGACGTCCGCGCCACCGACCTGGTGCTCGGCCCGCGCAGCGTCCGCTTCCGGGTGGCGGGCGTGCCCTTCACCGTCCCGCAACCAGGTCGACATACCGTGCTGAACGCCCTGGCCGCGGTGGCCGCGTGCCGCGAGCTGGGCCTGCCGCTGACCGGTCTCGCCGCGCCGCTGGCCGGCTTCGCCGGGGTGGCCCGGCGGTTCGTCTCCCTGGGCACGGCCGGCGGCGTGGAGGTGATCGACGACTTCGCCCACAACCCCGACAAGCTGGCCGCCGCCCTGGCCACGGCCCATGACCGCCTGCGAGGCACCGCCACCGCGACCACGGACGCCGGCGAGCTGACCGTCACCACCGGCGGCGCGGCCACCGGCCCGCGCGGCCGCGTCCTGGCAGTCTTCCAGCCCCACGGCTACGGCCCCACCCGGTTCCTGCGCGACCAGCTCATCGCCGCCTTCGCGGAGCACCTCGCGGCCGACGACGTGCTCTGGCTGCCGGAGATCTTCTACGCCGGCGGCACCGTCACGCGGGACATCTCCAGCGAGCATCTGGTGGCCGCCGTCGCCGCCGCCGGTCGCGACGCGCGGTTCTGCCCCCGCCGCGAGGACCTGCCCGCGCTGGTGGCCGCCGAGGCGCGCCCCGGCGACCTGGTCCTGGTCATGGGCGCCCGCGATCCGTCATTGACGGCACTGGGACGCGCGATCCTGGCCGGCCTGGCCACCGGCGGCTGATCCCCCGAGCCAGGTCCGCCCCTGGTCGGGATCGTCGGGCACGCCCTTGCGTTCCTGCCCGACGGGTCCTTTCTTTATCCGCCGGGAACGATTCCGATCATCCTTTGATCATGAAGACTCCAGACCGGGCTACCGGCGGCCGGTGCCGGCCACCGCTCCGTTGCCGCGAGGATCGTCATGTACACCATCACCTCTCGCGCCGATCATCTGCTGGTCGAGCTGCGCGCCATCACCTGCGAGGCCGTGGCCGCGGCCACGCGCGAGCTCATGGCGCGATCGGACTATCCCCACCGCAACGACCTCTGGGACTTCTCCGGCACGCCCGTCCTGCTCTCCCAGGAAGACCTCGCCCCGCTCATCTCGCTGGTCGCCGCCTGCTACCCCGCGGAAGCGACCCGCACGCGCACCGCCCTGGTGGTCCGGGGCGGTTTCCAGACGGCGGTGGCCGAGATGTGGTGCGCCGAGGCCCGCCGGCTGCCCTGCGAGGTCCAGGCCTTCACGTCGCGCGCGCGGGCCGAGGCCTGGCTCAGCGCACCGTGTGCGGAGCGGCGCTGGTCAGCCGATCGGGGAGCGTGGTGCCCCGACGGTCCATGAACAGGTTGCTGCCCGCCACCTGCTTGGCCATGTGCTTGACCTCGGCGCAGACGCTGGCCACCTCGAGATAGCGCGTGAACCGGTAGTGCCGCAGGCGCACGCCCCCCATGGACAGCGAGACCAGCGGATACTGCACCGGGTTGCCCTGCCGGTCGGTGGTGTCGATGGAGCCGCGCCGGGCGTCCTCGTCGCTGTAGAAGGCGGGCGCCCCCAGGTCGAACTGCTTGAGCACCTGCTCGGCCAGGGCCTCCGCCTCGCCGGCGTCGGTCATGATCACGAAGTCGTCGCCGCCCACGTGACCCAGGAAGGCCTCCCCGTGGCAGACCGTGCGGATGGCCGTCTGCAGGGTCTCGGCGGTGAAGAGCAGGAGATCGTCGCCTTCGCTGAAGCCGTACTTGTCGTTGTAGGCCTTGAAGTTGTCGAGGTCGGCATAGAGGACGGTCTTGTCCAGGCCCTGCTCGACGGCCTCCTGGATCTTGGCCACGATGCTGTTGTTGCCCGGCAGGTGGGTCAGCGGGTTGGCGTCGATGGCCACGTCCTCGAGCCGGGCCACCTCCTGCAGCAGGTGGTAGAGCCGGATGTGGGTGCGCACCCGGGCGAGGAACTCGCTCAGATGGCAGGGCTTGCTGATGTAGTCCACGCCGCCGGCGGCGTAGCCGCGGTCGATGTCCTCGCTGGTGGGCTCGGCGGTGACGAAGATCACCGGCACGTTGATCAGCCGGGCGTCCTGCTTGAGATGCTCGCAGAGGGCGAAGCCGTCCATGGTCTGCATCTTGGCGGCGATGAGGAAGAGGTCGGGGACGTCCGCCTCCACCAGCAGGAGCGCTTCCTCGCCGTTGCTGGCGGTGACCACGTCCCAGCCGTGGGCGCGCAGCGTCGCGGCGTGGATCCGCAGATCCTGCTCCGCATCGTCGACGATGAAGATCCTGGCCTTGCTCTCGACCACGGTGCGCCAGCCTCCCGGCGGTCTGGGTCCGTCCAGCGGACGCCGCCACACCCGGATACGGTGCGGCTCCTGACCCGAACATCGGCAGGAGCCGCACCGTCATTGAGGGAATTTCCCGGGCTCAGGCGGCCGGACCGCCGCGATCGCCGGCGCCGGCGCCCTCGCCGCCCCGGTTCGCGCTGGCGGATTCCTGGCGCGACCGGTAGAGCAGCCAGAGGCCGAGGGCCACCAGCAGCAGCGGCCACCAGTCCTCCAGCCAGTCCAGGCGCAGGTCGAAGCCCGTGCGCAGGACCAGGATCACGCCGAGCACCACGAGGATCAGGCCGCCAGTGCGGGACCCGCCCACCGCCGGGAGCGTCAGGTCGCTGGGCAGCGGCTCCTCGCCGTAGCCGTCGAGCGCCAGGTTCACGGCCTGGGCGCGGCGGGCGCCATCGATGATCCCGTAGAGCCACACGAAGCCGAGCATGATCGCGAAGAAGGGCTCGAGCCCGTCGATCTCGCCACTGGCGAGCAGCGTGATCACGCCGGCGAAGGTGGCCGCCAGGACCATGCCCACCTGGTAGTAGCCCACGTAGATCTGACCGAGGCCGGGCAGGATCCCGGACAGGAAGCCGGCCAGGAAGGGCACCTTGTAGGGCAGGTCCCGGCGTCGGCCATCGCGGTCGCGCGGAGGCACCGGGCGCGGAGGGGCCTGGCCGGGAGGGGCCTGGCCGGGAGGGGCCTGGCCGGGAGCGGCCGACGGCCCCCCGGTGGGCTGGCCGTGGTACTGGTCGTGGTACTGATCGTTCTGCATGACGCGTTCTCCTTCCAGGGGCGGCCGCGGCCGCCGGATGGCCCTTCGGCGGGCCGGGCTAGCGTGGGGCGCGGTCCGTCCGCGGACCCGGCGCCGGGGATTCCTGGTCTCGGGCTTCTCGTGCGGCTGCGCCGCCGCGCCGCTCCTCGGACATCAGTTCGCTCGCCAGGCGCCACCAAGAGCGCACCAGCGTGATCACCTCCTGCGCCCGCCGTTCCGTGCGCCGGACGAGGGGCAGCAACTCGTCCTGGCCCTGCTGCAGGGCGCCCTCGCCCAGCCGCTCCACGGCGACCACGAGCTCGGGAACCGCGCCGGCGCCGGCGCGCACCATGCGGTCGGCACGCTCGGGCACGCCGTCCGGGGCCAGCGGGCCCCAGACCAGCAGGGCCAGCAGCGTGGCCACCGTCCAGGCCGCTTCCAGCGCGAAGCGAGGGCGCTGCCAGGCGCGGCGCGCGCGGTCGGTCGCCGCCAGCGCCACGCGCTCCAGCAGACCGGGCCGCGGCGCCATCTCCGGGCGCCGGGGCGTGGCCGGTCGCGGACCGGCGGCCTCGGGGACCGGTTGCGAGCCGGCCGTCCGGGCCAGGACGCGGGCAGTGAATGCCGGCCCCGGCTCCCGTTCCGCCAGCCCGGGCAGCAGCGGCTGCAACCGGTCCAGGATCAGCGCCAGCTCGCGGCAGCCCGCGCAGCGCTCCAGGTGGGTGTCCAGCAGTTCGGTCTCCGCCGCATCCAGCGCACCATCCCAGCGCGCGCCGAGCAGCTGCCCGGCCCGGTCGCAGGCGCGCCCGCTGGTGCGCTCGAGGATCCGCCGGGTGAGGTCCGGATCCCGGAAGCGCCGGGTGCGGTCGCGGGGGTCGAAGGGATTGCCGTTCACGACGTCGCCTCCGCCTCGGGGCCCGGCCCGATGAGCCGGCCCACCACGCTCGCCAGTTCCACCCGCGCCCGGCTGCACCGCGACTTCACGGTGCCCAGGGGCAGGTCGAGCATCTCGGCCATGTCCTCGAGGGACAGCTCCTGGATGTCCTTGAGCAGGATCGCCTCCCGGTTGATGGGGGTCAGCTCCTGCAGGGCCTGCTCGAGGATGTCGCGCTGCTCGTCGCGGACCAGCTGCCGGTCGGCCGCGTCGGCGCGCGGGTCGGCCAGGCCGCCCAGCTCCTCGGCCGGCACGTCCTGCGCCGGCGGCCGCGCCTTGCGGCGCCGCAGGTGATCGAGGCAGGCGTTGCGGGCGATGCTCAGCACCCAGGCCGCCAGCCGGTCGGGATCGCGGCAGCTGTCCAGCCGCCGCCAGATCCGCACGAACACCTCCTGCGCCACGTCCAGGGCCTCCTCCTCGCTGCCGGTGTACCCGAAGGCGACGCTGCACACCCGCGCCTGGAAACGGACCACGAGGGCCTCCCAGGCCAGCTCGTCGCCGTCGCGGCAGCGCTCGTACAGGGTGCGGTCGTCCATGCCTCGGTCTCGCCTTCGCAGCGGGTGCTCACCGATCGTTCACCACGGAGACGCATGCAGTCTGCGCCAGGTTCGGTGGAAATCGCAGAAAATCTTTGCAACCCGGTGGGAATCTTCCCGTATTTGCGGGGTCACGACCTCGCCCCGGGTCGTCACTCGCTCGAGGCGCCCGCCTGCTCCACTGGAGAGGTTTCCCCAGCGTGCTCAGGATGCGCTTCGCCTGCTTGTCGCTCGCGGTGGTCGGTTTGACGGCCGGGACCGCCCCGGCCGCCTGGGAGGCGCATTTCGCGCCCGAGGGGACCGGTCCGCTCTTCCCCGACCACGCCGACGGTCGTCTCCAGGACCGGCCCAGCCTCGCCGCCTGCCCCCTGGCCCCCGCCGAGCCCGTGGTGGTGGACGGCCGCCTGGACGATCCCGTCTGGGCCCGTGCCGAGGCCGGCTTCGGTTTCGTGCAGCACGACCCCGAGCGCCGCGGCCGCGCCGTGGTGCCCACGGTCTTCAAGGTGGCCTACGACCGGGACGCCCTCTACGTGGCCGTGGCCTGCTGGGAGGACGACATGGCCCGGGTGTCCCGCCGTCTCGCCCGGCGCGACGACATCGCCAGCAGCGATTTCGTCAGCTTCTACCTCGACCCCTACCACGACCGCCTCACCGGCTACAACTTCCGCGTCACCGCCGATGGCGTGAAGGCCGACCACTACCTCTTCGACGACACCAGCCGCGACCCCGACTGGAACGCGGTCTGGGACGCCGAGACCACCGAGGACCAGCATGGCTGGTACCTGGAGATGCGCATCCCCTTCCAGGCCCTGCGCTTCCGCCCCGAGACGGAGATGACCTGGGGCCTGCAGATCTACCGCTGGCTCCACGGCCGCGCCCAGGACACCGGCTGGGCCACCTGGGATCGCGAGATGTCCGGATTCGTCAGCCGCTGGGGTACCCTCACCGGCCTGCGCGGCATCGGCAACCCCCGCGCCCTCGAGGTGACCCCGTACGTGGCCGGCGGCCTGACCGACCCCGCCGACCCGGGCGACCGCCGCGAGAGCCTGGAGCGCTACTTCAACTGGGGCGCGGACCTGAAGTACAACCTCACCAGCGCGCTCACGGCCCAGGCCACCTTCCAGCCGGATTTCGGCCAGGTGGAGGCCGACCCCGCCCTGCTCAACCTCTCACCCTTCGAGACCTTCTTCGCCGAGAAGCGCCCGTTCTTCGTGGAGGGCAACCGCTTCTTCGAGCACCCGGACTTCAACCTGTTCTACTCCCGGCGCATCGGCACCGGCGAGCCCGGCAGCCGCATCCGCGCCGCCGGCAAGCTCACCGGCAAGCTGGGCGGTCGCACCTCGGTGGCCGTGCTCGGCGCGTTGACCGACGTCACGCACCCCGAGCAGGTCCACAACCCCTTCGCGGACAGCGAGCACGCCACTGGCTACGCCGTGGCCCGCCTGGAGCAGGACCTGGCCGGCGGCGCCCACCGCCTCGGCATCATGGGCACCTCGGTGGCCCGCGAGAACGGCGGCCTGGACTCTCCGTCGGGACGCCGCGACGCCGCCAGTGGCGGCGTGGACTGGGACCTCACCTTCGTCGACAGGACCTACGCGGTGCGCGGCAGCGTGGTCGGCACCATGCTCGATCCGGGAGGCGCGGAGCGCAGCGGCACGGCCGGCGACCTGGAACTGGTCAAGCAGGCCGGCGTCTGGCGCGGCGGCCTCTCCGGCCGCTGGGAGAGCGATCGTTTCGATCCCAACGACCTCGGCTTCCTCCAGGCCAACGACGAGATCCGGACCCGCACCTGGCTGCAGTACCGCTACTCGGCCGACGGCGCCGAGAGCCTGATGAAGACCTCCAACCAGTACGTCAACGCCTGGCGGACCTGGCTCCATGGCGACCAGCGCCACGTGAGCGAGGCCACCGGCGAGGAGGTCTGGGCCCACGGCGAGGGTCGTCCCAGCGGCGCGGGCGTCTACCTCGAGAGCTACAACCAGACCCACGGCAACTGGGAGCTGCAGGGCTGGGCGGAGTTCGGCGCCCCCGGCGTCTCGAAGTACAGCACGCGCTTCTTCGGCGGGCGTCGCGGCCCGCTCATGGAGACGGTGGCCTACGAACGGCTGGGAATGCGGGTCCAGACCGACTGGACCCGCAGCCGGCGCCACACCTGGCGCGTCGGCCACACCGGCGACGCCGCCGGCAGCTCCACCTGGGACCTCCGCTACGGCATCCGCACCGACGTGGGCCGGCGGCTGACCGCCAGCCTGGACCTGCGCTACGAGGACCGCCTGGCAGACGCCCAGTGGCTGGTCAACCTGGCCGATCCGGCGGGCCTGGACGGCGTGGCCTACGTGTTCGCCGAACTGGACCAGCAGACGCTGGATGTGACCCTGCGCACCAGCTGGTTCTTCGATCGCGACACCTCCCTCGAGCTCTACGCCCAGCCCTACCTGACCACCGGCCGGTACTCCCGCCCCCGGCGCCTCGCCACGCCGGACAGCCGCGACCTGCGGCCCTACGACCTGGACACCGCGCCCTACGACTTCGACTTCGCCGCCCTGAACCTCAACCTGGTCTGGCGCTGGGAGTACCGGCCGGGCTCCACGCTGTTCCTGGTCTGGACCCATGGCCGCGAGGGCTACCTCGCGCGCGACGACACGCCGGGCGACGAGCGCCTCTGGCTCGGCGACCTGGCCCCGGACCTCCTGTGGAACCAGGAGCCGACCAACACGGTACTGGTCAAGCTCAACGCCTGGTTCTCGCTCTGAGCGTGGTCGCGCCCGCGGGCGCCCGGCCGCCGCGCGGCCCGGCGACCACGCGACCCTGGCGACCACGGGACCCTGGCGACCACGCGGTCTTGACGACGGCGACGGATCTCTCCAGACTCCGCCACGGAGGCCGCCCACCCGGCGAGACGCCATGCCCGCTAGACGCCCCGCATCGGTCTGGACGAGACGACGCCACCAGGCTCGTCGCGCCCTCTGCCGCCTGACGGACCTCCTGCCCGGATGCCGGCACGTGGGACCCTGCTTCGTCTTCCATCCGGCCTACGCCGCCGAGGAGCTGGCCGGCCCCTACGACCTGCACCGCCCCCACCGCATCCTCCACTACCTGCAACAGGAACGCCTCCTGCGCCGGGGCGCCCTGCACCGCCCGCGGCCGGCGAGCCTGGATCGGCTGCGCCTGGTGCATACGCACGCGTACCTCGAATCGCTGGCGCAGCCGGACGCGTTGACACCCATCGTGGGCGAGGCCCTGCGCCCGGCGCTGCAAGACGCCTTCCTGGCGGGCTCCCGCGCCATGGTCGGCGGCACCCTGCGCGCCACCAAGCTGGCCTTGCGCCGGGGCATCGTGGCGGTGAACCTCGGCGGCGGCTTCCACCACGCCTTCACCGACCGCGGCCACGGTTTCAGCTGCTTCCACGACGTCGCCGTGACCATCCGCACCTGGCGCGCGCGCGGCTACCAGGCGCCCATCCTGGTGGTCGACCTGGACGTCCACGACGGCGACGGCACCCGGGCCCTCTTCGCCGACGACCCCACCGTCCACACCTTCAGCCTGCACAATCGCACCCTGCTGGCCGAGGGCGCGGTGGCCGACACCTGCCTCGCCCTCGGTCCGGACGTCGACGACGCCACGCTCATCGCTGCCGTCGATGCGCACCTGCCGCCGGTGATCGCGCACGTGCAACCCGGCCTGGTGTTCTACCTGGCCGGCAGCGACGGCCACCGGAACGACCGCCTGGGCGACTGGCGCCTGAGCCACGACGGCCTGGTGGCCCGCGACCGCCTGGTCCTCGGCTACCTCCGCGAACGGCCCGACCCCATCCCCACGGTCTACCTGCTGGCCGGCGGCTATGGCCGGCACGCCTGGCGACACCCGGCGGCGGTCCTGCGCTGGCTGCTCACCGGTGATGCCGCCATCGACCCGCCCCTGGACCTGGAGTTGCCCCTGGACCACTACCGTCGGCTGGAGCCGCTGTTCTTCCGGCGCCCGCAGACCTCGGCCACGGAGGACCGCGGTCCGGCGCGGATCGCCCCCGCCGGCGACCTGGTCGATGGCTGGGAACTGGACGCCGGCGACCTGCCCGGTCTGGACGGCGTGCGCAGCACGCGCTTCCTGGACGCCATCCCACGCCACGGCCTGGAGGTGGTGCTGGAGAAGAGCGGGCTGCTGGACCGGATGCGGGCGCGCGGCTTCCGCAAGCTCGCCGTGGAGGTGGATCTGGACGACCCCCTCGGCCACCTGCTGCGCGTCCAGGATCTCGCCGGGGCGGAGCCCCGCACCCTGCTGGAGCTGAAGCTGCGGCGCGATGCCAGCGTCGCCCCGCCCTACACCCTGCTCTCGGTGGAATGGTTGCTGCTGCAGAACGCCCGCGGGGCGTTCGTGCTGGGGCGTCCCCCGCTCTCGGGCCAGCGATACCCGGGACTGGGGCTGCTGCGCGACGTGACGGCCATGCTGGTGGTGCTCTGCGAGCGCCTCGACCTGGACGGGCTCACCTTCCTGCCCGCCCACTTCCACATGGCCGAGCTGGCCCGGGAGGCGGCGGTCTTCTGGGATCCCGCCGCGGCCACCGATCACGCCGCCGTGCGCGCTGCCCTGGAAGGTCTGCGGCTGGTGGAGATGGACCGCGCGGTGGTGGCTGGCGAGGTGGTGGCGGCCGGCACCGGGGAGCCCTACGCCTTCATCCCGGCGCGCATGGTGGTCCCGGTGAGCGCGCGCCTGCAGGCCGACCCGCGCGTGGCCGCGAGCCGGGCCGCCGCGTCGGCAGGGGCCGCCGCCGGGCCGGCGAGCGGCGACGCGCCCGCGCCGGCCTACCGCCACCTCCGGCCGCCGGCCACGGAGCGATGACGGGCTCGCCGCGCCCACGGACGACCGGCTCCGGCTCCGGGGCCGCGGCCGGCGGCGGTCAGAACGCCTCGCCGATCCCCACGGAGACCCGCGCGGCCTGGTAGCCGAAGGCCAGGTCCAGCCGCAGGGGCACGGCCTCCGGACCGCGCCCGGTGTAGACCCGCAGGCCCAGCCCCACGGAGGGGCGCAGGTACCGGGCCCGGAGCGACGCCACGTCCTCGCCGACCACCGCCACGCCGCCGAACACCGTCATCCCCACGCGCTGGCGTGCCCGCCAGCGCCACTCCACCTGGGCGGCCGTCATCACGCGGTCGAGCCAGCGGTCGCGCACGTAGGCGCGGGAGTGGTGACGCCCGCCCAGGGAGGCCAGGCGCCAGAACGGGGGCTGGCCATTGACGCCGTAGTAGAAGAGCTGGCCGGCCAGGACCTGATGGGGCGCCGGCGACCAGTAGCCGCGCAGGTCGGCGTTGAAGACGGTGAAGTCATGGGCGCCACCCAGCCCGTGAGAGAAGGCCATGAGCTGCCCCTGCAGGAAGAGGCCCCGCGTGGGCCAGTAGCGCACGTCGCGGCGATCGACGCGGAAGATGCCGCCGGCACCGATCTCGGTGACGTCGAACGCCGTGCACACGTGACCGCAATCGAGCACGCCACCGCGATCGATGTCGGAGATCATCTGGCGGTGCACCTCGAATCGCGGCCCGACGGCCACGCCGCCGCCGAGCTGGCGCGCGCCCTCGACGTAGCTCAGGAGCTGGTGGGGCTTGTAGTACTCGCGGTCGTCCTGGTCGGCGGCCGGACCGAGACCGTAGAAGCGACGTGCGAGGCCATCGTAGTCCAGCCGCAGGCGCACGTAATTCCGGCCGGCGTCCCACAGGAGGTCGCTGGTCAGCTCGAGCCGCTGCTGGCCCTCGAGCGTCACCAGGAACTCGAGCGCGAGCTCCGAGGCGGGAGAGTCCGGATCGCCCTCCAGCTGGTACGGCAGGACCGTCTTGAGTCCGCCGCCCAGGCCACGGCTCTCGCTGGCCGTGCCGATGGGCACCCAGACCAGCCCGTAGGTCGAGACCGCGGGGGGGAAGAACTGGACGTCCAGGGGCGCGTCGGAGGTGTCGGCGAGCGCCGGGATGTCCTGCGCCCGCGCGGCGTCCGGCAGACCGTCGGCCCCCAGGATCGCCACGACGGCCAGGACGGACAGGGCCGCCAGGCCGGCGGGCGAACGGGCCGGCGTGCCGGTCGGCGGGCCGGTCGGCGGGCCGGCGGGCAGGCGGGCAGCCAGGCGAGCGGACGCGCGGACCGACGCCTCCGGGCCCCCGGAGCGAGATGAACGCGGCGGCCGCATCCTACTCGATGGCGAACTTCGCGTGCACCACGGCGGTGATCTGCTTCTCGATGGCCGAGGTGTCGTTGATGCCGTAGTCGCTGACCGTGGTGCTGTGGCGCGGGGTCACCTGGAGGACGCCCATGCGGGCCTCGCGGATGGGGCCCAGTTCCGCGCCGGCCGCCTCGGCCACCTTGTGGGCGCGGCGCATGGCGTCCCGGGCCGCGAGGGCCTGGACCTCCTCCTTGATGGCCGCGAGGTCGGTGTCCAGGTACTCCGGACGCTGGGTACGCAGGTCCACGCCCTCGGTGACCAGGCCGGCCAGATCCACCGACAGCGCCTTGATCCGGTAGACATCCCGCAGCTCGATCATGAAGCCCTGCTCGCAGCGATACTCCAGGACGTCGCCGGTGCGGTTGCCCTGCTGGTCGAACTCCTCGATGCCCCACGTGTTGACCGGGTTCTCCTGCACCGCGGTGTCCGGCACGTCGGCGCCGGCGAGGAAGCCGTCGATGATCGGCAGCTGGCGCTGCAGGTCGCGGTAGGCCGCCTCGGCGGTGGCGCCGCGACCGGTGACCGAGTAGCGCAGGTGGCCGAGGTCGGACACCAGATCCATGCGGGCCGAGCCCGTCACCTGCAGGGTCTGGGCGATCTCCACGTTGCCGCGCCAGGTGCGGCCGAGGATGACGGTGCCGGCCACGAAGCACAGGCCGAGGCAGAGCGCCGCCAGCAGATTGTTGCGCATGTCGAGCCTTCCGGGATCGCGGGGAGCCTCGGGACGTCTGGTCGTGGTCCCAAAGTTACGTCCCGACGCCCGGGAAGCGCAATCTCGCCTGGCGCCACGGGTCGTCCCCCTCGTGCCGAGGTGGCGCTCAGCGCAGCGAGAAGTACAGCCAGGCCACGCGGTAGCAGGCGTAGAACGCGCTGGCGAGCATCACCCGGCGGTCGAGCATCACCTGGCGGGCGCCGTCGAGCAGGCGGTTCACCGGATTGTCCCGGGCGAGGTCGGCGATCACCCCGGGACGACGCTGCTCGTACTCCTGCTGCGCCCAGGCCAGGCGCGGATCGCGGGGATCGCGGCGGCGCCCCTCGTCCAGGTAGCGCCAGCCCTTCTCCAGGCGCGAGCCCAGCAGGTTGACGTAGCCCAGGGCGAACCAGCCGCAGCCGCGCGAGGGCGCCAGCTTGCGGGCGCGGTCGGCCAGCTTCTCGGCAGTGGCCAGCTGGCCCCGTCCGGCGGCCACGCATACCGCCAGGCTGGCCAGGGGCTCGGGATCACGGGGATCCTCCTTGACCATGCGCACGAGGATGGTCTCGGCGCGGTCGTACTCCTTCTGCTCGAGCAGGCGGTTGGCCTCCCGGAGCCGACCGTTGCTGGCGGCCGGGTTGTCCGGCCCCACCTGCAGGAGGTCTCCGGGAGCATGGGCGCGGCGTTCTGCAACCTGGGCCGGCATGGTGCAACTCCCCGAAGATGGCGCGGGCGTTCCGCGGGTTTCCCGGGCTTTCCGGAACCGGTCCGCCGTCCCGCCGACCGGACCCGGATTCTCCCACGGTCCTGCAACCATCGCGCCGGCACCGCGCCGGCATCATGCTGGCACCGCGGCGGCCCGACGGCCCGGCGGCGGGCCGGGGCGCCCGCCGCTCAGTCCGTCCAGCGGTGCGCCCAGGCCTCGGGACGACCTCGCAGCCAGCGGTCGAACCACTCGCGCATCATGGTGCGGTGGGCCACGCGGTCCTCCCAGCAGCCGGAGATGCCGTGGCCCTCGCCGGCGAAGGTGACCATCTCCACCGGCTTGCCCTGCACCTGCAGGGCGGTGAACATCTCGGCCGATTCGCCGGGGGTGACGTTCACGTCGGCGTCGCCGTGCAGCAGCAGCAGCGGGGTCTGGATCTCGCCGGCCTGGAACAGGGGCGAGCGCTCGATGAAGTAGGCGGGGTCGTCCCAGGGGGTGCGGCCGCCGAGGGCCATGTCGCCGTAGGTCCAGCCCCAGGTGCCCTGGCCCCAGTAGGTGGCCAGGTCGGCGATGCCGTACATGGCCACCGCAGCGGCGAAGAGGTCGCTGCGGGTGATCAGGTGCATGGTCATGAAGCCGCCGTAGCTGCCGCCGTAGCAGCCGACGCGGTCGGGGTCCAGCTCGGGGCGGCGCGCGAGGAGGGCCTCGGCGCCGGCCAGGACGTCGGCGCCGGCGGCGGGGCCCCAGTCGCCGGCGTGCCAGTCGGCGAAGGCCTGGCCATAGCCGCGGGCGCCGCGGGGGTTGATCACCAGGACGGCGTAGCCGGCGGCGGCCCAGTACTGGTGGGTGCCGTCGAAGCCGCGCGTGGTGGGCGTGGCGCCGCCGTAGTAGTAGACGATCAGCGGGACCGAGCCGCGGTCGTGGCCGGTGAGCGGGCCGTCGGGACCCACGGGCGGGTACCACCAGGCCTCGATGGTCTCGCCGCCGGGGCCGGTGAACGTGGCATCCTGGGGCCGGGAGATCACGTGGCGGTCGGGCAGGTCGCGGTCGGGGGCCTCCAGCTCGCGGGGGCCGCCGCCCACCGGCTGCAGCCACAGCGCCGCCGGCGTGGTGGGGCCCTCGGCGCCGTAGGCCACGTGGGTGCCGTCGGGGGCCACGGCCCAGTCGCCGCCGGTGACCGCGGCGGTGGGCAGCTCCGTCGCCGCCCAGGCCTCGCCCCCGGCGTCCAGCGTCACCAGCACGTCGCGGCCGCCGGCGCTGGCCGGCAGCAGCAGGCGGCGGCCGCCGTCCAGCCAGGCGGGCAGACCGCGGCCGGCGGCGAAGGCGTGGGGAACGTCCCGGGTGACGCGGCGCAGGCCGCCCGAGACCAGGTCCAGTTCCCAGACCTGCGCGTGGTAGACGTTGTGCTCAGCGCGGTCGCCGCCCACCTGGTCGGGCGGGCCGAGGAAGACCACGCGGCGGCCGTCGGGATGGGGCGTGAGCGCCCGGGGGCGCGACTCCCAGCCGGCGGTGAAGGTGGCGGCGAGGCGGTCCTCGCCGGTGGCGAGGTCGCGGACGCGGATCTCGGTGCGGAACCACGGCCGCGGCACCTGGGGCACGGTGCGGGCGTAGACCACGGCCTCGCCGCCGGGCAGCCAGGCGGCGTCATCGAGGACGTGGTCGCCGGGACGGGTGAGCACCTGGCGCGCGCCGCTGCGCAGGTCCACCACCTGCAGGTGCGGGCGCGGCGCCCAGTCGGCCACCCGCTCGCGCAGGGCGTCCCAGCGGCGGCGGTCGGCGTCCGGCTCGGCGGGGTCGAGGCCCCGGGTGGTGCTCAGGAGCAGGCGGGTGCCGTCGGGAGAGAGGCGCAGCAGGCCGAGGCCGGGCTCGTCGGCGACCACGGTGCGCACCGGGCCCCGGGGCGCGGTCCAGAGCAGCAGGTCGGTGCCGTCCTCGCCGGCGCGACGCAGCAGCAGGCCGGTGCCGTCGGGAGTGAACGCCACCGGGCGCGCGTCCGGGCCGCCCAGATCCGAGGCGATGCGCTGGCCGCGGCCATCGAGCACGGCGGTCTCGCCACGGCGGCCCTCGCCGTCGGGATCGCGCCGCGAGAGGTGGCGGGCGACCAGCTGGCCGCGGGGCGCCACGGCCAGGCTGCCCAGCGAGGCCAGGCGGCCGGTGCGCGCGAAGCGGCTGAAGTCCAGGCGCGCGTCCAGGTCCCAGCGCAGGCCGGCCGCACCCGAGGCGGCGAGGCTCACGGCGTCCAGGGCCTCCTCGGTGGCCACGCGCGCGAACACGAAGCAGGCGCCGGCCGGCAGGGCCACCGCGCCGGTGGCCCGCTCGCCATCCACCCAGACCTCGGCGTCGTCGCCGGCGGAGACGGTGACCTCGGCCCAGCGGTCGGTGACCAGGCGGGCGGCCAGCCACCAGACGCCGGCCTCGCGCAGGCGCACCGCGCCGTCGGTGGCCACGCGGGTCCAGCGACGGGAGCCGGCGGGAGCGGGAACCTCCTGCCCCGCGGTGGGCAGCCAGCCGGCGGGGTCGATCTCCGGGACCACCTCGGCGTCGGCATGCACGCGCGGATCCAGGTCGCCGGCGGGCGGCGCCGGCAGCGGGCCGAGGCGCAGGACGGCGTCCGCGACCACCGGCGGCGGTCCGTCATCGGTCTGCGCGACGGCCACGACGGCGGCGAGGGCGAGGAGCAGGGTGGCGGCGGCGAGGCTGGTCGCCGGGGCCGGAGAGGTCCGCGACCCTCGGCAAGAACGTTGGCAGAAAGACATGGCAGGCTCCGGGGCAGGGATCCCGACGCGGGGGCGAGGCGCGTCCATGGCGTTCGGCCGCAGCCTAGCGCGGAACGCACGGCGAGGCCAGCCCCGGCCGGCCTCGCCGCGGATGCCCGGTGGATCAGGGCTCGAGAGCGCGGTGGATGGTGTAGTGCACCTCGAGGGTGCAGTTGTCGTAGCCGTCGTTGCTCGTGGTGTTGATGTGCGAGAAGCTGTACGGGTTGGTCTCGAAGTCGAACGGGAAGGCGAGGGTGGTCTCGCGGGACCAGCCGTCGTAGCCGCCGCCCGCACCGCCGTAGACGCCGGTGTAGATCTCCAGCTCGGTGTCCTGGGTGGCCTCCAGCGAGAAGATGGTCTGGTTGTTCAGATCGGCGAGCGTCTCGCGCGGGAAGTACTCGCCGTCGTTGTGCAGCAGCCACCAGGAACCCCCGCCGCTGCCCGGCGACCAGACGTAGCTCTCGATGTCGAACAGCTCCTGCTCGGTGCAGCCCGCCACCACCGAGACGCTGTCCAGCGAGACGGTGAAGCGGAAGAGGCTGGCCGGCTCGCACTGCCGGATGGAGAAACGGGTGGCGTCGCCGATCACCGCGGGCTGCCGGTTCTTGAGGTCGTTGATGCGGTAGGACAGGGGGACCGCGGTGGTGGCCGGCACCGGCCGCAGGAACTCGCCGAAGTCGCCATCGCGCAGGGCGGCGCGGATGCCGTCGAGCGCATCCTCCTGCGTGCCGCCGAACACCTGGACCTCCAGGGAGGAATTGCTGACCAGCTGGCGCTGACGTTCGTTGTAGCTGCCGCTGCCCTCCCAGGCGCCGTAGGAGGCCTGGGCCGCCGCGCGCAGTTCCTGGGCGGACTCGGCCTCGGTGCTGGTCATGGTGTAGACCAGCATGCGCCCGTAGGTGACCGACTGCACGTAGCACGGCTGGTTGCCCGCGCCCATGGTGCCCAGCTCCACCTGCCGATCGAAATCCCCCTGGGTGATGTCGGGATGGAAGAAGGAGGCCGGCTCGGCCAGGGCGTCGTCGGCGAAGGAGATGGTGTACATGGGCTGCATGAGCTTGACGATCACCGTGGTCTGCGAGAGGGACGACTGCTCGCTGAAGGCCGCGCTCACCGAGCCGCTGGCGAAGACGGCGTCGTAGCTGAGGCTGATGCCGGCCGCGAGCATGGCCTGCTCGTAGGAGTACGCGCTGTGGGCCTGGAAGTTGATGGCCGCCGGCACCACCGGCAGGCTGCCCAGGCGGGTGTCGGCCTCGCGCTGCAGCGAGGCGATGGCCTCCTGCAGGGTGGAGCTGTTGGGCTCATCCACGGTCCGGCTCGGATTCTCCAGGGCGAGGTTCACCGAGAGGCTGAGCGGCGAACGGCGCAGGCCGATGGTCGAGAGCGACCCGTCACGCACGCCGGCCCCCTGGACCAGCATGCCGGGCTTGAGCGCGGTGGCGCTGGCCCCCACCGCGACGATGCTCTCGAAGTTCTGGCGCAGGTCGTATTCCACCACCTCGCAGACGTAGTACTGGAGGTCCTCGAGCACCTCCTCGTCGTCCTGCGGCGCGGGCGGGTCGGGCTGGTCGGAGGGGACCTGCCAGTCGGGGAGGTCGTCCACGAACCTGTTGACCGTGGCGGGGTCCACCGGCTCGGTGCTGCCGGCGGGGCTGGCGGGGTCGTTCTCCTGGCTGCAGCCGGCGAGCAGGGCGGGCGCGCGGCGGCCGGGACGTGCCTCCGATGGCTCGCGGCCGGGCGTCGG
>CAZWYF010000012.1:77785-81781 GCA_964637835.1 uncultured Fibrobacteraceae bacterium
GGGCGGGCGCGCGGCGGCCGGGACGTGCCTCCGATGGCTCGCGGCCGGGCGTCGGCTCAGGGGCCGGGAGCGCGTTGCCGGCCAGGATCCACGGCCGGCACGAAGGGCACCACCACCAGCAGCGTGAGCACGGCCAGCGCCGCGCCGGCGGCGAAGATGGCCCCCAGCCCCTGCCAGCCGAACACGACGCCGCCCAGCAGCGGGCCCAGCGTCTGTCCGCCCCGCAGGACGGTGCCGTTGAGCGCGAGGAACGCGCCCCGGTGCTCGGTGGGCGCCAGGCCCGCCAGCACCGTCATCAGCGCCGGCATGTTCAGCCCCATGGCGCAGCCGTTGAGCAGCACCGGCAGGATGAGCAGCCAGGGCGAGGAGAGCCAGCCGATGAGCGCGAGGGCCGCGGCGTAGAGGACGAAGGAGATGGCGATGATCCGCCGGGGCCGCATCCGGTCGGAGATCCAGCCCGACATCACCGAGAGCAACCCGGTGGCCGCCGAGCCCCCGGTCAGGTACAGGCCGATCACCAGCGGCGAGAAGCCGAAGCGCCGGTCCAGCAGCACGGGGAAGTAGGTGAGGATGGCGCCGTAGAGCAGGATGAAGGTGACCAGGCTGACGGTGAAGCTCGCACCCACCGGCGGTCGCCAGACCCGGCGGGCCACGGCGCCCAGGTAGTCGCGCAGGGTCTGCTCGTTGCGGGGTTCGGGATTGCGGAGCCTGAACTGCACCGCCAGGGCCACCGGGATCGCGGCCGCCGCCAGGGCGAACGGCCAGCGCCAGCCGAGCTCGGCCAGGGCGCCGCCCACGCCGGGGTAGGCGGCGGTGCCCACGCTCAGCACGGTCATGTTGATGCCCATGGCGGAGGCGCGGCGGCGGCCCTCGAAGAGGTCGCCCAGCAGGGCGAGGTTCAGGGCCCCCAGCGACGCCGCGCCCACGCCCTGCAGGAACCGCAGCACCAGCAGCTGGGTGAAGCTGCCGGCGAAGGCGCAGGCCACACCCGCCAGGGCGAAGAGCCACAGCGACGGCGCGATCACCCGCCGCCGGCCGAACCGGTCGGCGAGCACGCCCGCCACCGGCGTGAGCAGGGCGCCGGGCACGGTGAAGATGGTGATCAGCAGCCCGGTCCGCTGGGGCGAGATGCCGAACACGTCGGCGATGCGCGGCAGCGCCGGCGCCACGCTGGAGACGCCCAGGACGGCCATCAGGGTCACGCCGAAGACGATGTGCAGGTTGCGGTCGCGCCAGAGGTTCATGCCCGAAGCATAGGCGATGCGGCGTCGGCGTCCAGCAGACACCGGCCGGTGGCCGGGCGATCGCCCGCCTCCCGGGCCTCATGATCGTGACCGCCGGGCGGGCCGCCTGGCGCCGGGGCGTTGCCGTCGGGCCGCGATTGCGGCACCATGAGAGGACCGACGGCCGCCGCGGATCCGCGGCCGACATCATCCCCGAGGAGGCGTCCATGAACCGCGTCCAGGAGAATCTCCGGCTGCTGGCCATCTTCCACTTCGTGTACGCCGGCGTGGTGCTGCTGGGCTCGCTGATGCCGGCGTTCTGGCTGCTCATCGCCTCGGTGTGGTGGCCGGAGCTGGCCGCCGAGGCCGGGCGCGATGCCGACGCCGGCGCCCTGGCCGCGAGCAGCGCCCTGGGCGCCGCCCTGGTGGGCACCGCCGTGGTGCTGGCCTGGATCTGGGCGGCGGCGCTGGCCTACGCCGGCCGCAGCCTCATGGCCGGACGCCGCCACACCTTCTGCATGGTGGTGGCGGCCATCGCCTGCCTGAACGTCCCGCTGGGCACGGTGCTGGGCGTGGCGACGCTGGTGGTGCTCAACCGCGAGGAGACGCGCGCGCTCTTCGCCGACGGATCCGGCGGCGACCCGGCCGGCCGGACCCGCGACCAGGGCGCGGGGATCTGAAGGACATGGCGGTGGCGCGGCGGCTGGCCGCCGCCGCGCCGTGATCCTGGCCGCCGGCACGGGACCGGCGCCGGGCCGCCTACTGGAACAGCGCCTTGACCTGCGTCAACGACTGCCCCTCCACCGCCACGGAGCCCTCGAAGGTGATGGTGGGATTATCCAGGCCCAGCTCCCACATCTGGAAGATGTAGAACATCAGCGGATCGCCGTGGTGGAAGCCCACCTCGTCGACGTCCGCCATGAGCGCGGCCCAGTCCGGCTCCGGCGCGTTGCCGCCGAGGGTCATGCTGTCCCACCCGTCCGGCCAGGTGTCCGACTGCGAGGGCACCTCGAACGTGAAGGACCGCCAGCCCTCGCCGGGCTCGGGGATGAACTCGCCCAGGGTGAACGCGACCCAGTCGTCGCTGATATCCTCCGGGGTGTCGTTGTCGTCCCGGAGCATGAGCGTGCAGTTGCGACCCTCGGCCGAGAAGTCCACGGCGATGGTGATCAGGTCGACGCCGATGGTGGTGACGCCGGCGCTGCGGTAGTCGCCGCAGAAGACGGACGTGGGATCGGTGGTGGACGGCCAGGGCGCGAAGGTGTCCAGCCCCCAGGCGTGGAGGTAGGCCCCGGGGTTGCCGCCCTCGGGCTCGATCTGCTCCTGCGGGAAGTAGGACCAGCCGCCCACGTTGCTGCCGCCGTCGAAGGTCTCGATGAACGTCTCGGCCGGCGCCGTGGCCACGAGCAGGACGGTGAGGCCGACGGTCAGGAGCGCAGGGCGCAGGTTCGGTGGCGATTTGATCATCGTGGACCTCCCTGTGGAATCGGTGGCCGTCGAGCGGGACGACCACGCCGGTGGTGGCGACCGGGATCCCGTCCGCGTCCAGACGAGATCCCGGGCCCGTGATGATCGCACATACGGGAGTCGAAGACCATGGTTTCGCGGGGCCGGCCTCAGCCGCCGCTGGCCGCCTCGAACCGCTCCAGCGTCTCGCGGAAGCCCTGGTGATCGGGCGCCAGGCGCACCGCCTCCCGCTGATGCGCGAGCGCCTGCTCCACCTGGCCCGCCCTGAAGGCCACCTGGGCGGCGGTGTCCAGGATGTTGGCGCGCGTGGCGTCGTCCTGGGCCAGTTCGGCGCCGCGGACGGCGAGGTCGTACGCCTCGTCGAGGTTCACGCCGTTCTCGAAGCACCACCAGGCGAAGTCGTTGAGGGCGACGGGGTCGTCCCGCCAGCTGTCCGGCAGGGCCTCGCGCTTCAGGCGCAGGGCCTGCTCCACGTCCTTGTCGATGAGCAGGGCGGCATCCACGAGCAGCTCGCGCCGGAAGCCCTGCGCCGCGGGGTCTTCGGCGTCCGCGGTCACGGCGAGGGCGCGCTCCAGGAAGGGGACGTACTCGTCCGGCGGGGCGATCTGGCGCGTGATGCTGGCGACCATGAGGACCTGGTCGAGGGTGGCGTCGGGATCGCGCAGGACGGCCTCGCCCTCGGCCAGCAGCTGCGGGCCGGTGAACTGGCCCTGCTGGGCGCCGTAGTACATGGCCATGAAGATCTTGCCGCGCAGCTCCTCGGTGAGGGCCGGATCCAGGGCCATGGCCTTGCGGTAGTAGTCCACCGCATCGGCGCTGGCGAAGACGGCCTCGCTGTGCTGGGCCAGCGAGAGGGCCAGGTCCAGGGTGGGCTGATCGGCGAACGCGACGCGCTTCCGGGCGATGGTGCGGCGGTCGTCCCGCGCGCGGTCCACCTGCTCGATGAAGCCGTCCACGCCGGCATAGCCCGCCCACCGGTCGGTGACCTCGCCCTGGCGGTCGACCATGGCGAAGGTGGGGTAGACGCGCACCTCGTATCGCTGCGCGAGATCCTTCCCGGCGCCCTTCTCGCAGTCGTTCTTCAGCAGGATCACCTTCTCGGCCAGGTAGCTGCGCAGGCGCTCGTTCTCCTTCGCCTCACGGGCGAAGACCTGGCAGCCGCCTCACCACTCGGTGAAGAAGTCGATGAGGATGGGCTTGCCGTGCTGCCGGGAGAGGTCCAGGGCCTGGTCCCAGGTGGTGGCGGTCCGGTCTTGGGCGGTGCGGTCTTGGGCGGTCCGGTCTTGGGCGGTCCGGTCTTGGGCGG
>CAZWYF010000013.1:0-80336 GCA_964637835.1 uncultured Fibrobacteraceae bacterium
GTTGTGGTCCAGGGGGTCGGGGGTTCGAATCCCCTCAGTCACCCTTTGCAAGCCCATTCAAAGGCTTGCTTTATGTAGCTTTCGGGGTTGCGTGGCGCAACGCAGATCGAGGGGGTTTTCGTGAAGACTTCACGAAAACCCCCAGGAGCACGCCATGCCACGCCCCCGAAAAGCCGTTCCTGAGTACCACCTCCACAAGCAGTCCGGTCAGGCCTACGCCTCCTACCACGGCCGCCGCATCATGCTGGGGCCCTACGGGTCCGAGGAGTCCCGCCGGGCCTTCGCCCGCATCGCTTCCGACGTGGCCGCCGGCCGTGACCCCGCCGCCGACGGCTGCACCGTCGCCGACCTGGTCGTGGCGTTCATGGAGTGGGCCGAGGAACACTACCGCCGGGAGGATGGCACGCTGTCCTCGGAGATCTCCGCCTTGCGAAGCGCCCTGCGACCGGTGGTCCAGCTCTATGCAGACCTGGACATCGAGCATTTTGGCCCCGGAGAGCTCGAGGCCGTCCAGGACGCCATGATCGCCGAAGGTCGGGCCGCCCGCTCAATCAACAAGAACTGCTCACGGATCCGGAAGGCTTGGAAGTGGGCCAGCTCCCGCCGACTGGTCGACCCCAACGTCTGGATGGTCCTCAAGACGGTGGAGCCCGTCCGGCCCGGCCGCCGCGGCGCGACCAACCCACCTCCGGTCCAGCCGGTGCCCACAGGTCACATCGAGGCCATCGAGTGGTTTGTGGCTCCCCAGGTCTGGGTGATCGTCGAGCTGCAGCGACTCACCGGGGCCCGGCCCGGCGAGATCCTCTCCATGAAGCCTAGCGAGATCGACACCTCCCCCGAGACGGTGTGGGTCTACCGCCCCTCCGACCACAAGAACGCCCACCGTGGCCACGAGAGAACGATCTATCTCGGCCCCAGGGCCCGGGAGGTCCTCGTCCCCTGGCTGCACGGGCGAAACCCGGACACCTTCTGCTTCAGCCCCGCAGAGGCCGAGGCGGCCCGGCGGAAGGCCGCCCACGCCGATCGCAAGACGCCGCTGTCCTGTGGCAACCGTCCCGGCCATCGCTCCCAGCCCCGGAGGGGCCCGGCCAAGCACCGGGACCGCTACAGCACACGAACCTACCGCCAGGCGATCGCCCGGGCCTGCGACCAGGCGGGCATCCCCCGCTGGCATCCTCACCAGCTCCGCCACACCGTGGCCGCGGAGATCCAGTCTCGCTACGGGCTCGATGCGGCCCGGGCCATCCTGGGGCACACGTCGGTGGACGTCACGCGGGTCTACGCCGGCCTCGACCACCAGGCCGCCCGGCGAATCATCGGGGAGATCGGGTGAAGTGGCAGGACAACCCGCCAACGTGGAGCGTCGAAGAAAATAATACACATAGTATTATTTTCTTCTTGCGATCCCACCATACACAGTGTATTATTATAGCAGATGGATAAGGCAACCTGAGAGACACGGGAACAGGAGATTGACCATGAGCAACAAGACTATGAATAATGCAACGATCAGTATCAGCATCTGCCCGACGAGGCTGCAATTCGACAACGGCGACTGTTTGGATGAGGACGCCTACCTGGACGCCATACGCCAGGCGGTCGTCTCACGATGGCCCGACGCCCGTATCGACACCCTGCAGGTCGGATACGGCCAGGGCGACGAGTGGGCGACGATCAACGGCCGTGAGACAGGTGAGCTGGCAGAGGTAATTGGCAGTATCGACACGTCCGACCCGTCGCTGTTCTGACCCACCCCCAGCCCCGCCAGCGGTCCCCGGTGCAACTCCGGGGCGGGGCTATCCGGGCCTGCCGATGCAGGCCAAAACCCGAACCGAAGGACAGAACCATGAGCGCCAAGCAAACCGCAAGCGAACTGTACACCGAACGCCGCGAAGACATCGCCCGCCTGATCGACTGGCTCGACCTGGAACTGGGCAAGCACCAGGCCAAGGCCGAGGCCGAGCCGGCCGACTGGAGCTACGCCGGCGACCTCGGCCAAGTCCGCGAGAAGCTCATCCAGACGCTCGCCTTCCTGGCCAACCAGGAACCCGAAGAGATCGAACACCTGCTCGGCGACTCCGGGGCGGGGCATTTGGCAGACTGGCAGGCAACGGGCCGGCCGAACACAAGCAACACGAAAGAACAGGAGACAGCCATGAAAGACGCGACCATCAGTATCAGCATCTGCCCGACGAGGCTGGAGTTCGACAACGGCGACTGCATGGATGAGGAGGCCTACCTGGCCGCCATCCGACAGGCGGTCCATGAACGATGGCCCGACGCCCGTATCGACACCCTCCAGGTCGGATACAGCCAGGGCGACGACTGGGCCACCGTCGACGGCCGTGAGTCAGACGAGCTCACAGAGGTCATCGACAGTATCGACACGTCAGACCCGTCGCTGTTTTGACCCGCCCCGCCCCGGTGCAACTCCGGGGCGGGGCTATTACGGCCGTCGCGTGACGGCTAAAACAGGAGACAGGAGACAGCCATGAGCAACGCCACGACGATTTACGCCCGTCTGGACCTGCACACGGGCCAGACGACGATCCTCCCCGGATGGCATGGGCCACTGGGGAGCCCTGAGGGCAGCCGTTACCACGTGACGCGCATCGACTGCGTTCCGGCGGGGATGCCCGCTTCGGAGATCACCGGCCGCCTGGACGCCCTGGCCCTGCGGAACATCGGCAAAGCCGCCCCGCCGGCGGACCAAATGGACTGGGCGGACCTCGCAGATGTGGAGATCCCAGACGGGACCGATCCGGAGGCCACCGCGCGGATGTTCGGAATGGCCGATCTGCGTCGCGGCATGAAGATGGCGCCGATGGCGCCCTACCAACTGCGCAGAACGCGGAAGACCCTGAGTCTCACCCAGGGACAACTCGCCGAGGCGCTCGGCGTGACCTACGTATCGGTCGGCCGCTGGGAGCGGGGGGAGGTTGCAATCCCCGCGTGGCTGCCTCTCGCACTCCGAGGCCTCACCGGGGCGATGGATTGATTTCGAGCTTTTATGGCTTTGCCATAAATCCATGAAAAACGCTTCGGTTGACCTACTGGCGGTTAACGCCCCTGGGGCGCATAGCCCGCGCGACCAGGCGGTCGCGCACTGCATCACCAGGTGATTGGGCAGCCGTCCCGAAGGCAGCAGATTTCCTGGCCTCCAGGTACCAGACCCCCTCCCTATCGATGCTCCGCACGCCCTGCCCATAGCCAGTCTTCAGCAGCTCATCCAGCAGGATGATGGGTTCCTGGCCCTGCTCTATGGCGGCGATGGCGTCCATGTCCAGACCCGCCAGCCGGATCATCGTGCCCCGCTCTTGAATCTTGCCCTCAGGGCGCAGTTCTTGGATCTTGCCGCGCTGGACAGTCCGCTTGACCTTGCCTGGATTACTACCGGGAACGTCCGCATGCAGCAGGGGCGGGTAACACCAGCTGCAATCGGGATTATGCTCCAGGTGCCCCAGCAGGGCTTCCGGCAGGCGGACATGGAATATGTGCGGGAACTCCACCAGCATGACCGCATCGAGCCCAGCTGCTACTGCTTGCTGAATACTGTATCTCTTGTACCGGTGAGAGGCGTACCAGGCATCCGCCTGACCAATCCAGTGATCGTTGCTGCATCTCACCTCATCCGCCATCGCGTGCAGGTCTCGCAGCGGGCCGAACGTCGGTTCCATGTGGCCGTGGCGCGTCTTGGGCATCTCCTTGAAATACGCACGGGCTGAGACATGCTTTCCGTCAAGCTGCAAATGGCGCAATACCTGCCGGCGCTGCTGGTCGCCGCCCAGACCACCCTTAGCGTGGTCGATCACGAGGATCCGATCGGGCGAGACGCTCAGACGCCCGAGCAGGTCGATGAATTCGGCAGATGCGTCCTCGTCGAACACGTCGGCTGGCACCAGGATGGACAATTGATATTTCATAATTGATCCTATGGATAGGCGGCGGTGGTTACATCGGCCCAGTACTCATCCAGGGCAAATGATATTGGGTCTAACACGTGGCCCCTGGAATCCCACTTCATGGTTGCCCGGTACACCCGCAGATGGCCACATGACCAGCCATCCATATCGTCCCGCGTCTCTAGGTCCACCATAACATCGAATTCGTGGGCATTTGGGTCATCCGCCCATGGCTCACTGTGGAGTAGGGATTTATAGATCGTGTCGCCATCTCGGTTAGTGAATCCACTGGCGAACTCGAACCACGTGCGATCATGGTCGATACGCCACATGGGCGAGACAAGCACCCCCGTATTGGGGATGCCTGGCAGCGGCAGATATGGCACAGTTTTATCTAGCTGCAGCAGCGGTCTCCACCCTAGGAATAGATTGTCTTCATGCTCCGAGAGCCATGGGAAATACAGGGTCAGCGTGGTGCTGGTGTCTACCCCGTTGCCGTCCTCATCGTCACATGGATTGGCACTAATCGTCCGATGCCAGCCATCCGACTCATCGGCGGGCTTGCTCCAATTTTCGGTGAGGACGGCCCACCGCAGCGCAACGCCGCTCCCCCCGCCCACGAACCAGTATCGTTTCACGGGTTCGGACTGCTGATCGTAGATCGCGAACACGTGCACCGGCGTATCGGCCACCAGATCGTGGCTGCCGGCGGCGATCTCCACCAGGTTGGTGGCCGTCACGTGGCGGTGCGTCTGGTCGCTGCTCGGGCGGTCTTCGAGGGTGACGGCCGTATCGGGCAGTCCGGTGGTATTCGCGGCCCGGGCCTCCTTCACCCAGTACCGCTCGTCGCTGTAGTCGCTCTCGGAGTCAGGCCCGGCCGTGACGATCCGCCCCACCCAGTGCTCGATGTACTGCTGCGGGCCCCGACGCATGGGCCGTATCACCCGCTCGACCTGCTCGGCCAGGGTCTCCACGTGCCGGACGGCCGAGACGATCCGCGCCACACCGTTTCCGTCGAATCCGTACACGCCGGGGATCCCGCTCATTGCCCGATCCCCAATGCCGTCCAGTCTTTCGGTGGATACTGCACGAAGAGCAGGTACACCGGATCCGCGTCGCTGGCCAGGGGTGTTCCGTTGGCGGCCAGGAGCTTGGGCTGCTGCAGCGGGCGGCCCTCGGCGTCGACGAACTGGTGCACCTTCCCGGCATCGTCGAGATAGCGATATCCCTGGTTGAGCAACCGCAGCCGCCAGGCGTGCTCGTTGGTCACGCCGTCGGGCGTGTACACGCGAAACCGGATCTTGTAGGTTTTTCGCCAATAGCTGATCGAGGCATGGACCAGGTCGGCGGCGATGTCCAGCAGTCGGCCGCGGCCGGCCCCGTAACCCCAGAACGTCCCGGCATTGACGGTGTCCACATATTGGCTGACCTGGGCGTCGTCGTGGGCCGCCTCATTGCGTGCGATGGTCAACACCCGGTCGCCCTTCTCCACCGAGGGGGGCGGGTCGAGCGGTTCGCCGGCGGCCGTCTGGATGGGGTCGCCATTGGCGTCGACGTCGGTGGCCTCGGTCCACGAAGCCTTGGACCACTTCACGTCGGCCGGATGCGACAGCGGATCGTCCGCCGGCCAGCGGCCCAGCTCCAGGTTCGCTCCTCGCGGGGTATAGGTACACACCACGTTCCAGTAGCACGGCGAGACGCGGGAGGCGGACGGGTCGCCTGCCTCATACACCGAGTTGGCCGGGTGGCTTTCTTGCCGCTGCGGGATCCGCAGGCCGGAGGCGGGGTCCTGGGCGGTGGCCACCTCGAAGGCGGTGGTGTCGATCGAGTCGGTGATCACCGAGAAGGTCCGGACGATGGAGCGGTTCTG
Source organism: uncultured Fibrobacteraceae bacterium (assembly GCA_964637835.1). Taxonomy (GTDB): domain Bacteria; phylum Krumholzibacteriota; class Krumholzibacteriia; order LZORAL124-64-63; family LZORAL124-64-63; genus Glo-17. The sequence continues at coordinate 5,773 of CAZWYF010000013.1, forward strand.
CCCATCACCGGAGAGCGTTGTATCCCGCCAACCTTCTTTGACGCTCAGGATGCCCATACCTAAAACCTCGCGATCGATACGCCCAGCGACCGTTCGAGATGCTCCAGCATCTTGCGCCCCCACGCGACCAGCTCGCCGGTATTCTGGATGAGCTTCTGGTTGTCCTTGTGCAGGTCGCGCAGCCGGTCCTGCGTGTGCCCGGGCGCCATGGCCAGGAAGCGAGCCTCGGTGGCAGCCAGCTGCCGTCCCGCGAAGGCATCGGGAGCTGCCTGATTCCGCTGGCGGGCCTGCCGTTCCAGCAGACTGTACTTCTGCCGGACCAGGTCTCTCTCAGCCTCGTCCCGGGCCGAGGCAAGCTCCTCCTTCCGGGACTGCTTCAGCAGAGCCATCTCCCGTTCCAGCCCCGTCTTTGTAGTATTGATCCAGATTCGGGCGATCTCACTCGCCAGGCCCTTGGCCCGCTCTTTCCGCTGTTCTTCGTGTTTCGAACGTGCCTGGGCAATCTCCATCTGCATGGTCTTCTCGACCAGGGCCACATCCTTGCCGGCCTTCTTTGCCGCGGCGATCCGCTCCTCGTAGGCCAGGCGGATCAGGGCCGTTTCCCGCTCCAGTTCATTCTTGAGACCTGCTGCCTGGACCTCCCGGAAGTCTCGGATCAGATCAGCGTTCTGCTTGGCATACTGAACCTTCTCGATCCACCTGGACCACAATCCACCCATGGACGTCAGGGCGTTGCGGGCCTTGTCGGACACATGATCCATACTCCGGCCCATGCTGCCCAATAATCCGCGATGCCATACGGCGGCTGCCTGAAGATGCTCTCTTGCCTTCTTCGCCGCGAGTTCCAGTTCGCGAGCCCTCTTGGTGTAGTTACCCGTCGGCAGGATGGCCCGGCTCAGATCGGGGTTGCCTTTGCGGGACTCGGCGGTGGGCGTCCAGTAGTTGCCGCTCTGTCTCAGCCTGGCATTACGCTCCTCGACCTCCTGAGCTCGCTGTCGCAGACGGTCAGCCTGATCCAGCAGACGCTCGACCCGGACAAGCGACTGGTAATACTCATCCTCTGACATCCCCGTCAGCCGCTCCACCCATCCGATTGTCCGTTTCGGTTCGGGTTCGCCGCCAACGTCATTCAGCTCCCGGAGTTGCTTCCTCCATGCCTCTTGCGCTTGCTCGGTGGCTTCGGCCAGGCTGCGGAGATCCCGTCCCTCCAGGGCGGCCTTGCGTTTCGCATCGCTGACATACTTAAACCATCTAACCAGACCAATCGGGATGGCCAAAGAGGCTGCCGCCGCCGCAGGTCCGGCCGCCATCGCCGGCAGGCCTTTTGACGCTGCTGCCGCCTTGGACGCTGCTGCCGCCTTGGACGCTGCTGCCGCCTTGGCCGCTGCTGCCGCCTTGGCCGCTGCTGCCAGCTGGATCGCTCCCGCCAAGATTTTGAACCCTCCGGCGGCCACCTTGGCCGCCGTCCCCAACGCAATCACACCTGCCGTCCACTTGGCCACCGAGGTCACCAATCCCCGGTTCTCCGCCAGGAACCTGGCCACGGAGGCTTCTGCTTTCACGAAATCCCTGGCCATCCCCTTCAGATCCTCGCGGTTCTCACTCAGCTCCTGCGCCAGCTCCAGCAGGACGGGTGTCACGCCCGAGCCGATGTCCCTCATCAGGTCCTGCAACTGAGCCCGGGCCCTCTGCAGCCTGAACGCCGGCGAGCGGGTCATCTTCTCGAAGGCCTCCCAGGCCCGCCCGGCGGAATCCCGCATGAGCTCCATGTCCCGCTGAAGGCCGTTCATGTCGGCCGCCATTGCAGCCAGGCCAGACGCCGCCCGCTGTTCCGGGACGATCTTCATAATCTCTTCGAGCGTCATCCCCCGGAACCGCTCTACCGTCTGTTGCAGGTTGCCGGCGACGGCAGGTAGAGCTTTGAGCACGTTCACGAGTCGGGTGGTGGCTTCCTCGGCCGAAAGGCCCTGGCGAGTCATTGTGGCGATCGAGGCGAGCATGTCCTGCATACTCATGTTCGCCGCTCGGGCCATGGGCGCGACCTTGCCGATGTTGTTCGCCAGTTGCGGGAAGGTGATCTTGCCCCGTTTGACGGTCGTGAACATCAGGTCGCTTACCTTCGCCGCCTGGCCGGCTTCGAGCTGGTAGGCGTTCAGCAAACTGGTGATGCCGTCGACGGAAACCGACGTGTCGGTGATGCCTGCCTTCGCCGCCTTCACCGAAACTGTCAGCGCGTCCATGGCCTTTGCGGGTGCGACGCCTGCGGAGAGCAGATCGTAGAGACCCGTGGCCAGTGCGTCGGTACTCTCGCCGAACTGGGCGGCCAACTCGGCGATCCCCTCACGGTACATCCCCATGTACCGCTCACCGTCGGCGCCCAGCATGGTATTCACCATTGCCAGTTGCTGCTCGAAGTCGACGAAGGCCGTCACGGTGTGGCGGGCCGCGTGCCCGAGTGCGTAGATCCCGACTCCGCCAATGGCCAGGTTTCGGAAGCTCAACAGACGCTTCCGGAGTCGATGCAGACCCCGGTCCACCTGATTGAACGCCCGCCGGGTCCGGTTGTGCCCGGCCACTACAATGTCGATGGCTTGTCGCGTCATGCGGTTACTCCGGCGAATCCATCCCCCGGAAGGCGTCGGCTTTCACGCGGTCCCGCTCGCTCCAGGCGAACCGGGCCGCCGTGACGAATGCCGACGCCTGGTCCAGCACGCCGCCGGGCTCCGGCGGGCAGCCCTTACGGAACAGATCGGCGTACTCCAGCAGATCCCACACGTCGGCGGAGACCGTCTTTCGAGGACAGCCCGTCAACAGCAGGGCCCCGTCGTCGCAGTGCTCACAGCCGCGTCCCCCACACGCCGGGCATTCGGTCGCGTAGGGCAACGCCTCGGTCGGCGGGTCTACGCACGTTCCGCAGGGGCCTTTGCAGATTCGTCCGTGGACGTACTCGACTGCGAGTCGGATTCCCCCAGGCCTTCCACCGATGGGGCATACCCCCACGCCCGGTAGACCAGCTCCTGGGCCTCACGGAACTGCAGCACATCCTCGCACCCGTCGCGTGAGTACTCGATCGGCTCGCCGGACGGATCGGCCAGATTCCGCCAGCCGGCCAGGACGTGTTTCAGCAACCGGAACGTGATGTCCATCGCATCGACGGTGGTCTTCGCCTGATCCAGCTCATCGAACATCGCCGCCATTTCCCGTTGTTCCCGCCCGGACAGGTGGCGGAACAGGAACGTCGGCCGATCGGCCTGGGGGATCTCCTCGTCGGACTTGAGGCTCAGCTCGAACCGGTCATTGGGACTCAGTGGCAGGGGCATCGTCTCCATCCTTCCCGCGGCGCGTGGCCTTGACAGGCCGGGCCGCCTTGTCGGTGGTCTTCGTGATCCGCTCGACGGCGGCCTTGCGATCGGCGGGATCCATCGTCCGCCAGATCCGCAGCACGGCCGCGTCGTCGGCATCGTCCAGCCCGCCGCGGGTCTCGCGGAGGCTGCGCACAATCTGTTCTCGGGTAGGTTCCACGGGTCGCTCCTTACAAAGTGGCCGCGGTGGTGAGGGTCACTTCGTCGTCGCCGCTGTCCATGTTGCACTGCAGCGTCACGTCGTGGATCGCCTTGCTGTCGCGTGTACCTTCCGAGACCTCACGATACTGGGCCTTGGGGGCGGCGATGGTGAGGTCCACGTCACCGTCGGACAGCTCCAGGCTGGCGGCGACCTCGGTCTCTCCCTCGAGCAGCCCGAAGATGTCGTGGGTCGCCACGGCCGCGTGCTCTGGGTCGACGCCGATGGTGATATCCCGGTCGGCCACGATGTACCGTTCGATGGCGGCGGCGGCCGAGATGTCCTGGCGTTGCTCGACGACGTTGTTGGCCGTCAGCGAGAAGTTGCTCACCTTCGGGAACCCGCTGCCGATCGAGAACGTGGCGTCGGCCAGCCGCATCGCCTTGCGGGTGCCCGGCGTGTCGGCGGGAAGCGCCTCGTCCACCGGGGCTGCCCAAATGCCCGAGAACTCGAACTCGACGAACACCGCCTTGCCGGCCTCCCCGGTGAGCGTGAACGTGCCGGCGGCCCCGTGGATCCGCTTGCGGACGCCGTCCTCGAACACGTCGAGGGTCACGGTGCAGTCGGCGGAGGGAATGTCGGTGCGTGGCGCGAACACGCTGCCGGTGAGTTTCATCCCGCACGCATTCAGCAGCATCGCCAGCCCCGCATCCAGGGCGTCGGTTCCGTCGGAGCGCAGCTCCGTGCGGAAACTGCACGTCCCGGTCGGCTCGGCCATCTGTCCGGCCTGGCGTCCTCCGTACTGGCTGGCGTACTGGCGTTCCTGGAAGGTGTTCTCCCGGTTGATCACCGGATCATACGCCAGGATCAGTTGTGTGGTGGGGCTCTCAGCCGTTCCCGCCGTGGTCTCCAGGGCCACGCGGACCAGCCGCCTGCGTCCGAGCTTGCTCATGGACTCCGTTCCTTTCTCCGGCGCGTCGGCCGGTCTACACCTGCGTGGTCGGGTCGTTCTCCGCGACCCGGTACGTCACGTTGACCAGCAGCGTGGATCCTTCCAGCTGCCCGTCCTCGCTCTCGATGGGCAACACGCCCGTGGCCTCCGAATCGATCGCCAGGCCGCCCCACTGCACGTTGCCGCCGACCACAGCCTGCACGTCGGCGATCATGCGGTTCAGCCGCGTCTCGATGGCGGTCTCGTCGGCGTCGCTGGTGCGGATGTAGCAGTCCACCAGGAACTGCTGCATCCAGCCCTGCCCGGCGGGGTTGCCGACCACGTCGTGTTCGCGGGCCCGGCCCGCGTCGCCCTGGGTGAGCACAATCGTGTGATCGCCAGGGGCGGTCTGCAGCCCGGTCCGCTTCGGGCGGATGACGACGGCAAGCCCCTCGATGTCTTCCAGGGCGGCCTGCATGGCCACGGCGATCTGTTCGAGGACCGGCTCGCTCATACCACTCTCCTCCGCCGAAGGACCAGCTTCAGTTGTGTGCGGACCTCGGCCTTGAGCTTCTTGGCTGTTTCCTGTTCGAACACGCGGCGGGAGAACTCGGCGGAGTTCTGAAAGACCTGCGGAATCGACGGGCCATGCAGTTCGTCGATCGGCAGGCGGGCCTTGCCGCGCCGCTTGTAGACGCCCTGGTGGCCGCTATCCATCGTGGCGATGAACGCCCCGGAGATCTTCTTGCGGCCGCCGCTGCGGTTGATCCGGTAGCTCACGCCGCGTTTGAGCTGCCGTGCGCCCCAGCGGATCAGCGGGATCCGGCCACCGGAGATGTGAATGGTCGCGTACATCCGCCGGTAGTTGGCCTTCCTCAACGTCACGTACCGGTGGCGAAGGTCCTTGGCCTTGATCGCGACGGTCTGGCGGATCCCGTCCACCACCCGCCGTCGGGCCGAGACACCGACCTTGTTCACCGACCGCACGATGACGCGGGGAACGCCGTTCTTGACGCCGTCCAGCAGGGCCTCGGCCCGCCTCAAATCTCGTTTTGACAGTGCAATGTCGATCATGTTGTAGGACCACGAGAGACGATATGCTCATTCGGCAGCGACGCGCGGGGCACCACAGACGTACCCGTCAGCTCCAGTACCGTGCCGTTGACGCCTACGGGATCGCCTGACACGTCCAACGTCTGCATGTCAAAAAACTCAGCCGCGTCTGCGATGACGGAAGCCGTGGTAGGCCGGAGGTACAGGTCGGCCATCTCAGCGATAGTCAGCACACGAGACCATACGCCGACGCTGGCGATGTCGCCCTCAAAGAGTCCGTCGGGACCTAAAAACGCACCGACCCGGTTTATACTGGTCTGTAGACTCGGTAATAAGCCCACCAGACTCGCCGTGCCATCGAGGACACCATCGACCCACGCACGGCATGTCACACCGTTCCGGATATCCACGCCATCGTCCGGCTCGACCGTCAGTAGTACCGCATGGATCTCTCCGTCCCGTAGATCACTCGTCCCCACAACTAGGTGATTGTTGCTCCCGTCTGGTTCGCGGGTCCAGTACGTCACTCTGCCGGAGGACAGTTGTACGGTCATACCCGGTTGATAATTCGACCCGATGATATACCCGTCGTAGGAGCCACCGGGGGCCCCCGCCGGTATCCGAACTACGGCAGCATAGGTATATCCAGTGTACGGGCATGCGTCACCAACGCTGGAATCCATAACGGCGCGGTCGTCTACCCCGTCGAATCTCAACGCCTGCATGTCAGAGGGTGCCCTGCGTGTGTAGCTCATTTCGCAACCTCCCCGGTATCGTCAGAATACGTCTCCGGCCACTGCTGGCGGCGGTAGTCGCTGAATTCCTGGGCGTCCATCAGAACTACGTCTCCAGCCAGTTCCGCGTCTCGCCATGCACGCACGTCGTCTGCCGTCGCCAGTCTGCATTTCTGGCAGGTGCGGCCGTCCGGGAGAGTATTGTGGCTCCGGCCGTGGCCGTCTCGCAGTCGCTCTGGTTTGGTGTTGTCGCTGCGGTTGCCGACTATGGGCACCGGCTGGTTTGCCATGCGGCCCACGGCTGTCTCGATCACGTAGATATTGCCTGTCGTGTATGCCATGGTTACACCGCCGAGAGGAGGGTGTTGTCGGAGAACAATCGCCAGTTCGTGCCGTCGTAGTACACCGGGATGGCGTCGTCAGTAGACCAGGCAATCTCCCCTGAAGTCATGCCCTCGACGCCTTCCAGGGCGATCAGGTCGGCTGAGGTCTGTCTCCGTGGGATGATCGGACCTACGAGTTCGCCATCGGCGTTGAGCAACACTACTTGCCGCCAGTCGGCCTCGCCGGGCGAGTCGTCATAGAGGCGATAGAACCGGCCTGTGTCCAGTGCCCTGACGAGGCTGCCGGCCCGGTAGCCCTGCGTTCGGTCGTGGTTCACGGTGGGCGCCGTGGGCAGGGAGAAGTTGCCCAGGACGTACTCGCGTCTGGCGGCGGTGATGGGATCGAGGCTCATGGCGTTACCTCAGTTGGGACAGGTGCGCCTGGGCACCGCTGGAGGGGGCGTAGCTTCCCGGGTCCAATGCTCGCAGGTGGACCGTGGTGACATCGTCGGGCACGTCGAGGACCACCAGCGAGTCGGCCGGCAGTTCCAGCACCGCCTTGGACGCCTCGTCGATCGCCTCGTAGCCGATCTGCCAGACGGCGTTGCGGGTGTGAATCGCCAGTCGGCTGCCGGCGGGCACGGTTGCCGAGGCCAGCCCGTCGCCGTCGCTGGTGAGGTCCACGCCGGTTCCGGCCTTGCCCTGCAGGAGCACGCCCACGGCATGCACACCGGTGTTCGGGTTCACGGCGACGTCGGCGCCGCCGGGTTCGCGTGTGAATCCCATCATCGCACCTCCATGGTGAGAAAGTCGCTGTCCTGCAGCACGATCTGCCGGAACTGTCGCGTCCGGGCTGTCCCGCCCAGCCGGTCGGCCACGTCGATCGTGTCTGTTCCGGTGTCCAGTTCGGCCAGGGGAATCCCGTCGGCCTCGTCGTTCAGCACGGTCACCCGCAGTCGCGGGGCGATGGTGTTTCCCTGATCGTCCAGCCCGTCGCGATCCACCACGGCGGTAAGGGTTCGAGCCTCGCCGCCGCCGGGCGTGTAGCTCAGTTCCTCGGTGTGCCCGAGGCGTTTGAGCCGCTCCAGGAAGTGTTTCGCGTGGTCGGATGCCATCAGATCAGGATCCCGTGCCCTTCGGCGATCTCGGTCAGCCGCATGCCTCGCGGATCATGGTCGCCCAGTTCCATCGCCAGCCGGATCACCTCGATGAGGTGGTCACTCAGCAACGTCCGCCGGTCCTGGACCGTCAGGTCCTCGTCGTCTTTCCTGGGCATCACGCCAGCCCAGCCTTCCGCTTGGCCCGTTGGACCGTCGCCTTGACGTCCTTGCCCGAACCGGCCTTCTCGGCGGCCATGGCGATCGAGCCCTTGGCGACCTCCTGCACGTTGTGCGGGGTGTTCTCAACGCCCAGCACGATCGTCCGCAGCGTATTCCATAGGGTCCCGCCGCGCCAGGCGTCGATGACGATCCACACCGCCGCGGCTGCCAGCAGCCCGAGGGCCACCAGCACCATCCACGGGTAGTGCGCCACCAGCACACCGCAGGCGATCAGCCCGCCGCCACCGGCCGCCAGTGCAATCGCCAGGCCCCACCGGCCCAGCCACAGGCCCACAACGGCCGCCGCGGCCACGGCCAGCCCGCCGATGATCACCAGCAGCCACGGCGCGTTGCCCAACGAGCTGAGGCCGTCGAAGCCGAACGCCCCGGCCGACCCGCTGGAGGGTTCTGCGATGTCCACCGACAGTGTCGGCGGGGAGCTGTCTACGTCGACCGTCCCGGAGGCGCTTCGCCCGGAAGCCCCCTCGGCCCGCCCGCGTGCGGAGTTCTCGCGGGTGGTCGGGCGCTGCAGCCAACTGCCCGACATGCTCACCCTCAGCGTGTGCCCGGCGGGGACCTCCAGCAGCGGGGCACACGGGTCGCCCAGGTTGATCGGCACTCGGATCGTGCCGTCGGTTGCCGCGGCGCCGAGAGTCGAATGCTGAAGCCTCGCGGTCGGGGCGGCGACAAGCCTTGTCAGTGGCCGACCATTCTCGTCGGCCGGCAGCGCGGCGGTGGCCTCGGCGTCCATGCTCTGCTCGTGTGTCGCCGGCGTGATGGTAAGATCGAGTCGGCCGTCGGCCTCGCGCCCGCCCTGCGATGAGCGGCGGCTGCGGTCGATCTCGACCCGCCCGCCGTCGATGGCCGTGCCCCAGAGGTGCCCGGCCGGGCTGCATCCGACCAGGAGGCAGGCCGTTGTCACGATCCACAGGGTTGCTGCTCGCAGTCGCATCTCACACCGCCTTTCCGGCCCGTCGGGCCGTTATTCCGTTCGCTGCAGCAGTTCGACCACCGAGGCCGGGTCTTCGGCAAACTGTGTCCGAAGATAGGCCAGAAACAGGCTGCAGGTCTCGCCGACCTGGGCCCGATTGATACTGACCTGGCCGCCCTCATCTCGCGTGATCTGGTCGAAGACGTCGTTGAGGTTGATCGTCTCTCGTGGGTTCATGGCCTCTCTCCGCATGACGGCGAGTTTCGGTTTCTTCGCTGCAGTCATCGCTCACCTCAGATCAGGCCGACCAGCCGCAGAATGCCGCCGACCGACGCACCTCCGACCAGCAGCCCGCCCAGGAACACCCCCACGAGAATGGCCTTCGCCTGGGCGCCCCACCTCCGGACCGTGAAGCCGGTGTCGCATTTCAGTGCATGCGTCTCGATCGCCTGGGCAACCTGGGCATGCCATCGCTGCTGCAGTGCGTCGGCCACCTGCCAGGCGATCTCACGTACGATTGCCTTGTCACTGTCGTTCAGCGCCATCATGCCTCCGCGTCCTCGCGGATGTTCACCTGGGCGAATACGCCCTTGCCCAGCGTTCCGGTCCCGGCGTCGACCGTGACCGCGATTTCCACCACGTCGCCCGCCGTCAGGGCTGCCGAACTGATCGCCCCGTCCACCACCGCCCGTGCGGCGTCGGCCGAGTCGATCTCGATGGCGGCCGTCAGCACGCTGGAGCCGTTGACCGTTACGTCCACCGAGACCGTCGCATCGCCGACGTTCGCCACCACACAGCCGGCGGCTGCACTGACGATGGACCCGGTCGCCCCGCGGACGACGTGCACCACGCGGGTCTCCGCCGCGGCGGTCGTGTCCGATTCCTGGGCGTAGGCCACCCGGTGTTCGTGCTCGAGCTTCGAGGCGGCCACCCCGGCGCCCGCCTTGACCTGGTCGTTTCCGACCGTCGCCGACGGCAGCTGCACGGTCCGAGCCCGGACATTGCCGTCGAAGTAGTGGTCTCCGCGATGGATGGACTCCATGGTGTACTCCGCAAAAGGTCACGCGAGGCGGTCGGGCGTCCGTGCCTGCCGACCGACCCGTCAGGGCCGGCCGACGTCGACCGCCCCGCGATGACGGGGAAGGCTTGCCGGGTGTTACCGCAGCAGCTCGACGGCCAGCACGTCCAGCCGCACGCTGTTGTCCGCGTGAGCGACCGACCAGTCGGCCGTGATGGTGATGTCCACGTCGTCCGAGAGGTCCTCGGTCGCCTCGGCCAGCTTGAAGGGCTTGGCCGTGACCGTGCCCTCGACGCCCAGGGCGACCGTGCCGGCTCCGACGATCTTGCCGGTTTCACCGGCCACCCGGACGATCACCACCGCGTCGATGTAGAAGATGTCATCGTCGGCGACGTCCACAGCGCCGCTGCTCACGACCACCTCGGTCCCGCACTTGAGCTTGACGGTGAGGGTGTCGGTGCTGTTGGAGCTGGTGACGATTCCCTGGGCCCGGACGTGGATGATGTCGCCGGGCTGCAGGTTCGCCCCGTCGAGGCTGACGCTCTTGTCGAAGGCGGCCTCGTCGGTGGTGTCCGTGTGCGCCGCCGAGGCCGCGGCGTTGGCGTAGTAATCCACGCCCTGCCCGCCACCGTCCCCGCCGCGATTCACCAGCAGCAGGGCCGTGGTCGCGGTGGCGGCCTTGTCGGCCGCGGCGAGTCCGGCATAGCGGTTGCCGGAGGCAATCGCCGTCAGCTTGCTGGTGGAGGCATCCACGTACAGACGAATGCCCTGGCTCCAGGCCTCCGCCGCGTTGGCCGGCAGCTCGTGCTCCCGCACGATTTCCAGTTGCCCGCTGGCGCCGTTGGCGATGTCGCCACAGGCAATGCCGATCATGTCCGGCAGTTGCACGATGTCTCCGCTGGAGACGTCGCTGCCGGTCCCGTTGGTCCAGCGGATCCGCTTTGCTTCACTGCGAAGAGTGTTCATGGTGATGTTCTCCGTCGTGTATTGGGTGAGAGGGGGTCAGGTCCCGATCGGGCGGGTTACTCGCCCGGGTTCTTGTAGATCCCGCGATGGTTGCTGGCGGAGGTCCCGAGGTTGTGCGTCACCGCGACCTTGAGGTCCTCGGTGTCGAACTCGACCTCGCTCTTGGTGATCGGGGCCTCTTCGCCGTCGAGGAACCCCAGCACCATCCCGCCGGCCGGGCCGCCCGGCTTGGCAAATGCGTACCAGCCCTTGGTGACGCCGACGTTGTCCAGCCGGGCCGTGGAGACCACCTTGAAGCGGCTGCGCCAGATGTTTTCGAGGTCGGTGTCGTCGATGTCCCGCTCGCTGGAGACCAGGCGGTTGGTCCGCACGTGCTGGGTCTTGGGCACCAGCAGCACCTCCGGCTCGATGTCGAGCACGGCAGCGCCGCCGTCGCCGTCGGTCTCGGTCTGTAGGCCGGTCTGCTGCGCCATGGCCACGAAGCAGGCCTCCAGCGTGGCCGAGCTGGGCACGCCCACGTTGTCGCCGGCGGCGAGGTTGCCGTGATTGGAGTGGAACAGGGCGTCCCCGTCGGACATGGCGCCGTTGGCCACCAGGTAGGCAACCACCAGATCGTCCTCCTTGCGACGGGCCGACGTGACAAGCATTCTCGGCCACTTACTGAAGACGCTCTTGTCGTCGTTCTTCAGCATCTGCTTGGTGAACCGCAGGCCGCGGGCGAAGCGGGTGACCGCGAGGGTCTCCTTGCCTTCCCGCATCCGGGCGTAGCGGATCTCCCCGTGCTCATCGAGGCTCAACAGGTCCGGGCCTTCCGAGACGGTCACCAGCGACTTGGAGCGGTAGTCGGGGTTGGTGTCCCGGTCGCAGAACAGCGGCCAGATCACCGACGGCTCCATCTCGTGGTACATCGCCTGGATGGACTTGCGAATGGTGTTCTCCAGGATGTACGGGAAATCGGCCGTTCCCTGGGCCAGGAAGCTCATGTCGCCGGTGACGCCCGCCAGTCGACGGGGGTTCATGGCCAGCTCGAGGATCTGCGTGTCGCCCATGTCGATCACGCCCTGGAGCCCGACCTGGCTGAGGTACTTCCGGGCCATGTTCATCAGCCCCAGCGGCTGGAACTGCCGGGCCCTCTCGTGCGGGTCGCGCCGCTGCAGGCGGCCCTCGCCGTCGCGAACGGCCCCGCCGGTGGGCGTGAACTCATAGAGCTGCACGCCGCTGCTCAGAAGCAGAGCGTCGCTCATGGCCGCCCCGAGGCTGGAGAGGTTGCGGTCCTCGCCGACCTGGATGTTGCGGCCGCCGCCGGTGGGCACCGGCTGGTTCTGCCGGGCAAGTTCTTCGAGCATGGCGTCCTTGATGGCGCCCACCGCCCGGCCGCTGGTCATCTGGGTGCGCACCCAGTCCAGGTCGCGGCCGAACTGCTCGGCCAGGCCGATGATCTGCGCCTCGCGCGTGCCCGTCTGGGCGAGCTGCTCCTGTCCGCCGCCGTCGCCTCCGGTGTTCTGCCCGGTGGGCTGGTTGGCCGGCGTGTTCGTCGGCTGGGGGTTGCCGCCGCCGCCGCCGCTGCGCAGTTGGGTCTGCGGGGTACCGACGCCCAGTTCGGTCTTCCAGTCGACCTGCTCGCCATTGGCCAGCCGGTCGGCGATGGTTCGATGATTGCCCCCGAGCGCCTCGCGGAAGGCCTCGGCCGTTTCGTCGCTGGCGTCCGTCGCCAGTCCCAGGTGCTGCAGGAACTTCTTGAGCTCGTCCATCGTTCTCGCTCCTTGTTTGGTGTCCGGCACATCCGTGCGCTCGGGTCGTGGTTTGCTCAGCAGGCCGCCGGGGTTGGCGGCCGGGTCATCGGTGAAATCCGCGGCCAGCACGTCCTTGACCCGCCCGAAGGGGGCCAGGCTCTGTCCGTTCTCGTCGGTTCGCTCCTCGAAGGGGCCCCGCTCGAAGACGATCGAGAGTCCAACGTCCTCCGGGGCGTGGGTGGCCAGGTCCACCAGCCAGCTCCATAGGTCGCCCCGCGGGCTGCTCTTGGCGTAGGGCCCCAGTTGCAGGTTGCCTCGCACGCGGTCGCCCTCGACGCGGGTGTCCGGCAGGATCCGCCCCACCAGCGACCAGGCGCCGTCCTCGGAGCCCAGGAAGCTCATCGGGTGGCCCACGCGGACCTTCACGCCGTTGGGGTGGGCGTTGATCGACTCGGAAACCTGCGCCAGCATGACGTCGTCCACGTCGAACCCGTGCCCGACGGCCGGGCCTCGGGTGATGATCGAGAGGTTACCGATCAGCCCTTTCTCGGCGTCGACGTCCAGGTCCTCCTCCGACCGCACGGCGGCCAGGCGCAGGACGTCGGTGGTCGGGGGTTCGGACAAGCGGACGATGGATTCAAGTTCGTTTGGGTTGCTCATCGGTCACTCCGGATGGCATCGAGGATCAGTTCCATGCCGATGCGGTTGAGGTCATCGTCGGCCATGTCGGCCGGCGCCTTTCCCGGGCGGGGCTCGCGGGGGTCGGTCCCGCCGGAGGGGGCATTGATGCCGGGCACTTCGATCTGGTTGCGATCGGCGATGTCCCTCGCTTCGCCGAAGGCCGCGTACACGTCGCGGATGTCCTGGCCGAGCTCGTTGAGGATGTGCTGTGGCGGCTTGAGCTTCAGACCCTGCAGCAGCTTCATGGCCGCGGCGTACTTCGCGAGGTCGATCGGCGGCTTGGCCGGGCCCTGCCAGTCGGTCTGCAGGTAGGCTCGCCGCCAGCGCCGGTTCTCCAGGAACCCGGGTGCGTTGAGTTTGCCTTCGGTGACGGCGTAGGTCACGAACCGCTGGCGGACCCACTGCAGGGTCTTCTGGATGAACAGCACCTGCTGGATCGGGTCGGTCTCGGCGTAGATGTCCAGCTTCGCCTGCCGCTGGGAGCTGAAATTCCCATCCGCGTACCACCGGGCGACCGTGGTCAGATCGAGACCCGCCCCGGCCGAGATCCCCTTGAGCTGCTGAGCCACGTAGTTGCCGTATTCGCTGTTGGGATTGCTGGACGGCGCGAACTTCACCTCATGGCCCTGGGGCACGTAGGGAAACACGCCCGGTTCCACGACCACGCGCATCTCGTTGCTGTTTTCCGCCGAGGGTTGTCCGCTGCCGGCGGCGCCGATGCGCTTGGCGATCTCGCCGGGCAGACCCGACGGCCCGCCTCCCCCGGTCCGTTGCATGAAGCCGGTGTAGGCGGCCTCCGTGCGGGCCTTGATGGCCATGTACTGTTCGTACATCGCCAGGTTCCGCAATTTTCGGAGCACCGTGCTCATCCAGGGCAGCCCGCGTTTCTGGCGGATGCGGTCTTTTCGGAACAGATGCCGCGCCCGCTCGGCCGGCACGCGGACGCTCTGGCTGGCGTAGTCGTCCAGCGGATGCTCGCGAACGTACACGTGGTAGGCCAGCGGGGCGCCGTAGTCGTCCACCTCGACGCCGTCGATCACGCGTCGGCCGTTGTGTTCGGTCTTGACCGTGTCGAACTGCTCGGCCTCGATCTCCTGGAGGTTCAGACCCACCCCGTTGGGCATCCGCCGGTAGTTCTCCACCAACAGCACGCCCCCGGCGGCGAACAGTTCATTGCACCACAGCCACTGTTTCTCGGCGAAGACGCAGGTCTTCTCGGTGTCGCACAGCTCGGGGCTGGCGATCCAGTCCTGCCACAGGGCGTCAAGGGCCTGGTTCCAGCCTTCCAGCGGCTTGCCCGTTCCCGGGTGACGCGCCGCCGACCGGGCAGTGATGCCGCTGCCGACAACGTATCGCCGGTATCCGCCCTGGGCGCTGCGGGCGAAACCGTCGTCCCGGCAGGCCTGCCTGCTGCGGGCCAGCAGGATGTCCAGATCCTCAAGGATCTCCTGGTCGGCCGTGGCCAGGTTCGTCCGCCAGTCCCGGGTAGTCCGATCCCGTCGGGCCCCGTCGTGGATGGTCAGGGCGTCCCGCCGGCGGCGATTGGCCTCGCGGACCATGGCGGCCCGGCATTCCTGCTCCCACTGCAGGCGGGTCATGTTGGCGGGGGCCAGAGCGGCGGTCATGCGGACGGCTCCCCGAATTCGACCAGGGGCGTCTGGTGCTGACCGGCCTCGGTCAGGGCATCCTGCTGCAGCTCGGCCTTCAGGGACCGCAGCCACTGGATGTGGCGGCGGAGTTCATCCAGATCGCGGAAGGTGTAGGATCGGCCGTTGAAGGAGAACTGCGATTCGCCCGCGTGGAAGGCGGAGAACGCATCGGCAACGGCCTGGTCGATCTGGTCGAGAGTGATGGCCATGACAGGGTCATTGTCGGCCATCTCACGCGCCGCGGAAAAGGGGGCGGTTTATACGGCGCGTAAACAAAGCGGAGATTTTCTTTGACGCGCACGAGCGTGCCTTCCATGCTCAGCCACTTGCGGGAGGCTATCGGCCGTGGACTTCATCGAGGTTCCGCTGGATCTCCCGGACCTCCGTGTCCGAGAAGAATGCCAGCGTTTCCATCATGAGTTCGCGAACGTGTTCCAGCGACCCGACGCTCGCCCAGGTGACCTCGCCCGCGTCGGACTTCTCAAGCTCCAGCTCGATCCAGTCGGCCAGGCTGGCAATGTCGCCCCGGGCCCGATCGAAGGCGGCCCCTATCGCGTTCTTGTGCTTTGTGGCAGGCATGCGTGCGTTCCTCCGGCCGCTCAGTCGGCCAATC
The DNA here is from genome assembly GCA_964637835.1 of uncultured Fibrobacteraceae bacterium. Lineage (GTDB taxonomy): Bacteria > Krumholzibacteriota > Krumholzibacteriia > LZORAL124-64-63 > LZORAL124-64-63 > Glo-17. Next base: position 21,225 of record CAZWYF010000013.1, read on the forward strand.
GTCGGATCTCGCTGAAGTACTCATGGATCATGCTGTTGGTGCCCCTGCCGCCGTCCATCGCCTCTTGGAGCTGCGTGGCCATGGCGAACTGGGCGGCCTTGTCGCGATCACTGTCAACCCCGACGGTCGTTCGTCTGGTGCCTTCTGGGGTGTGCATTTCGAGCGTGATGGCGGGTGCCCCGGGGGCCCGATGCAATGTCGCGGTCGCCGACGGCAGGGCTTCTGGTCGGTGGGTTTCGGCGGTGAAGTCGATCCTGGACACGATCATGTGTGGCTCCTTTCCGTTTGGTTGGACACCCATTAAGCCATGGAAACGGCCCGTTGCTAAGCCTGATTCCTGCGTCATTTGCAGATTTCCTGCCGCAACGGGCCGCCATGGCCATGGTGTCACCGACGGGCCTTGCGACTCTTCGCAGACCGGCTGCCGTCGGCGGGATGAACGTCGGGGCGGTCGCTGCCCCATTCGCCTCGGCCGCGGCCGTCCCGCGGCTTGCGACCGGTCATCCGTTTGGCCTTACGGCCGGTGAAGTCCTCCCAGCGATTGACGATGACGTCGCAGTAGGCTTCGTCGATCTCCATCAGCAGCCCCCGTCGGTCGGTCTGCTCACAGCCGATGAGCGTGCTGCCGGACCCTCTGAAGAGATCCAGCACGCGCTCACCCGGCTTGGAAGAGTACTCGATCGCCCGGACAGCCAGCTCGACAGGCTTCTCGGTCAGATGGACCATCGACTGGGGGTTGACCTTCTTGACATGCCACAGGTCGGTGGCGTTGTTCGGGCCGTGGAAACTGTGCCCCGCTCCTTTCTTCCAGCCGTAGAAGCAGATCTCGAACGCGCCCATGAAATCCTTGCGCGTGAGCACCGGGTGCTGCTTGTCCCAAACGATGCCCTGGCTGAAGTACAGCCCGGCCGCCTTGAGCGGTGCTGGGTAGTTGCCGAGGTTGGCATATCCGCCCCAGATGTAGAACGACCCGCCTGCCTTGAGCACACGCGAGGCATTGGCGAACCACGCCAGCAGCATCTCGTCGAAGGCCTCCTCGGTGACGAAGTCGTTCTCCAGCGGGCGGTCCTTGGCCCGCATCTTCTTGTGTGTGGCATTGCCCTTCTCGGGGTGCCTGGCAAGGTCCATCTTCTGGTGATGGGTGCGATTGAAGGACGAATTGCCGGCGGCGATCGCATTGTTGCTGCGGGGCTCGACCTTGACGTTGTACGGCGGGTCCATGTTCACCAGATCGATCACTTGGTGATTCCGTAAACGGTCCAGATCGGTCGTGCTCGCCGAATCGCCACACATCAGCCGGTGGTCGCCCAGCTGCCAGATGTCGCCGCGGCGAGTTACCGGATCATCCGGCGGCTCGGGCACATCGGCTTCCGCGACGCCCTCGTCGGGGTTGCCCATACAGATCCCCAGTTCCGCCAGATCATCGATGGAGAAACCGACCGCGCTGGGGTCGATGGACATCTCTTCGAGCTCCTGCAGTTGACGAGCCAGGAGCTCTTCATCCCACTCACTCAGATCACCGGTCCGATTGTCCGCGATGGCAAACGCACGAATCTGCCGGGCAGAGAGATTGCTGCGGACAGCGGCAACGGTCTCCCACCCAAGAGCGCGGGCCGCCAGCAGCACCCCGTTGCCGGCCATCACCATTCCGTCGGCCGACACGACCAGCGGCTTCTGCTGGCCGAACTGCTCCAGGCTGGCCCGGATCGCATCGAGATTCCGCTCGGGGTGCAATCGAGCGTTCTGCGGGTCCTCCTTCAGCCCTCTCACCTTCATCGCATGAGATCGAAGACCAGGGGCGATATGCCCCAGCCTCTTTACCTTCACTGACTCCTTTGACATAGTACCGCTTCACTTATGGCCGCCGTTGATGGTGATTAGGGATTGGCCGGGCGTGCAAAATACCGCCGAGGGGCAACTCGGCGGCGCTGCCGGTAGATATGGCTGCCACCGGCCGCGCCCGAGCCTTTTCTCTACAGCTTCAGCCGTCGTTTCAGCTCGCCGATGATGGCCTCGTCGTCCAGCCCCACCTTCTGGCGGAGCTTCTCCAGCCATTCCTCGTAGTCGACGCGGGGGACGGTGAACCGGTAGCCGCCGATCGTCACGACGGTGTCGGCCACCGTGCGGGTCCGGACCGGGGCGGCCGGCTCATCCGCCTCGGCCGGCTCGTCGACCTCTTCGAGTTCGGCCAGCAGAGCGGAGATCTCGTCCTCGTCGTAGCCGACCGCCTCGATGCTGATCGAGCTGTCCTGCAGGTCGGCCAGTTGCCGGGCCAGGACGTCCTCGTCCCACTCGGAGAACTCGGCCACGCGGTTGTCGGCGATGGCATAGGCCTTCCGCTTGGTGGGAGGCAGGTTCGTACGGACGGCGGCCAGGTGGGTCCACCCCAGCCGCTCGGCGGCCAGAAGCAGACCGTTCCCGGCGATCACCACGCCCTTGGGCCCGACGACGACGGGCTTCTGTTGGCCGTACGCTTTGAGGCTGGCGGCGGCCCGGGCGATGCTCTGGTCGGCGTGGATCTTGGGGTTGTCCTCGTTGAGTTTGAGTTTCTCGATTGGCACGGCCAGCTCGCGGAGACCCGGAGCAATGGACCGCAGGTGTTTCGGTGTCGCTTGACGTTTCGCCATGATGGATACATCCCTGTGACCGCCGTGGGTGGATCCCTGCCGGCGGCGGCCACGGTTGCCGGCAGGGCGTCTGGATAATCGACTACAGCGCGATCTTCGATCTCTTGCCGCATGCCATGCACTTGAGGTAGCGAACCTGCTTCTGCTTGCTGGTCACCCGCCAGTACCCCACCTGCAGGCAATGTGGGCACCGCTTCTCTGCCAGGGTCTCGTTCAGTCTGGCTTTGGCCTTGCGGGCCTTCTTCGCCTTGCTCGTCTTGCTCGTCTTGGGCTGGGGCTCTTCCGCCGTATCGCGGTCGACCGCCGGCTGTTCTGTCTGCACGTCCTGGGGTTCCTGGGTGTCGTCTGTCTGCTCTACATTGGTGTTGGCGTCCATGCGTCTGACTCTCCTTCCTGAGTTCGATTCCGTTCGAGTTGTTCACGATGTTCCTGTTCCTGCTGGCGGATCTCCGCCTGTACGTCTTCGGGGGGCAACAGGTGCACGCCGGAGAGATAGGCCGCGGCGACCTGGTAGGCCTCGCAGTCGCGGTAGTCGTGGCGTGCCCCCGAGTGGACCGGCTTCCATCGCTCCACGGCCTGGCGACCGGGCTCGACCGTCTTGTGCACCGCCGCCATGTGCTGGTTGTAGTCCGGGTCGTTGGTCTGGTTCAGCAGCCACACCTCCGGGACCTCCGGTCTGGGACGTCGCTCGGTGGGCATGCCGGTGGCGATCAGGTCGGCCAGCAGGTCATTGCAGCGGTGCGTGTCCACCATCAGGCCGTTCAACTCGGAGGCGTCGAAGTTCGCCTTGCTCGATCCGGCCTTGCCCAGCGGGTTCTTCATTCGCCAGTAAAGCCCGTCGGTTCGGTTGCTGCTGGCGCCCTTGATCGCCATCACCTTCGCCTGGCGCGGAATCACCCAGCGGTAGACCTGCATCGTGCGCGACAGGTCGAGCCACTGGTCTTCGGTGCCCCCCGAGTCGATAAGCGCGTGGGCGATCTCCATCGGCCCCATGTCGGCGTCGGCAACGGGGTACGTGGTCAGGAAGAGCACGCGGTCCAGCTCGTCGAAGCTCATCAGCTTGCCATGCCAGACCCGCTGGGATCGCAGGTTGCTCCCCCACGCCCGCACAACGACGTAGAAGTGATCCGACTGCGTGTCGATAGTCGCCAGCAGCCGAAACGCCCACGGAGGCACCTTCCCGGCCGGCAGCGTCGCCCGGAAGCATTTCTGGGCGAAGATGTTCTTGCTGAAGCGCGTGACCTGGTTCTCAAACGGCACGCCGAGGGTTTCCGTGCGGAAGTTGAAGGACCGGTTCAGGTCACCCTCGGCCAGCAGGAACTCCGAGACCACGCTCGCCCAGCTCTCCCACAGGCAGTACAGCGCGGAGATCTGGAAGCCGACCCGCGTGCCGGTCGGCCAGCGGGTGACGGCCTCGGCGTCCTCGACCACTTCGCCCCAGTAGTCGACCACCTCGCCGCGCTCTGTCGTCCACCGTCCGGCCTGGACCATGGAGCGTTTCCGGTCCTCCTCGATCCGCTCACCGCAGTGGATGCATTCGTACCACGCCGCGCCGTTCTGCATGACCAGGTCGGCCCGCTCCCGCTTGTTGCGCGTCTTGTACTGCTCCCACTTCACCTGCGTCCAGATCAGCCGCTGGAACGCTCCGCAGTGGGGGCAAGGGACGTAGAACTGCAGCTTCACACTGGAGGCTTCATACAGCTGGTGGATCGCCCCGGCCGTCGTCGTCGGCGTGGATACGTTGATCTGCAGCCGACGGTCGCCGTACGTTCGCGTTCGCTTCCAGGTCCGGGCCACGGCGTCGGGCTCATCGCCCGCCCAGCTCTCGAACTTGTCGACCTCGTCGTTGAAGACCACGCGCATCGGGTCCGACGCCGTCGCCGTGGCAGATCCCGACCACATCAGGTGGAGCAGGAACCCGTTGAGCAGACCGATCTGTTCGAGCTGCACGTCGCGAGTGGACGAGCTCAGCAGCTCACGCAAGACCGGGGTCCGCTTGAACAGGGGCATCAGCCGGTTCTTTACGATTTTGCGACCCTTGGTTCGGTTCGGCAGGCCCAGCCCCACCGGGTCCGGCTCCATGTGAGCCAGGTAACCCAGGATGTTCCGACCAGCCTCGGAGACGCCGATCTGGGCCGCCTTCATCACGTTGGCCTGCACCACGCCCGGCTTGAGCGGGATGTCCATGATCCCCTGCAGGTACGGGGCGTTGGCATTGCGGTAGGGCCCGGTGATGTCCGCATCGGCCTTGGTCAGTCGGCGATGGCGCTCGGCCCACTCACTGGGCCTGATCGGGTCGGCCGGGAGCCAGGCACCGCGTTCGCTCTCGGTCCACAGATCCGCCGGCGGCGCGTAGAGCTCACTAGTCGCCATGAGAGAAGTCCTCCAGTAGCTCGGTGATTCGCTGGGTGAGGATGGCCTCGATCTCGTCGCGGCTGGCGTTGACCAGCTGGGCCGACAGCGACCGGGGCAACGCCAGCAGGGATGACCGCACGGCGTGGATCTGACGGAGGATCCGCTCCTGGCATTGCCGAGCGTCGTGCAGGTCGCCGGCCTCCTTCAGCCGCCGTTGCCGCACAGCCAGGGTCCGCTCGATCTTGTACTGGATGTCCGCCTTCTGCTTCGCGGTGAGCTCGCCGAACTCCGCCTTGCCGGCGGCGGCCTGGGCCATCCGCTTGCGGTAGGCCTTGGCCGGGTCGGGCTTGAGGTGGATCTCCATCCATGACGTGACCTGCGAGACGTCCCAAGGCCCGGTGCGCGAGAACGGCCAGTCCGGACGGGCCAACCATTTGCGCACCGTCGACTCGGCCCGACCGACCTGGCGGCCCAGAGAGCGAATCGACTTCGCTTTGCCGTGGTCCTTCCTTGCCATCTCGCTGGTTCTCGTCTCCGTTCGTCCTGCGTTCACTGTGCCCCCACTGAGGGGCACTTCGCCGCGAGGCCCGCATCAGCCCACTCGCCGATGCGCCCCTGCGGTACTGGTTTTCCGAGCCCCAAAAACTGCGAGGGACCGGGCCGTCCGATCACCCGCACTACGGGGGGGCCTCCGGAGGAACCGAAGCATCGCCGGCGGCGACAGCCCGTGCCCGGCGGGCTCGCCCTTGAACCTGTGCCCACTTGCCCGGGGCCGTGGCCTTCATCAGCTCGTTCATCTGCCAACGCCAGAGCGCACCGTTGGTCTCCCGGGGCGGCTGGCGGCGCTTGGCCACCTTGACCGCCCGCTTCTTCGCCTTGCCATAGATCTGCTGCACCACCCCCGGCGGCAGACCACAGTGCAGCACCGCGTCCCAGCACGCTGCGAAGTTGCCCAGCTCCCCATCCCGGAAATGCTCCGGCGTGCGGGGCGTCCCGCCCGGGCCACCCCGCCTGGCCTGGGTGGCGATGACGGTCTGCGTCGGGTAGAGCATCGTGAAGATCACCCCGGCGACCTGCTCGGGGTCACCGGCCACCCCGAGCTGACTCCGGTCCGTTTCGCCCCTCTGGGGCGGGTCGGCTTCGGTCGGCTCCATCGGCTTCTCGGCTTCCGGTGGCGGATTGCGTTGCGGTGGCGGTGGCCCGCTCTGGTCGGCGTGATGGTCTTCGTCACCGTCTCCGGGCGGGCGGGAGGGGTCTGTGTTCCCGTCCCGGTCCGGAGTTGGGGGCTCTGCCCCGTCGCCGTTCGCGTTCTTGTCCCCGCCGTGGCCTTCTGCGCATGGCGGGCGATCCGAGTCGGCTTGTTTTTGTTTCTGTTCCTGTCTGCCGTTGCCGTTGGCCGACAGGCCGTTCTTGTTCCTGTTCCCGTTCCCGTTCCTGTTCCTGTTACAGTCCCCCCCCGGCTTTCCGGCGGACGACGGTCGCTCGCCGGCCGCTCGCCGGCCGCCGGCCGTCCTGTGACCGTCGTCCGCCGGTCGCTCGCCGGATTGCGGCCGCCCTTCGCCGGCCGCCGGCCGGTCTGTGACCGTCGCGTGACCGTCGTCCGCCGGTCGCTCGCCGGATTGCGGCCGCCCTTCGCCGGAATGCGGCCGGTCTGCGGCGGAATCGGCCTGTTCTGCGTCCGCATCCTGCGATTCTTCGCTCGCATCCTCATCTTTCTCGCCCGATTCCTGCTCTTCTTCCCCGGACTCGGCCGGGAACCGCTCGGCCGGGACATCCTTCACCACCGCCTTTTCGAAGTCCGGCGGCGCGACCTGCTCCATCAGTTGCACCTGGTCGAGCGCCTTGAAGGCTTTCTTCAGCAGGGTCTGGTCGGGGATCCCCAGCAGGATCGCCATCTCCGACCAGCTCGGCGGCCGGTATCCCCACGTCAGGACGAACCCGCGCAGGGCGACGCTCTGGTTGGAGGTGAACCGCAGCACCTCGCTGTAGACACCGAGGTAGGCAAGGCCATCCTTCATGGCCTTGATTGCCTGGAGCTTGCGGGCGTGCTGCTGTTGCTGGGGTTCGTTGGCCGCCCCGGTCAGGAGCTTCACAAACGGAAGCGGGGAGCTTCGCCCCTTCCGCTGGGCTTCCCCGGGCTCGAAGAGCCCCCGGTATTCCACGACGTGCCAGACATTACGTTTCGCCATCCGTAGCCTCGTTTTCCTTCTTCGTTCCTTCGATCGCCCGCAGAGTCTGCCGGGCGTACCACACGGGGCAGTGCCCCTTTGTTTCGATGACCCGCCGGGCCAGGTCGGCCGACAGCCGCATGGCCTTGCCCCGTCGCCGCCGACGCCGCCATGCCCGGGCGAGTCGTCGGATCATTCCTCGCGACTCCCGTCCGGGTGAACCACGGGAAGATCTTCAAGCGATTGCCCCGGATTGAGCGTGGGGATCTCGTCGAATGTCTCCCCGCGATGCATGTCGAACGCCGGCTCATCGCAGATTTTCAGCACGTCTATCACCGCCTTAATCTGCCGTTCGTGTTTGAGCGTCGGCCACGCCCCGCTGATCAGCACGCCGTTTCGGCTGGCGGAGATCTCGGCGTTGTCGTAGCCAGGCGGATCGACCAGCCTGTGGCGGATCACCACACCGTCCATAATCGTGTGCACCTTGTAGGTCCGGAACGTCATGCCGTGGCCTCCTGGGGCTGGTAGTTCGCGGCCCGGAGGAATCTCTCCAGGCACAGCCCGGTGCAGAGATGCTTGTACTCGCCGTCATGGCAAACGGTGGTCCAGCCCGCTTCGCAAAGCTGGTCGAGGATCTTCCCGGTCGGCTCGATGTCCATGCTGCCACCACACCAGTCGCACTCGTAAATGATCATGCCGATTTTCCTTCCGCCTCATCCTTCCACGGCTCGAAGAGTTCGCGCGTCAGTGTCCGGGCCGCCGATCGGCCGTCCGACACGTTGAAGTAGATCTGCGGGGTGCTCACCACGCGGTCGACCAGAACCTGCTTGACGATCGTCGCGGCCGACAGCGCCGCCAGTGCGTTCACGCCGAATCCCTGCTGGGCGAACGGCTGATCGGCACAGCTCGCCCGGCCCTTCGTTCGGCGAGCTTTGAGCACCTTCGGGTTCATGGCGGCGATGTTCGGCAGGGAGATCACCGCCTTGCCCCGCGGCCACTGGCGCCACTGTCGTCCCAGCCGTTGGCCGTCGTGGGTGGTGCCCAGCACGGCCTGGCCGTGGCGGAGCTCGTTGCCCACGTCCAGCCACAGCCCGACGGGTATTGCCTCGGCGATCATCCGGCGGCTGGTCAATGTGTCGGTAGCGGTGACGGTCAGGCCGATCATCGCCATCCAGGCGATCTCGGCGCGAGTCAGGTGCCGCGCCCGGGCCGCGGCGGCGATCCCGAACTGCCCGGCCAGGCGCAGGGCGACGGCCTCGGCCTTATTGAGACCGACCTCCCACGGGAAGAAATTCTGGCGGCCGATGTTCCGCTGCTCGACGACGTCGCCGTCCCACAGCTCCAGCTCGACGTTCAGCCGGTACCCGGCGATCATCCGCCCGAGATGCTCGGCCAGGATCGCCCCGGTCCCCCCGCAGCCGACCAGTCGCACGCGGGAGACCCTCGGCGGGGCGTAGACTCTCGCGGCGACCTTCGCCGGCATCAACGGGCAACGGTCGCACTTGGTCCGCCGGCGACGTTTGGATTTCTTCTGCGAGGTTGCGGCCATCAGACAACCCCCTTGAGCATCTCGCCGGCCGTGCCCAGACGCTGAAGCGCCTGCAGGGGTACGCGCCCCTTGGTCTTGCGGTAGGCGTCGAAGATGTTTCGGTAGCCGCTCAACCCCCCGCCGAGGTGGTCGGTGAACAGTGTTTTGATGAAGCCATGCTCGAAGACCAGCGCCGGCGTCAGGCCTTCCCATTCGTCATGGTCGAGCGACACCGACCCCATGCAGACCCGGCCGGTTTCGTAGCAGTTCGGGAGGGGCGCCGCGTACAGCGGCGTGTCGGCCGTCGGCCGCACGGTTCGGGAGGCGTAGGCCATCACCTTCTGCACACGCTTCCAGCGGACCGCCCCGGCGTCGGTGAGCTGACCGCTCAGCTCGAAGACCAGGTTCGGCAGCAGCAGCCGGAAGCGTCGGTTCCGGCTGCCGATCTCGCATCGGATGGTGGCCTTGCCTCTCCGGCGGATGGCCACCGCGTGGACCTCTCCGTTGGCGTCGAAACCGGTGGCCAGCGTGTCCGGCCAGGCGGGCACGTAGCGTGTCGCCCCCGCCATGCCCGCCTCGCGGAAGATCTCCACCACGTCGATCGGGTCGACGTACCGCACGTCCTTCGCCTTGCCCCACCGGGTCAGGACCAGGGCGTGCTCATAGACGTCGATGCTGGCCAGCAGCTCCTGGCGGGGCAGCTCCGCCGCCGGAGAGGTCTTGCCCTTGGCCGTCTTCCGCTTGCGACCCTTGCGGACCTTCCGCGGCTTCCGCCGGGCCAGCTCCCGGTTGTGCAGAACGCACATCGTTTCTAGATCCCACATGGCGTATCCCCTCCCACGCGGAGCAGATCCTCGATCAGGCGATGCCAGAACCTGCTCGGCGCATCCTGATCCACCTGCCTCACGAGCTGGTCGGTGTAACGTCGGACGTGTGCCACCTCGCGGCAGAGCTGCACGAACCGGCCAACCTCCTCGCCGCTGGTCAGCGGAAAGGTCATATCACACAGTTGGTCGCCATACAGGGCCAGATAGCCGAAGGAGCATTCGGCCATGGCCTGCAGCGCCGCCGGCCACGGGCGACGGAGTTTGTCGCGGTGCTGGCCGGCGACCACGTCGGCCAGCACCTCGGTTGCCCGGTCGATGAGGCGGCGGGGCGCCAGGGACTGGCGCAGCTTTACCCGCCCCTGATGCACCGTGAAGCTCAGGGCGCTTTCAGGAAACGCCGGCACTCGGCCGTTGCCGTGCATGGCCATGTGCAGGTCGCCGAGGAAGCTGATCACCGTGTGTTCGTCGGACCCTTCCCACTCGTGATAGTCGTACACCGGCAGGCATCCGTTGGCCGGGTCGAACCATTCGCCTGTCTCATAGGCCCATTGCTGCTGCGGAAAGTAGATACCCTCGGGGAATCCCATCTGCTCCAGCACGTCCACCAGGTACGCCAGCACCGGCCAGGGGGTCTCCGTCAAGGCATGGTCAATGTCGACGTCGATTCCCTGGTCGGTCATCCACTCATGCGACGCCCGGGCCAGCACGCCCAGGTGCAGGTGCTCTTCCTCACCGCCGCATGCCGGGCCTTTCGGCCGTTTCTTCGGGTCGGGGATCTGGGAGAAGAGCACCGGCCGCCGGCAGGGTCGTCCGGTCTGCCCGTCGAGCTGCGCCGTGTACCGCTGCCCGAAAGACCAGCCCTCGAGGTTCCCGCCCCACATAGGGCTGTACTCGTCGTTCGGCCCGGGTGAACTCGCGTATGGTGTCGGGTTTTCGATCAGCTCCCGAAGCGTCAGCGGGATCCCCGCCGAGTCCGGCAGGCCCTCATCGTACGGCTTCAGGTCCGACCGCCGCCGGTCAATGGCCTCCGCGATGGCTGCTCCGAGGCTCATGCGGCCTCTCCCTGCTCGGCCGTATAGCACGTTGCGCACAGCCAAACGCCTTCGAGGTCTATCGACATCATCTCGCCGTCGGCCCATCGTCCGCACGCCTCGCACCGCTCATAGCCGCCCAGCCGCGAGGCCTCGGCCCCATGGCCTGGGCCATCCTCGGCTACCTGACGGGTCGCCCGGACGAACCCAACCACGGCCAGCCCTTCGAACAGCAGGTACTGCCCCGCGAGGCCCCATGCTCCGATAGCGAATCCGAACGCGACCCACAGGCCGTTGCCGACCATCCAGGCGACGAAACCCATTGCCCGGCGATCCGCTCGAGGGCTGGTCACCAGGGCGGCTCCCGCGATGGCCAGGAACATGGCCGGATATTGGAGGGCCCACATCATGCGGTCTCCACGTCACGCCCGGCCGGATGGTTCGGACGCTCCAGCTCCGCCACCACCTCGTCAACCGTCCCCACCACATCCAGCACCGGGCCTTGGGCCACATACACGCTGCACCAGGCGCGGCGAAGGCCCATATCCACGTCCACGCCTCCGACTCGAACCGCCAGCACGCTGCAGGGGCGGACGGCCATCGAGCCGACATGCCGGTGCCCGCCTTGCGGATCCCTCAGTTTCAGTGTCACGAAGTCCATGCCGAGCATTGCTCACCCATTCCTTCCGCATAGGATATTCAGTGCATTCTCTTCGATGCTCAGGATTTTCCCGGCGATCTCTTCGCCACTCCCAAGGACCGCGTATCGCTCGCCGCCGGCCGGCACCACGGTGCAGTGACGTTCCAGCCCGGGGGCCGGTCCGCCGTCCACCACGTGCATGACGGTATAGGGGTTCGCGTGCAGCGTCCCGCCATCCTTGAGTGTCAACTCGATCGAAACCATCTCAGCCCTTCTTTCCGTAGGAGACATTGACCTTCCAGTCCGACCCGTCCTTGGTGAGCTTGGCGTTGCTCATCTCGGGGTTGGCCGCCTTGAGACTCTCGAAGACGTCCTTGGCATCCGCCCCCTCGGGGACCGGGTACTCCGTCTTGCCATGCTTGATCACCGCCATCACTTTCCGCCTTTCTTGCTCTCGCTGACATTCTTGGCCTTCTTCGCCTGCGCCTTGGCTGCCATGTCCACCGCCTCGGCCAGGCCCGGGATCGCCCGGATATCCACTACGTCAGGCAGCACCGTGGTCTGGTCGCCCACACGCACGGTCACCACGGCCTTCTTGATACAGGCCCCGTTCCGCTTGGACCCGTGGAGCTTGCCGCTGACGGCGATGACCGTCTTCACTGGCCGGAGGGTGTCCTGCAGCTCCACTCCGCCGTCCTCGCCCGACGAGGCTGCACGCTTCTCGTCTTCGGTTTTCTGGACGGGGTTGGGAATGTTTTTGGGGTTGGGCTTGTCGTGGGCGTCGGTGCCCGCTGTGCCGTCCTCGCCCGCCTGCGCAGTGGCCTTCGATGCGGTCACCAGCCCGGCCTCGGTCCAGAGCGTCTCCAGTGCGTCCTCGATCTTGGCCCGTCCGGAGGTGCCCAGCCCCTTGATGTCCGTGGCCCAGTGGGCGCCCTTCTTGTTTTGCCAGGCCTGCAGTTCGCGGACCGTGGTGATGGCCGGGTCGTGCTCGCGGAGGGCCGTCTCCACGATGACCGGCACACCCAGCTCCCAGATCTCCGTATCCAGGGCCTTCTGCTCAAGCTCTTCGCGGCGGGGCGTCTCGTCGTCGCCGGCGTCCGGTTCCCTCGGCGCGTCCCCCGTGGCGAACGGAAGTTCCCCGCCGATCTCGGCGTTCACCATCGCCCGGACCTGCTCTTCGGTGGCCACCGGCCCGTCGATCGGCGCCACCTTCCGGGCCATGGACTCGCGCCGCCCTTCCGGCAGCTTCAGCAGCAGCCTCGCCTGGTGGATCGGCAGTGCGTTGCGGGCGCGAATCATCATCGTCTGGACCTCTGCGGGGAGTTCCAGCAGGCTCCGCAGCCGCCGGACGGTGTCGGTGGAGCAGTGTTCCTCGGCGGCAATCTGCGCATCGGTGAGCCCCAGGTCGGTCAGCTTCTCCAGGCTCGCGGCCCGCTCGATCACGTTCAGCGGTTCGCGCAGGCCGTTCTCCGCCCGCACGATCCGGTGGATCTGCAGCGGCGTGAGGTCCTCGTAGACCTTGCACTCGATCAGACGGCTCTCGCCGTCGTCCCGGGAGAGCAGGGCCCGCAGACGTCGCTCACCGGCGACCAGCTCGTAGCGGCCCCGGACCTCATTGACGATCACCTCGTTGACCTGCCCCAGCTCGGCCATGCTCTCGCCGAGTTGCAGCAGGGGCTGATCGTCGAAGATGCAACGGTCGTTGCGGCCGTCGACGACGGTGATCTCCCCGGCCGGCAGGTGGGCGTGTTTCGCCGTCGGCAGCTTCTCGACGGGCGCTTTGTTGCGGATGTCCTGGTCCGGTGTGGTTTCAGCCTGCGTTGCGTTCACGTTCGTTTTCTCCTGTCCTGGTGTCTGTCTGATCGATGTCCAGCTTCTCCATGCAGTGCACGACTCGCTGGTGTGTTTTGGTGTACGCGCCCCATTGGCCCCATACCTCGACGAATTCCTCGATATCGTGCTTGCGGATCCGGTAGACCAGCGGCTGCTCGCCATAGGCCTCCGTGCCGGGCTTGGCCTTGCCCTTGCGTTTGCGGTAACGGACCAGGGTCTTGCCTTCGCCCATGTCGCACGAGTCGATATGGTCCTCTCCCAGGCGATTCACGAACGCCTGTACCTTGCCCTCGGCGAGAATCGTCCCGCCGATGGTCACCCCGCAGTGGGTAAGCTCGTGGTCCAGCAGGGCCGCCTTCTGACGGTCGGAGAGATCGGGCCATTGGTCGATGTTCAGCTCGACGAGGAAGTCCACACAGGGCTGGCTGCCCGCATTGCTGAGGAACTGCAGCAGGTTGTTGGCCTTTCGGGCCTTGCCGAGTTCGAGGCGGCCGTCGCCGTCGGCCTTCTTGCCGGACACCATCAGCAACAGGACCTGGGCCTCGCGCAGGTGACCGTGACGATCGAAGCGATCGATCAGGTTCTGGGCGAGTTCGCGGACAGCCGGCACGGCCAGTTCCATGGCCTTATCGCCCTGCTCCCATCGCCACCCAGGCAGATGCACCGGGACCGGGAAGTTCTTCGCCTCGCACTCGGCGAATAATCCGTCGATGAAGTCATTCATCAATGCGCTCCCTTCGTGCTCGGGGAAGTCTGCGAGCCTGCAGCCGCCAGCCCCTTTTCCGTCAGGCACCAGTGCCAGCACATCGTGTCTCCGATCCGGCTTTCGGGTACCCGGGCGATCAGCCCCCGGCGGATCAAGCCCTGCATCGTCCGAAACGGCACGCGGTCTCGGAGGGATCCCATCGACAGCAGCCTCGCGTCGCCCAGGCCCGATCCGATCACCGTCGCCCCGCGATTCATGATTCGCAGATAGGCCAGCATGTTGGCCGTCGGTCTTTTCATCGCTGACCGCCCTTCACCAGGTCCGCATCGTCGAGGTCCACTGCCTCGCAGAACGCCGCCAGCAGCTGCACGTTCGGCAGGATCAGCCCGGTGGCGAGTTTGTCGGCGATCTCCGCGTTATGCGGCGGCCGCGCCATTGCCCGGGCGGTCTGCGCCAGCACGCGGATTCGCGCGACAACTTCACGTTCCATCTCATCCCAGTTGGCCTTCGCCAGTTGTGCCATGGTCGTTCTCATGGGCGTGTTCAAATCCTTCCCGTTTGGTTCTTCGTGCTCTCTGTGGCAGATGTGTTCAGGGGGCAATTCATATCGCGCCCTCCTCCAGTTCGTCGTATTGCGGATTCGCCAGGCCCTCGGGCGTGGCCCTCTGCCAGCGGCGTTTGCGACGGGCCCGATCGAGCATGTCGGAGTCTGCCAGCATCTCCGCCGTAGCGGCGATTGCCTCGCGGGTCGCCGCGGCGGGGATCCGTCCACAGCCCCCGACGGCCGAAAGCCCGCTGGCCAGCTCGTACAGGTCACACACCGTCCAGCCGTCGTCATACGACACGGCGACGGCGACGAAACGCCAGTCGTCCGGGGCGGTGGGGATATCGACCACGATCCCAGTGCGCACGTCTCCACCCTGTTTGGGATCGAGACGAAATGTGACTCCCTCGCCCGCTTCGGGCAGCCGCGTTCCGCTCGGCAGGCGACGCGACGGGCGGGGGATATGTCGGCGGGGCATGATCACGAGGCACCCCCTCTGCTCTCTTTGTGCCCTCTGTGGCCACGCTGTTTCTGCAACGCCCGCCAGGCGTCGCTTTCGACAATCGGGTCGGCCCAGGCGACGCCGTCGGCGTCCACTCTCAACTGCCAGAACGCCTCCTGCCCGGCGATCAGCCGCGGGCCGTCGGCGCCGTGCTCGATCGGCTGCAGCATGCTTCCGTCGGGCCACACGTAGCACGCCGGCAGTGTGGTTCCGGGCCCCGGCGACTGTCCCACGCAGCCTCCCCCGTTGGGCGTCCACGCCGTGCATCGCTCGCAGGCCCGGGCGATGGGGATTCGCCGCAACCGGGCGTGTGGCGGGGTAACCGTGAACCGTGGCTGGAACGCCATCTGGTGGACCGTGGCTTCGGCCCGGGGCGTTCCGGGGACCGGGGGTTTGCGTCGGCCGTAGAACTCCCTTGCATCCTGGCCCGGCGTGGTGGCGGTCTGCTGACTCATGCCCGCCCCCCTGCGTTCTCGGCGGATTCCGCCGGCGGGGCTTCGCTGACCACCGATGGGGCCCAGTCGCTGTTCCACCGCAGGATACTCAGCTCGGTGCTCCCGCCTTCCGGCAGGCCCACTTCCACCAGGGTCTGTCTCATCGCCATCAGGCCCACTTCCACCAGGGTATGTCTCATCGCCAGCAGGATCCACACCGACCCGTCGGCGAACGTGAATCGCGTGCCGACGGGCGTCCGGGCGTGGATGTATCCCGGGCGTCGTCCGTGGATCACCGCCGACACGGGGCACCGTCCCTGGCCGCCAACTTCCGGCCTTTGCTTTCGTCGATCTCATCGGGGGCGATGAAGCCGCCATCGCGGCGGGGCACCATCACCGGCAAGGGCGTCTCGGCCCCCGGCCGGGCGTCCCATTGCACCTCGACGCTGTCGGATCGGTCGCATCGCCGCACGCTCACGACCACGACGGTGCAGACGGCGACGATGGCCACAATGCACCACGCCAGGTCATGCCAGATCGTGCGCCGCCATCGTGAGGGGGGGCGGCCTGTGCGGTACGATCCCCCGGGGACGTGGTTCCATCCTTCTCGGTGCTCGGACATGCCGGGCTCCTTCCCGTCATGGGGCGACGGCCGGCGGAGACCGTCGCCCCTCGCCTGGTGCTCCTGGCTCCCCGGCCGCCGTCCGCCCGGCTGCCGGATCTTCGCCCGCTCGCGTGGGGGTATTCCGTGTCCTGCGTTGCGTTGTTGCGGGAGGCCGTCGGGGTTGCGTGGCGTGCGATTCCGGTCGACCTCCCGCTGTGGTTCAAAGCATGTTGTGTTTCTTGAGGTAGGCGAGGGTCGCCGGCTTCATCCGCGCCGTTCGGGGCCGTTGCGGCTCTCCGCCTTCGGGGGCCATGAAGTCGGCCAGGTCGGTCGGGTGGATCCGGATTCGCCCCCCCACCCGGATGATCCGCAGCCGTCGGCCGTGGACGCCGGTGGTGTAATACCGGCGGAGCGTCGGTTCGCTCACCCGGAGCAGATCACGGACCTCGGCGGTGGTCATCAGCCCGTTGAAGGCGCTCTTGGCCTTGCGTTTGGTGTCGATCGTCGTGCTCATGGCGTGTCCTTCCCGTCGTTGCCTCTCTGCTCTGTCTGCGCTTTCTGCAAAAAAATCCGACCGGGGCGGGGCCGGCGTGCGCCTCCGAATGCCCGCTGGGGACACCCGTTCCCGCCCTCGGGTCGGCTTCGGTTGGTTTCGTCGTTCCACTCATTCACCTTCGCGCTCACATCGTCATCGCTGAGCACGTCGATGGTTCGGTCGCATTCATCGTTCCATCCGCGATACCAGGCCCGCCGGGCCATCCGGGCCGGTTCACCGGTCCCGCTGATGGGGCAGTCCTGCACGGTTCGCGTGCCGCGCCGGGCCCGTCGGCCGTCGCGATAGGCTTCTTCCAGCAGTGCATCGAACGTCGCCTCGTGCAGATCGGTCATGGTCTCTCCCCGTCGAGTTGCTCCGAAATCCGGCGGCAAAGGTCCGAGTGGGGCTTGTCCTGCCCGGTCGGCCACACGCTCGGGCAGGACATGCTGCACACCAGTTCATGCGCATCCCGCAGGAGATCCCGCTGGCGATGGAGTGTTCGCCTCATTTCCGCCATCTGTCGGGCGATGTCATCGGGCGTGCTCATGGTGACGTTTCGCAGTTCGGCGCCGAACTCCCCGTCGCGGGCCGCTAGTCGCGCGTCGTAGTAATTCATCCGGCCGCCCTCCCGTGGGTCGCTTCGTTCCGGTCGTTTGTCGGTGTTTCGTGGGCGAACCGCTTGCGTGCGTTCCGCATGGGATCGAGGGCCGCCGCGTCGTTGACCACCGCCAGGTGGTCGGCCACGAACCGCAGTGCCGTCGCCCGGTCCCAGGCGGCCAGACGTGCGAGGGTTTCGATGCTGGCCAGCAGTTGCTGGGCGGTGTTGTAGGCGGTGTCGGACGCCGGCAGCAGCGGGCCGACCTCGTCGACCAGCCAGGTCGCACAGCGACGGAGGCGTTTGGTCACGGTGCCCGGCGAGCGAACGCCCAGGGCGTCGGCCGCTTCCTTCACCGTCAGATCCACCTCGCGATAGCCGGTGTCGATGGGCACGGGACAGGCTCCTTTCGCGCCCCCCTCGTGGGGGGCGAAAACTTTTTCGGATCCGTCCTGGGGGGCGAAAGCCTCATCGAGGGGGGCGAAAACCTCGCCGCTCTCGCGAAGGGGCGCGAAAACTGCTCGCTCCCCGGAGGCGTCCGTGCCGGCGATACTGGGGGTATGGTGAATGAGCCAATGGAACATCGTGACCGCCAGGCGAACCATGGGGGACGGTTCGCCGGCGGGTTGTGGGGTGTGTGGGGAGCGACCGGCCGGGCCGGCGACGCAGGGGGAGGCGCCGCCGGCTTCGGTCCGGTCTGCACTGGGCTCGGGCAGGGGGGGACCCGAGCCGTCGTGGGAACAGTCCTGCAGATCACCCGTATCCGGGTCGAATGCTGCGCGGGGCATGGCCGCCCCGACCGCGGCGCCGCTGTCGTCGGCGACGCCGTCGGCCGTGGCCGGCGAACAGGCCATCTGCCCGGCCTGGCCTGCCTGCCCTGCTTGCGAAAAGGCACCGCAGGGCCCGTCCGCCGAGCCCCGGCAGCATTCGGCCTCGAATTCTGCGCACTGCAGGCAGGTGTCCGCCATGGCAATGGGGATCGGGGCGGTCATCGGCTCGCGACCTCCACCGGTTCGAGCGTCACCGGGTCCAGCCCCAGGGTTTCCGCCAGCCGCACACGGGTGCGACGATGCAGCTTCCGCCGCCGGCCGGCGAGAATCGAGTACAACGTACCTTCTGACACACCAGAGTCGGCAGCCAGTTCCCGGCCCGTTCTCGCGTCGGCGTTGATCGCATCCTTGATTTTCTCCCGGACTTCAACGTTCGACATACTGACGGCTCCTTTCGGTCTGCATACTGGCGGATGTCTTCGGTGCAGCGAATACTCGTGCGAAACACTAATGCAGTACATCGAACAGGTCAAGCAGAATTCTATAATTTTCTTTCGAGCTCAACATGTCCACACTCTGCGATAAGTTGCGGAAGCTTCGGAGCGATCGAGGCTACTCGGAAGTTGCCAGAAGCGTGGATCATTCGACGAACGCCATTCGCGACGTCGAGGCAGGCAGGACGTCCTCACCTTCCGTGTGGATGATCCGTGCATTGGCCGACTTGTACGGCGTTTCGATAGATTGGCTCACCGACGACAGCCAGGACTGGCCGCCGCCAAAGGCCGAGAGCGAGTCAATCGCCGACGTGGTCCGCGAATCGTTGGCGGCCGGCGGATACGGGGATCTGGATGAACGTGAACGAGACCTGATCCGCGAGTTCCGGTCGTTGCCGCCGCGCGAGCAGGATGTGGCCTTCGGCTACGTCATGGGCGTCGCGTCGTCGGCCCGGGCGAATCCCCCGGAGAGTAAATCCGGAGTTTCTCTGGGCGATCGGGTAGCCCGATCTCTCGGGCATAGGAAGCGAGAGAGCGGTTGACCTCTTCGATATCCGCCTCCGGCAGTTGGGCCAGCCAATACACCGCCTCCCCCAGCAGGTCGGCACGGCGGACGGACGGCAACACAGAGCGGGCAGAACGCATCATACGACCCCTTCACACGACAGGAGCACGAGTCGCTTTCCTATCGGAAAAGGGGTGTCGGAAGGTTATAGAGCGAAAGGGGTTGTCATGTTCATGACGGAGTGCACCCACTGCGGCGAGCGTTTCGAGGTGCCCGACAGCGTGGTCGGCGAGAAGACCGACTGCCCCGCCTGCAGCCACAACTTCTCGCAGGTGCCCTACCAGTACGAAGGGCAGCTCGGTCGCATCTCGAAGGCCTTTCGGCGTTGGGTGATCGGGCTGTTCGCCGTGCTGTTCACGATCGGCGCGTTCTACGAGGCGTCACAGACTGAGGGGGACGAGGCCCGGACCATCGCATGGGGCGTGGCCTTCGCCATGCTCCTGCAGTGCACCGTACTGATCGTGTTCGCCGACATGGCCGAGGACATCTCCGCCATCCGCCGCAAGCTGGAGGATCCCCGTAAATGACCTCCCGCACAGTCCGCCTGCGCAGTTTCGCGTTTCTCGCGGCCGCGTGCCTGGCCGTCGGCTGTGCCCGGGTGCCCTGCAGGGAGATCACGGCCCGGGAGTTCCGGGTCCTCCGCATCGTCGACGGCGACACTTTCAAGGTCCGGTATGACGGCGACGTCACCAGCGTACGGCTTTATGGCGTGGACGCCCCGGAGCGGTCGGATCCCAACGGCCCGGCGGCCACCGAGGCCCTGCGGGAAATGATCGACCGGAAGACCGTTCGCCTGGTCTTCCCGGCCACGAGCAAGCGGGACAACTTCGGTCGGCTTCTCGCCCGCGTATTCGTGCACGGAACCGACGTCGGCCGCGAGCTACTCCGCCGCGGCCTGGCGGAACCTTACAGACTGACATGGGAGCAATGACATGAAGAACAAGGGTGTTGCGTATCTTCTCTGGCTGCTGGGTATCTTCGGAGTGCTCGGTTTGCACCGTTTCTACCTTGGCAAGATCGGAACTGGCCTGTTGTGGTTCCTGAGCTTAGGCCTGATGGGGCTTGGCTCGCTCATCGACCTGTTCACGCTCGGCGGCCAGGTGGAGCGGTACAACACGAAGCAGGAGCTCAAGGAGATGCGCGAGGTCACCAGCATGACCACGCGGGCCGTCCACGCCAACGCCATCGCCGACGCCAACCGCTCTTCACGATAACCCCCTGAAATCCCCCATAAGTGCATTGTTCGCGTCCGTTCGCGTCGGCCTGATCGAGGTCGACGCCCTCCAGGTCGGATACAGCCAGGGCGACGACTGGGCCACCGTCGACGGCCGTGAGTCAGACGAGCTCACAGAGGTCATCGACAGTATCGACACGTCAGACCCGTCGCTGTTTTGACCCGCCCCGCCCCGGTGCAACTCCGGGGCGGGGCTATTACGGCCGTCGCGTGACGGCTAAAACAGGAGACAGGAGACAGCCATGAGCAACGCCACGACGATTTACGCCCGTCTGGACCTGCACACGGGCCAGACGACGATCCTCCCCGGATGGCATGGGCCACTGGGGAGCCCTGAGGGCAGCCGTTACCACGTGACGCGCATCGACTGCGTTCCGGCGGGGATGCCCGCTTCGGAGATCACCGGCCGCCTGGACGCCCTGGCCCTGCGGAACATCGGCAAAGCCGCCCCGCCGGCGGACCAAATGGACTGGGCGGACCTCGCAGATGTGGAGATCCCAGACGGGACCGATCCGGAGGCCACCGCGCGGATGTTCGGAATGGCCGATCTGCGTCGCGGCATGAAGATGGCGCCGATGGCGCCCTACCAACTGCGCAGAACGCGGAAGACCCTGAGTCTCACCCAGGGACAACTCGCCGAGGCGCTCGGCGTGACCTACGTATCGGTCGGCCGCTGGGAGCGGGGGGAGGTTGCAATCCCCGCGTGGCTGCCTCTCGCACTCCGAGGCCTCACCGGGGCGATGGATTGATTTCGAGCTTTTATGGCTTTGCCATAAATCCATGAAAAACGCTTCGGTTGACCTACTGGCGGTTAACGCCCCTGGGGCGCATAGCCCGCGCGACCAGGCGGTCGCGCACTGCATCACCAGGTGATTGGGCAGCCGTCCCGAAGGCAGCAGATTTCCTGGCCTCCAGGTACCAGACCCCCTCCCTATCGATGCTCCGCACGCCCTGCCCATAGCCAGTCTTCAGCAGCTCATCCAGCAGGATGATGGGTTCCTGGCCCTGCTCTATGGCGGCGATGGCGTCCATGTCCAGACCCGCCAGCCGGATCATCGTGCCCCGCTCTTGAATCTTGCCCTCAGGGCGCAGTTCTTGGATCTTGCCGCGCTGGACAGTCCGCTTGACCTTGCCTGGATTACTACCGGGAACGTCCGCATGCAGCAGGGGCGGGTAACACCAGCTGCAATCGGGATTATGCTCCAGGTGCCCCAGCAGGGCTTCCGGCAGGCGGACATGGAATATGTGCGGGAACTCCACCAGCATGACCGCATCGAGCCCAGCTGCTACTGCTTGCTGAATACTGTATCTCTTGTACCGGTGAGAGGCGTACCAGGCATCCGCCTGACCAATCCAGTGATCGTTGCTGCATCTCACCTCATCCGCCATCGCGTGCAGGTCTCGCAGCGGGCCGAACGTCGGTTCCATGTGGCCGTGGCGCGTCTTGGGCATCTCCTTGAAATACGCACGGGCTGAGACATGCTTTCCGTCAAGCTGCAAATGGCGCAATACCTGCCGGCGCTGCTGGTCGCCGCCCAGACCACCCTTAGCGTGGTCGATCACGAGGATCCGATCGGGCGAGACGCTCAGACGCCCGAGCAGGTCGATGAATTCGGCAGATGCGTCCTCGTCGAACACGTCGGCTGGCACCAGGATGGACAATTGATATTTCATAATTGATCCTATGGATAGGCGGCGGTGGTTACATCGGCCCAGTACTCATCCAGGGCAAATGATATTGGGTCTAACACGTGGCCCCTGGAATCCCACTTCATGGTTGCCCGGTACACCCGCAGATGGCCACATGACCAGCCATCCATATCGTCCCGCGTCTCTAGGTCCACCATAACATCGAATTCGTGGGCATTTGGGTCATCCGCCCATGGCTCACTGTGGAGTAGGGATTTATAGATCGTGTCGCCATCTCGGTTAGTGAATCCACTGGCGAACTCGAACCACGTGCGATCATGGTCGATACGCCACATGGGCGAGACAAGCACCCCCGTATTGGGGATGCCTGGCAGCGGCAGATATGGCACAGTTTTATCTAGCTGCAGCAGCGGTCTCCACCCTAGGAATAGATTGTCTTCATGCTCCGAGAGCCATGGGAAATACAGGGTCAGCGTGGTGCTGGTGTCTACCCCGTTGCCGTCCTCATCGTCACATGGATTGGCACTAATCGTCCGATGCCAGCCATCCGACTCATCGGCGGGCTTGCTCCAATTTTCGGTGAGGACGGCCCACCGCAGCGCAACGCCGCTCCCCCCGCCCACGAACCAGTATCGTTTCACGGGTTCGGACTGCTGATCGTAGATCGCGAACACGTGCACCGGCGTATCGGCCACCAGATCGTGGCTGCCGGCGGCGATCTCCACCAGGTTGGTGGCCGTCACGTGGCGGTGCGTCTGGTCGCTGCTCGGGCGGTCTTCGAGGGTGACGGCCGTATCGGGCAGTCCGGTGGTATTCGCGGCCCGGGCCTCCTTCACCCAGTACCGCTCGTCGCTGTAGTCGCTCTCGGAGTCAGGCCCGGCCGTGACGATCCGCCCCACCCAGTGCTCGATGTACTGCTGCGGGCCCCGACGCATGGGCCGTATCACCCGCTCGACCTGCTCGGCCAGGGTCTCCACGTGCCGGACGGCCGAGACGATCCGCGCCACACCGTTTCCGTCGAATCCGTACACGCCGGGGATCCCGCTCATTGCCCGATCCCCAATGCCGTCCAGTCTTTCGGTGGATACTGCACGAAGAGCAGGTACACCGGATCCGCGTCGCTGGCCAGGGGTGTTCCGTTGGCGGCCAGGAGCTTGGGCTGCTGCAGCGGGCGGCCCTCGGCGTCGACGAACTGGTGCACCTTCCCGGCATCGTCGAGATAGCGATATCCCTGGTTGAGCAACCGCAGCCGCCAGGCGTGCTCGTTGGTCACGCCGTCGGGCGTGTACACGCGAAACCGGATCTTGTAGGTTTTTCGCCAATAGCTGATCGAGGCATGGACCAGGTCGGCGGCGATGTCCAGCAGTCGGCCGCGGCCGGCCCCGTAACCCCAGAACGTCCCGGCATTGACGGTGTCCACATATTGGCTGACCTGGGCGTCGTCGTGGGCCGCCTCATTGCGTGCGATGGTCAACACCCGGTCGCCCTTCTCCACCGAGGGGGGCGGGTCGAGCGGTTCGCCGGCGGCCGTCTGGATGGGGTCGCCATTGGCGTCGACGTCGGTGGCCTCGGTCCACGAAGCCTTGGACCACTTCACGTCGGCCGGATGCGACAGCGGATCGTCCGCCGGCCAGCGGCCCAGCTCCAGGTTCGCTCCTCGCGGGGTATAGGTACACACCACGTTCCAGTAGCACGGCGAGACGCGGGAGGCGGACGGGTCGCCTGCCTCATACACCGAGTTGGCCGGGTGGCTTTCTTGCCGCTGCGGGATCCGCAGGCCGGAGGCGGGGTCCTGGGCGGTGGCCACCTCGAAGGCGGTGGTGTCGATCGAGTCGGTGATCACCGAGAAGGTCCGGACGATGGAGCGGTTCTGCCCATCACCGGAGAGCGTTGTATCCCGCCAACCTTCTTTGACGCTCAGGATGCCCATACCTAAAACCTCGCGATCGATACGCCCAGCGACCGTTCGAGATGCTCCAGCATCTTGCGCCCCCACGCGACCAGCTCGCCGGTATTCTGGATGAGCTTCTGGTTGTCCTTGTGCAGGTCGCGCAGCCGGTCCTGCGTGTGCCCGGGCGCCATGGCCAGGAAGCGAGCCTCGGTGGCAGCCAGCTGCCGTCCCGCGAAGGCATCGGGAGCTGCCTGATTCCGCTGGCGGGCCTGCCGTTCCAGCAGACTGTACTTCTGCCGGACCAGGTCTCTCTCAGCCTCGTCCCGGGCCGAGGCAAGCTCCTCCTTCCGGGACTGCTTCAGCAGAGCCATCTCCCGTTCCAGCCCCGTCTTTGTAGTATTGATCCAGATTCGGGCGATCTCACTCGCCAGGCCCTTGGCCCGCTCTTTCCGCTGTTCTTCGTGTTTCGAACGTGCCTGGGCAATCTCCATCTGCATGGTCTTCTCGACCAGGGCCACATCCTTGCCGGCCTTCTTTGCCGCGGCGATCCGCTCCTCGTAGGCCAGGCGGATCAGGGCCGTTTCCCGCTCCAGTTCATTCTTGAGACCTGCTGCCTGGACCTCCCGGAAGTCTCGGATCAGATCAGCGTTCTGCTTGGCATACTGAACCTTCTCGATCCACCTGGACCACAATCCACCCATGGACGTCAGGGCGTTGCGGGCCTTGTCGGACACATGATCCATACTCCGGCCCATGCTGCCCAATAATCCGCGATGCCATACGGCGGCTGCCTGAAGATGCTCTCTTGCCTTCTTCGCCGCGAGTTCCAGTTCGCGAGCCCTCTTGGTGTAGTTACCCGTCGGCAGGATGGCCCGGCTCAGATCGGGGTTGCCTTTGCGGGACTCGGCGGTGGGCGTCCAGTAGTTGCCGCTCTGTCTCAGCCTGGCATTACGCTCCTCGACCTCCTGAGCTCGCTGTCGCAGACGGTCAGCCTGATCCAGCAGACGCTCGACCCGGACAAGCGACTGGTAATACTCATCCTCTGACATCCCCGTCAGCCGCTCCACCCATCCGATTGTCCGTTTCGGTTCGGGTTCGCCGCCAACGTCATTCAGCTCCCGGAGTTGCTTCCTCCATGCCTCTTGCGCTTGCTCGGTGGCTTCGGCCAGGCTGCGGAGATCCCGTCCCTCCAGGGCGGCCTTGCGTTTCGCATCGCTGACATACTTAAACCATCTAACCAGACCAATCGGGATGGCCAAAGAGGCTGCCGCCGCCGCAGGTCCGGCCGCCATCGCCGGCAGGCCTTTTGACGCTGCTGCCGCCTTGGACGCTGCTGCCGCCTTGGACGCTGCTGCCGCCTTGGCCGCTGCTGCCGCCTTGGCCGCTGCTGCCAGCTGGATCGCTCCCGCCAAGATTTTGAACCCTCCGGCGGCCACCTTGGCCGCCGTCCCCAACGCAATCACACCTGCCGTCCACTTGGCCACCGAGGTCACCAATCCCCGGTTCTCCGCCAGGAACCTGGCCACGGAGGCTTCTGCTTTCACGAAATCCCTGGCCATCCCCTTCAGATCCTCGCGGTTCTCACTCAGCTCCTGCGCCAGCTCCAGCAGGACGGGTGTCACGCCCGAGCCGATGTCCCTCATCAGGTCCTGCAACTGAGCCCGGGCCCTCTGCAGCCTGAACGCCGGCGAGCGGGTCATCTTCTCGAAGGCCTCCCAGGCCCGCCCGGCGGAATCCCGCATGAGCTCCATGTCCCGCTGAAGGCCGTTCATGTCGGCCGCCATTGCAGCCAGGCCAGACGCCGCCCGCTGTTCCGGGACGATCTTCATAATCTCTTCGAGCGTCATCCCCCGGAACCGCTCTACCGTCTGTTGCAGGTTGCCGGCGACGGCAGGTAGAGCTTTGAGCACGTTCACGAGTCGGGTGGTGGCTTCCTCGGCCGAAAGGCCCTGGCGAGTCATTGTGGCGATCGAGGCGAGCATGTCCTGCATACTCATGTTCGCCGCTCGGGCCATGGGCGCGACCTTGCCGATGTTGTTCGCCAGTTGCGGGAAGGTGATCTTGCCCCGTTTGACGGTCGTGAACATCAGGTCGCTT
The DNA here is from genome assembly GCA_964637835.1 of uncultured Fibrobacteraceae bacterium. GTDB lineage: Bacteria > Krumholzibacteriota > Krumholzibacteriia > LZORAL124-64-63 > LZORAL124-64-63 > Glo-17. Next base: position 46,855 of record CAZWYF010000013.1, read on the forward strand.
ACCTTCGCCGCCTGGCCGGCTTCGAGCTGGTAGGCGTTCAGCAAACTGGTGATGCCGTCGACGGAAACCGACGTGTCGGTGATGCCTGCCTTCGCCGCCTTCACCGAAACTGTCAGCGCGTCCATGGCCTTTGCGGGTGCGACGCCTGCGGAGAGCAGATCGTAGAGACCCGTGGCCAGTGCGTCGGTACTCTCGCCGAACTGGGCGGCCAACTCGGCGATCCCCTCACGGTACATCCCCATGTACCGCTCACCGTCGGCGCCCAGCATGGTATTCACCATTGCCAGTTGCTGCTCGAAGTCGACGAAGGCCGTCACGGTGTGGCGGGCCGCGTGCCCGAGTGCGTAGATCCCGACTCCGCCAATGGCCAGGTTTCGGAAGCTCAACAGACGCTTCCGGAGTCGATGCAGACCCCGGTCCACCTGATTGAACGCCCGCCGGGTCCGGTTGTGCCCGGCCACTACAATGTCGATGGCTTGTCGCGTCATGCGGTTACTCCGGCGAATCCATCCCCCGGAAGGCGTCGGCTTTCACGCGGTCCCGCTCGCTCCAGGCGAACCGGGCCGCCGTGACGAATGCCGACGCCTGGTCCAGCACGCCGCCGGGCTCCGGCGGGCAGCCCTTACGGAACAGATCGGCGTACTCCAGCAGATCCCACACGTCGGCGGAGACCGTCTTTCGAGGACAGCCCGTCAACAGCAGGGCCCCGTCGTCGCAGTGCTCACAGCCGCGTCCCCCACACGCCGGGCATTCGGTCGCGTAGGGCAACGCCTCGGTCGGCGGGTCTACGCACGTTCCGCAGGGGCCTTTGCAGATTCGTCCGTGGACGTACTCGACTGCGAGTCGGATTCCCCCAGGCCTTCCACCGATGGGGCATACCCCCACGCCCGGTAGACCAGCTCCTGGGCCTCACGGAACTGCAGCACATCCTCGCACCCGTCGCGTGAGTACTCGATCGGCTCGCCGGACGGATCGGCCAGATTCCGCCAGCCGGCCAGGACGTGTTTCAGCAACCGGAACGTGATGTCCATCGCATCGACGGTGGTCTTCGCCTGATCCAGCTCATCGAACATCGCCGCCATTTCCCGTTGTTCCCGCCCGGACAGGTGGCGGAACAGGAACGTCGGCCGATCGGCCTGGGGGATCTCCTCGTCGGACTTGAGGCTCAGCTCGAACCGGTCATTGGGACTCAGTGGCAGGGGCATCGTCTCCATCCTTCCCGCGGCGCGTGGCCTTGACAGGCCGGGCCGCCTTGTCGGTGGTCTTCGTGATCCGCTCGACGGCGGCCTTGCGATCGGCGGGATCCATCGTCCGCCAGATCCGCAGCACGGCCGCGTCGTCGGCATCGTCCAGCCCGCCGCGGGTCTCGCGGAGGCTGCGCACAATCTGTTCTCGGGTAGGTTCCACGGGTCGCTCCTTACAAAGTGGCCGCGGTGGTGAGGGTCACTTCGTCGTCGCCGCTGTCCATGTTGCACTGCAGCGTCACGTCGTGGATCGCCTTGCTGTCGCGTGTACCTTCCGAGACCTCACGATACTGGGCCTTGGGGGCGGCGATGGTGAGGTCCACGTCACCGTCGGACAGCTCCAGGCTGGCGGCGACCTCGGTCTCTCCCTCGAGCAGCCCGAAGATGTCGTGGGTCGCCACGGCCGCGTGCTCTGGGTCGACGCCGATGGTGATATCCCGGTCGGCCACGATGTACCGTTCGATGGCGGCGGCGGCCGAGATGTCCTGGCGTTGCTCGACGACGTTGTTGGCCGTCAGCGAGAAGTTGCTCACCTTCGGGAACCCGCTGCCGATCGAGAACGTGGCGTCGGCCAGCCGCATCGCCTTGCGGGTGCCCGGCGTGTCGGCGGGAAGCGCCTCGTCCACCGGGGCTGCCCAAATGCCCGAGAACTCGAACTCGACGAACACCGCCTTGCCGGCCTCCCCGGTGAGCGTGAACGTGCCGGCGGCCCCGTGGATCCGCTTGCGGACGCCGTCCTCGAACACGTCGAGGGTCACGGTGCAGTCGGCGGAGGGAATGTCGGTGCGTGGCGCGAACACGCTGCCGGTGAGTTTCATCCCGCACGCATTCAGCAGCATCGCCAGCCCCGCATCCAGGGCGTCGGTTCCGTCGGAGCGCAGCTCCGTGCGGAAACTGCACGTCCCGGTCGGCTCGGCCATCTGTCCGGCCTGGCGTCCTCCGTACTGGCTGGCGTACTGGCGTTCCTGGAAGGTGTTCTCCCGGTTGATCACCGGATCATACGCCAGGATCAGTTGTGTGGTGGGGCTCTCAGCCGTTCCCGCCGTGGTCTCCAGGGCCACGCGGACCAGCCGCCTGCGTCCGAGCTTGCTCATGGACTCCGTTCCTTTCTCCGGCGCGTCGGCCGGTCTACACCTGCGTGGTCGGGTCGTTCTCCGCGACCCGGTACGTCACGTTGACCAGCAGCGTGGATCCTTCCAGCTGCCCGTCCTCGCTCTCGATGGGCAACACGCCCGTGGCCTCCGAATCGATCGCCAGGCCGCCCCACTGCACGTTGCCGCCGACCACAGCCTGCACGTCGGCGATCATGCGGTTCAGCCGCGTCTCGATGGCGGTCTCGTCGGCGTCGCTGGTGCGGATGTAGCAGTCCACCAGGAACTGCTGCATCCAGCCCTGCCCGGCGGGGTTGCCGACCACGTCGTGTTCGCGGGCCCGGCCCGCGTCGCCCTGGGTGAGCACAATCGTGTGATCGCCAGGGGCGGTCTGCAGCCCGGTCCGCTTCGGGCGGATGACGACGGCAAGCCCCTCGATGTCTTCCAGGGCGGCCTGCATGGCCACGGCGATCTGTTCGAGGACCGGCTCGCTCATACCACTCTCCTCCGCCGAAGGACCAGCTTCAGTTGTGTGCGGACCTCGGCCTTGAGCTTCTTGGCTGTTTCCTGTTCGAACACGCGGCGGGAGAACTCGGCGGAGTTCTGAAAGACCTGCGGAATCGACGGGCCATGCAGTTCGTCGATCGGCAGGCGGGCCTTGCCGCGCCGCTTGTAGACGCCCTGGTGGCCGCTATCCATCGTGGCGATGAACGCCCCGGAGATCTTCTTGCGGCCGCCGCTGCGGTTGATCCGGTAGCTCACGCCGCGTTTGAGCTGCCGTGCGCCCCAGCGGATCAGCGGGATCCGGCCACCGGAGATGTGAATGGTCGCGTACATCCGCCGGTAGTTGGCCTTCCTCAACGTCACGTACCGGTGGCGAAGGTCCTTGGCCTTGATCGCGACGGTCTGGCGGATCCCGTCCACCACCCGCCGTCGGGCCGAGACACCGACCTTGTTCACCGACCGCACGATGACGCGGGGAACGCCGTTCTTGACGCCGTCCAGCAGGGCCTCGGCCCGCCTCAAATCTCGTTTTGACAGTGCAATGTCGATCATGTTGTAGGACCACGAGAGACGATATGCTCATTCGGCAGCGACGCGCGGGGCACCACAGACGTACCCGTCAGCTCCAGTACCGTGCCGTTGACGCCTACGGGATCGCCTGACACGTCCAACGTCTGCATGTCAAAAAACTCAGCCGCGTCTGCGATGACGGAAGCCGTGGTAGGCCGGAGGTACAGGTCGGCCATCTCAGCGATAGTCAGCACACGAGACCATACGCCGACGCTGGCGATGTCGCCCTCAAAGAGTCCGTCGGGACCTAAAAACGCACCGACCCGGTTTATACTGGTCTGTAGACTCGGTAATAAGCCCACCAGACTCGCCGTGCCATCGAGGACACCATCGACCCACGCACGGCATGTCACACCGTTCCGGATATCCACGCCATCGTCCGGCTCGACCGTCAGTAGTACCGCATGGATCTCTCCGTCCCGTAGATCACTCGTCCCCACAACTAGGTGATTGTTGCTCCCGTCTGGTTCGCGGGTCCAGTACGTCACTCTGCCGGAGGACAGTTGTACGGTCATACCCGGTTGATAATTCGACCCGATGATATACCCGTCGTAGGAGCCACCGGGGGCCCCCGCCGGTATCCGAACTACGGCAGCATAGGTATATCCAGTGTACGGGCATGCGTCACCAACGCTGGAATCCATAACGGCGCGGTCGTCTACCCCGTCGAATCTCAACGCCTGCATGTCAGAGGGTGCCCTGCGTGTGTAGCTCATTTCGCAACCTCCCCGGTATCGTCAGAATACGTCTCCGGCCACTGCTGGCGGCGGTAGTCGCTGAATTCCTGGGCGTCCATCAGAACTACGTCTCCAGCCAGTTCCGCGTCTCGCCATGCACGCACGTCGTCTGCCGTCGCCAGTCTGCATTTCTGGCAGGTGCGGCCGTCCGGGAGAGTATTGTGGCTCCGGCCGTGGCCGTCTCGCAGTCGCTCTGGTTTGGTGTTGTCGCTGCGGTTGCCGACTATGGGCACCGGCTGGTTTGCCATGCGGCCCACGGCTGTCTCGATCACGTAGATATTGCCTGTCGTGTATGCCATGGTTACACCGCCGAGAGGAGGGTGTTGTCGGAGAACAATCGCCAGTTCGTGCCGTCGTAGTACACCGGGATGGCGTCGTCAGTAGACCAGGCAATCTCCCCTGAAGTCATGCCCTCGACGCCTTCCAGGGCGATCAGGTCGGCTGAGGTCTGTCTCCGTGGGATGATCGGACCTACGAGTTCGCCATCGGCGTTGAGCAACACTACTTGCCGCCAGTCGGCCTCGCCGGGCGAGTCGTCATAGAGGCGATAGAACCGGCCTGTGTCCAGTGCCCTGACGAGGCTGCCGGCCCGGTAGCCCTGCGTTCGGTCGTGGTTCACGGTGGGCGCCGTGGGCAGGGAGAAGTTGCCCAGGACGTACTCGCGTCTGGCGGCGGTGATGGGATCGAGGCTCATGGCGTTACCTCAGTTGGGACAGGTGCGCCTGGGCACCGCTGGAGGGGGCGTAGCTTCCCGGGTCCAATGCTCGCAGGTGGACCGTGGTGACATCGTCGGGCACGTCGAGGACCACCAGCGAGTCGGCCGGCAGTTCCAGCACCGCCTTGGACGCCTCGTCGATCGCCTCGTAGCCGATCTGCCAGACGGCGTTGCGGGTGTGAATCGCCAGTCGGCTGCCGGCGGGCACGGTTGCCGAGGCCAGCCCGTCGCCGTCGCTGGTGAGGTCCACGCCGGTTCCGGCCTTGCCCTGCAGGAGCACGCCCACGGCATGCACACCGGTGTTCGGGTTCACGGCGACGTCGGCGCCGCCGGGTTCGCGTGTGAATCCCATCATCGCACCTCCATGGTGAGAAAGTCGCTGTCCTGCAGCACGATCTGCCGGAACTGTCGCGTCCGGGCTGTCCCGCCCAGCCGGTCGGCCACGTCGATCGTGTCTGTTCCGGTGTCCAGTTCGGCCAGGGGAATCCCGTCGGCCTCGTCGTTCAGCACGGTCACCCGCAGTCGCGGGGCGATGGTGTTTCCCTGATCGTCCAGCCCGTCGCGATCCACCACGGCGGTAAGGGTTCGAGCCTCGCCGCCGCCGGGCGTGTAGCTCAGTTCCTCGGTGTGCCCGAGGCGTTTGAGCCGCTCCAGGAAGTGTTTCGCGTGGTCGGATGCCATCAGATCAGGATCCCGTGCCCTTCGGCGATCTCGGTCAGCCGCATGCCTCGCGGATCATGGTCGCCCAGTTCCATCGCCAGCCGGATCACCTCGATGAGGTGGTCACTCAGCAACGTCCGCCGGTCCTGGACCGTCAGGTCCTCGTCGTCTTTCCTGGGCATCACGCCAGCCCAGCCTTCCGCTTGGCCCGTTGGACCGTCGCCTTGACGTCCTTGCCCGAACCGGCCTTCTCGGCGGCCATGGCGATCGAGCCCTTGGCGACCTCCTGCACGTTGTGCGGGGTGTTCTCAACGCCCAGCACGATCGTCCGCAGCGTATTCCATAGGGTCCCGCCGCGCCAGGCGTCGATGACGATCCACACCGCCGCGGCTGCCAGCAGCCCGAGGGCCACCAGCACCATCCACGGGTAGTGCGCCACCAGCACACCGCAGGCGATCAGCCCGCCGCCACCGGCCGCCAGTGCAATCGCCAGGCCCCACCGGCCCAGCCACAGGCCCACAACGGCCGCCGCGGCCACGGCCAGCCCGCCGATGATCACCAGCAGCCACGGCGCGTTGCCCAACGAGCTGAGGCCGTCGAAGCCGAACGCCCCGGCCGACCCGCTGGAGGGTTCTGCGATGTCCACCGACAGTGTCGGCGGGGAGCTGTCTACGTCGACCGTCCCGGAGGCGCTTCGCCCGGAAGCCCCCTCGGCCCGCCCGCGTGCGGAGTTCTCGCGGGTGGTCGGGCGCTGCAGCCAACTGCCCGACATGCTCACCCTCAGCGTGTGCCCGGCGGGGACCTCCAGCAGCGGGGCACACGGGTCGCCCAGGTTGATCGGCACTCGGATCGTGCCGTCGGTTGCCGCGGCGCCGAGAGTCGAATGCTGAAGCCTCGCGGTCGGGGCGGCGACAAGCCTTGTCAGTGGCCGACCATTCTCGTCGGCCGGCAGCGCGGCGGTGGCCTCGGCGTCCATGCTCTGCTCGTGTGTCGCCGGCGTGATGGTAAGATCGAGTCGGCCGTCGGCCTCGCGCCCGCCCTGCGATGAGCGGCGGCTGCGGTCGATCTCGACCCGCCCGCCGTCGATGGCCGTGCCCCAGAGGTGCCCGGCCGGGCTGCATCCGACCAGGAGGCAGGCCGTTGTCACGATCCACAGGGTTGCTGCTCGCAGTCGCATCTCACACCGCCTTTCCGGCCCGTCGGGCCGTTATTCCGTTCGCTGCAGCAGTTCGACCACCGAGGCCGGGTCTTCGGCAAACTGTGTCCGAAGATAGGCCAGAAACAGGCTGCAGGTCTCGCCGACCTGGGCCCGATTGATACTGACCTGGCCGCCCTCATCTCGCGTGATCTGGTCGAAGACGTCGTTGAGGTTGATCGTCTCTCGTGGGTTCATGGCCTCTCTCCGCATGACGGCGAGTTTCGGTTTCTTCGCTGCAGTCATCGCTCACCTCAGATCAGGCCGACCAGCCGCAGAATGCCGCCGACCGACGCACCTCCGACCAGCAGCCCGCCCAGGAACACCCCCACGAGAATGGCCTTCGCCTGGGCGCCCCACCTCCGGACCGTGAAGCCGGTGTCGCATTTCAGTGCATGCGTCTCGATCGCCTGGGCAACCTGGGCATGCCATCGCTGCTGCAGTGCGTCGGCCACCTGCCAGGCGATCTCACGTACGATTGCCTTGTCACTGTCGTTCAGCGCCATCATGCCTCCGCGTCCTCGCGGATGTTCACCTGGGCGAATACGCCCTTGCCCAGCGTTCCGGTCCCGGCGTCGACCGTGACCGCGATTTCCACCACGTCGCCCGCCGTCAGGGCTGCCGAACTGATCGCCCCGTCCACCACCGCCCGTGCGGCGTCGGCCGAGTCGATCTCGATGGCGGCCGTCAGCACGCTGGAGCCGTTGACCGTTACGTCCACCGAGACCGTCGCATCGCCGACGTTCGCCACCACACAGCCGGCGGCTGCACTGACGATGGACCCGGTCGCCCCGCGGACGACGTGCACCACGCGGGTCTCCGCCGCGGCGGTCGTGTCCGATTCCTGGGCGTAGGCCACCCGGTGTTCGTGCTCGAGCTTCGAGGCGGCCACCCCGGCGCCCGCCTTGACCTGGTCGTTTCCGACCGTCGCCGACGGCAGCTGCACGGTCCGAGCCCGGACATTGCCGTCGAAGTAGTGGTCTCCGCGATGGATGGACTCCATGGTGTACTCCGCAAAAGGTCACGCGAGGCGGTCGGGCGTCCGTGCCTGCCGACCGACCCGTCAGGGCCGGCCGACGTCGACCGCCCCGCGATGACGGGGAAGGCTTGCCGGGTGTTACCGCAGCAGCTCGACGGCCAGCACGTCCAGCCGCACGCTGTTGTCCGCGTGAGCGACCGACCAGTCGGCCGTGATGGTGATGTCCACGTCGTCCGAGAGGTCCTCGGTCGCCTCGGCCAGCTTGAAGGGCTTGGCCGTGACCGTGCCCTCGACGCCCAGGGCGACCGTGCCGGCTCCGACGATCTTGCCGGTTTCACCGGCCACCCGGACGATCACCACCGCGTCGATGTAGAAGATGTCATCGTCGGCGACGTCCACAGCGCCGCTGCTCACGACCACCTCGGTCCCGCACTTGAGCTTGACGGTGAGGGTGTCGGTGCTGTTGGAGCTGGTGACGATTCCCTGGGCCCGGACGTGGATGATGTCGCCGGGCTGCAGGTTCGCCCCGTCGAGGCTGACGCTCTTGTCGAAGGCGGCCTCGTCGGTGGTGTCCGTGTGCGCCGCCGAGGCCGCGGCGTTGGCGTAGTAATCCACGCCCTGCCCGCCACCGTCCCCGCCGCGATTCACCAGCAGCAGGGCCGTGGTCGCGGTGGCGGCCTTGTCGGCCGCGGCGAGTCCGGCATAGCGGTTGCCGGAGGCAATCGCCGTCAGCTTGCTGGTGGAGGCATCCACGTACAGACGAATGCCCTGGCTCCAGGCCTCCGCCGCGTTGGCCGGCAGCTCGTGCTCCCGCACGATTTCCAGTTGCCCGCTGGCGCCGTTGGCGATGTCGCCACAGGCAATGCCGATCATGTCCGGCAGTTGCACGATGTCTCCGCTGGAGACGTCGCTGCCGGTCCCGTTGGTCCAGCGGATCCGCTTTGCTTCACTGCGAAGAGTGTTCATGGTGATGTTCTCCGTCGTGTATTGGGTGAGAGGGGGTCAGGTCCCGATCGGGCGGGTTACTCGCCCGGGTTCTTGTAGATCCCGCGATGGTTGCTGGCGGAGGTCCCGAGGTTGTGCGTCACCGCGACCTTGAGGTCCTCGGTGTCGAACTCGACCTCGCTCTTGGTGATCGGGGCCTCTTCGCCGTCGAGGAACCCCAGCACCATCCCGCCGGCCGGGCCGCCCGGCTTGGCAAATGCGTACCAGCCCTTGGTGACGCCGACGTTGTCCAGCCGGGCCGTGGAGACCACCTTGAAGCGGCTGCGCCAGATGTTTTCGAGGTCGGTGTCGTCGATGTCCCGCTCGCTGGAGACCAGGCGGTTGGTCCGCACGTGCTGGGTCTTGGGCACCAGCAGCACCTCCGGCTCGATGTCGAGCACGGCAGCGCCGCCGTCGCCGTCGGTCTCGGTCTGTAGGCCGGTCTGCTGCGCCATGGCCACGAAGCAGGCCTCCAGCGTGGCCGAGCTGGGCACGCCCACGTTGTCGCCGGCGGCGAGGTTGCCGTGATTGGAGTGGAACAGGGCGTCCCCGTCGGACATGGCGCCGTTGGCCACCAGGTAGGCAACCACCAGATCGTCCTCCTTGCGACGGGCCGACGTGACAAGCATTCTCGGCCACTTACTGAAGACGCTCTTGTCGTCGTTCTTCAGCATCTGCTTGGTGAACCGCAGGCCGCGGGCGAAGCGGGTGACCGCGAGGGTCTCCTTGCCTTCCCGCATCCGGGCGTAGCGGATCTCCCCGTGCTCATCGAGGCTCAACAGGTCCGGGCCTTCCGAGACGGTCACCAGCGACTTGGAGCGGTAGTCGGGGTTGGTGTCCCGGTCGCAGAACAGCGGCCAGATCACCGACGGCTCCATCTCGTGGTACATCGCCTGGATGGACTTGCGAATGGTGTTCTCCAGGATGTACGGGAAATCGGCCGTTCCCTGGGCCAGGAAGCTCATGTCGCCGGTGACGCCCGCCAGTCGACGGGGGTTCATGGCCAGCTCGAGGATCTGCGTGTCGCCCATGTCGATCACGCCCTGGAGCCCGACCTGGCTGAGGTACTTCCGGGCCATGTTCATCAGCCCCAGCGGCTGGAACTGCCGGGCCCTCTCGTGCGGGTCGCGCCGCTGCAGGCGGCCCTCGCCGTCGCGAACGGCCCCGCCGGTGGGCGTGAACTCATAGAGCTGCACGCCGCTGCTCAGAAGCAGAGCGTCGCTCATGGCCGCCCCGAGGCTGGAGAGGTTGCGGTCCTCGCCGACCTGGATGTTGCGGCCGCCGCCGGTGGGCACCGGCTGGTTCTGCCGGGCAAGTTCTTCGAGCATGGCGTCCTTGATGGCGCCCACCGCCCGGCCGCTGGTCATCTGGGTGCGCACCCAGTCCAGGTCGCGGCCGAACTGCTCGGCCAGGCCGATGATCTGCGCCTCGCGCGTGCCCGTCTGGGCGAGCTGCTCCTGTCCGCCGCCGTCGCCTCCGGTGTTCTGCCCGGTGGGCTGGTTGGCCGGCGTGTTCGTCGGCTGGGGGTTGCCGCCGCCGCCGCCGCTGCGCAGTTGGGTCTGCGGGGTACCGACGCCCAGTTCGGTCTTCCAGTCGACCTGCTCGCCATTGGCCAGCCGGTCGGCGATGGTTCGATGATTGCCCCCGAGCGCCTCGCGGAAGGCCTCGGCCGTTTCGTCGCTGGCGTCCGTCGCCAGTCCCAGGTGCTGCAGGAACTTCTTGAGCTCGTCCATCGTTCTCGCTCCTTGTTTGGTGTCCGGCACATCCGTGCGCTCGGGTCGTGGTTTGCTCAGCAGGCCGCCGGGGTTGGCGGCCGGGTCATCGGTGAAATCCGCGGCCAGCACGTCCTTGACCCGCCCGAAGGGGGCCAGGCTCTGTCCGTTCTCGTCGGTTCGCTCCTCGAAGGGGCCCCGCTCGAAGACGATCGAGAGTCCAACGTCCTCCGGGGCGTGGGTGGCCAGGTCCACCAGCCAGCTCCATAGGTCGCCCCGCGGGCTGCTCTTGGCGTAGGGCCCCAGTTGCAGGTTGCCTCGCACGCGGTCGCCCTCGACGCGGGTGTCCGGCAGGATCCGCCCCACCAGCGACCAGGCGCCGTCCTCGGAGCCCAGGAAGCTCATCGGGTGGCCCACGCGGACCTTCACGCCGTTGGGGTGGGCGTTGATCGACTCGGAAACCTGCGCCAGCATGACGTCGTCCACGTCGAACCCGTGCCCGACGGCCGGGCCTCGGGTGATGATCGAGAGGTTACCGATCAGCCCTTTCTCGGCGTCGACGTCCAGGTCCTCCTCCGACCGCACGGCGGCCAGGCGCAGGACGTCGGTGGTCGGGGGTTCGGACAAGCGGACGATGGATTCAAGTTCGTTTGGGTTGCTCATCGGTCACTCCGGATGGCATCGAGGATCAGTTCCATGCCGATGCGGTTGAGGTCATCGTCGGCCATGTCGGCCGGCGCCTTTCCCGGGCGGGGCTCGCGGGGGTCGGTCCCGCCGGAGGGGGCATTGATGCCGGGCACTTCGATCTGGTTGCGATCGGCGATGTCCCTCGCTTCGCCGAAGGCCGCGTACACGTCGCGGATGTCCTGGCCGAGCTCGTTGAGGATGTGCTGTGGCGGCTTGAGCTTCAGACCCTGCAGCAGCTTCATGGCCGCGGCGTACTTCGCGAGGTCGATCGGCGGCTTGGCCGGGCCCTGCCAGTCGGTCTGCAGGTAGGCTCGCCGCCAGCGCCGGTTCTCCAGGAACCCGGGTGCGTTGAGTTTGCCTTCGGTGACGGCGTAGGTCACGAACCGCTGGCGGACCCACTGCAGGGTCTTCTGGATGAACAGCACCTGCTGGATCGGGTCGGTCTCGGCGTAGATGTCCAGCTTCGCCTGCCGCTGGGAGCTGAAATTCCCATCCGCGTACCACCGGGCGACCGTGGTCAGATCGAGACCCGCCCCGGCCGAGATCCCCTTGAGCTGCTGAGCCACGTAGTTGCCGTATTCGCTGTTGGGATTGCTGGACGGCGCGAACTTCACCTCATGGCCCTGGGGCACGTAGGGAAACACGCCCGGTTCCACGACCACGCGCATCTCGTTGCTGTTTTCCGCCGAGGGTTGTCCGCTGCCGGCGGCGCCGATGCGCTTGGCGATCTCGCCGGGCAGACCCGACGGCCCGCCTCCCCCGGTCCGTTGCATGAAGCCGGTGTAGGCGGCCTCCGTGCGGGCCTTGATGGCCATGTACTGTTCGTACATCGCCAGGTTCCGCAATTTTCGGAGCACCGTGCTCATCCAGGGCAGCCCGCGTTTCTGGCGGATGCGGTCTTTTCGGAACAGATGCCGCGCCCGCTCGGCCGGCACGCGGACGCTCTGGCTGGCGTAGTCGTCCAGCGGATGCTCGCGAACGTACACGTGGTAGGCCAGCGGGGCGCCGTAGTCGTCCACCTCGACGCCGTCGATCACGCGTCGGCCGTTGTGTTCGGTCTTGACCGTGTCGAACTGCTCGGCCTCGATCTCCTGGAGGTTCAGACCCACCCCGTTGGGCATCCGCCGGTAGTTCTCCACCAACAGCACGCCCCCGGCGGCGAACAGTTCATTGCACCACAGCCACTGTTTCTCGGCGAAGACGCAGGTCTTCTCGGTGTCGCACAGCTCGGGGCTGGCGATCCAGTCCTGCCACAGGGCGTCAAGGGCCTGGTTCCAGCCTTCCAGCGGCTTGCCCGTTCCCGGGTGACGCGCCGCCGACCGGGCAGTGATGCCGCTGCCGACAACGTATCGCCGGTATCCGCCCTGGGCGCTGCGGGCGAAACCGTCGTCCCGGCAGGCCTGCCTGCTGCGGGCCAGCAGGATGTCCAGATCCTCAAGGATCTCCTGGTCGGCCGTGGCCAGGTTCGTCCGCCAGTCCCGGGTAGTCCGATCCCGTCGGGCCCCGTCGTGGATGGTCAGGGCGTCCCGCCGGCGGCGATTGGCCTCGCGGACCATGGCGGCCCGGCATTCCTGCTCCCACTGCAGGCGGGTCATGTTGGCGGGGGCCAGAGCGGCGGTCATGCGGACGGCTCCCCGAATTCGACCAGGGGCGTCTGGTGCTGACCGGCCTCGGTCAGGGCATCCTGCTGCAGCTCGGCCTTCAGGGACCGCAGCCACTGGATGTGGCGGCGGAGTTCATCCAGATCGCGGAAGGTGTAGGATCGGCCGTTGAAGGAGAACTGCGATTCGCCCGCGTGGAAGGCGGAGAACGCATCGGCAACGGCCTGGTCGATCTGGTCGAGAGTGATGGCCATGACAGGGTCATTGTCGGCCATCTCACGCGCCGCGGAAAAGGGGGCGGTTTATACGGCGCGTAAACAAAGCGGAGATTTTCTTTGACGCGCACGAGCGTGCCTTCCATGCTCAGCCACTTGCGGGAGGCTATCGGCCGTGGACTTCATCGAGGTTCCGCTGGATCTCCCGGACCTCCGTGTCCGAGAAGAATGCCAGCGTTTCCATCATGAGTTCGCGAACGTGTTCCAGCGACCCGACGCTCGCCCAGGTGACCTCGCCCGCGTCGGACTTCTCAAGCTCCAGCTCGATCCAGTCGGCCAGGCTGGCAATGTCGCCCCGGGCCCGATCGAAGGCGGCCCCTATCGCGTTCTTGTGCTTTGTGGCAGGCATGCGTGCGTTCCTCCGGCCGCTCAGTCGGCCAATCGTCGGATCTCGCTGAAGTACTCATGGATCATGCTGTTGGTGCCCCTGCCGCCGTCCATCGCCTCTTGGAGCTGCGTGGCCATGGCGAACTGGGCGGCCTTGTCGCGATCACTGTCAACCCCGACGGTCGTTCGTCTGGTGCCTTCTGGGGTGTGCATTTCGAGCGTGATGGCGGGTGCCCCGGGGGCCCGATGCAATGTCGCGGTCGCCGACGGCAGGGCTTCTGGTCGGTGGGTTTCGGCGGTGAAGTCGATCCTGGACACGATCATGTGTGGCTCCTTTCCGTTTGGTTGGACACCCATTAAGCCATGGAAACGGCCCGTTGCTAAGCCTGATTCCTGCGTCATTTGCAGATTTCCTGCCGCAACGGGCCGCCATGGCCATGGTGTCACCGACGGGCCTTGCGACTCTTCGCAGACCGGCTGCCGTCGGCGGGATGAACGTCGGGGCGGTCGCTGCCCCATTCGCCTCGGCCGCGGCCGTCCCGCGGCTTGCGACCGGTCATCCGTTTGGCCTTACGGCCGGTGAAGTCCTCCCAGCGATTGACGATGACGTCGCAGTAGGCTTCGTCGATCTCCATCAGCAGCCCCCGTCGGTCGGTCTGCTCACAGCCGATGAGCGTGCTGCCGGACCCTCTGAAGAGATCCAGCACGCGCTCACCCGGCTTGGAAGAGTACTCGATCGCCCGGACAGCCAGCTCGACAGGCTTCTCGGTCAGATGGACCATCGACTGGGGGTTGACCTTCTTGACATGCCACAGGTCGGTGGCGTTGTTCGGGCCGTGGAAACTGTGCCCCGCTCCTTTCTTCCAGCCGTAGAAGCAGATCTCGAACGCGCCCATGAAATCCTTGCGCGTGAGCACCGGGTGCTGCTTGTCCCAAACGATGCCCTGGCTGAAGTACAGCCCGGCCGCCTTGAGCGGTGCTGGGTAGTTGCCGAGGTTGGCATATCCGCCCCAGATGTAGAACGACCCGCCTGCCTTGAGCACACGCGAGGCATTGGCGAACCACGCCAGCAGCATCTCGTCGAAGGCCTCCTCGGTGACGAAGTCGTTCTCCAGCGGGCGGTCCTTGGCCCGCATCTTCTTGTGTGTGGCATTGCCCTTCTCGGGGTGCCTGGCAAGGTCCATCTTCTGGTGATGGGTGCGATTGAAGGACGAATTGCCGGCGGCGATCGCATTGTTGCTGCGGGGCTCGACCTTGACGTTGTACGGCGGGTCCATGTTCACCAGATCGATCACTTGGTGATTCCGTAAACGGTCCAGATCGGTCGTGCTCGCCGAATCGCCACACATCAGCCGGTGGTCGCCCAGCTGCCAGATGTCGCCGCGGCGAGTTACCGGATCATCCGGCGGCTCGGGCACATCGGCTTCCGCGACGCCCTCGTCGGGGTTGCCCATACAGATCCCCAGTTCCGCCAGATCATCGATGGAGAAACCGACCGCGCTGGGGTCGATGGACATCTCTTCGAGCTCCTGCAGTTGACGAGCCAGGAGCTCTTCATCCCACTCACTCAGATCACCGGTCCGATTGTCCGCGATGGCAAACGCACGAATCTGCCGGGCAGAGAGATTGCTGCGGACAGCGGCAACGGTCTCCCACCCAAGAGCGCGGGCCGCCAGCAGCACCCCGTTGCCGGCCATCACCATTCCGTCGGCCGACACGACCAGCGGCTTCTGCTGGCCGAACTGCTCCAGGCTGGCCCGGATCGCATCGAGATTCCGCTCGGGGTGCAATCGAGCGTTCTGCGGGTCCTCCTTCAGCCCTCTCACCTTCATCGCATGAGATCGAAGACCAGGGGCGATATGCCCCAGCCTCTTTACCTTCACTGACTCCTTTGACATAGTACCGCTTCACTTATGGCCGCCGTTGATGGTGATTAGGGATTGGCCGGGCGTGCAAAATACCGCCGAGGGGCAACTCGGCGGCGCTGCCGGTAGATATGGCTGCCACCGGCCGCGCCCGAGCCTTTTCTCTACAGCTTCAGCCGTCGTTTCAGCTCGCCGATGATGGCCTCGTCGTCCAGCCCCACCTTCTGGCGGAGCTTCTCCAGCCATTCCTCGTAGTCGACGCGGGGGACGGTGAACCGGTAGCCGCCGATCGTCACGACGGTGTCGGCCACCGTGCGGGTCCGGACCGGGGCGGCCGGCTCATCCGCCTCGGCCGGCTCGTCGACCTCTTCGAGTTCGGCCAGCAGAGCGGAGATCTCGTCCTCGTCGTAGCCGACCGCCTCGATGCTGATCGAGCTGTCCTGCAGGTCGGCCAGTTGCCGGGCCAGGACGTCCTCGTCCCACTCGGAGAACTCGGCCACGCGGTTGTCGGCGATGGCATAGGCCTTCCGCTTGGTGGGAGGCAGGTTCGTACGGACGGCGGCCAGGTGGGTCCACCCCAGCCGCTCGGCGGCCAGAAGCAGACCGTTCCCGGCGATCACCACGCCCTTGGGCCCGACGACGACGGGCTTCTGTTGGCCGTACGCTTTGAGGCTGGCGGCGGCCCGGGCGATGCTCTGGTCGGCGTGGATCTTGGGGTTGTCCTCGTTGAGTTTGAGTTTCTCGATTGGCACGGCCAGCTCGCGGAGACCCGGAGCAATGGACCGCAGGTGTTTCGGTGTCGCTTGACGTTTCGCCATGATGGATACATCCCTGTGACCGCCGTGGGTGGATCCCTGCCGGCGGCGGCCACGGTTGCCGGCAGGGCGTCTGGATAATCGACTACAGCGCGATCTTCGATCTCTTGCCGCATGCCATGCACTTGAGGTAGCGAACCTGCTTCTGCTTGCTGGTCACCCGCCAGTACCCCACCTGCAGGCAATGTGGGCACCGCTTCTCTGCCAGGGTCTCGTTCAGTCTGGCTTTGGCCTTGCGGGCCTTCTTCGCCTTGCTCGTCTTGCTCGTCTTGGGCTGGGGCTCTTCCGCCGTATCGCGGTCGACCGCCGGCTGTTCTGTCTGCACGTCCTGGGGTTCCTGGGTGTCGTCTGTCTGCTCTACATTGGTGTTGGCGTCCATGCGTCTGACTCTCCTTCCTGAGTTCGATTCCGTTCGAGTTGTTCACGATGTTCCTGTTCCTGCTGGCGGATCTCCGCCTGTACGTCTTCGGGGGGCAACAGGTGCACGCCGGAGAGATAGGCCGCGGCGACCTGGTAGGCCTCGCAGTCGCGGTAGTCGTGGCGTGCCCCCGAGTGGACCGGCTTCCATCGCTCCACGGCCTGGCGACCGGGCTCGACCGTCTTGTGCACCGCCGCCATGTGCTGGTTGTAGTCCGGGTCGTTGGTCTGGTTCAGCAGCCACACCTCCGGGACCTCCGGTCTGGGACGTCGCTCGGTGGGCATGCCGGTGGCGATCAGGTCGGCCAGCAGGTCATTGCAGCGGTGCGTGTCCACCATCAGGCCGTTCAACTCGGAGGCGTCGAAGTTCGCCTTGCTCGATCCGGCCTTGCCCAGCGGGTTCTTCATTCGCCAGTAAAGCCCGTCGGTTCGGTTGCTGCTGGCGCCCTTGATCGCCATCACCTTCGCCTGGCGCGGAATCACCCAGCGGTAGACCTGCATCGTGCGCGACAGGTCGAGCCACTGGTCTTCGGTGCCCCCCGAGTCGATAAGCGCGTGGGCGATCTCCATCGGCCCCATGTCGGCGTCGGCAACGGGGTACGTGGTCAGGAAGAGCACGCGGTCCAGCTCGTCGAAGCTCATCAGCTTGCCATGCCAGACCCGCTGGGATCGCAGGTTGCTCCCCCACGCCCGCACAACGACGTAGAAGTGATCCGACTGCGTGTCGATAGTCGCCAGCAGCCGAAACGCCCACGGAGGCACCTTCCCGGCCGGCAGCGTCGCCCGGAAGCATTTCTGGGCGAAGATGTTCTTGCTGAAGCGCGTGACCTGGTTCTCAAACGGCACGCCGAGGGTTTCCGTGCGGAAGTTGAAGGACCGGTTCAGGTCACCCTCGGCCAGCAGGAACTCCGAGACCACGCTCGCCCAGCTCTCCCACAGGCAGTACAGCGCGGAGATCTGGAAGCCGACCCGCGTGCCGGTCGGCCAGCGGGTGACGGCCTCGGCGTCCTCGACCACTTCGCCCCAGTAGTCGACCACCTCGCCGCGCTCTGTCGTCCACCGTCCGGCCTGGACCATGGAGCGTTTCCGGTCCTCCTCGATCCGCTCACCGCAGTGGATGCATTCGTACCACGCCGCGCCGTTCTGCATGACCAGGTCGGCCCGCTCCCGCTTGTTGCGCGTCTTGTACTGCTCCCACTTCACCTGCGTCCAGATCAGCCGCTGGAACGCTCCGCAGTGGGGGCAAGGGACGTAGAACTGCAGCTTCACACTGGAGGCTTCATACAGCTGGTGGATCGCCCCGGCCGTCGTCGTCGGCGTGGATACGTTGATCTGCAGCCGACGGTCGCCGTACGTTCGCGTTCGCTTCCAGGTCCGGGCCACGGCGTCGGGCTCATCGCCCGCCCAGCTCTCGAACTTGTCGACCTCGTCGTTGAAGACCACGCGCATCGGGTCCGACGCCGTCGCCGTGGCAGATCCCGACCACATCAGGTGGAGCAGGAACCCGTTGAGCAGACCGATCTGTTCGAGCTGCACGTCGCGAGTGGACGAGCTCAGCAGCTCACGCAAGACCGGGGTCCGCTTGAACAGGGGCATCAGCCGGTTCTTTACGATTTTGCGACCCTTGGTTCGGTTCGGCAGGCCCAGCCCCACCGGGTCCGGCTCCATGTGAGCCAGGTAACCCAGGATGTTCCGACCAGCCTCGGAGACGCCGATCTGGGCCGCCTTCATCACGTTGGCCTGCACCACGCCCGGCTTGAGCGGGATGTCCATGATCCCCTGCAGGTACGGGGCGTTGGCATTGCGGTAGGGCCCGGTGATGTCCGCATCGGCCTTGGTCAGTCGGCGATGGCGCTCGGCCCACTCACTGGGCCTGATCGGGTCGGCCGGGAGCCAGGCACCGCGTTCGCTCTCGGTCCACAGATCCGCCGGCGGCGCGTAGAGCTCACTAGTCGCCATGAGAGAAGTCCTCCAGTAGCTCGGTGATTCGCTGGGTGAGGATGGCCTCGATCTCGTCGCGGCTGGCGTTGACCAGCTGGGCCGACAGCGACCGGGGCAACGCCAGCAGGGATGACCGCACGGCGTGGATCTGACGGAGGATCCGCTCCTGGCATTGCCGAGCGTCGTGCAGGTCGCCGGCCTCCTTCAGCCGCCGTTGCCGCACAGCCAGGGTCCGCTCGATCTTGTACTGGATGTCCGCCTTCTGCTTCGCGGTGAGCTCGCCGAACTCCGCCTTGCCGGCGGCGGCCTGGGCCATCCGCTTGCGGTAGGCCTTGGCCGGGTCGGGCTTGAGGTGGATCTCCATCCATGACGTGACCTGCGAGACGTCCCAAGGCCCGGTGCGCGAGAACGGCCAGTCCGGACGGGCCAACCATTTGCGCACCGTCGACTCGGCCCGACCGACCTGGCGGCCCAGAGAGCGAATCGACTTCGCTTTGCCGTGGTCCTTCCTTGCCATCTCGCTGGTTCTCGTCTCCGTTCGTCCTGCGTTCACTGTGCCCCCACTGAGGGGCACTTCGCCGCGAGGCCCGCATCAGCCCACTCGCCGATGCGCCCCTGCGGTACTGGTTTTCCGAGCCCCAAAAACTGCGAGGGACCGGGCCGTCCGATCACCCGCACTACGGGGGGGCCTCCGGAGGAACCGAAGCATCGCCGGCGGCGACAGCCCGTGCCCGGCGGGCTCGCCCTTGAACCTGTGCCCACTTGCCCGGGGCCGTGGCCTTCATCAGCTCGTTCATCTGCCAACGCCAGAGCGCACCGTTGGTCTCCCGGGGCGGCTGGCGGCGCTTGGCCACCTTGACCGCCCGCTTCTTCGCCTTGCCATAGATCTGCTGCACCACCCCCGGCGGCAGACCACAGTGCAGCACCGCGTCCCAGCACGCTGCGAAGTTGCCCAGCTCCCCATCCCGGAAATGCTCCGGCGTGCGGGGCGTCCCGCCCGGGCCACCCCGCCTGGCCTGGGTGGCGATGACGGTCTGCGTCGGGTAGAGCATCGTGAAGATCACCCCGGCGACCTGCTCGGGGTCACCGGCCACCCCGAGCTGACTCCGGTCCGTTTCGCCCCTCTGGGGCGGGTCGGCTTCGGTCGGCTCCATCGGCTTCTCGGCTTCCGGTGGCGGATTGCGTTGCGGTGGCGGTGGCCCGCTCTGGTCGGCGTGATGGTCTTCGTCACCGTCTCCGGGCGGGCGGGAGGGGTCTGTGTTCCCGTCCCGGTCCGGAGTTGGGGGCTCTGCCCCGTCGCCGTTCGCGTTCTTGTCCCCGCCGTGGCCTTCTGCGCATGGCGGGCGATCCGAGTCGGCTTGTTTTTGTTTCTGTTCCTGTCTGCCGTTGCCGTTGGCCGACAGGCCGTTCTTGTTCCTGTTCCCGTTCCCGTTCCTGTTCCTGTTACAGTCCCCCCCCGGCTTTCCGGCGGACGACGGTCGCTCGCCGGCCGCTCGCCGGCCGCCGGCCGTCCTGTGACCGTCGTCCGCCGGTCGCTCGCCGGATTGCGGCCGCCCTTCGCCGGCCGCCGGCCGGTCTGTGACCGTCGCGTGACCGTCGTCCGCCGGTCGCTCGCCGGATTGCGGCCGCCCTTCGCCGGAATGCGGCCGGTCTGCGGCGGAATCGGCCTGTTCTGCGTCCGCATCCTGCGATTCTTCGCTCGCATCCTCATCTTTCTCGCCCGATTCCTGCTCTTCTTCCCCGGACTCGGCCGGGAACCGCTCGGCCGGGACATCCTTCACCACCGCCTTTTCGAAGTCCGGCGGCGCGACCTGCTCCATCAGTTGCACCTGGTCGAGCGCCTTGAAGGCTTTCTTCAGCAGGGTCTGGTCGGGGATCCCCAGCAGGATCGCCATCTCCGACCAGCTCGGCGGCCGGTATCCCCACGTCAGGACGAACCCGCGCAGGGCGACGCTCTGGTTGGAGGTGAACCGCAGCACCTCGCTGTAGACACCGAGGTAGGCAAGGCCATCCTTCATGGCCTTGATTGCCTGGAGCTTGCGGGCGTGCTGCTGTTGCTGGGGTTCGTTGGCCGCCCCGGTCAGGAGCTTCACAAACGGAAGCGGGGAGCTTCGCCCCTTCCGCTGGGCTTCCCCGGGCTCGAAGAGCCCCCGGTATTCCACGACGTGCCAGACATTACGTTTCGCCATCCGTAGCCTCGTTTTCCTTCTTCGTTCCTTCGATCGCCCGCAGAGTCTGCCGGGCGTACCACACGGGGCAGTGCCCCTTTGTTTCGATGACCCGCCGGGCCAGGTCGGCCGACAGCCGCATGGCCTTGCCCCGTCGCCGCCGACGCCGCCATGCCCGGGCGAGTCGTCGGATCATTCCTCGCGACTCCCGTCCGGGTGAACCACGGGAAGATCTTCAAGCGATTGCCCCGGATTGAGCGTGGGGATCTCGTCGAATGTCTCCCCGCGATGCATGTCGAACGCCGGCTCATCGCAGATTTTCAGCACGTCTATCACCGCCTTAATCTGCCGTTCGTGTTTGAGCGTCGGCCACGCCCCGCTGATCAGCACGCCGTTTCGGCTGGCGGAGATCTCGGCGTTGTCGTAGCCAGGCGGATCGACCAGCCTGTGGCGGATCACCACACCGTCCATAATCGTGTGCACCTTGTAGGTCCGGAACGTCATGCCGTGGCCTCCTGGGGCTGGTAGTTCGCGGCCCGGAGGAATCTCTCCAGGCACAGCCCGGTGCAGAGATGCTTGTACTCGCCGTCATGGCAAACGGTGGTCCAGCCCGCTTCGCAAAGCTGGTCGAGGATCTTCCCGGTCGGCTCGATGTCCATGCTGCCACCACACCAGTCGCACTCGTAAATGATCATGCCGATTTTCCTTCCGCCTCATCCTTCCACGGCTCGAAGAGTTCGCGCGTCAGTGTCCGGGCCGCCGATCGGCCGTCCGACACGTTGAAGTAGATCTGCGGGGTGCTCACCACGCGGTCGACCAGAACCTGCTTGACGATCGTCGCGGCCGACAGCGCCGCCAGTGCGTTCACGCCGAATCCCTGCTGGGCGAACGGCTGATCGGCACAGCTCGCCCGGCCCTTCGTTCGGCGAGCTTTGAGCACCTTCGGGTTCATGGCGGCGATGTTCGGCAGGGAGATCACCGCCTTGCCCCGCGGCCACTGGCGCCACTGTCGTCCCAGCCGTTGGCCGTCGTGGGTGGTGCCCAGCACGGCCTGGCCGTGGCGGAGCTCGTTGCCCACGTCCAGCCACAGCCCGACGGGTATTGCCTCGGCGATCATCCGGCGGCTGGTCAATGTGTCGGTAGCGGTGACGGTCAGGCCGATCATCGCCATCCAGGCGATCTCGGCGCGAGTCAGGTGCCGCGCCCGGGCCGCGGCGGCGATCCCGAACTGCCCGGCCAGGCGCAGGGCGACGGCCTCGGCCTTATTGAGACCGACCTCCCACGGGAAGAAATTCTGGCGGCCGATGTTCCGCTGCTCGACGACGTCGCCGTCCCACAGCTCCAGCTCGACGTTCAGCCGGTACCCGGCGATCATCCGCCCGAGATGCTCGGCCAGGATCGCCCCGGTCCCCCCGCAGCCGACCAGTCGCACGCGGGAGACCCTCGGCGGGGCGTAGACTCTCGCGGCGACCTTCGCCGGCATCAACGGGCAACGGTCGCACTTGGTCCGCCGGCGACGTTTGGATTTCTTCTGCGAGGTTGCGGCCATCAGACAACCCCCTTGAGCATCTCGCCGGCCGTGCCCAGACGCTGAAGCGCCTGCAGGGGTACGCGCCCCTTGGTCTTGCGGTAGGCGTCGAAGATGTTTCGGTAGCCGCTCAACCCCCCGCCGAGGTGGTCGGTGAACAGTGTTTTGATGAAGCCATGCTCGAAGACCAGCGCCGGCGTCAGGCCTTCCCATTCGTCATGGTCGAGCGACACCGACCCCATGCAGACCCGGCCGGTTTCGTAGCAGTTCGGGAGGGGCGCCGCGTACAGCGGCGTGTCGGCCGTCGGCCGCACGGTTCGGGAGGCGTAGGCCATCACCTTCTGCACACGCTTCCAGCGGACCGCCCCGGCGTCGGTGAGCTGACCGCTCAGCTCGAAGACCAGGTTCGGCAGCAGCAGCCGGAAGCGTCGGTTCCGGCTGCCGATCTCGCATCGGATGGTGGCCTTGCCTCTCCGGCGGATGGCCACCGCGTGGACCTCTCCGTTGGCGTCGAAACCGGTGGCCAGCGTGTCCGGCCAGGCGGGCACGTAGCGTGTCGCCCCCGCCATGCCCGCCTCGCGGAAGATCTCCACCACGTCGATCGGGTCGACGTACCGCACGTCCTTCGCCTTGCCCCACCGGGTCAGGACCAGGGCGTGCTCATAGACGTCGATGCTGGCCAGCAGCTCCTGGCGGGGCAGCTCCGCCGCCGGAGAGGTCTTGCCCTTGGCCGTCTTCCGCTTGCGACCCTTGCGGACCTTCCGCGGCTTCCGCCGGGCCAGCTCCCGGTTGTGCAGAACGCACATCGTTTCTAGATCCCACATGGCGTATCCCCTCCCACGCGGAGCAGATCCTCGATCAGGCGATGCCAGAACCTGCTCGGCGCATCCTGATCCACCTGCCTCACGAGCTGGTCGGTGTAACGTCGGACGTGTGCCACCTCGCGGCAGAGCTGCACGAACCGGCCAACCTCCTCGCCGCTGGTCAGCGGAAAGGTCATATCACACAGTTGGTCGCCATACAGGGCCAGATAGCCGAAGGAGCATTCGGCCATGGCCTGCAGCGCCGCCGGCCACGGGCGACGGAGTTTGTCGCGGTGCTGGCCGGCGACCACGTCGGCCAGCACCTCGGTTGCCCGGTCGATGAGGCGGCGGGGCGCCAGGGACTGGCGCAGCTTTACCCGCCCCTGATGCACCGTGAAGCTCAGGGCGCTTTCAGGAAACGCCGGCACTCGGCCGTTGCCGTGCATGGCCATGTGCAGGTCGCCGAGGAAGCTGATCACCGTGTGTTCGTCGGACCCTTCCCACTCGTGATAGTCGTACACCGGCAGGCATCCGTTGGCCGGGTCGAACCATTCGCCTGTCTCATAGGCCCATTGCTGCTGCGGAAAGTAGATACCCTCGGGGAATCCCATCTGCTCCAGCACGTCCACCAGGTACGCCAGCACCGGCCAGGGGGTCTCCGTCAAGGCATGGTCAATGTCGACGTCGATTCCCTGGTCGGTCATCCACTCATGCGACGCCCGGGCCAGCACGCCCAGGTGCAGGTGCTCTTCCTCACCGCCGCATGCCGGGCCTTTCGGCCGTTTCTTCGGGTCGGGGATCTGGGAGAAGAGCACCGGCCGCCGGCAGGGTCGTCCGGTCTGCCCGTCGAGCTGCGCCGTGTACCGCTGCCCGAAAGACCAGCCCTCGAGGTTCCCGCCCCACATAGGGCTGTACTCGTCGTTCGGCCCGGGTGAACTCGCGTATGGTGTCGGGTTTTCGATCAGCTCCCGAAGCGTCAGCGGGATCCCCGCCGAGTCCGGCAGGCCCTCATCGTACGGCTTCAGGTCCGACCGCCGCCGGTCAATGGCCTCCGCGATGGCTGCTCCGAGGCTCATGCGGCCTCTCCCTGCTCGGCCGTATAGCACGTTGCGCACAGCCAAACGCCTTCGAGGTCTATCGACATCATCTCGCCGTCGGCCCATCGTCCGCACGCCTCGCACCGCTCATAGCCGCCCAGCCGCGAGGCCTCGGCCCCATGGCCTGGGCCATCCTCGGCTACCTGACGGGTCGCCCGGACGAACCCAACCACGGCCAGCCCTTCGAACAGCAGGTACTGCCCCGCGAGGCCCCATGCTCCGATAGCGAATCCGAACGCGACCCACAGGCCGTTGCCGACCATCCAGGCGACGAAACCCATTGCCCGGCGATCCGCTCGAGGGCTGGTCACCAGGGCGGCTCCCGCGATGGCCAGGAACATGGCCGGATATTGGAGGGCCCACATCATGCGGTCTCCACGTCACGCCCGGCCGGATGGTTCGGACGCTCCAGCTCCGCCACCACCTCGTCAACCGTCCCCACCACATCCAGCACCGGGCCTTGGGCCACATACACGCTGCACCAGGCGCGGCGAAGGCCCATATCCACGTCCACGCCTCCGACTCGAACCGCCAGCACGCTGCAGGGGCGGACGGCCATCGAGCCGACATGCCGGTGCCCGCCTTGCGGATCCCTCAGTTTCAGTGTCACGAAGTCCATGCCGAGCATTGCTCACCCATTCCTTCCGCATAGGATATTCAGTGCATTCTCTTCGATGCTCAGGATTTTCCCGGCGATCTCTTCGCCACTCCCAAGGACCGCGTATCGCTCGCCGCCGGCCGGCACCACGGTGCAGTGACGTTCCAGCCCGGGGGCCGGTCCGCCGTCCACCACGTGCATGACGGTATAGGGGTTCGCGTGCAGCGTCCCGCCATCCTTGAGTGTCAACTCGATCGAAACCATCTCAGCCCTTCTTTCCGTAGGAGACATTGACCTTCCAGTCCGACCCGTCCTTGGTGAGCTTGGCGTTGCTCATCTCGGGGTTGGCCGCCTTGAGACTCTCGAAGACGTCCTTGGCATCCGCCCCCTCGGGGACCGGGTACTCCGTCTTGCCATGCTTGATCACCGCCATCACTTTCCGCCTTTCTTGCTCTCGCTGACATTCTTGGCCTTCTTCGCCTGCGCCTTGGCTGCCATGTCCACCGCCTCGGCCAGGCCCGGGATCGCCCGGATATCCACTACGTCAGGCAGCACCGTGGTCTGGTCGCCCACACGCACGGTCACCACGGCCTTCTTGATACAGGCCCCGTTCCGCTTGGACCCGTGGAGCTTGCCGCTGACGGCGATGACCGTCTTCACTGGCCGGAGGGTGTCCTGCAGCTCCACTCCGCCGTCCTCGCCCGACGAGGCTGCACGCTTCTCGTCTTCGGTTTTCTGGACGGGGTTGGGAATGTTTTTGGGGTTGGGCTTGTCGTGGGCGTCGGTGCCCGCTGTGCCGTCCTCGCCCGCCTGCGCAGTGGCCTTCGATGCGGTCACCAGCCCGGCCTCGGTCCAGAGCGTCTCCAGTGCGTCCTCGATCTTGGCCCGTCCGGAGGTGCCCAGCCCCTTGATGTCCGTGGCCCAGTGGGCGCCCTTCTTGTTTTGCCAGGCCTGCAGTTCGCGGACCGTGGTGATGGCCGGGTCGTGCTCGCGGAGGGCCGTCTCCACGATGACCGGCACACCCAGCTCCCAGATCTCCGTATCCAGGGCCTTCTGCTCAAGCTCTTCGCGGCGGGGCGTCTCGTCGTCGCCGGCGTCCGGTTCCCTCGGCGCGTCCCCCGTGGCGAACGGAAGTTCCCCGCCGATCTCGGCGTTCACCATCGCCCGGACCTGCTCTTCGGTGGCCACCGGCCCGTCGATCGGCGCCACCTTCCGGGCCATGGACTCGCGCCGCCCTTCCGGCAGCTTCAGCAGCAGCCTCGCCTGGTGGATCGGCAGTGCGTTGCGGGCGCGAATCATCATCGTCTGGACCTCTGCGGGGAGTTCCAGCAGGCTCCGCAGCCGCCGGACGGTGTCGGTGGAGCAGTGTTCCTCGGCGGCAATCTGCGCATCGGTGAGCCCCAGGTCGGTCAGCTTCTCCAGGCTCGCGGCCCGCTCGATCACGTTCAGCGGTTCGCGCAGGCCGTTCTCCGCCCGCACGATCCGGTGGATCTGCAGCGGCGTGAGGTCCTCGTAGACCTTGCACTCGATCAGACGGCTCTCGCCGTCGTCCCGGGAGAGCAGGGCCCGCAGACGTCGCTCACCGGCGACCAGCTCGTAGCGGCCCCGGACCTCATTGACGATCACCTCGTTGACCTGCCCCAGCTCGGCCATGCTCTCGCCGAGTTGCAGCAGGGGCTGATCGTCGAAGATGCAACGGTCGTTGCGGCCGTCGACGACGGTGATCTCCCCGGCCGGCAGGTGGGCGTGTTTCGCCGTCGGCAGCTTCTCGACGGGCGCTTTGTTGCGGATGTCCTGGTCCGGTGTGGTTTCAGCCTGCGTTGCGTTCACGTTCGTTTTCTCCTGTCCTGGTGTCTGTCTGATCGATGTCCAGCTTCTCCATGCAGTGCACGACTCGCTGGTGTGTTTTGGTGTACGCGCCCCATTGGCCCCATACCTCGACGAATTCCTCGATATCGTGCTTGCGGATCCGGTAGACCAGCGGCTGCTCGCCATAGGCCTCCGTGCCGGGCTTGGCCTTGCCCTTGCGTTTGCGGTAACGGACCAGGGTCTTGCCTTCGCCCATGTCGCACGAGTCGATATGGTCCTCTCCCAGGCGATTCACGAACGCCTGTACCTTGCCCTCGGCGAGAATCGTCCCGCCGATGGTCACCCCGCAGTGGGTAAGCTCGTGGTCCAGCAGGGCCGCCTTCTGACGGTCGGAGAGATCGGGCCATTGGTCGATGTTCAGCTCGACGAGGAAGTCCACACAGGGCTGGCTGCCCGCATTGCTGAGGAACTGCAGCAGGTTGTTGGCCTTTCGGGCCTTGCCGAGTTCGAGGCGGCCGTCGCCGTCGGCCTTCTTGCCGGACACCATCAGCAACAGGACCTGGGCCTCGCGCAGGTGACCGTGACGATCGAAGCGATCGATCAGGTTCTGGGCGAGTTCGCGGACAGCCGGCACGGCCAGTTCCATGGCCTTATCGCCCTGCTCCCATCGCCACCCAGGCAGATGCACCGGGACCGGGAAGTTCTTCGCCTCGCACTCGGCGAATAATCCGTCGATGAAGTCATTCATCAATGCGCTCCCTTCGTGCTCGGGGAAGTCTGCGAGCCTGCAGCCGCCAGCCCCTTTTCCGTCAGGCACCAGTGCCAGCACATCGTGTCTCCGATCCGGCTTTCGGGTACCCGGGCGATCAGCCCCCGGCGGATCAAGCCCTGCATCGTCCGAAACGGCACGCGGTCTCGGAGGGATCCCATCGACAGCAGCCTCGCGTCGCCCAGGCCCGATCCGATCACCGTCGCCCCGCGATTCATGATTCGCAGATAGGCCAGCATGTTGGCCGTCGGTCTTTTCATCGCTGACCGCCCTTCACCAGGTCCGCATCGTCGAGGTCCACTGCCTCGCAGAACGCCGCCAGCAGCTGCACGTTCGGCAGGATCAGCCCGGTGGCGAGTTTGTCGGCGATCTCCGCGTTATGCGGCGGCCGCGCCATTGCCCGGGCGGTCTGCGCCAGCACGCGGATTCGCGCGACAACTTCACGTTCCATCTCATCCCAGTTGGCCTTCGCCAGTTGTGCCATGGTCGTTCTCATGGGCGTGTTCAAATCCTTCCCGTTTGGTTCTTCGTGCTCTCTGTGGCAGATGTGTTCAGGGGGCAATTCATATCGCGCCCTCCTCCAGTTCGTCGTATTGCGGATTCGCCAGGCCCTCGGGCGTGGCCCTCTGCCAGCGGCGTTTGCGACGGGCCCGATCGAGCATGTCGGAGTCTGCCAGCATCTCCGCCGTAGCGGCGATTGCCTCGCGGGTCGCCGCGGCGGGGATCCGTCCACAGCCCCCGACGGCCGAAAGCCCGCTGGCCAGCTCGTACAGGTCACACACCGTCCAGCCGTCGTCATACGACACGGCGACGGCGACGAAACGCCAGTCGTCCGGGGCGGTGGGGATATCGACCACGATCCCAGTGCGCACGTCTCCACCCTGTTTGGGATCGAGACGAAATGTGACTCCCTCGCCCGCTTCGGGCAGCCGCGTTCCGCTCGGCAGGCGACGCGACGGGCGGGGGATATGTCGGCGGGGCATGATCACGAGGCACCCCCTCTGCTCTCTTTGTGCCCTCTGTGGCCACGCTGTTTCTGCAACGCCCGCCAGGCGTCGCTTTCGACAATCGGGTCGGCCCAGGCGACGCCGTCGGCGTCCACTCTCAACTGCCAGAACGCCTCCTGCCCGGCGATCAGCCGCGGGCCGTCGGCGCCGTGCTCGATCGGCTGCAGCATGCTTCCGTCGGGCCACACGTAGCACGCCGGCAGTGTGGTTCCGGGCCCCGGCGACTGTCCCACGCAGCCTCCCCCGTTGGGCGTCCACGCCGTGCATCGCTCGCAGGCCCGGGCGATGGGGATTCGCCGCAACCGGGCGTGTGGCGGGGTAACCGTGAACCGTGGCTGGAACGCCATCTGGTGGACCGTGGCTTCGGCCCGGGGCGTTCCGGGGACCGGGGGTTTGCGTCGGCCGTAGAACTCCCTTGCATCCTGGCCCGGCGTGGTGGCGGTCTGCTGACTCATGCCCGCCCCCCTGCGTTCTCGGCGGATTCCGCCGGCGGGGCTTCGCTGACCACCGATGGGGCCCAGTCGCTGTTCCACCGCAGGATACTCAGCTCGGTGCTCCCGCCTTCCGGCAGGCCCACTTCCACCAGGGTCTGTCTCATCGCCATCAGGCCCACTTCCACCAGGGTATGTCTCATCGCCAGCAGGATCCACACCGACCCGTCGGCGAACGTGAATCGCGTGCCGACGGGCGTCCGGGCGTGGATGTATCCCGGGCGTCGTCCGTGGATCACCGCCGACACGGGGCACCGTCCCTGGCCGCCAACTTCCGGCCTTTGCTTTCGTCGATCTCATCGGGGGCGATGAAGCCGCCATCGCGGCGGGGCACCATCACCGGCAAGGGCGTCTCGGCCCCCGGCCGGGCGTCCCATTGCACCTCGACGCTGTCGGATCGGTCGCATCGCCGCACGCTCACGACCACGACGGTGCAGACGGCGACGATGGCCACAATGCACCACGCCAGGTCATGCCAGATCGTGCGCCGCCATCGTGAGGGGGGGCGGCCTGTGCGGTACGATCCCCCGGGGACGTGGTTCCATCCTTCTCGGTGCTCGGACATGCCGGGCTCCTTCCCGTCATGGGGCGACGGCCGGCGGAGACCGTCGCCCCTCGCCTGGTGCTCCTGGCTCCCCGGCCGCCGTCCGCCCGGCTGCCGGATCTTCGCCCGCTCGCGTGGGGGTATTCCGTGTCCTGCGTTGCGTTGTTGCGGGAGGCCGTCGGGGTTGCGTGGCGTGCGATTCCGGTCGACCTCCCGCTGTGGTTCAAAGCATGTTGTGTTTCTTGAGGTAGGCGAGGGTCGCCGGCTTCATCCGCGCCGTTCGGGGCCGTTGCGGCTCTCCGCCTTCGGGGGCCATGAAGTCGGCCAGGTCGGTCGGGTGGATCCGGATTCGCCCCCCCACCCGGATGATCCGCAGCCGTCGGCCGTGGACGCCGGTGGTGTAATACCGGCGGAGCGTCGGTTCGCTCACCCGGAGCAGATCACGGACCTCGGCGGTGGTCATCAGCCCGTTGAAGGCGCTCTTGGCCTTGCGTTTGGTGTCGATCGTCGTGCTCATGGCGTGTCCTTCCCGTCGTTGCCTCTCTGCTCTGTCTGCGCTTTCTGCAAAAAAATCCGACCGGGGCGGGGCCGGCGTGCGCCTCCGAATGCCCGCTGGGGACACCCGTTCCCGCCCTCGGGTCGGCTTCGGTTGGTTTCGTCGTTCCACTCATTCACCTTCGCGCTCACATCGTCATCGCTGAGCACGTCGATGGTTCGGTCGCATTCATCGTTCCATCCGCGATACCAGGCCCGCCGGGCCATCCGGGCCGGTTCACCGGTCCCGCTGATGGGGCAGTCCTGCACGGTTCGCGTGCCGCGCCGGGCCCGTCGGCCGTCGCGATAGGCTTCTTCCAGCAGTGCATCGAACGTCGCCTCGTGCAGATCGGTCATGGTCTCTCCCCGTCGAGTTGCTCCGAAATCCGGCGGCAAAGGTCCGAGTGGGGCTTGTCCTGCCCGGTCGGCCACACGCTCGGGCAGGACATGCTGCACACCAGTTCATGCGCATCCCGCAGGAGATCCCGCTGGCGATGGAGTGTTCGCCTCATTTCCGCCATCTGTCGGGCGATGTCATCGGGCGTGCTCATGGTGACGTTTCGCAGTTCGGCGCCGAACTCCCCGTCGCGGGCCGCTAGTCGCGCGTCGTAGTAATTCATCCGGCCGCCCTCCCGTGGGTCGCTTCGTTCCGGTCGTTTGTCGGTGTTTCGTGGGCGAACCGCTTGCGTGCGTTCCGCATGGGATCGAGGGCCGCCGCGTCGTTGACCACCGCCAGGTGGTCGGCCACGAACCGCAGTGCCGTCGCCCGGTCCCAGGCGGCCAGACGTGCGAGGGTTTCGATGCTGGCCAGCAGTTGCTGGGCGGTGTTGTAGGCGGTGTCGGACGCCGGCAGCAGCGGGCCGACCTCGTCGACCAGCCAGGTCGCACAGCGACGGAGGCGTTTGGTCACGGTGCCCGGCGAGCGAACGCCCAGGGCGTCGGCCGCTTCCTTCACCGTCAGATCCACCTCGCGATAGCCGGTGTCGATGGGCACGGGACAGGCTCCTTTCGCGCCCCCCTCGTGGGGGGCGAAAACTTTTTCGGATCCGTCCTGGGGGGCGAAAGCCTCATCGAGGGGGGCGAAAACCTCGCCGCTCTCGCGAAGGGGCGCGAAAACTGCTCGCTCCCCGGAGGCGTCCGTGCCGGCGATACTGGGGGTATGGTGAATGAGCCAATGGAACATCGTGACCGCCAGGCGAACCATGGGGGACGGTTCGCCGGCGGGTTGTGGGGTGTGTGGGGAGCGACCGGCCGGGCCGGCGACGCAGGGGGAGGCGCCGCCGGCTTCGGTCCGGTCTGCACTGGGCTCGGGCAGGGGGGGACCCGAGCCGTCGTGGGAACAGTCCTGCAGATCACCCGTATCCGGGTCGAATGCTGCGCGGGGCATGGCCGCCCCGACCGCGGCGCCGCTGTCGTCGGCGACGCCGTCGGCCGTGGCCGGCGAACAGGCCATCTGCCCGGCCTGGCCTGCCTGCCCTGCTTGCGAAAAGGCACCGCAGGGCCCGTCCGCCGAGCCCCGGCAGCATTCGGCCTCGAATTCTGCGCACTGCAGGCAGGTGTCCGCCATGGCAATGGGGATCGGGGCGGTCATCGGCTCGCGACCTCCACCGGTTCGAGCGTCACCGGGTCCAGCCCCAGGGTTTCCGCCAGCCGCACACGGGTGCGACGATGCAGCTTCCGCCGCCGGCCGGCGAGAATCGAGTACAACGTACCTTCTGACACACCAGAGTCGGCAGCCAGTTCCCGGCCCGTTCTCGCGTCGGCGTTGATCGCATCCTTGATTTTCTCCCGGACTTCAACGTTCGACATACTGACGGCTCCTTTCGGTCTGCATACTGGCGGATGTCTTCGGTGCAGCGAATACTCGTGCGAAACACTAATGCAGTACATCGAACAGGTCAAGCAGAATTCTATAATTTTCTTTCGAGCTCAACATGTCCACACTCTGCGATAAGTTGCGGAAGCTTCGGAGCGATCGAGGCTACTCGGAAGTTGCCAGAAGCGTGGATCATTCGACGAACGCCATTCGCGACGTCGAGGCAGGCAGGACGTCCTCACCTTCCGTGTGGATGATCCGTGCATTGGCCGACTTGTACGGCGTTTCGATAGATTGGCTCACCGACGACAGCCAGGACTGGCCGCCGCCAAAGGCCGAGAGCGAGTCAATCGCCGACGTGGTCCGCGAATCGTTGGCGGCCGGCGGATACGGGGATCTGGATGAACGTGAACGAGACCTGATCCGCGAGTTCCGGTCGTTGCCGCCGCGCGAGCAGGATGTGGCCTTCGGCTACGTCATGGGCGTCGCGTCGTCGGCCCGGGCGAATCCCCCGGAGAGTAAATCCGGAGTTTCTCTGGGCGATCGGGTAGCCCGATCTCTCGGGCATAGGAAGCGAGAGAGCGGTTGACCTCTTCGATATCCGCCTCCGGCAGTTGGGCCAGCCAATACACCGCCTCCCCCAGCAGGTCGGCACGGCGGACGGACGGCAACACAGAGCGGGCAGAACGCATCATACGACCCCTTCACACGACAGGAGCACGAGTCGCTTTCCTATCGGAAAAGGGGTGTCGGAAGGTTATAGAGCGAAAGGGGTTGTCATGTTCATGACGGAGTGCACCCACTGCGGCGAGCGTTTCGAGGTGCCCGACAGCGTGGTCGGCGAGAAGACCGACTGCCCCGCCTGCAGCCACAACTTCTCGCAGGTGCCCTACCAGTACGAAGGGCAGCTCGGTCGCATCTCGAAGGCCTTTCGGCGTTGGGTGATCGGGCTGTTCGCCGTGCTGTTCACGATCGGCGCGTTCTACGAGGCGTCACAGACTGAGGGGGACGAGGCCCGGACCATCGCATGGGGCGTGGCCTTCGCCATGCTCCTGCAGTGCACCGTACTGATCGTGTTCGCCGACATGGCCGAGGACATCTCCGCCATCCGCCGCAAGCTGGAGGATCCCCGTAAATGACCTCCCGCACAGTCCGCCTGCGCAGTTTCGCGTTTCTCGCGGCCGCGTGCCTGGCCGTCGGCTGTGCCCGGGTGCCCTGCAGGGAGATCACGGCCCGGGAGTTCCGGGTCCTCCGCATCGTCGACGGCGACACTTTCAAGGTCCGGTATGACGGCGACGTCACCAGCGTACGGCTTTATGGCGTGGACGCCCCGGAGCGGTCGGATCCCAACGGCCCGGCGGCCACCGAGGCCCTGCGGGAAATGATCGACCGGAAGACCGTTCGCCTGGTCTTCCCGGCCACGAGCAAGCGGGACAACTTCGGTCGGCTTCTCGCCCGCGTATTCGTGCACGGAACCGACGTCGGCCGCGAGCTACTCCGCCGCGGCCTGGCGGAACCTTACAGACTGACATGGGAGCAATGACATGAAGAACAAGGGTGTTGCGTATCTTCTCTGGCTGCTGGGTATCTTCGGAGTGCTCGGTTTGCACCGTTTCTACCTTGGCAAGATCGGAACTGGCCTGTTGTGGTTCCTGAGCTTAGGCCTGATGGGGCTTGGCTCGCTCATCGACCTGTTCACGCTCGGCGGCCAGGTGGAGCGGTACAACACGAAGCAGGAGCTCAAGGAGATGCGCGAGGTCACCAGCATGACCACGCGGGCCGTCCACGCCAACGCCATCGCCGACGCCAACCGCTCTTCACGATAACCCCCTGAAATCCCCCATAAGTGCATTGTTCGCGTCCGTTCGCGTCGGCCTGATCGAGGTCGACGCCCAGCAAAGCAAGACCAGCATTTACAACCAGTTACGCTACGTATGCCCCCTCATTCCGGGCTCGTTGTGGTCCAGGGGGTCGGGGGTTCGAATCCCCTCAGTCACCC
>CAZWYF010000014.1:0-55162 GCA_964637835.1 uncultured Fibrobacteraceae bacterium
CGGTGGTGGGCGATACTGGATTCGAACCAGTGACCTCTTGTCTGTCAAACAAGCGCTCTAACCAAAACTGAGCTAATCGCCCACCGGGAGGAGCAAATCTAGCATCGACCCCCGAAAAGTCAACCTTCCGGCCACCCCGTGCCCCCAAAAAAACGGGGCGCCCCGCGGGGGCGCCCCATCTCCGTCGCCTGCCGGCGACCGGCACGGCCAGTGGCCATCCCGGCCTAGCCGAGGAAGTCCACCAGCTTCTCGCCGTTGACCGCCTGGCGGATCTTCTTGAGCGCCTGGTTGCGGATCTGACGCACGCGCTCGCGCGATAGCTTGATGTCCTGGCCGATGGCCTCCAGGGAACTGGTCTCCTGGTCGCCCAGGCCGTAGTAGCGCATGACGATGTCGCGCTCGCGGGGCGAGAGCAGGTCCAGCGCCTCGGCCACCTCGAGCTGCAGCTCGTCCATGACGAACCCGTCCTCCGGATTCAGATCCTCGGGGTCGATGAGGGTCTCGGCCAGGGTGACGTCGTCGTCGTAGATGGTCTGGTCGAGGCTGACCATGGGGCGGCTCGCCGCACGGATCTGGCCCATCTTGCGGATGGTGAGCTGCAGTCGCTCGGCGATCTCGTCCTCCTGGGCGGGACGGCCGTTCTTCTGCTCGAGCGCCTGGGCGGTGCGCTTGATCTTCTGCGCCTGCTGGCTGCGGTTGATGGGCAGCCGCACGGTGTTGGTCTGCTCGGCGATGGCCTTCTGGATGGCCTGTCGGATCCACCATACCGCGTAGCTGATGAACCGGAAGTCGCGGCGCTCATCGAAGCGCTTGGCCGCCGTGATCAGGCCGATGTTGCCCTCGGCGATCAGGTCCATGTAGCTCAGTCCCTGGTTCAGGAACTTCTTCGCCACGCTCACCACGAACCGCAGGTTGGCGTTCACCAGCTTGTCCAGCGCGTCCTTGTCGCCCTCGCGGATGCGTCGGGCGAGCTCGAATTCCTCCTCCTTGGTCAGCAGATCGTGCTTGCCGATCATCTGCAGGTAGTGCTGCAGGCTGGCATCCTCACGACGATCGCTGCTCAGCTCGACTTCGTACATTCTGGGCTCCTCCCTCATCCAGGGAGCCGCGGAGCGGCCTGGTTGGTAACTGCGGTCCCGGGCTGCCGGGTGCGGCCCGGCCGCAGGAATCAGCGTCTTCTCACACGTTCGGCCGGGACGGGATGATACGCCCGTCGGCCCGTCGAGTTCCACCGAAATGCGGATAACCGAGGTATGGAAATCGACGTGGCGCAATCCTAGACGGCGGCCCCGCTCCTGTCAAGCATCTTTTTCGATATTTCTGGACAAAACATAGACGGGGCATGGCAACCCGGTGCCACGCCCCGTCTTGATGAGAATCACTTGTCGTCGACCTCTTCGTACTCGGCGTCGACGGAATCATCGCCATCGGCACCGCCGGAGGAATCCTGAGCCCCCGGATCGGCGCCGCCGGCGGCCTCCTGAGCCTGCTCCGCCCCAGCCTGGGCCTGCGCGGCCTTCTCGTAGGCCTTGCTCGCCAGCTCCTGGACAGAGTTCAGGAGAGCGTCCTTGGCGGTGCGGATGATGTCCGTATCCTCGCCAGTGAGCGCCTCCTCCAGGGCCTTGATCTTGGTCTCGACGTCCTGCTTGAGGCTGTCCTCGGCGTCGTCGCCCAGCTCCTCCAGGCTCTTGCGGGCCTGGAGGACCAGGCTCTCGGACTCGTTCCTCAGGTCCACCAGCTCGCGACGGTGCTTGTCGGCCTCGGCGTTGGCCTCGGCGTCCTTGACCATGCGATCGATCTCCTGGTCGCTCAGGCCGCTGGAGGCCTGGATGCGGATGGACTGCTCCTTGCCGGTGGCCTTGTCCACGGCCGAGACCGAGAGGATGCCGTTGGCGTCGATGTCGAAGGTGACCTCGATCTGCGGCACGCCGCGCGGCGCCGGCGGGATGCCGGTGAGCTGGAACCGTCCGATGGACTTGTTGTCCATGGCCATCTCCCGCTCGCCCTGCAGGACGTGGATGTCCACCTTGTCCTGGTTGTCCGCGGCCGTGGAGAACACCTGGCTCTTGCGCGTGGGGATGGTGGTGTTGCGGTCGATGAGCCGCGTCATCACCCCGCCCAGGGTCTCGATGCCCAGGCTCAGGGGCGTGACGTCCAGCAGGACGATGTCGCCGAGGTCGTCACCGGCGAGCACGCCGCCCTGGATGGCCGCGCCCATGGCCACCACCTCGTCGGGGTTGACCGAACGGTTGGGCTCCTTCTCGAACAGCTCCTTGACCTTCGCCGCCACCGCCGGGATCCGGGTGGAGCCGCCCACGAGGATCACCTCGTCGATGTCCGCCGGCTTCAGGTCCGCGTCCTTCATGGCGTCCAGGCAGGGCTGCACGGTGCGCGCGACCAGGTCGGCCACCAGCGACTCGAACTTGGCGCGCGTCAGCGTGACGGCCAGGTGCTTGGGGTTGCCGTCCACCGCGGTGATGAAGGGCAGGTTGATCTCGGTCTGGCTCGAACTGCTGAGCTCGCACTTGGCCCGCTCGGCAGCCTCCTTCAGTCGCTGCAGCGCCATGGCGTCCTTGCTCAGATCGATGCCTTCCTGGTGCAGGAAGGTCTCCACCAGGTAGTCCATGACCTTCTGGTCGAAGTCGTCGCCGCCGAGGTGGGTGTCGCCATTGGTGGCCTTGACCTCGAACACGCCGTCGGCGATCTCGAGGATGGAGATGTCGAAGGTGCCGCCACCGAGATCGAACACCGCCACCATCTCGTCCTTCTGCTTCTGCAGGCCATAGGCCATGGCCGCGGCGGTGGGCTCGTTGACGATGCGCTTGACCTCCAGGCCGGCGATCTTGCCGGCGTCCTTGGTGGCCTGGCGCTGGCTGTCGTTGAAGTACGCCGGCACGGTGATCACCGCGTCGGTGACCTCCTCGCCCAGGTACTCCTCGGCGATCTCCTTGAGGTTGCGCAGCACCTGCGCCGAGATCTCCGGCGGGGTGAACTCGCCCGCCTCGGTCTTGATGCGCACCACGCCGCCGGGGCCCTCGGTCACCTGGTAGGGCACCTCGTCGATCTCCGTGGCCACCTCCGCGTGCTGGCGGCCCATGAAGCGCTTGATGGAGTAGACGGTATTGGTGGGGTTGGTCACGGCCTGCCGCTTGGCCAGCAGGCCCACGAGGCGCTCGCCGTTCTTGTTCCACGCCACCACCGACGGGGTGGTGCGGTTGCCTTCCTTGTTCTGGATGACCTTGGGCTCGCCGCCCTCCATGATGGCGACCACGCTGTTGGTGGTGCCCAGATCGATCCCGATGATCTTGCCCATGGTCGGACTCCTCTGTCGCCAGGGTGATGGGTCGTCACTTGATCACTGGATTCAAATACAAGACCCGTGCCCGCCGTCGGCCATGGTCGACATCCGCATCACTCGTTGCCATCAGAGGAGTTGAGAGAATCGGCCAGATCCTGAGGAACCGGACCAGCTGCCATCACGGCAGCCCGACCGCCTTTCCGTCATGACGCGGGCCCCGATCTGCCATGCCGCGGCAGTATTCCGCCAGAACGGCGGCATCCATCAGCCGGAAGAACGCCGCCTCGGCCAGCGGGCGCCGGCCGGGAGCCGGCCAGTGACGGACCAGGCCGCGCGCCAGCGCCCCCGCCGGGCCGCGGAGCGCGGCGCGGAAGAGCCGCCGCCCGACACCGGGCGCCACCCCCGGCGCGTCGATCACCAGGTCCAGGCGCATCTCTGGCAGCCGGTGCGGGTGGCGTTCCGCGATCTGCTGCAGGGACCCGTGGGCGCAGGCCCGCTTCTTCTGCAGGTACTGGTCCAGGGTATGGTGATGGATGTGCCACGGCACCGGCCGGGGCAGGACCTGGAAACGCACGCCTTCATCCTCGAGGCGGAAGCCGAGGTCCATGTCCTCGAAGCCGTAGGCCGAGAAGCCCTCGTCGAAACCACCGATCCGCGCCAGGGCTTCCCGCGGCACGGCGGCGTTCTGGGTGACCAGGTACTTCCCGGGCGCCGGTCCCGGCGCCAGCTTCGCCACGCCCCGGGTATCGAGGTAGCGGAAATGGGCCCCGTCGACGATCTCCGGCGCGGTCACGGCCGGGCCGATGGTGCCGAACGCGGGGTCGCGGCCCAGGAGATCCAGGTGAGCGCGCAGCAGCCCCGGCGGGGCCAGGATGTCGTCGTCGAGGAAGAGCACCCAGCGGCCGCGAGCCTGCCGCCAGCCCAGGTTGCGGGCGGCGGCGCGCCCCACGTTGCGGCCAGGGTGCACGGGGCGGATCCGGGGATCGGCGGCGGCGGCGGCGGCCAGGTGCGCCGCCGTGTCGTCCCGGGAGTCGTCGTCCACCACCACCATCTCCCAGCCATCCGTGTCCAGATCCTGGGCCTGGAGCGCCGCCAGCGTGCGCGCCAGCAGGGGTCGCTTGTCCCGCGACGGGATCACCACCGAGAGGATCACCGCGCCCCTCCCCCGCCGGTCGTGCCTGCCAGCGCCGGCAGGCCCACGGCGTCCGGCCAGACGGGCTCACGGGCCACCAGCGCGCGGAAGATGGCATCCACGTGGGCCATGTTGGCGTCGAACCCGAAGAGGCGTTCCGCCACCGCGCGGGCGGCCGTGCCGTGCCGCCGACGAGCCGCCGGTCCGGCGGCGTAGTCGAGCATGGCGGCGGCGAGCCGCCCCACGTCCCGCGGCGGCACCACGCGGCCGGTCTGGCCGTCGGTCACCCACTCGCAGGCCGAGGGCAGGGACGACACCACGCAGGCCCGACCGCAGCTCATGGCCTCCAGCAGGCTGACCGCCGTGGCGTCCACCGACGGCACCGAGAGGAACACGTCGCCGGCGCACAGTGCCGTGGCGAACTGGTCGTGCGGGATCCGCCCCACCACCCGCGCGGCCTCGCCCAGCCCCGCCTCGGCGACCTGTCGCTCGAACGGCGCGGGGTCGCCCTCGTAACCGGCGAAGAGGAACCGCGCCCGCGGCACGGCCTGGCGAACCCGCGCCGCCGCGGCGATGATCACGTCGATGTTGTAGTACGGCTGGGTGTAGCTGCGCGGCGAGAAGTAGACCAGATCCTCCGGACCGAACCCGTGGGCCGCCCGCCAGGCGGTGGCGTCGTGGGGGCGGAAGCGCTCCAGGTCCACGCCCCACAGCACGCGGAACGACCGCCGCGGATCGGCGCCCAGCCGGGTGCAGGCCACGTGCAGGATGTCGGCGGAATCCCCGGTCAGGGCATCGCACGAACCGAGCGCTCGGCGCGCCAGCCAGCCCTTGAGCGGGTTCTCGAAGGGCGTGACGTAGACATCGTCGCCCCAGACGGTCAGCACGTTGGGATGGAAGCCGGAGAAGTGGCCCCAGTAGCCGTAACCGGTCAGGAAATGGGTGTTGAGCAGGTCGGGTGCGATCTCCCGCAGCAGGCCCCTCACCACCGCGAGCGATCGCCAGTAGCGCACGGGCTTGCCCGGGCCGTCCCGGGTGATGTCGTGGACGGTGACCCCGGCCACCGGTCCCGGCTGCACGGTGAGCAGGTGGCACTCGTGGCCACGGGCGGCGAACCACTGGATCCAGCGCTCGGTGTGGATGTGGCGACCGATGGAGAGGAAGGCCAGGCGCATGCTCGCTTCCCGGATGCTCGGTGGCGCCACCGGGCCACGGGCATCCCGCGGCCGCGGGGGCGGCGGGCCGGAGCGATGGCGTTCCTGCTGGTGCCGGGAGCCGGACTCGAACCGGCACGCTACAACGTAGCGCAGGATTTTAAGTCCCGTGCGTCTACCAGTTCCGCCATCCCGGCACCGGGAGGCGATCCCCGGAGCCGGCAGGTCCGGCCCACGCGGGCCCGACCGGGGAACCGCCGGCGGCGCGTCGTGTCGGCTCGGGGGGAAAAGAGATGGAGGCGGCACCCGGACTCGAACCGGGGATAACGGTTTTGCAGACCGTCGCCTTAGCCTCTTGGCTATGCCGCCTCGCTCACCGGCAAGTATCCACGCTGGGCAGCGACCTGTCAAGGCCGCCGCCGCCGCGGGTCGCCACCGCAACCCGCTGGCGCGAGGCTGGTTGGCGCGATTGCCGGGCAAAGAAAATGGAGCGGGCAACGAGACTCGAACTCGCGACCACTACCTTGGCAAGGTAGTGCTCTACCAACTGAGCTATGCCCGCTCCGTGTTGGTCCCGAATAGATATACGGTGAGGTGCCCGATGTCAACCGCCGCCAGCGGATTTTTCGCGCTCGGCGAGCAGCCCGCGGTACAGCTCCGCCGTGCGGGCGGCGACACGGTCCCAGGAGTAGTGCTCGATGGCGTGGATCTGGCCACCCTCGGCCAGGGCGGCACGGCGCGACGGGTCCCGGAGCAGCGACTCGAGCTGTTCGCGGAGCGCGGTGGCATCGCCCGACGGGAACACCGCGGCGTGGCCACTGGCCGCCTCGAGGTTGGGCGGGATGTCGCTCACCAGGCAGCAGCGCCCGTACCCCATCCCCTCCAGCAGCGTGATGGACAGGCCCTCGAGGGTGGACGGCAGCACCATCACCGTGGCCTGGCTGAAGAGCGCCTCGAGCAGCGTGCCGTGGACGTAGCCGAGGAACCGCACCTCGGGATGCGCGCGGCGTTTCAGGTCGGCGGCGTACCCATCGGTGAAGCCGGCGTCGCCGGCGACCAGCAGCGGATACCGGCGGCGCAGATCCTCCGGCAGGCGGGCATGGGCCTCGAGCAGCAGGTGGCAACCCTTCTCCGGTACCAGCCGCGCGGCGAAGAGGATGAAATCCGCGGGCAGGCCCTCGGCCGCGAGCACTCCCGCCTCGCGATAGACGGGCGGCGTGATGCCGTTGGGGATGTAGTCGGTGACCGCCTGGTGGGCCTCGCGGTAGTGCTCGCGCAGGGCGCGCGAGACCACCACCGTGCGATGCGGCAGCCGGGCGCTGGCCGTCTCTCCCACCCGTAGCACGGATCGCGCCACCACGCCCCACTTGTCCCGCGCCCAGTCCAGCCCGTGCACCGTGGTGACGGTGGCCAGCCCGGCCAGTCGTGGCAGCCAGGCCAGCAGCCCCGGGCCGAGGGCATGGTAGTGCACGATGTCCGGCCGGCGGCGCAGGACGTCCAGCGAGCTGATGGCCGTGTGGCTGATGGCGTCGAGGTGCTTGGTGGGGATGCTCGGGCGCCGCAGGACCGTGACGCCAGCCACGTCCGCGGCGCCGTCCAGATCGCTGTAATGCGGCCGGCTGTAGATGTCGACCACGAAGCCGAGCGGCACGAGCCGGCGCGCCAGCTCGGCGACGTGCCGCTCGATGCCGCCGTGGACGGGCGGGTAGCCCTTCTGGCCGATCATGGCCACGCGGATGGGTGGCGCCACGCTATCCCCCGCCGGGTCCTGCTGGCCCGGGGTTGCGGATTACTGGGCGACCTCCACCGGATGACCATCGTCCTTGATGGACAGGCAGGTCTTCTCGAGCACCTCGACCACCTCGAGGCCATGCCGGCCCGAGCTGATGCACTCGGCGTCGCCCTGGAGCACGTCCACGAAGTGCTGCGCCTGGATCTTCAGCGGCTCGACCATGTCCACCCGCGGCATGAAGATGTCGCCGGAGCGCAGCGTGAGCTGGAACTCGCCGAAGTTATCATAGTGGGGCTGGATCTCAACGCCCTTGTCGTAGACCTTGATCTTCTCGGTGGGGTCCACGTCATCGTAGACCAGCATCTTGCGACTGCCCACGAAGGTGGCCTTGCGGATCTTGTTGGGATCCAGCCAGCTGACGTGCACGTGGGCGATCTGGTGTCCGGGATACTCCAGGGTCAGGAAGGCCACGTCCTCGATGCCCTTGTCCTTCTGGACGTAGCAGCGGCCCGTCGCGCTGACCA
This sequence comes from uncultured Fibrobacteraceae bacterium, assembly GCA_964637835.1. GTDB lineage: Bacteria > Krumholzibacteriota > Krumholzibacteriia > LZORAL124-64-63 > LZORAL124-64-63 > Glo-17. Next base: position 7,841 of record CAZWYF010000014.1, read on the forward strand.
CCTGCGGCGTGGCGCCGAAGAGGTGGTTGAGCATGGCCACGTCGTGGGGCGCGAGGTCCCAGACCACGTTGACGTCCTTCTGGAAGATCCCCAGGTTCACGCGCGTGATCGACACGTAGTAGATCTGCCCGAGGTCGCCCTCGCCGATGAGCGAGCCGATCTTCCGCACCGCGGGCGAGAAGAGGAAGGTGTGCCCCACCATGATCTGCAGCCCGCGTGCATCCGCCGCATCGTTCAGTCGGCGGCACTCCTCCGCCGATGCCGCCATGGGCTTCTCCAGGAACAGGTGCTTGCCGGACTCGAGCACCTCGAGGCCCAGCGGGAAGTGGGTGGAGACCGGCGTGGCCACCACCACGGCATCGAGGCTGCTGTCGCCCGTGATGTCGCGGTGATCGGTGGTGCGCTTGACCGTCGGGTACATGCCGCCCACGCGCTGCAGGCGCTCCGGATCGAGGTCGGCCATGGACACCAGCTCGACCTGGGGATTGTGGTGGAAATTCCTGATCAGGTTGGGGCCCCAGTACCCGCAGCCGATGACACCCATCCGGAGCATGCCCGTTCCTTTCGTTGTCGCCTCGCGGGGCCCTTGCGGCCCGCCTGTGCCGTCCAGGTTGCTCGTGGTGACTTCGGTCGCTCCCGGATCGTCTTGAGCCCGATCCCCGGAACTACATCCCGCCCGTCCCGCGCACCACCACCGGCACCGTCCGCAGCAGGATCCTCAGATCCAGCAGCAGCGACCAGTGGTTGATGTAGTGCAGGTCGAGATGGACCATCTCGTCGAAGCTCACGCGACTGCGGCCCATGACCTGCCAGAGGCCGGTCAGGCCGGGCGTGACCTTCAGGCGCTCGAGGTGCCAGGGCTGGTAGTTCTCGATCTCGTAGGAGATGGGCGGGCGCGGGCCCACGAGCGACATGTCCCCCTTGAGGATGTTCAGCAGCTGGGGCAGCTCGTCCAGCGACGTGCGCCGCAACCAGCGGCCGATGGGGGTGATGCGCGGATCCTCCTCCATCTTGAAGCCGGCCTTGCCGCCATTCCGGGCCTTGCAGCCATCCTCGTCGCCATTGATGAACATGGCGGCGAACTGACGGTGGATGGCGTCGTCGGCGTCGTGCCGCATGGAGCGGAACTTGTAGAATCTGAACGGACGACCGTTCCGGCCGAGCCGCTCCTGGACGAAGAGGACGGGCCCGGGGCTGGTGGCCTTGATCACCAGGGCGATGACCAGGCAGAAGGGCAGGGCCACCAGCGAGGCCAGCAGAACCAGGACGAGATCCGCGGTGCGCTTGACCAGCCCCCCGGCTCCGGCGAACCGTCGGGCGTCGACGGGCACGAAGAACTCGCTGTGCGTGAGGCTGGGCGACTGGACAGCAACGCGCAGGGAAGCGGCATTCTGCTTCATTCGAAAGGACCCCCGAGGCATGCTCGTGGTGCAAGGTATCGATCTTGGTCGTCTCGTTAGCCTTGGTCCATCCAGGTCCCTTCAGGAGGGCGAATCGGGCCTCTTCCGGGGCGTTCGAGGCCGGGACAGCTCGGCAATGGAGGCACATTTTAGCATATCATAACCTCATTTGTCCACCCTCTCCGCCGTGATTTGCACATTTCGAATCCTGCACTGAATTCTTTTGCTTTCGCTCCCGCATGGGCCTATCCTGCAATCGTTTTCGGGCCGCGACAGACACTGGACATCCGAGAGGAGCTTGTTCATGGCCGAGAAAATGGATATCAAACCCGCGGGCGGGAAGCTCGGCATCCTCACCCCGGGCATGGGCGCGGTCTCGTCGACCTTCATGGCCGGTGTGGAGGCCATCCGCAAGGGCCTGAGCCTGCCCATCGGCAGCGTCACCCAGATGGGCCACATCCGCCTCGGCAAGCGCACCGAGGGCCGGCAGCCCCTGGTGAAGAACTTCGTGCCCCTGGCGGAGATGGACGACATCGTCTTCGGCGGCTGGGACATCTTCCCGGACAACGTCTACGAGGCCGCCAGCAAGGCCGGCGTCCTGCCCCAGACCATGCTCGACCAGCTCGAGCCCGAGCTGGCGACGATCCGGCCCATGGAGGCGGTCTTCGACAACTACTACGTCAAGAAGCTCGACGGCACCCACGTCAAGAAGGGCAAGACCAAGCTGGAGCTGGCCGAGGCGCTCATCCAGGACATGGAGGACTTCAAGCAGCGCCACGGGTGCGACCGCCTGGTCATGATCTGGTGCGGCTCCACGGAGATCTTCCTGCAGAAGAGCGAGGTCCACCAGTCGCTGGACGCGTTCGAGAAGGGCCTGCGCGAGGACCATCCCCAGATCGCCCCGAGCATGATCTACGCCTATGCCGCCCTGAAGACCGGCGTGCCCTACGCCAACGGCGCACCCAACCTCAGCGCGGACTTCCCCGCCCTCGAGGAGCTCTCCAGGCAGACCGGCACGCCCATCTGCGGCAAGGACTTCAAGACCGGCCAGACGCTGATGAAGACCATCCTCGCCCCTGGCTTCAAGGCGCGTCTGCTCGGCATGAACGGCTGGTTCTCCACCAACATCCTGGGCAACCGCGATGGCGAGGTCCTGGACGATCCGGAGTCCTTCAAGACCAAGGAGGAGTCCAAGCTCGGCGTGCTCGGCTCCATCCTGCAGCCGGACCTCTACCCCGACCTCTACGGCAACCTCTACCACAAGGTGCGGATCAACTACTATCCGCCCCGTGGCGACAACAAGGAGGGCTGGGACAACATCGACATCTTCGGCTGGTGCGGGATGCCGATGCAGATCAAGGTGGACTTCCTCTGCCGCGATTCCATCCTCGCCGCGCCGCTGGTGCTGGATCTCGCCCTCTTCCTGGACCTGGCCAAGCGGTCCGGCATGGGTGGCATCCAGGAGTGGCTGTCGTTCTTCTTCAAGAGCCCGGTGGTGCCGCAGGGCCTGTACCCGGAGCACGACCTCTTCATCCAGCAGAAGAAGCTCAAGAACACGCTGCGCTGGATGATGGGCGAGGAGCCCATCACCCACCTCGGCCGCGAATACTACGACGACTAGCCGGCCCCGCGGGGCGCCGCACTCGCCGGTGCGGCGCCCCGCGCCCCCGATCCAGAGGACCAGACGATGCCCGGCTTCACCCTCGAATGCCTCACCGTCGGCCCCCTGCAGATGAACGCCTGGCTGGTGCTCGATCGCGAGCACGGCGAGGCGGCGCTGGTGGATCCCGGCGACGAACCCGGCCGTCTGCTCGCGCGGCTCGACGCCAGCGGTTGTCGCCTGCGCTGGCTGCTGGCCACCCACGGACACTTCGACCACGTGGGCGCCGCGGCCGCCATCCAGGATCATCACGACCTGCCCCTGCTGGTCCATCCCGAGGACGTGCCGCTGGTCCAGGCCATGCCCCAGCAGCAGGCCATGTTCGGCCTGCCCACCTCGCGGGTCCCGCAGCTGGAACCCGCGTTGCAAGACGGCCTCGCCCTGCCGCTCGGCGGTGGCGAGCTCCGCGTGACGGCCATCCCCGGGCATTCCCGCGGCCAGGTCATGTTCGCCTGGGACGGCCACGCCCTGGTGGGCGACGCCATCTTCGCCGGCTCGGTGGGCCGCACCGATCTGCCCGGCGGCGACTTCGATATCCTGGCGCAGAGCATCCGGGGCCACATCTACGCCCTGCCGGAGGACACTCAGCTGCACCCCGGTCACGGCCCCGACACCACCGTGGGCCGTGAGCGGGCAGGCAACCCCTTCGTACCGGACGCCTAGCGCGCCGGCAGTCGGCAGGCTATTCCTCGCCCTCGATCTCCTCGGCCATGGCCGCCGCCACCTCGGCCGCCGCCGCCTCCCGCTTCTCCAGGCGCTGCTTCTCCATCTTGGTGTGCTTGCGCAGGAATTCCTTCTTGATCCAGTCGCGGTAGAGGGAAGCGCCGAGGCAGCCCGAATCATAGGCGAAGATGCTCTGGAAGTTGGCCGGGGCTTCCTCGATCTTGATGTTGTTGGTGATCGCCGTGCGGAAGATGTCGCCCTTGTCGAAGACCTGGCCCAGCTCGCGCCGGACGTTCTTCAGCAGTGGCGTGCGCCCGTCCTTCATGGTCATCAGCACGCCCAGGATCTGCAGCCAGGTGTTCTGGCGCTCCTGCACGCGCTCGATGAGCACCTTGAGATGGCGGAGCGTGGGCACGGCCATGCCCGTGCACTGCGTCGGGATCAGCACGTAGTTGGCCGCCACCAGGGCGTTCTGCGTCAGCACCCCCAGGTTGGGCGGGGTGTCGATGATGATCCAGCCGTAGTGCGGCGAGAGCGTCGAGACCACCTTCTCCAGCCGATCGGTGATCTGGGTCTTGGCCATGCTCTCGAGCGACGGATTGGACGGGAGCAGGTGGATCTCCTCGTCGTACACCGTGGTCGTGATCCCATCATGCGGGGTGATCGCGCGCCGCAGCACGTCGAACACGCTGCGCGCGGGCGGGTCGCCGTCCAGCTTGCCGAGCAACGTGCTCGTGGCGCAGCCGTGCGGGTCCATGTCGATCAGCAGGCAGGACGACGTCACGTCGCTGTAGCGGATCAGGCCGGCCGCCAGGTTGATGGCCGTCGTGGTCTTGCCGGTACCGCCCTTGTGGTTCACCACGGCGATCACGTTGCTCATCAGCTGGTTCCTCTACGGGTTGGATCAGGGGATTGAACACCGATTTCTGGCGTAACCATCCGAATATAGGCGCGTTCGACCATCATGCCAAGGAAATGACGCTGGAACGCCAATTCTGGACCTATTCAATAAATTTATCCCATGAAACGACAAAACTGATGGCGGGTCGTTCCTGACTCGGCTCAGAACGTCGTCTGCATGCTCACCAGCAATTCCCAGACGTGGTCCGTTCCAGCGTCCTCGGTGGTCACGTCCGGCATCACCGTGCCGTCCACCGGCACCTCCACGTCGCCCAGGTCCAGGGCGACCAGGTTGTCGCGAGCCTCCAGACGGACTCCCCACCCCGCGGCCAGCCGCAGGTGGTAGCCCGCCCCCACCCGCAGGGCCACCTCGGTGCCGTCGAGCTGGTCGCCACCGCTGCCGGCCAGGTCCACCACGCTCGCTCCGCCCAGCAGATAGAAGTAGCTGGGACTGCGGTGGAGCCGCATCTCCGCGTCCAGGCCGGCCACCAGCACGGCGAGCTGGTCCCAGCGGCGGACCTCGGCCGTCTGGCCGATCCGGGCCTTCGCCGCCACGTCGAGCTGGGCCAGGCCCAGGGTACCGCGTAGCCACACGCGATCGCTCAACCGACCACCGAGCCCCAGGGAGACCAGGATGCTCTCGTCCAGGGTCAGGGTGAACGCCTCGGAGCTGAACGGCTCACCGCCAGGGGGATTCCAGGGGATGCCCGAGGCGCCCGCCGTCCGCACCCGGACCAGGTCGCCGCCGGCCATCATGCCGGCGCCCGCGGTGAAGAACCAGCGGCCACCGCCGTCGTCGAACTCCGCCACGTCCACGGGCTCCGGTTCCGTCCGGTCCACACGATGACGACCGGTGCTGGTCTGCGCGCACGCGATCCCGGCGAGCAGGCCGCTGGCCAGCAGCAGGCAGGTGAAGCGGTGCACGTCGGGTTCTCCTCGGACGGTCAGGGTTGGGGACGCTCGAGCGAGAAGGTATCGAGGATCGCCTGCAGGCGGCGGAAGTAATCCATCTTCTCCATGCCCGGGGCGAAGACCAGGGCGTCGAGGCAGAAGACCCGCCGGTTGGCGCGATCGGCCACGAACCAGCACCAGAACGGCCCGCCGCCATCGAAACTGCGGCTGTTCCAGGCGCCCTCGAGCCGGACGGCGGGCAGCCCGCCGATGGTGTCCTCGCTCCAGACCAGGGATCCGGGTACCAGTTCCTCGTCGTGCATCTTCAGGCCCATCTCCTTGCGCAGCTCCAGGAGCAGCGAGCGCTGGCCCATGAGCAGGTCGGGATCGCTGCTGGCGGTCCAGGCCACGGTGATGCCGCGCGAGGGGCCGGTGCGCATGAGCTCGACGGCCGGATAGCCGTCGGGAGCGTCCTGGTTGATCCGGAAGACGGAGGGGATCTCGAGGAAGAACCGGTGCTTGAGCCAGAGGTCGTTCATGACCTGGGAAGCGAGGCCCTCGTGGCGGTAACGGCGCATGATGCGCTGGGCCGACTTCTCCTCGAAACGAGCGCGCAGATCCGCCGCGTTGCTGCGCAGGTAGCTCAGCAGGGAATTGCGGTCGGTGGCCGACACGATGAACGCCTGCTGGTAGCTGCCGAAGGGATTCTCGAGCGGCAGCAACGCGCCGGCGGCGCTGGTGGCGCGCTCCTCGCCCGCGTCGGTGAGCTTGTCGCGGAGATACTCGGAAACAGGGCCGCCGTCCCCCACGCGCCAGACGAAGAGGATGTTCTTGTAGCCCCGGCTGAGCTTCCAGGCGTCCGGCTCGTAGATGTCGATGTCGAACCGCTTCTCGCGGGAGAGCACGAAGGTGTGCTCGACGTTGAACTGCTGCCGGAAGGGCTCGAGCCCGCCGATGAGGTTGACGTCCGAGACCACGATGGCGATGTCGCCATACGACCCCGGTGCCATGAAGATGGGTTTCTCCTCGTCGTAGCCGCAGCCCGCAGCGACCAGCACCGCCAGCAGGACCAGGGCGCCGAGGCGCGCCGGGGGCAGGGATGGGAAACGTCGCAACATGGTCCTCCGCCGGGTTCTGGCGACCATCAGCGCGTCCCGACGGCCTCCCTGCTCCTATCTACGGTCTGCGCCGTGAGGCTGTCAAGCCTGGCCTGGAGGGTCTGGATGGTCCGGTCCCGGGCGGCCAGCCGACGCCGCAGGGCCTCGAGATCCTGCTCCAGACGCAGGATGCGCAGGAGGTCCTGGTCGCGGTCCCCGCTCCAGGAGGGCTGCCGCAGCGCGGCGCCGCTGACCCGGCGCTGCAGGTCCGGCCCACCCGCACCGGCCAGGCGGCTGAGCCCGCCGGCCAGGCGCGCGTCGAGGGGCCGCCGGGTCGCGTCGTCGAGGGTCTCGGCGCCGGGGTCGTCCTGCAGCGGCAGGCGTGCGCTCTGCGCCGCCACCGACACCTGCACCTGCTCGCCGCCGAGCACCGGGGCCATGCGGTCGGGAGCCACCACCGCCACCGCCAGGACCGCCGCCAGGCCGAGGGCGGCCGAGAGGCCGGCGCGCCCCAGCCAGGGGCGCCAGCCGGCGCTCTCCTCCGGCCACGGGTAGGCCTTCTCCCGCGCCGCCTCGCGCAGCGCCTGGCTGAGGCGAAGCTGCAGTTTCCAGTCGAAGGTCTCCGGGAGTTGCGGCTCCGTGGCCGCGAGCATCCGCAGCCCCAGCCCGAGCTCGGACCGGTATTCCTGGCAGTCCGTGCACCTCTGCAGGTGTCCCTGGAGCGCGGTCACATGCTGCGGGTCCAGTTGCCCGTCCCGTTCCAGGCTGATCCACTGGCGAGCCTTGCGGCAGTTCATCCCTCGACGCCTCCGTCGGTTGTCATTCGTCCTCGGCCTGCGCGCGCGCCTCGATGCGTTCGAGTTCCTCGAGGAGTTCCTCGTTGCGCAGCAGCGGCTTGATGTTCTGGCGGAACCGGTTGCGCGCCCGGTTGATGCGCGAGCGCACCGTGCCGAGCTTCAGGCCGGTGACCTGCTGGATCTCCTCGTAGCTGAGTTCGTCCACCTCGCGCAACAGGAAGGGGATCCGGTACTTCTCCGGGATCTTCGCGGTGGCCTCGGCGATCAGGCGGCCCAGCTCTTCGCCCTCCACCGACCGGCTGGGGTCGGCGTGGGGATCGGGCGGATCGACCGGCTGCTCGTCCTCCTCCGGCACCGGATTGAGGCTGAGCAGGCGCGGCGCCCGCGACTGCTGCCGCATCCGGTTGCGGACCAGGTTGGTGGCGATGGTGAAGACCCAGGTGGAGAACTTGGCGATCTCCCGGTACTTGTCCGCGTGTAGATAGACGCGGATGAGCGTCTCCTGGGTCAGCTCCTCGGCCAGGCTGGGATCCTTGACCATCCGCAGGGTGAACGAGTAGAGACGCCCCTTGTAGCGGCTCACGACCTCGTCGAAGGCGCGGCGGTTGCCCTGCTGGACCAGGACGATGAGATCCTCGTCGCGGATCTCACGCAGGCCCTCGGGACGCGGCGCGTTTCCCGGATGGTGATTGTCCAGCGATTGGTTCACGGTGCCCCTCCTGGGGTCGAGACCACGTCCGGCCCGGGGAATACACCGCGCCTGCCGGGCGAGTTCCCGGAATCGCGGTGGCATCTGCACTCAAGATATCGTTCAGGGCAGCAGGTCTGCCAGGGGCCACAGCGGCAGGAAGGCCTCCGGGGGAACCCGCACCGCCACGCTGGCGGGCGGCCCCACCACCAGGGTGGCGGGCCAGCGGACGCTGGTGACCTCCAGGTCACGCCCCGCGGGTACCAGACGGAGCACCGCGCCGGGACCACCGCGGCCCCCGCCACGCGTGGTGAGCTCGCGACGGAGGCGACCGACGGGAGGCGCCGCGGACCGCGAATCGGGACGCCAGGCGGGCGGCAACGCCTCCCAGCTCCTGAGGATCACCCGGCTGCGTGCGCGGCCCCCGCTCCCGTCCCCCTCGGCCCAGGCGCCGACCAGCTCGCCGAGCGCCACCGTCGCCTCGGCGCCCAGCTCGCGCCATGGCCCCGACCATGGCTGGACGACCCCGCCGTCCGGCCCGCCGACCAGGGTCCAGCCCCGTCCCCGGCGATGCCGCAGATCCGCCGGCGAGGGCAGGATGCCGTCCTCGGCCACCGCCACCTCGCAGCGCCAGCCGACGCCACCGGCCTCACCGCCGGCCGCGCCGCCGTCCGCGCCGCCGTCCGCGCGCAGCAGCAGCACGGCACCGCCGATCTGGCCCAGGGGCGTCCGCAGATTCCACCGCCCTTCGAGCAGCTGGGCCGGGATCTCCTCCGCGCTGGCGGCCACCGTGGCCAGGAGCAGCAGGCCGCTCGCCACCAGCATCATCGGGCGGCGATCATCGACCACCGGGCAGCTCCGCGATGAGGGGACGCAGGACCCGGGGATCGCCACCGGCGGCCAGGGCCCGCTCCAGCACCTCCCGCGCGCGGTCGGTCTCGCCCAGGCGGGCCAGGGAACGGCCCAGATGCTCGAGGATCACCGGATCGTCGGGACGCTCGTTCGCCGCTCGCACCAGCCAGTCGAAGGCCTGTGCGTACTCGCCCTGCTGGAAGTAGACCCAGCCCAGCGAATCGAGGTAGGCGCCGTTGTCCGGATCGGCGGCCAGGGCCCGGCGGACCAGCTCCTCCGCCAGCTCGAGATCCTCCCCCACCTCGGCCAGGAAGTAGCCGTAGCTGTTGGCGACCTCGGGGTCGTCGGGGAACTCCTGGGACAGGTTGGCGAGGGTCTTGCGGGCGTCGCTCAGGCGGCCGGCCTCCTGCTGGCAGAAGGCCAGTTCCAGCAGCGCGCCCACACGGTTGTCGTGCACCTCGGCGGCCATCTGGAAGTGTCGGCACGCGCGGTCCAGCTCGCCCAGTTCCCGGAAGGCGTAGGCGATGATCATGTGGCCGTCGGCGTCCTTGGGGTGGACGGTGACGGCCGCCTTGCGCAGGTGGTCGCGGGTGAAGTCCTGGAGTTCCGCCTGCGCGCCGGTGGGGTCCTCCGCGGAGAGGGCCTCCCGTTCGTGCAGGACCAGCAGCCGCAGCAGGCCCACGCGATAGATCGCCATCGAGGGCGCCAGCTCCACGGCCTCGGCCAGCCGGCGGCGGGCTCCGTCGATGTCGTCCTTCATCTCGAGGGCCCGGCCCCAGAGGTAGCGGAGCTCCGCGTCCTGGTCCCAGCGGGCCGCAGCCTCCGGCAGCAACGTCAGCGCCGCGTCCACCTCGCCGAGACCCAGGCGATAGCGGGCGAGCTGCGCCTCGGCCTCGCGGTCGCGGAATCCGCGCTCGCGCACGCCGCCGAGCACGTCGGCGGCGGCGGTGTAGTCGCCCCGGCGGGCCAGCATCTCGGCCAGCTCGAGGCTCGCCTCCGGACGCGTGCTGACCCCGGCCGCCCGGCGGGCCTGGTCGCCGCTGGCCGCCTCCACGCGGGCCTCGTTCAGGCGCCGTTCGTGCAGCAGGTAGCGGACCAGCGCCAGGCGCATGGGAAGCGACGTGGCATCCTCGGTGAGCCCCTCCCGCAGCAGGTCGGCCATCTCGTCGTAGCGCTCGTGGGTCTGCAGCAGGGAACCGGCCGCCAGGGTGTAGTCCTCGGCGCGCTCCGGATCGGCGCGACGGGCCTCGCGATAGACGGCGATGGCCTCGTCCACGCGGCCGATTTCCCCGAGGAGGTCGGCCTCGAGCTCGATGAGCCGCGGATCGGAATCGTCGCGGTCGCGCACCTCGCGCACGGCCGCCAGGGCCGAGCGTGGCCGACCCGACTGGGCCAGGAGCATCGCGTAGTGGCGGCGATCCTCGGTGTTGTCCGGATCCGCCTTCACCAGGTCGGCGTAGACCCGCGCCGCATCGCCGACGAACCCCGCCTCGACCAGGCTCTGGGCGTAGGCCCGGGCGATCCGCGGCGCCTCGGGCGCCAGGCGGTAGGCATGGTTGAGGTACTGCAGCGCCGCCTCGGTCTGGCCCTGCTGCTGCAACGAGCGTCCCAGGGCGTAGGCCTTGGTGGCGCCCAGCGGCAGGCCGATGTCCTCGCCGGGATTGTCCGGCAGGAGCATCACGCGATCCGCCGGCAGGGGCAGTTCCTCGGGCGGCGTGATCGCCAGGCCGGACGACGCCGGCATGAGCAGCGCCGCGGCCAGGAGGCACGGCGAGAAGACGGACAAGAGGCAGGGCCGGGTCATCGCAGTCCTTCCAGTGTCGCGGACCCGGTGGCGTTCAGTCCGCGGGCGGGGCGGCCATCAGATCGAGAAGTTCGTCGCGTGCGCGCAGGGCCGCCAGGGCCTGTCGCGCCGCCTCCTGCTCGGCAGCCTTCTTGTTGGCCCCCTCGCCGTGACCGAGCACGTGCCCGTTGAAGGTCACGCTGACCTTGAAGACCCGGGCATGGTCGGGCCCCTCGGCGCTGGTGACCCGATAGCGCGGCGGGCTCTTGAACCGCGCCTGGATGATCTCCTGCAGGCGGCTCTTGTGGTTCTCCTCGCCGGGGGTGGCCAGGAGGTGTTCGGTGCCGCTGAGGACGCAGCGGCTGATCATCCGTTGCGCGGCGGCGAGGCCGCCATCGAGGTAGACCGCGCCGATCACCGCCTCGGTGGTGTCGGCCAGGATGCTGGCACGGCGCCGGCCGCCGGTGGCCGCCTCGCTGCGCGACATGCGGATGTGCTCGCCCAGTTCCAGGCCGGACGCCACGGCATTCAGGCGGTCGCGGCAGACCAGCAGCGACTTCATCTTGGTCAGATCGCCCTCGCTCGCGTCGGGGAAGTGGCGGAAGAGGTGATCGTTGACCACCAGGCCGAGGACCGCGTCGCCCAGGAACTCCAGCCGCTCGTTGCTGTCCCCGCGGGAATTCTTGACCACCAGGGCGTGGGAGCGGTGCAGCAGGGCGCGGTCGAGCAGCTCGGGATCGCCGAACGTGTGGCCCAGCTTGGCCTCCAGCAGCCGCCGACGTTCGGGGTCGTCAGCCATGGGGGCGGCGCCGTCCTCCGCCGCCGCCCCGCGTAGCTTCTGCCAGAGGTCCTTCAGGCTCATGGCACTCAGGACACCGCCTGGAAGCAGATGGTCACGTTGTGCCCGCCGAAGCCGAAGGAGTTGGAGAGCGCGTACTCGACCTGCTGGTGGACGGCCTCGTTGGCGCAGTAGTCCAGATCGCACTCCGGGTCGGGGTTGTGCAGGTTGATGGTGGGCGGCAGCACGCCGTCGCGCAGGGCGAGCACGGTGGCCGCTGCCTCCACCGCGCCGGCCGCACCGAGCAGATGGCCGACCATCGACTTGCTCGAGCTGACCTTCAGCCGGTCGGCGTGGTCGCCGAAGACGCGCCGGATGGCCAGGGTCTCGATCTTGTCGTTGAAGGGCGTCGAGGTCCCGTGGGCGTTGATGTAGCCCACCTGCTCGGGAGCGATCCCGGCACTGGCCAGGGCGGCCCGCATGGACGCCTGGGCACCGTTGCCGTCGTTGTCCGGCTGGGTCATGTGATAGGCGTCGCCGCTGGCCCCGTAGCCCACGACGCGCCCGAGGATGGTGGCGCCGCGGGCGGTCGCGTGTTCCTCGGACTCGAGCACCAGCACGCCGGCGCCCTCACCGAGCACGAAGCCGTCGCGCTCGCGATCGAAGGGGCGGCTGGCGGTGGCGGGGTCGTCGTTACGCGCGGAGAGGGCCTTCATGTTGCCGAAGCCGGCGAGGGCCATGGGGCTGACCGCAGCCTCGCTGCCGCCGGCCACCATGACGTCGGCCGCTCCGAGACGGATCTGGTCGCAGGCCGCCGTGATGGCGTGCCCGGCCGACGCGCAGGCCGAGGTGGTACAGTAGTTGGGTCCGCGCAGGCCGTAGCGGATGGAGACCAGGCCGGCGGCCATGTCGGCGATCATCATGGGAATGAACATGGGCGAGACGCCGCGGGCACCACGCTTGACCAGGCGGGAGTGCTGATCCTCGAAGGTGAGCATGCCGCCGATGCCGGACGCGATGATCACGCCGCAGCGATAGGGATCGGCCGGCTCGCCGAGGGCGGCCTGGTCCATGGCCTGCTGCGACGCGGCGATGGCCAGCTGGCTGTAGCGGTCGGCCTTGCGCGCATCCTTGGGATCCATGGCCTGGTTGGGGTCGAAATCGCGGACCTCGGCGGCGAAGTTGCTGCGGAACCCCTCGGTGTCGAAGGCCTCGATCACGGCGACACCGTTCTTGCCCGCCTGCATGGCGGCCCAGGTGGCATCGCGATCCAGACCGATGGCGGTCACGGTACCGATGCCGGTGACGACCACGTTGGTATGCTTCACGGGCGAACCTCCGTGTGCTGGATGACGTCCGCTCCGGTCGGTCGCTGCGACCGGCCGGAGGCGAAACCGAAGACCCCGGCCACAGCAACGGAAGTGCTGGTGGCCGGGGTCGTAGCCGACTTCCCGGCCGGGGGGCCGGCGGCGGTCAGCGCGACCTACTGGTCGGCGAGCTTCTCCTCGAGGTAATCGATGGCGTCCTGGACGGTGCGCAGGCGCTCCTGGTCCTCGTCCGGGATGGTGAGGTTGAACTCGTCCTCGAGGTCCATCACCAGCTCCACGGTGTCGAGGCTGTCGGCGCCGAGGTCGTCCAGGAAAGACGCCTCGGGGGTGATCTGCTCGGGGTTCACGGACAGCTTGCGCTCGATGATCTCGTAGACCTTTTCCTGAATCGAAGCCATCTAACTGGCCCTCCTTGAGCGTCGAGACGGATTCACATCACCATGCCGCCGTCGACCACCAGCGTCTGGCCGGTGATCCACGCGGCGTCGGGAGACAAGAGGAAGCGCACGGCGCCGGCCAGATCCTCGACCTGTCCCAGACGCTTCAGCGGGATCCTCTGGAGCATGTCCGCCCTGACCTTGTCGGGCAGTTCGGCGGTCATGTCGGTTTCGATGAAGCCGGGCGCGATCGCGTTGCAGGTCACGCCCCGTCCACCGAGTTCTCGGGCCACCGACTTGGTCATGGCCACGATTCCCGCCTTGCTGGCGGCATAGTTCGCCTGGCCGGCGTTGCCCACGAGACCGATCACCGAACTGATGTTGACGATCCGTCCCGAGCGTTGCCGCATCATAAGCGGGGCCACCGACCGTGTAAAGAAGAAGGTCCCGGTGAGATTCACGTCGAGGACCGCCTGCCAGTCCGCCGGCGACATGCGGACCAGGAGCCCGTCGCGGGTGATCCCCGCGTTGTTGACCAGACCGTGGACGGCCGGCCAGTCCTCCTGGATCTGGCCCACCACCGCCTGCACCTGGTCCCAGTCCGACACGTCCGCGGCGTAGCAGCGCGCGTCCGCCGTCTGGGGCAGATCCGCCCGGGCCGCCTCCAGCTTCTCGAGATCCCGCCCCACCATGGCCACCGGCCAGCCGGACGCCGCGATCTCGCGCGCCAGGGCCCGGCCGATGCCGCGGTTGGCGCCAGTGACGATGACCACGCCCTCATTCGCCATCACGGGCCTCCAGACTGCGGGAAGATCCCGCGCCAAGCTTCTCGGCCAGCACGTCGCGCACGCCGGCGAGATCCGCCGCCGTGCCCACGGGCAGGAAGGTCACGTCCCGCCAGGTGCGCCGGGCCAGGTTGCTGAGCACCTGCCCCGGGCCCACTTCCAGGACCACGCGGGGGCGCTCGGCCTGTCCCTCGACCAGCCAGGTCATGCTGTCATGCCAGAGTACCGGCGAGGTGAGCTGGCGCTTCAGGCCGGCCCGCAGTTCGGCCTCGCGGGTGACCGGCCGTCCGGAGACGTTGGCCACCAGGGGCACGGCGGGGTCGTCGAACTCGGTCTGCTCGAGATGGGCGGCGAAACTTGCCGCGGCATCGGCCAGCAGCGGCGAGTGGAAGGCGCCGCTCACGTTCAGGGGCGTGACGCGTCGCGCGCCCGCCTCCTCGAGCGCCGCACCCGCGGCCTCGACGGCCGGAATGGCGCCGGAGATCACCACCTGGGCGGCGGAGTTGTGGTTGGCCAGCACCACCGACCCGTGGTCCCGACTCACCGTGGCGCAGACCTCCCGGACCCGGTCGGCGCCCAGCCCCATGATGGCGGCCATGGTGCCGGGCCGCTCCTCGCCCGCGGAGAACATGAGTTCGCCACGGGTGCGGACCAGCGACAACGCCGCCGCGAAGTCGAGGGCGCCGGCCGCCGCGGCGGCGGAGAACTCGCCCAGGCTGTGGCCGGCCACCGCCGAGGGCTGCACGTCCAGGTCGCCCAGCGCCCGTGCCACGGCCACGCTGTGGGCCAGGATGGCCGGCTGGGCGTTGCGCGTCTCGGTGAGGGTCTCCAGCGGCCCCTCGCGCATGAGCGCCACCAGATCGAAGCCCAGGACGGACTCGACCTCGGCGAGGACAGCAGCGGCCGGTCCGCCGGCCGCCAGCAGGTCGGCGGCCATGCCCACCACCTGGGAGGCCTGGCCGGGGAAGATCATGGGAACCCGGTACTCGGTCACGGGATCACCCCTCGCGACTGGCCGCGTCCCGCAGCGCGCGGTCGATGAGCGCGGGCAGGCCCACGCGGACCTGCTGCTCGGCCACCTTCACGGCGTGGGCGAAGGCGAGCGGCGTGCTGCGGCCGTGGCAGATGATCGAGACGCCGTCGACGCCCAGCAGGGGCGCGCCGCCGTACACCTCGTAGTTGAAGCGCTTCTTGATCACGGCGCCGAAGGTCTTCAGGCCCTGCAACTCCTCCGGCGCGAGCTGGCCGCTGCCCGCCAGGGCGCCGACGAACTGGGCCAGCCCCTCGCAGAGCTTCAGCGCGATGTTGCCGGTGAAACCATCGGTGACCAGCACGTCGCAACCGCCCACCAGGACCTCGTTGCCCTCCACGTTGCCGGTGAAGTTCAGGCCGCTCTCGCGCAGGAGCTGGTGCGTGGCCACGGCCAGGTCCGAGCCCTTGCTGGCCTCGCCGCCGATGTTCAGGAGCCCCACCGTGGGCGCCTCGCGGCCGAGCATGGCCTGGCAGTAGGCCGACCCCATGCGCGCGAAGCTCACGAGCATCTCCGGCGTTCCCTGCGTGTTGGCCCCGGCGTCGAGCAGGAGGGTCTCGCCGCGGACGGTGGGCACGAACGTGGCGATGGCCGGCCGCTCCGCAGCGCCCACGCGGCCGAGCAGCAGCAGGCTGGCCGCCACCTGCGCGCCGGTGGAACCGGCGGAGATGATGGCGTCCACCGCGCCCTCGCGATGATCGCGGGCCGCGCGGACGATGGGTGCGTCCGGCTTGCCGCGCACGGCGGCTGCGGGGGACTCGTCCATGGCGATGGCCTGGGTACACGCCACCGTCCTGATGGGCAGATCCGCGCCCCCGGCCTCCTCGAGCACCGGCGCGATGGCCGCGGGGTCTCCGTAGAGCACGACCTCGCACGCGCACCCCTCGCGGAGTGCGGATACCACGCCCGGGATGCTCGCGCCGGGCCCCACATCGCCGCCCATGGCGTCGACGGCCACCCGCGGTCGCCGATTCTCGCTCGTCACGGGATCTCCTTCTCCCTCGCTCCAGCGGCGCCGGTCGCTCAGGACTCGACGACCAGGACCTCGCGCTCACCGTAGTATCCGCACTCGCGACAGACGCGATGCGGCTGACGGGGCGCCGCGCACTGCGGGCACTTGTTCTGGTCGGGCTGGCTGAGGCGCCAGTTGGCGCGGCGCTTGTCGCGGCGCTGCCGGCTGTTCTTCTTCTTGGGAACGGCCATCTCGGTCTCCTGGTGGCGGCGTCCACGGCTCGCGCCGGGTGCGGATCCGCCGGTCGCTCCCGCCGAGCAGGCGCACCTCGCGCCGGACTCAGTCGGGAAGTCCCTCCCAGCGAGGATCGACCTCGTCGTCCTCGCAGTCGCAATCACCCTCGTTGAGATCCTTGCCGCACCGGGGACACAGGCCCCGGCACTCCTCGCGACAGGTCTTCGCCTGCGGTACGGCCAGCAGCGCGGCCTCCCGCAGCGTCTCCGTCAGGTCGAGCACCCCGTCGCGCTGATGCACCACCGGGGTGTCGCCGTCATCGGTCTCCTCGCCCGCGTCGCACAGGACCACCAGTTCCACAGGAACGTCGAATCCCAGTTCGAATTCCGTCAGGCAGCGATCGCACGCTGCCCGACCCGTGGCCTCCAGCGTGCCGCGCACCACGAAGCGACTCTCCAGGTTGTCCACCCGCAGGTCGCCGTGCAGGCGGATATCCCGGGGGCCCGTCTCGCCGAGGTCCAGCGCGAGATGGTCATCGATGGCCAGCGTACTCTGGCCGACCGCCGTCCTGTCGAGGTCCAGTCTCATGAGGCGGGAACTCTAATCCGCTGTCAACGCTGTGTCAAGGCGACCGCCGCCCCGGTGGCGACCGGGGCGGCGGCGGTGGAACGACCCCGCGAACCCGGGCGCTCAGCCGAAGATGATCTTCAGCTCGCGCTCCGCATCCTCGGGATTGGCCGAACCGTGGACCGCGTTCTGGCTGAGCGAGGTCCCGTGAAGGAACCGCACCGTGCCGGTGGCGGCGTCGGCCGGGTTGGTGGCGCCGATCAGCTCGCGCAGACGCCGCACGGCATCCTCGCGCTCGAGCCGGACGCAGACCACCGGACCGCTGGTGATGTAATCCACCAGTTCGCCGAAGAACGGCCGCTCGCGGTGCTCGGCGTAGAACTCCTCCACCGTGGGGCGATCCAGCTGGCGCGTGGCCAGCTCGAGGATCCGGAAGCCCGCCGCGTTGGCCATGGCCAGGATGGCCCCGATCTTCTGGTCCGCCGCCGCGACGATCTCGGGCTTGATCATGAAGTAAGTCTGCTGCAAGTCCTTCGCTCCTGGGTTGTTCAGCCCATCTTGTCCTGGAGCAGCGGCACGATGTCCACCGCCCGCAGCGCCACCGGGATGCCGGCCTTCTCCAGCGCGGCTGTCTTGTCCGCCGCCGTGCCCGTGCCGCCGGTGACGATGGCGCCGGCATGGCCCATCCGCTTGCCCGGAGGCGCGGTGCGGCCGGCGATGAAGGCCACGGTGGGCAGGTCCACGTTGGCCTGCAGGTAGTCCGCCGCCCGTTCCTCGGCGTCGCCGCCGATCTCGCCGATGAGCACCAGGGCCTCGGTCTGCGGGTCGTCGGCGAAGGCCTCGACCGCGTCGAGGAAATTGGTGCCGATCACCGGGTCGCCGCCGATCCCCAGGCAGGTGCTCTGGCCCAGCCCGGCGCTGGTCAGCTGCCAGACCACCTCGTAGGTCAGGGTGCCCGAGCGCGAGACCACGCCCACCTTGCCCTCCTTGACGATGCTGGCCGGCATGATGCCCAGCTTGGCGATGCCGGGCGCCAGCAGGCCGGGGCAGTTGGGCCCGATCAGCCGCACGCCGCGCTCCTGCAGGTAGGGCATGGCCCGGACCATGTCGATGGTGGGCACGCCCTCGGTGATGCAGCAGACCAGCTCGCAGCCCGCGTCGGCGGCCTCGAGCACGGCGCCGGCCGCGAACGGGGGCGGCACGAAGATCACCGACGTATTGGCGCCGGTCTCCTGGACGGCGTCGGCCACCGTGTCGAACACGGGGACCCTGTCGTCGAAGCTCTGCCCACCCTTGCCCGGGGTGACCCCGGCCACCACGGGGGTGCCGTAGTCCAGCATGCCGCGGGTATGGAAGCTGCCGTCACGACCGGTGATGCCCTGCACCACCACGCGCGTCTCATTGCTCACGAAGATCGCCACGTCGTCTGCCTCCTCACGCCGCGGTGCCCGCGAGCTCGATGGCCTTCTGCACGGCCTCGTCCATGGTGGCGGCCGGGACCAGGTCGGTCTCGGCCAGGAGCTCGCGCGCCTGTTCCTCGTTGGTGCCGGTCAGGCGCACGACGATGGGCACGGAGATCTCCATCTTCTCGGTGGCGGCGATGATGCCGCGGGCGACGTCGTCGCAACGCGTGATGCCGCCGAAGATGTTGAAGAGGATGGCCTTGACCTCCTGGTCCTCCAGGATGATCCGCAGCGCGTTGACCACCTTGTCGGGGTTGGAGCTGCCGCCGATGTCCAGGAAGTTGGCCGGCTGGCCGCCGTAGTGCTTGACCAGGTCCATGGTGGCCATGGCCAGGCCGGCGCCATTGACCAGGCAGCCCACGTCGCCCTGGAGCTTGACGAAGCTCAGGTCGGCCTCGCGCGCCTGGCGCTCGGAGGGATCCTCGGCCTCGAGGTCGCGCATGGGCTCGTAGTCGGGGTGCCGGAAGAGGGCGTTGTCATCCAGGTTGACCTTGGCGTCGATGGCCAGGCCCTTGCCCTCGGGAGTGAAGATGAACGGATTGATCTCGGCGAGGCTGGCGTCGGCCGCGAGGAAGGCCGTGTGCAGCTTCTGCAGGGCGGCTCCCAGCTGACGGGCCTTCTTCACGTCACCCTGCGCCAGCTTCAGGCCCAGGCCCAGCGCCTCGTGGTCCAGCAGGCCGTAGCGAGGGTCGATCTCGTGCTTGAGGATGGCCTCGGGGTTCTCCGCGGCCACCTGCTCGATCTCCACGCCACCCTCGGCGCTGGCCATCACCAGGACCCGGCCGCTGCGCCGGTCGACCAGCATGCCCAGGTAGTACTCCTCGGCGATGTCGGCCGCAGGCGTCACCAGCACCTTGCGCACGATGTGGCCCTTGATGTCCATGCCCAGGATGTTCCCGGCATGGGTCTTGACGTCCTCGAGGGACTTGCAGAACTTCACCCCGCCAGCCTTGCCGCGGCCACCGGTGAGCACCTGCGCCTTGACCATCACCGGCAGGCCCAGCTGTTCGGCCAGTTCCACCGCCCGCTGCGGCGTCTCGGCCACGTCGCCCGCCGGAACGGGCAGGCCATGCGACCGGAAGATGTCCCGGCCCTGGTATTCGTGGATGTTCACCTCGTCCTCACCTCCGGTTGCTACCACCGAGAAAAGGTCCGGCTCCGCGCGGAGCCGGACCCATGGTAGACGAAAACACGAGTTCTGCCAGAAAGGGGCCCAGGGCCCGTTTCCGGCCCCCTGACGTCGGTCAGTCCAGGAACCGCGCGAGCACCTGGCGCAGGTTCGGCGAGCCGATCTCCTGCAGCTCGTAGCCCACGCGCACGGTCGGCCTGTCGATCTTCACGATGCGGGTCAGATCGATGGGCGTCCCGATGACCACGGCGTCGCACTCGCAGGCGTTGATGGTCTTCTCGAGGTCGGCCTTCTGCTCGTCGCCGTATCCCATGGCCGGCAGCAGGGTGCCGATCTCCGGGTACAGCTCGAAGGTCTCCTTGAGCTTGCCCACGGCCCAGGGACGCGGGTCCACCAGCTCGGCGGCCCCCATGCGCATGGCCGCGACCACGCCGGCGCCGTAGGTCATCTCGCCGTGCGTCAGGGTGGGGCCGTCCTCCACCACCAGGACCTTGAGGCCCTCGAGGCTCTCCAGATCGCCGGTGATGGTCAGCGGGCTGGCGCCGTCGATGATCTTCGCATCGGGGTTCAGCTCGCGGATGTTGTCGCGCACTTCCTGGATGTCCTCGAAGGCGGCCTCGACCACCTTGTTGATCACGACCACGTCGGCGATGCGGACGTTGGTCTCGCCGGGGAAGTACTCCTTCTCGTGGCCGGGACGGTGCGGGTCGGCCACCACGATGTGCAGGTCGCTCTTGTAGAACGGCGTGTCGTTGTTGCCGCCGTCCCAGAGGATGATGTCGGCCTCCTTCTCGGCCTCGCGGAGGATGGCCTCGTAGTCGACGCCGGCATAGATGACGCCGCCGGCGGCGATGTGGGGCTCGTACTCCTCCATCTCCTCGATGGTGCACTCGTGCTTCTCGAGGTCGGCCAGCTCGGCGAACCGCTGCACCTTCTGCTTGACCAGGTCGCCGTAGGGCATGGGATGGCGGATGGCCACCACCTTCTTGCCCGCATCGCGCAGGATGCGGCAGATGGCACGGCTGGTCTGGCTCTTGCCGCAGCCGGTCCGGACGGCGCCCACGGAGATCACCGGCCTGGTGCTCTCGATCTGGGTGTCGCGCTCGCCCATCATCACGAAGTCGGCGCCGGCGGCGTTGACCCGGCTGCCCAGGCTCATGACCTGCTGGTAGCTGCGGTCGCTGTAGGCCATGATGCACATGTCGGCGCCCGTCTCGACGATCAGCTCCTCGATGCGGGACTCGTCCTCGATGCGGATGCCCTCGGGGTAGAGCTTGCCGGCGAGCTCGGCCGGGTACTTGCGGCCGTCGATGTCGGGGATCTGGGTGGCCGTGAAGGCCACCACGTCGTAGTCGTCGTTGTCGCGGAAGCGGCAGTTGAAGTCGTGGAAGTCGCGGCCGGCCGCGCCCAGGATGATGACCTTCTTCCTGCTCATCGTTTCTCCTTCGCAGGATGCGGAATGATGAGTGTCTCGCGCCCTCCGTGAACGGCTGCCGTGCGGGCCGCGCAGGCCCCGCGGCACGGGACAGGGTCAGTCCAGCAGATCACGGATGGCGTCGATGATGGCAGAGGTCGACCAACCAGCCCGCATGGGCACCCGGACCACATCGCCCCCCCAGGAACGGACCTCCCGGGCTCCGACGATGTCGGATTCCTCGTACTCGGACCCCTTGACGAGCACGTCCGGCCGCACCTGGAGGATCACCTCCAGCGGTGTTGGCGCATCGAATATGGTGACCGCCGATACGGGCCGCAAGGCGGCGATCAGCGCCGCCCGGTGCTGCTGGGGCACCAGCGGCCGCCCGGGGCCCTTGAGCTGGCGGACGCTCGCGTCCGCATTGATGGCGACCAGCAGGCCATCCGCCTGCCGCGCGGCCTCGGCCAGGCTGAACAGATGGCCGGTGTGGACGATGTCGAAGCAGCCGTTGGTGAAGGACACGCGGCGCCCGGCCGCCCGCTCGGCCTCGCCCCACGCCGCCAGTTCGTCCGGATGCAGGACGCGGCCCAGATCCACCTCGCGCACGGCTAGCCCTCCTCGAGGCCCGCCGCACGGGCCAGCTGGTCGCGGCTGACCGCGACGGTGCCCACCTCGCGTACCGCCACGCCCGCCGCGTGATTGGCGAGGCCGGCGGCGGCCCGGAAGCTCGCCCCGGCGCAGAGCGCCGCGGTGTACACGGCGATCACCGTGTCGCCAGCGCCGGTGACGTCGAACACGTGGGTGGCCTCGGTGGGCAGGTGGTGCTCGACGCCGTCGGGCTCGAAGAGCGCCATGCCGTGCTCGCCGCGGGTGATCAGGACGCAGTCGGCCTCGGTCCGGCGCCGGAGGATCCGCCCGGCGCGCGAGAGGCTCGCCCCGTCGGTGATGGGCAGGGCGCAGGCCTGCTCGGCCTCGCGCTGGTTGGGGGTCAGCGAGGTGACTCCACGATACTGGGAGAAGTCGCCCTTCTTGGGATCGACCACCACCACGCCCCCGTCGCGGCGACCCCAGGCGATCACGTCGGTGAGCACGGCGTCGGTGAGCAGGCCCTTGCCGTAGTCGCTGAGCACGATGCCGTCGAAGGGGCCCAGTTCGCGCAGGCGGGCCAGCACGTCGGCCGCCTCGGCGTTTCCGAGGGCGCGGTCGTCCTCCATGTCCGCGCGCACCACCTGCTGATTCTGGGCGATCACCCGCGTCTTGACGGTGGTGGGCCGGCCGGGCAGGACCACGAGGCCGTCGGCGTGCAGGCCGAGGTCGCCGACCAGGCCGCGCAGCGTGTGGGCGGTGGCATCCTGGCCGCAGACGCCCACCAGGGAGACCTCCACCCCCAGGGCCTGCAGGTTGGCCGCCACGTTGGCCGCGCCGCCGAGCTTGAGCGTTTCGCGCTCCAGGCGCACCACCGGCACCGGCGCCTCCGGGCTGATCCGGTCGCAGCGGCCCCAGAGGAAGCGGTCGACCATCAGATCGCCCAGGACCGCCAGCCGCAGGCGCGGCAGGCCGGCGAGGATCTCCTTGAACTTCTCGGTCATGGTGTGTTTGCTTTCTCCTGCACGAATCGACCAGGGCCCGGCCGGTCTCGATCACTGGCCGGTGCCGGGAGCGGCCCCAGGAGCGGCGCCAGGCCGCGGGACGCTAGCACCGGGCCCCACACCTGTCAAACCGCGCCCCGGCCGCCCCGGGTGGTCGTCGGCGGCGCCGAGGAGCCTCCGATGTCGCAGAACAACCCCCAGCCGCCTGGCGGCAAGCAGCAGATCTCCATCGAGCTGCCGCCCGAGGTGGGCGACGGCGTCTACGCCAACCTCTCGATCATCGCCAGCAACCCCGGCGAGTTCGTGCTGGACTTCGCGCGCCTGCTGCCGGGCGTGCCCAAGGCCAAGGTCCACGCCCGGGTGATCATGACCCCGGCGGCCGCCAAGGCGCTACACAAGCACCTCGGCCAGAACATCGAGCGGTTCGAGCAGCAGCACGGGGAGATCCGTCTCAAGCCGGGCGGTCCCCAGGATCCCAACCAGATCGGGTTCCAGGCCGGCTGACCCGCCTCTGGACAGTTCCCCGCGTGCGACGGTCGAGCCGGGATGAGCCACGGCGACGGTGGCGCCGGATCTCCTGACCGGATCCTGGACCTCGATCATGCGACTGCCTCCGGGGGGCGAGTCTTCCACCGCCGGTGGACCCAGAAGTAGTGGTCGGGATGCCTGCGGATCATGGCGGCCAGACGTTGCGTGTGCTGTGCGGTGATCTCCCGGATGGCGGTCGCCTCGTCCCAGCCGGGATCGACGGTGATGGGCGGCTGGATCACGGCCCGGTGCCGGCCATCGGCCTCGCGCACCAGGAATCCGGTCACCACGGGCACCCGGAGTTTCCAGGCCAGCTGGGCGGTGCCGCGGAAGACGCTGGCCGGCTGCCCCAGGAAATCCAGGAACAGCCCGCCCCGCCCGGCGTCCTGGTCGCCGAGCAGCCCGATGAGCCCGCCCTCGCGCAGGGTGCGGACCAGTTCCTTGAGCGATGGCCCCGCGCGGATGATCCCCACCCCGGCCTCCGCCCGCAGCGAGTTCTGCAGCCGGTCCACGCGGCGGTTCGACTGGGTCTTGGCCAGGAAGCGGACGGTGTGGCCCCGGGCGGCGAGCCAGGCGCCGAGCAGCTCCCAGTTGCCGAAGTGACCGGAGATCAGCAGGGCGCCCCGCCCCTCCCCCACGGCGGCGTCGAGGTGCTCGGCCCCCTCCACGTCCACCAGCTCGAGGACCGCCTCCGAGGAGAGCCGCCAGTAGCCGCAGAACTCCAGGAGCGTGGCGCCGAGCTGGGCGTAGAAGTCGCGACCCAGGCGATGCAGCCGGTCCCGGTCGAGATCCCGCCCCACCGTGGCGGCCAGGTTCTCGAGGGCCACCGCCTTGCGGAACGGCACCAGGTACCAGCAGAACACGCCCAGCCCGCGGCCGAGCCGCTGCAGGGCGCGGAAGGGCAGCGGGCGCGCGAGCAGGAAGACCAGGCGCAACAGCGCGTAGTCTCGCCACTGGATCAGTGTCTTGCGCAGATCGGCCACGGAGAGCAGCAGGTTCCTCGTTCGGGAGGCGGGATGGGCGCGGGCGGCGCGCTCAGGACCGCCAGAGTCTAGGCGCCAGCCTGCCGCCGGGCAAGCGGCGGATCCATCCGGCCAGCTCCAGGGCCAGCAACCCCTCGCCGAACATGGCGGCCGTTCCCGGCCAGCGCGATCGCAGGTCCTCGATCGCGGTCCCCTCCAGGTCCAGTCGATCCAGGATCCAGCGGGCGGCGCTGCCGGGGACCGGTCGTGGCGGCCCCGCGGAATCCACCCGCCCTCGCGGAGGCTCCAGCGCCGCGTCGAGGTCCGCGGCGCCCGTGCAGATCGTCGCCCCCTCCCGGAGCAGCGCATGGCAGCCCTCGCTGCTGGGCGCGTCCACGGGACCGGGCACCGCCCAGACCATGCGGCCGAGGTCCGTGGCGAGCTGGGCGGTGACCAGGGCGCCACTGCGCCGCGGCGCTTCCACCACGACGACCCCGGCGGCCAGGGCCGCGATGAGGCGGTTGCGCCGGGGAAAGAGCCAGCGCCCCCCCGCCCCGCCGCCCGGTCCGGTCTCGGTGACGCTGCAGCCGGTCTGCTCGATGCGGCGCCGCAGGTCGCGGTGGGCGGTGGGATAGGTCCGATCAGGGCCGGTTCCCATCACCGCGACGGTCTGGCCCTCCGCCTCGAGGGCGCCGCGATGGGCCTCGCCGTCGATGCCCAGCGCCAGACCGCTGACCACGATCCAGCCGCGTGCGGCCGCGTCGGCCGCCAGCCGCCGGGCCACGGCCAGCCCGCGGGCCGATGCCCCGCGGGTTCCCACCATGGCGATGGCGGGTCGTCGCAAGACCTCCGCGTCGCCGCAAACGAATACCCGGCGGGGCGGATCCGCGAGGTGGTTCCAGCCGGGCGGCCAGGCGGGGTGATCCGGCGTGATGGTCCGCCAGCGAGCAGACGTCATGGACGGGGTCCGGTTTCCGGGAGGCGGGGTGACCGGGCGATGGCGATGGTCGGGTCGGGCGCCCGCGAGCCCGCGGGCCCGCGAGTTCACGTGTCGTCGCGCGGCTCCGGATCCGTCGGCGGGGCCGGCCGCAGGTGCGGGGGCGTGACCAGGGAATCCCCGGTGGTGGCCGACGGCTGCGCGGCCACGCGCAGATCGCCGAGCAGGTGCCGCAGTTCGGCCAGGCCATCGCCACGCACCGCGGAGACGAGCAGGACCCGCAGGCCGCCGTGCTCGGCGCACCACGCCGAGCAGGTCGCCAGCGCCGACTCGGCCGTGGCGGCGTCGATCAGGTCGGCCTTGGTCAGCAGCACCCCGAACGGGAGCGTCTCCAGACGCGCGCCGTACTGCTGCAACTCGCCGCGCAGCATGCTCAGCGCGGCGGTGGGATCGGGATCCGTTCCGTCGGCCATGAGCAGCAGGGCGCCGGTGCGCTCGATGTGCCGCAGGAACTCGTGACCGAGGCCCTTGCCCTCGCTGGCGCCCTCGATCAGGCCGGGGATGTCCGCGAGGGTGCAGCTGCGCCAGTCGCCCAGGTCCACGATCCCCAGGTTGGGCGCCAGGGTCGTGAACGGGTAGTCCGCGATCCGGGGTCGGGCCGCCGTCAGCACCGAGAGCAGCGTGCTCTTGCCGGCATTGGGCGCGCCCACCAGGCCCACGTCGGCGATCAGGCGCAGCTCCAGGCGCACCTCGATCGCCTCCCCGGCGCGGCCGCTGGTGGCCTTCATGGGCGTCTGATTCCGCGCGGTGCGGAACTCCCAGTTGCCCTTGCCTCCCTTGCCGCCGCGGGCGATGCACAGACGCTGTCCCGGTTCGGTGAGGTCGCCGATCACGGTCTCGTCCGGCAGCCGCAGCACGCTGGTGCCACAGGGCACGGGGATCTCGAGGTCCTGGCCGTCCGCCCCGGTCTTGCGCGCGCCGCCGCCGGCCTTGCCGCCGGCCGCGCGGTATTCGCGCCGGTAGCGGAAGTCCAGGAGCGTGGCCATGCCCCCGTCCGCCACCAGCCAGACGTCGCCACCGCGGCCGCCGTTGCCCCCGTCCGGCCCACCCCGCGGCACGAACTTCTCGCGGCGCGTGGAGACGCAACCGTCGCCACCGCGGCCCGCCTGCACCCGGATGGTGGCAACGTCGAGGAACATGCCGCGCTACCCCGGGAACTCGCGGAGACCGGTGGCGAGGCGCTCGACGGCCTCGCGCAGCTCGACCGCATCGCGCGCGAAGCTCAGCCGCAGGTGACCCGGGGCGCCGAACGGCCTGCCCGGGATGGTCGCCAGCTTCTGGTGCTCCAGCAAGTGGCTGGCCAGCCGCCAGCAGCCGTCCTCGGGCCGGTCGGGATCGATGACCTCGCGACAGTCGAGCATGAGGTAGAACGCGCCCCCGGGCACCTCGAAGCTCACCCCCGGCACGTCGCGCAGCGCGCCGACCAGCACGTCCCGGCGCTCGTGGAACGCGTCGCGCATGCTCGTGACGGTATCGCGGCAGCCGAAGGCCGCCAGGGCCGCCTTCTGGGCCACGGTGCAGATGTTGCTCGTGGAGTGGCTCTGCAGCCGGGTCATGGCGTCGATGGTGTCCTTCTCCGCGATCCCGAAGCCCACGCGCCAGCCGGTCATGGCGTAGCTCTTCGAAAGGCCGGTGATGCGCACGATGCGCGGCCGCAGGTCCGGCGCCACCTGCTCGAGGGAGACGTGCCCCTGCTCGCTGTAGATCAGGTCCTCGTAGATCTCGTCGGTGAGGATGAAGAAGTCCCCGGAGCGGCAGAAGTCCGCGATCTCTCCCAGTTCCGCGCGACTGTAGACCGCACCGGTGGGATTGCTGGGGCTGTTGAGGATCAGGGCGCGCACGTCCGCGACGCCCGCCCGCTCGAGATCGGCCGGCGTCACCTTCCAGCCCGACGACGGCTCCACCACCACCGTCTGCCCCCGCAGCGCCGCCACCTGGGCCGGATAGGTGACCCAGTAGGGCGCCGGGATGGCCACGCGATCGCCCTGGTTGAGCAGGACCGACAGCGCGTTGTAGAGCACCTGCTTGGCGCCGTTGGAGACGATCACCTCGGCCGGGGTGATCTCGCGCCCGGTGCGCTCGGTATAGAAGGCTGCCACGAGGGCCCGCAGTTCCGGCATCCCGGCGCTGGCCGTGTAGCCGATGCGTCCGTCGCTCAGCGCCTCGCGGGCGGCGACGAGCACGGGCTCCGGCGTGGGGAAATCGGGCTCGCCGGCGGTGAGATTGATCACCGGCTCGCCGGCCTGGATCAGCGCCTTGGCCTGACTGCTGAGCTTGAGCGTCGGCGAGTCTCCCAGGACCTCGGCCAACCATCCCAGTCGCAAACTCATCTCCCACCGCTCCTCTTGCAGGCTGTCGCGACGACCGCGGGGCTGCGGCCGCGAGAATCCAAAGAAGCACCGCGCACCGCCGCCGGGCAAGACAGAACCGCCGTCAGATGCCGCTGCGCCCCCCCTTGCGACCGTCACTGGCGGTCAGCGCCCGGACCACCGGCGTGGGCACCAGCCCGGTGAGATCCCCGCCGTGGCGGGCGACGTCGCGGACCAGGCTGCTGGAGACCGCGGCCAGCTCCGGCCGGGCCGGCAGCCAGACCGTCTCGAAGCCGGGCAACAGGGTCCGGTTGACGCCATGCAGGCCCCACTCGTGGGCGTAGTCCGCGGCATTGCGGACGCCGCGCACCACGGCGACGGCGCCACGCTGGCGGACCTGATCGACGAGCAACCCCTCGAAGGTCTCCACCGGGCAGCCGACCAGGTCGGCATGTTCGGCCAGGCTGGCACGCAGCAGCTCCGCTCGCTGCTCGGCGGGCCACAGCCCGGCCTTGCCCGAGGCCGCGACCAGCACCACCAGGGGGTCGAAGAGGCGGCAGGCACGCGCGATCAGGTCGATGTGGCCGAGGGTGACCGGATCGAAGGACCCGGGATAGAGCGCGAGACGATCAGCCATCGGCAGCCTCCGGGAAGTCCGCTGCGGGGCGCAGCAGGGTCAGTGCGGTGCCGCCGTAGGCGCGCGTCCGGCGCTCCCAGCGCGGCGCGACCCCGGCGAGTGGATGATCGCTGGCCGGATGCTCCAGGACCGCCAGGGCCAGGGACGCGGGCCTGGCCCGCGACAGCACCGCGACCAGGTCGGCCGCGGCCCGGCCACCGTAAGGCGGATCGGCCAGCACCACCAGCGGGTCGCTGCCCACGGCGAGCCGGCGCTCGAGCCAGCGCGCGGCGTCCGCGCGGCGCAGCGCCCAGCGACCAGGGTCCGCGCCCAGCGCTTGCAGGTTCTCGCGCACGGTGGCCAGCGAGGCCGGCGCCAGGTCCACGAAATCCACCCACCGGGCGCCCCGGCTGAGGGCCTCGATCCCCAGGGCGCCGGTGCCGCAGCAGAGATCGGCCACCGGATGGTCCTCCAGCCAGGGCGCGATCTGATTGAACAGCGCCTCGCGCACCCGGTCGGCGGAGGGTCGGACGGCCGGGTCGCGACTCGAGCGCAGGCGCCGGCCGCGCCACTGTCCCCCGGTCACCCTCATGGGCTGCTCTCCGTCAGCTGGAGGGTGCGCGCCAGGAGCCGGCGTGCCAGCGCGGAGGGTCCGTGCCGCCCACTGTCCAGGCGCAGCCGCGCCAGGGCCGCGTACCGCGGGCGCAGCTCCGCGTGACGCCGCCGGAGCGCGGGCTCGCTGAACCCGGACCATATCTCGGCCGGCGGACCGCTCGCCGCGCCGCTCAGGCGGCGCCGGAGTTCCGGCCAGGGCGCGTCGAGCCAGACCACGAGGCCGGCACTGGCCAGCACCTCGCGGCCCGCCGGCCGGACGACCGCCTCGGCATCGGCCACGATCACCAGCTCGCCGGCCGGCGGCGGCTCGCCCGCCTCCAGGGCCGCGAGCGCCACGGTCCGCCGGGCCGAGACCCGCGCCAGCAACCGGGCGAGCGTCTGCTTGCCGGCGCCGTGGAAACCGATGAGGGAGATCCACATGGCCCGGATCATAGGCGCAAAGCGGGGCCGGAGCAAGCAGCTCCGGCCCCGCCGCGGATGGGTGGGCACGGCCGCTCGCGCGGCCGTCCGTGGGCTATTCCTCGCCGTAGTGCACGGTCCCGTCGGGATCCACGGAGACCGAGCTCTGCAGGGCGAGCTTGTCACGCCCCAGGTACTCGTCGGTGACCACGCGCGGGGTCACGAACACCACCAGTTCGCGGGAGTTGCTGGTCTTGCTCTCGCTGCGAAACAACGCGCCGAGAAGCGGGATGTCCTTGAGCACCGGGACGCCCGCCTCCAGCGTGCTCTCCACCGAACGGATCAGGCCGGCGATGATGGCCGTCTCCCCGTTGCGCACCATCACCCGGGTGTCGGACTCCGAGGTGTTGATGATCACGCCGCCCTGCACGGTGGCCTGGCTCGAGAGGTCGCTGACCTCGTTGTGCACGTCCAGCGTGATGCGGTCGGGACTGTTGATGTGCGGGGTCACCCGGAGCATGATGCCGATGGTGGTCAGCTGGGTCACCGCGTTGCCCGCCTCGTCGGCCACGATCAGCGGGATCTTCTGGCCCACCAGGATCTTGGCCTCGCGGTTGTCGGTGGTGGTGATGATGGGGTTGGAGATCAGGTGCGCACGGTTGTCGCGCTCCAGGGCCTCCAGCTTGGCCACCAGCTCGCCGTAGTTCTGCACCGTGCCGATGCGGAAGGTGCCGGAGGACTCGGAGAGCGAGTTGTCCACCACGGCGTCGCCCACGAAGTTCTGGCCATCTGGCTGGACGTTGGCGGCCGACCAGCTGATGCCCAGGTCGCGCGTGGCGCGGTGGTCGAGGTCCACCAGGCGCGCGTTGATCTCGACCTGCGGCGTCTGCGTGTCCAGATTGCCGGCCATCTCCTGGATCAGCGCCACGCGCTCGGCGACGTCGTTGATCAGCAGGGAGTTGGTGCGGGTGTCGACGTCGATGTTGCCCCGCTGGGTCAGCATCTCCTCGATGGCGTCCTTGACCTCGCTCGCGTTGGCGTACTGGAGGGTGGCGATGCCCAGGGTCAGCTTCTCGAGGTCCTCGATCTGCTTCTCGGCCATCTTCACCGCCACCTGCTCCTGGCGCAGGTCCTCGGCGGTGTCCACGCGGATGATGCCGTGATCCTCCACGTAGTCGAAGCTGTGGGCCCGCAGGATCACCGCCAGCGCCTCGCGCCAGGGCACCTGCTCGAGCTTGACGGTGACCTTGCCCTGCACGCGCGGGGAGGCCACGATGTTGGTGCCGGAGAAGCTCGCCAGCGAGCGCAGGACCGTGCCGATCTCGGCGTCCTGCACTTCGAGGGAGATCCTCGGGCCCTGGTCCATCGCCGGCGCGGCGGGGACCACCTCGACCTGGGCCGCATCCTGGTCCTGCGCGAGGACCGGGACCGTCAGCGCGAGCAGCATCGCGAGCACCAGGCTCCAGGGACTGCGGATCCGTCCGACCATCACTTCTCCTCCAGGTTCTCGAGTTTCAGGACCACCGTGTTGGAGATGCCGTAGAGCGTCAGTCTGGCGGTCAAACGGTCCTTGCGGATGCTCACCACCCGCCCGTTGAGCACGCGGTCGCCCACGCGCAGGATGTAGCCGAAGCCCTCGCCGTCTTCCACCAGCGCGAACTGGTCGGCCTCCCCCCACATGACGCCCACCAGCTGGGCGCTGTTGACGTCCACCAGTTCACCGCCGGCCGACTGCTCGAACTTGCCGTCGACCAGGGTGCGGAAGGGATCGGGACGACCAAACGACTGATAGAAGAACTCGTTGGCCCGGACCGCCCGTAGGCGGACGTCGGCCTCCTGGCTCGGCGAGGTGCCGCCGTCGTCGTCGGCCGCGGCCGGGTCGGCCGCCGGCGCCGCCGACGCCAGGAGCGTCACCAGGGCCAGGACACTGAGCAAGCGAATGCGCGACATGCAGGGGCCTCCTAGTGCGACGACCGGGCCGTGGTCGGGCTGGCCGGCTGCTTCTCGCCGGCGTCGTTGCTGGCCAGTTGCTCGGCGCCGGCGCCGGCGCCGTCGGGCGCCCGCCGGCCGGTGAGCGTGTAAGCGGTGAGCATGAGCTCGGTCTCCACGGTGAACGGGCCTCCGTCCTCCTGGTCCTTGACGCCCTCCAGCCGCAGGCTCGACACGTTGACGATGCGATTGAGGTTGGCCAGGCGGCTGAGGAAGACGCCGGTCTGGTGGTAGCCGCCCTCGATGCGCACGGAGACGGGATTGTCCGTGTAGAAGTCCTGCGCCACCGGGGGCTCCGGCCGGAAGAGCTTGAAGTCCACGCCCGACTGCTTGCCCGCCGCGCTGACCTTGCGCAGCAGGTCGGGCATCTCGTTGGCCTCTGGCAGCAGGGTACTGGCCACCTGCCACTGGGCGCGGAGCGTCTCGTACTCGCGCTCCACCCGCTCGAGGTTCCGCACCAGCAGGCGCGCCTTCTCCAGGTCGCGGCTCAGCTGCTGATGCCGGGTCTCGAGCTGCGTGATCTCGGCGCTGCGCGAGGCGTAGGTGATGGGCAGGAAGGTCTGGGTGAACCACAGCGGCACCACCACGGCGATCACCAGGATCGCGGCGGCCCAGCGGAGGAAGCGGGGATCCTTGAAATCGATCTCGGCGTTCACGACGAGCCTCCCTGCGCCACGGTCGCGCCGGCCCGGCTGGCCTGGGCGGCGATCTTGAACTTGACCACGTCGACCTCCTCGATGGTGCCCTTCTCGGCCACCTGCAGCGTGACCTGGTCGAACCATGGCGAGCGATCGAGATTCCGCATCAGGTCGCTGACCTGGAAGTTGGAGAAGGTGACGCCCTCGAGTGCGTAGATGTCGCCACCCTCGTCCTCGCAGCGCTCGAGCCAGACGTGGTCCGGCAGGGCGCGATTGATCTCGTCGAGGAGGTGGATGCGGAAGTAGCGATCCCGGTCCAGCGTGCTGATCACCTCGAGCCGCTGGTTGAGGCTCGAGCGCTGCTCGTCCAGGCGCTTGATCTTGGCGATCTCCGGCGCCAGGCGGCGGCTCTCGGCCTCCTCCAGGGCGATGGTCTCGCGCAGGCTGGCGGCCTTCTGGTTCTGGTAGAGCCCCATGACGGCCATGGCGCCCACGGCGACCACGACCAGCACCAGCGGCGCGAACGTGCCGAGCTCCGGCAGCTTCAGGCTACGCTGGACGGGCACGTCCTCCCGGGGCAGCAGGTTGATGCGGATCATCGCTCCACCGCCTTTCGCAGGGCCAGGCCGATGCTGACGGTCAGCATGGGACCGAGTTGCGCGGGGTCCTGGTCACCGAAGACCCCCTCCTCGAAATCGATGCCGGCCAGGGGGTCGATCACCTCGGCGGGTACCCCGTAGCATTCGGCCAGGAACGGCGCCAGGCCGGGCAGGCGGGCGCCGCCGCCCAGCAGCACGATGCGATCGATGCCGTCGGCCTCGCCGCTGTTCTTCAGGTACGAGAGGGAGGGCTCCAGCCCCTGGAAGATCTCCTCGCCCACCGAGCGGACGATGTCGGTGACCAGCTCGGCATCCACCTCGCCGGTCCGGCCGCAGGCCACGTCGGTTGCCGTCTCCCAGGTCAGGCCCAGCTGCTTCTGGAACTCCTCCACGAAGTTGCTGGTGCCGATGGGCAGATCCCGGGTGAAGTAGGGCACGCCGTCCTTGACGATGTGGACGTTGGTCACGCCACCGCCCACGTCCAGCAGGGCGACGAACTCGGAGTCCGCGGCCTCCTGTGGCCCCGCCTCGGGCTCCGGATCGGCCGGCGGATCGGCGTCGGGATCCAGCTCGGCGTCGTCCGCCGCCGCCGCCGCCTCGCTCAGCGCCGCCTCGCTGGCGGCGGCGGCCGCGAGGGCGTCCTGCAGGTACTCCCAGGCGTTCTGGTTGGCGAAGGACGCCACGTCCACCACCAGGGGCGTCAGCCCCGCATCGCGGATCAGCTCGGCCTGGGTCTGGACCATGTCCTTCTTGGCCGCCACCAGCAGGATCTCCATCTGACCGGCGCCGATGTCGTCGTTGAGGATCTGGAAATCCAGGGTGATGTCGTCGATGTCGAAGGGGACGTGCTGTTCGGCCTCCCAGTAGATGGCCTCCCGCGCGTCCTCCGCGCTCATCTTGTCCATCACGATCTTCTTGACGATCACCGCCCGGCCGGAGACCGCGGTGGCCACCGGCTCCTTGCCCAGGTCGACTTTCTCGGCGCACTGCTGCAGCGCGCCGATGACCAGCTCACGGTCCATGATCTCGCCGTCGACGATGGCCTCCGGAGCGAGGTCCACCATGGCGAAGTGCGTGATCACCGGCCGCTGCTGGCTCAGGTCCAGCCGCAGACATTTGACCACGCTGGACCCGATGTCCATGGCGGTCAGGGCTTTCTGCTTGCCTTTGAGGAATCCGAACATCGCGGGCCCACCTCGGTTCTGGGGGTGCCGACCGCGCTCCGTGCATGAACGGGCGCGTCCGCCGGTCGAGGTCGCAACATGCATGCCACAAGGATTGTCGGCGGCGAATCGCCTGTCTTGAGGGAGATTTCCGGGGCGACGGCCGGCCCGGCTCCGGGGCCGGGCAGATCTTGCCGGCAGCGGTCAGGTCAGGAGCCCCAGGTACCAGCCCCAGATCGCCCGGCCAGCCACCAGGATCACCACCGCGGCCCCCGCCAGGAAGGTGCCGAAGGGCAGCCTGGCCGTCCCCGCGAGGCGACCGCCGCCGGCAGCCAGCGCGTAGATGGTGCCCAGCAGGGCGCCCATGCCCAGCACCGCGCCCGCCGCCCAGGGACCCAGGAAGGCGCCCACCATGGCCATGAGCATCACGTCGCCGCCCCCCATGCCCGCCTGGCCGCGCAGCACCCGATAACCCGCGGAGAGCACCCAGACCACGGCGCCGCCCACCAGCAGGCCGAGGATGGCCTGGGCCAGGCTCCGCCCGGTGGGCTCGGCCAGCGCGAGCCCGGCCACCATGCCGGCGATGGTCAGGCTGTGCGGGATGATCATGTGCTCCCAGTCGATGATGGCGATGACGCCGAGCAGGTAGACGAGGATGAAGGCCGCCAGCGCCTCGGCCGTGGGGCCGAGCCAGAGCCAGCAGGCTGCCGCCAGCACGCCGCCCGCGGCCTCGACCAGCGGATAGCGGATCGAGATGGCCTGCCGGCAGTGCCGGCAACGGCCACGCAGCAGCAGCCAGCCGAGCACCGGCAGGTTGTCATGCCAGGCGATCTGGCGGTCGCAGCGCGGGCACCGGGAGCGCCCGGCCACCGGTGAGCGATCCCGGGGCAGGCGCCAGATCAGGACGTTGGCGAAGCTGCCCAGGCAGAGGCCCACCAGCACCGCCACCACCACCAGTGCCGGATGATCGATGACCCCGTTCACGGCCTCTCCTGTCGTGCGGGTGTGGGTGGCCCGATGACGCCCTCGCGAGGAGCGCCGGCCAGGCTCTGCTGGCAGCGCTCGATCATCTCGGTGGCCAGTTCGCGCATATCGGCGCTCTCGGTGGTCCGGCGCAGGTTCTCCCACAGGGCCAGCGAGCCCTGCATGTCGCCCGCACGGCGCCTGGCGAAGGCGGCGAAGCGCTGGCAGAAGTCGCTGGCTCCCGGCAGGGCGGCGGCCGCCTGGAAATACCGCGAGGCGAGCTGGTATTCCTGCAGGAACACGTAGTACACGAAGCCGATCTCGAAGTGCAGCTGCCAGTCGTGCGGGTTGGCCAGGACACCGCGACGGAGCACGTCGATGGCCGCCTCGTGATCCCCGTGCGTGATGGAGTGGACCAGCGAGGCGAAGCGGTAGGCCTCGGTGAACTGCGGGTCCAGGGTGGTCACGGCCTCGACCAGGCCGTCGAAGTAGCGCAGGTCGTGCTCGCCGCGGCGGAAGCCGCCGTAGTACTGCGTCGCCCGCAGCCAGGTCCAGTCGGCCACCGGGGCGTGGAAACCCAGGCTGGCGTGGCGCAGCAGGGCGCCATCCGGCAGGTAGAGGCGTTCATCGGCGGGGTCGTCCCCGTCGAGCTGGTGCACGTGGGCCGCCAGGCGCGGCGCCAGGGCCACCAGGACGACGGCCAGCAGCAGGCCGCCCAGCGGCGCCGCCCGCCGCATCACAGCTCCTTGTGCGCGAAGACGGCCCGCGCGAGGATCAGGAACACGGCGACCCAGCCGACGGCATAGACGGTGGCCAGACCCAGATGCGCCGCGGCCACGGACTCGCCGTGCACCACGGCCGCCCGGACGTTGAAGACCTCGAGATCCGGCAACATTCGGTAGGCCACCGCGGCCACCGTCTGCAGCGCCCCGCCCTGCATCTCGCCGAACTCGAGCAGCGCGCCCCCCAGATGGCCGATGGCGAAGACCGTGGCGGCGAAGACGGCGGCCAGCGCCGGACCGCTCACCGTGGAGAAGAGCACGGCCGCGGCCACCAGGACCAGCAATTCGAGGAGCGTCAGGTAGACCGCCGCCAGATGCGCCCAGCGGAGCGTGGCCGGCGTCAGGGCCACGGCCACGGCGTAGATGACGCCCATGAGCGCCACCATGCAGATCAGCGTACCGGCCAGACCCAGGTACTTGCCCAGCAGGTACTCTCCACGGCCCACGGGCTTGGTGAGCACCGTGGTGATGGTGCGCCGGTCCATCTCCTTGCGCACCATGTTCGCGCCCACCAGCAGGACCACCAGCAGACCGAAGATCGCCATGGCGGCCAGGCCCACGTCGGCCACGATCTTCGCCTGCGCGCCCACCGTCAACGGCGAGAGGACCACGGTGGCGCCCACCAGGATCAGGCCGAAGAAGCCCACGAGGTAGAAGAGCCGGTCGCGCACGGTCTCCTGGAACGTCCCGCCCGCGATGGCCAGGGTCCGGTTCAGCATGACGACACCTCCGTGCGCGGCGCCGCCCCGAGTCCCGCCAGGAACTCGGCCTCCAGGTCGCCGCCTCCGCTGTGGACCTCGTGGACCGCCACGCCGTCGGCCTCGCAGGCGGTCAGCAGACGGCCCAGGGTACCGGCGCCCATGATGTCGAGCTGCCAGCGGTCGGGCTCCTCGGCGGTCACGGTCACCGCCCCGTCGGCCAGGACCTCGGCCAAAAGACCGCCCCTGGCCGGCGCGCCGATCACCGCGCGGAAGCTCCGTGCCGGCGGCCGGTGGCGGAGGTCCTTGATCTCGGCCAGCCGGCCGCCGCTCAGGACGGCGACCCGGTCAGCCAGAGCCTCGACGTCCGGAACGATGTGCGAGGAGAAGACGATGGTCACCCCGCGCTGCTTCTGCGCCAGCAGCAGGTCCCTGACCTCGCGCCTGCCGATGGGATCGAGGCCGGACTGGGGCTCGTCGAGGATGAGCAGTTCCGGTTCGCCGAGCAGCGCCTGGGCCAGGCCGATGCGCTGGCGCATGCCCTTGGAGCAGTGCCGCAGCCGCCGGTCGGCCTCGGCGGCCATCCCCACCTGCTCGAGGCAGGCCGCGATTCGCTCCCGACGCCGGGCGCGCGCAAGGCCCAGAAGCTTGCCGTAGAAATCGAGGAGCTCGGCGGCGGACAGGTTCTCATGGAAGTAGGGAGCCTCGGGAAGGTATCCCACCCGTGCGCGCGCGGCCGGGTCCCGAGCGTCCACGCCGGCGATGGTGATGCGGCCGGCATCCGGGCGGATGAGGCCGAGGATGGCTTTCAGGGTGGTCGTCTTGCCGGCCCCGTTATGGCCGAGCAAGGCGAAGACCTCTCCCGCGCGGACCTCGAGAGAGAGGTCGTCCACGGCTGCGGTGCCACGACGGCCCCAGAAGCCTCGACGATACGATTTCTTCAATCCGACAACTTCTAGGATCGCTTCCGACGTGCGGATCATGTCCTGGAAATCCTTCGTTTCCACTGCGCTCGCCTCACGGATTTCGCTGTGATCTGGCCGGTTGCGCCGTGACCAGTACGGCCGGGAGTCTCTTCGAGTGGTCAGCAAACGTGATGCCAGTTATTGAAGCAATGCATCACGAACGCGAGCGGACCCCCGTGGGGGTCCGCTCGCGGATCTGGTTCCTGTCGAGTCCTAGCTACCGCTGGAGAGTCGAATGACAATACCGTTGTCACCCGAGTCGGCGTCTTTGCCATAGCCGGTGACGACGTAGCCCACGTTCACGTTGTTCTCAGCGGTGGGTGCGTAGCCGATCTCGCCGGCTGCAGTTGCAGTGGCAACGGAAGGCTCGGAAGGCAATCCCGTGAACGCGTTGTCAAGAAGCGTACCATTGTTCGGCAGCAGGTTCTGGACATCGCCGATGGCGCCATAGACGCCATCGTTGCGCACTGCGTAGTCCTCAGCGGCAAGCTGGGTCGTGTGCGCCGCGCTCTTGACCTTGGCCTCCTTGGCACGGTCCTGCATGGAGATGAAGTTGGGAATGGCGATCGCGGCGAGAATGCCGATGATCACGACGACGATCATGAGCTCGATCAGCGTGAAGCCCTTGTTGTTCACGGGGGTCCTCCTTGTTCCGGTCGCTCCGACCTCGGGTGTGGGCCACGTGGCCCGGGAAGCCTGCCGATGGCAGTCCGTTAGTTGCAATGGTCGTGCCAGAATCCGTTCACGACCGCGCGAGCCATAACTCGCAGTGGTGAGGCACGTTGCGAAACCGGTTCGCCTCACTCCCGGTGGCATGTCCAGTTCCCGCCGTGCAGGTTGCACCGTCAGCGGGAGCCGGACATGCCGGTTCAGTGCACCTCGAGAGGCTCCTCCTCGGAGGCGCCGCTCTCGGGGTGGTCGGCCGCCGCGGGGTCCGCGGCGGCGCTCTCGTCAGGGGAGCCGCTGAACGCCTGGACCAGGTCCAGCATCCGCTCGGCGTCGCTGCGCTCGTCCTCGTCCTCGGGCCCGTCCTGCCCCACGCCGTAGCGCAGGAGCTTGCGATAGAGGGTCGAGGGGTTGATCTCGAGGATCTCCGCCGCCCGCTTCTTGTGCCAGCCCACGGCCTCGAGCACCTGCAGGATGTGCGCCTTCTCCAGGTCCTCCAGGCTGATCATGCCGCCCACCAGGCTGGGCCGGGCCACCGGCTGGCCGTCGTGGCCGTGGAGCTTGACCGGCAGGTCCCGCACGCCGATCCGGTCGCCCTCGCGCATGATGCAGGCGCGCTCGATGACGTTCTCCAGTTCGCGCACGTTGCCCGGCCACTCGTAGGCCTGCAGGCAGGCGAGCGCCTCGTCCTCGAGCAGGCTGCTCAGGCCACCCTTGTACTCGGGCACGAACCGGCGCAGGAAGTGGTCGGCGAGCAGGGGGATGTCGTCGATCCGCTCGTTCAGCGCCGGCAGCGCCAGGGGGATCACGTTGAGCCGGAAGAAGAGGTCGGTGCGGAAGCGCCCCTCCTCCACCTCCAGCTCCAGGTTGCGGTTGGTGGCCGCGATCACCCGCAGGTCCACCTTCACCGCCTGGGCGCTGCCCACCGGGATCACCTCGCGCTCCTGGAGCATGCGCAGGAGCTTGACCTGGGTGCTCTGGGGCATCTCGGCGATCTCGTCCAGGAAGATGGTGCCGCCGTTGGCCTGCTGGCAGAAGCCGTCGTGGTCGCGGTCGGCGCCGGTGAACGACCCCTTCGTGTGACCGAACAGCTGGCTCTCGAGCAGGGTCTCGGGGATGGCGCCGCAGTTGATGGCCACGAACGGACCGCCGGCGCGGTCGCTGCGATCGTGGATCGCCCGGGCGACCAGTTCCTTGCCCGTGCCCGAGTCGCCGTTGATCATCACGGTGGCCGGGGTGGCGGCGATCTTGTCGATCATCTTGAAGACCGACCGCATGCGCGGGCTCTGGCCGATGATCTGCTGCTTGCTCTGCTTGCGCTTGAGCTCGCCCTTGAGCTTGCGGTTCTCCGACCCCACGCGCCGCAGCTGCATGGCGTTGCGGACGAACATCTTGAACTCGTCGTTCTTGCAGTGCTTCTGGACGTAGGCGAAGGCGCCGAGATTCACCGCGTCGATGGCCGACTGCTCGGTGGCGTAGGCGGTCATCACGATCACCGGCATGTCCGGATCCACCGCGCGCACGCCCTTCAGCAGCTGGATGCCATCGAATCCGGGCATGCGGATGTCGGTGAGCACC
The DNA here is from genome assembly GCA_964637835.1 of uncultured Fibrobacteraceae bacterium. Lineage (GTDB taxonomy): Bacteria > Krumholzibacteriota > Krumholzibacteriia > LZORAL124-64-63 > LZORAL124-64-63 > Glo-17. The sequence continues at coordinate 46,688 of CAZWYF010000014.1, forward strand.
ACATCGAAGGGCGCGCTCTCCAGCTGGCGGAGGGCGTCGACACCGGAGTTCGCGGTCTGCACCTCGTATCCCTCCTTCGCCAGGAGGATCGACAGGTACTGGCACATGGAGTCTTCGTCGTCGACGACCAGGATGCGGCCGAGGGACATGAGCGCTCTCCTTCGGAGTCTGGCAACGGGGCGATCAGTTCACGTTTCGACCGCGCGGGGCGGCCCTTGACCGCTCAGTGAGCGACGAGCACGGCTTCCGGCTCCGGAGCCGCATCGGCCTCGCTGACGGCCGGATTCTCGCTGGCCAGCGGCAGCCGCAGCACGAACTCGGCTCCGCCAGCAGGGTTGTTGTGCGCCTCCACCGTACCGCCGTGGCCGTGCACGATGCGCGCGACCATGGGCAGGCCGAGGCCCGTGCCCTGGGGCTTGGTGGTGACGAAGGGAGTGAAGATCTCCTCGACGCGGTCGGGTTCCAGGCCCGGGCCGGTGTCGCGGACCCGCAGCTCGCAGGCGCCGTCCGCCGCGGTGGCGGTCAGGCGCAGCTCGCCCTGGTCATGCATGGCCTCGCAGGCGTTGATGCCCAGGTTCAGCACGGCCTGGAGCAACTGCTCGGGATCGGCGTGGAGCACCAGGTCCGGATCCACGGTCTCGCAATGGACGGCGACCTTCGCCTCCTGGGCGGTCACGTGCTGCCGCAGTTGCAGCTCCACCTGCCCGAGGAAACGCGCCGCCGGCACCGCGCGCGGCTGGCCGGGGCGCATGCGGGCGAAGGCCAGGAAATCCGTGATGATGGTGTTCAGGCGGGCGCTCTCGCGCAGGATCAGCTGCATGAGCTGGGCGTGATGGCCCTCCACCTCGAGGTCGCTGGCCAGCAGTTCCACCGAGCCGCGGATGCTGGCCAGGGGATTGCGCAGCTCGTGCGCGATGTTGGCGGCCAGTTCGCCCACGCCCGCCAGGCGATCGGCGCGGCGCAGGTGGTCCTGCAGGCGGCGGACCTCGGTCAGGTCGCCGAAGACCACCACCGCACCCTCGAGCGTCCCGTCGTGGCCGGCGAGGAACACCACGTTCACTCCCAGCGGTACGGCCTGGCCCCCCCGTTTGACCTGCACCTCGGCGCGGCGCCGGGGGCGGCCGTCGGCCAGGGCCCTCTCGACCAGCTCGGCCAGGTCGGCGCCGTCCTCGCCGAGCACCTCGCGCAGATCGTGCCCGCAGCCGGCGCGGTCGCCGAGACCGAGGATGGCGCGGGCCAGGGGATTGATGCGGGTGATGCGTCCGGCGCCGTCGACGGTGAGCAGTCCGCTGCCGAGGTTGTCCAGGATCATCTGCATCTCGTGGCCGACGCGGCGGACATGGTGCTCGGCGTGCGCCGCGGCGTGCCGGCGTCGTTCGGCCACGCGGACCAGCTCGCCGGCAGCCAGCCCGGCGCTCAGCAGCATCACGGCGCCCAGCGCGGTGGTGGCCGGGAGAGGATCCGACGCGCCCGCCTTCAGCAGATCGGGCAGCAGCAACCCCAGCGCCGCCAGCGCGGCCGCTGCCGTGGCGCCCTCGCGGCCGAGGCGGACCGCCGCGGTGGCCACCGGCCCGAGGCAGTAGATGGCCAGCCCCGGCAAGCCCGGGGCCCCGGCGATCACCAGCCCCACCGCCAGCAGATCGACGACCAGCATCAGCGCGTCCAGCCGCCCCCGGGACCAGAACCGGCCCGGGTGCGCCAGCTCCAGCGCGAGCGCCGACCAGAGCAGCCCCAGGCCCAGCCCGAACGGCAGCGGGTGCAGGCCCGGCTCGCCGCCGGCCACGGCCAGCAGGCTGCCGCCGGACAGCAGGATGGCCGTCAGGATCCTCAGCACCAGCCCGCTGTCGCCCGCGTTGCGCTGCGTGGCCGTGGCCATGGGTCAGCCCCCGACCACGTTGGCCATCTTGAACATGGGCAGGTACATGGCCACGAGCATGCCGCCGACCATGGTGCCCATGACCACGATCATCAGCGGCTCGATGGCGGCCGTCAGGGCCTCCACCGCGGCGTCCACCTCGTCGTCGTAGAAATCGGCCACCTTGGAGAGCATCTCGTCCAGGGCGCCGGTCTGCTCGCCGATGCCGATCATCTGCACCACCATGGGCGGGAACACCCCGCTCTCCTTCAGCGGCTCGGCGATGGTGTCGCCCCCGCTGATGGAGACCGCCGTCTTCTCGATGGCCAGCTGCAGCACCTTGTTGCCCGCCGTGCGGGCGGTGATCTCCAGGCCCTGCAGGATGGGCACGCCCGAACCGATCAACGTGCCGAGCGTCCGCGTGAAACGCGAGACCGCGCCCTTGCGCACGACGTTGCCGATGATGGGCATGCGCAGGAAGAGCCGGTCGGTGAGCAGCTCGCCCTTCTCCGTGGCGCGGAAGCGCTTGAAGGCCACCACCGCGGCGAACGTCCCGGCGAGCAGGAGGTACCAGTTGGCCTGCAGGAAGTTGGACATGCCCATGACCACGCGCGTGGGCGTGGGCAGCTCGCCGCCGAAATCGGAGAACATCTTGGCGAACACCGGGATCACGCCGATGAGCATGAAGATGCAGGCGCCGGTGGCCACGAAGAGCACGATGGCCGGATAGGTGAGCGCCCCCTTCACCTTGCGCTGCAGGGCGTCGTTCTTCTCCAGGAAGACCGCCAGGCGCTGCAGGATCACGTCGATGATGCCGCCGCTCTCGCCGGCGGCGATCATGTTGACGTAGAGGTCGCCGAAGATGTGCCGGTGCTTGCCCATGGCCTCGGACAGCGTGGCGCCGCCCTCCACCTCGAGCATCACCTGCTGGATGGTCTGCTTGAAGTGCGGCTTGGGCTGCTGCCGGGCCAGCACCTCCAGGCACTGCACCAGCGGCAGGCCGGCGTTGACCATGGTGGCGAACTGCCGGGTGAAGACGCAGAGGTCCTTGACGCTCACGCCCTTCCTGCGCCCGCCGAGCTTGAGGTCCTTGGGCTTCTTGCGCACGGACTGGATGACGATCCGCCGCTTCCGCAGGTAGTCACCCACCTCGCGACGGTTCTCGGCCTTGTACTCGCCGGTGATGATCTCACCCTTGGCGGTCTTGCCCTTCCAGACGTAGGTGGTGGTCGCTGTGGCCACGGTTCCTCCTCGCGTCGGCGCGGCTAGCGGCCGGCGGTGACCGGCTCCTCGCCGAGCATTTGCAGCAGCTCCTGAGCATCAGGGCTGCGGCCGATGGCGGTATCCAGGGTGATCCAGCGGTTCTCCACCGCCTGGTAGAGCGACTGGTTCATGGTCTGCATGCCGTGCTTCTGACCGGCCTGCATGTGGCCGTAGATCTGGTGGGTCTTGTTGTCGCGGATCATGGCCTTGATGGCCGGCGTGCAGACCATGATCTCCAGGGCGAGCACCCGGCCGCCGCCCTTCTGCCGCGGGATCAGCTGCTGGGTGATGACGCCGGCCAGCGAGAAGCTGAGCTGCGAGCGCACCTGGTTCTGCTGCTCGGGCGGGAAGACGTCGATGATGCGATTGATGGACTCGAAGGTGCTGTTGGTGTGCAGCGTGGCCAGGGCGAGGTGGCCGGTCTCGGCGATGGTCAGGGCCGCGCCGATGGTCTCGCGGTCGCGCATCTCGCCGATGAGGATCACGTCGGGATCCTGGCGCAGGACGTACTTCAGCGCCTGCGCGAAGCCCTTGGTGTCGTTGTTGACCTCGCGCTGGTTGACGATGCAGCGCTTGTGCTGGTGCACGTACTCGATGGGGTCCTCGATGGTGATGATGTGGCCGCAGCGCTGCTGGTTGATGGTGTCGACCATGGTGGCCAGGGTGGTGCTCTTGCCCGACCCGGTGGGGCCGGTCACCAGGATCAGTCCCTGGTTGCGGTTGATCAGCTCGCGGCAGACCGGCGGCAGCCCCAGCTCCTCGAAGCTGTGGATGGTGTACGGGATCTGGCGGATGGCCATGCTGGTGACGCCCCGCTGCATGAAGACGTTGGCGCGGAAGCGGCTGATGCCCTGCACGCCGAAGGAGAAGTCCAGCTCGCGCTCGTTCTCGAAGCGCTTCTTCTGCTCCTCGTTGAGGATGCTGTAGGCCAGCCGGCGGGTGTCCTCGCCGCTGAGCACCTCGTTCTGGCTGCTGAGCACCTGCCCATCCACGCGGTACTGCGGGGGCAGACCGGCCGTCAGGTGCAGGTCGCTGGCCCCGCGGGCCACCATGTCCTCGAGCAATTCGCGCATACCGATCACGATGGGTCCCTCCTAGTCCTGCACGGTGGTCTCGCGCAGGACCTCCTCGATGGTGGTGACGCCCTTCTGGATCTTCAGCAGGCCGTCCTGGCGCAGGGTGAGCATGCCCTCGCCCTGCGCCTGCTTGCGCAGCTCGCTGGTCGAGGCGCGGTCCAGGATCAGTTCGCGCAGGGCCGGGGTGATGGGCATCACCTCGTAGAGACCCTGACGACCCTTGTACCCGGTGCCGCCGCACTGCTCGCAGCCCTTGCCGTTCATGGGCTGGCAATCGGCGGGCAGGCCGATCTCCGCCAGCGCCTCGGGAGTGACCTGCTCCTCGGTCTTGCAGTTCTTGCAGATGCGCCGGACCAGGCGCTGGGCCATGATCAGGTTGGTGGACGAGGCGACCAGGAACGGTTCGAGTCCCATGTCGATCATGCGGTTGACCGTGGCCGGCGCGTCGTTGGTATGCAGGGTGGAGAGGACCAGGTGGCCGGTGAGCGCGGCCTTGACCGCGATCGAGCCGGTCTCCAGGTCGCGGATCTCACCCACCATCACGATGTTCGGGTCCTGGCGCAGGAATGCCTTGAGCGCGGCGGCGAAGGTCAGGCCCACCTCGTCGCGCACCTGCACCTGGTTGATGCCGTCGAGGTTGTACTCCACCGGGTCCTCGGCGGTCATGATGTTCACGTCGACGTTGTTGACCCGGGAGAGGCAGGAGTAGAGCGTGGTGGTCTTGCCCGAACCGGTGGGGCCGGTGACCAGCACCATGCCGTAGGGCTTGGCCACGTTCTCGTAGACGTGCTTGAGCGCCTCCGGCTCCATGCCGAAGTTGGCCAGATCGAGGGTCAGGTTCCCCTTGTCGAGGATTCGCATCACCACCTTCTCGCCGAAGATGCAGGGCAGGGTGGAGACACGCAGGTCGATCTTCTTGTTGCCCACCTTCAGCTTGATCCGGCCGTCCTGGGGAATGCGGCGCTCGGCGATGTCCAGCTCGGACATGATCTTCAGGCGGCTGGTGATGGCCGCCTTGAGCTTGACCGGGGGCTCCATCACCTCCTGCAGGATGCCGTCCACGCGGTAGCGCACCCGCATGTGCTTCTCGTAGGGCTCGATGTGGATGTCGCTGGCGCCGATCTTGACCGCCTCGGCCAGGAGCGTGTTGACCAGCTTGACCACCGGCGCGTTCTGTTCCTCGCCCTGGGCGACATCGTCGTCCTCCTGCTCCTCGACCACCTCGATGTCGTCCTCGATGCCCTCCATGATCGAGGCCAGCGAGTCAGTGGGCGCGTAGTGGCGGTCGATGGCGCGCTTGATGGCCAGCTCGCTGCAGACCACGGGCTGGACGTCGAGGCTGGTGATGAACTTGATGTCGTCGATGGCGAAGATGTTCGACGGGTTGGCCATGGCCACGGTCAGGATGCGGCCGCGGCGCTCGAGCGGCAGCACCTGGAACTTGGTGGCCACGTCGGCGGGGATCAGCTCGATGCACTCGCTGGAGATCGCGTGATGTTCGAGGTCCACCACGGGCAGGTTGTAGACCTTGCCGAGGAACTCGGCGTAGGTCTTCTCCTCCACGGCGCCGATGCGCATGAGCGCGAGGCCGAGGGAACCACCCTCGCTCTTCTGCATCTCCTTCGCCTGCTGGACATGGACCTCGGTGATGAGGCCCGCCTCGAGCAGACGCGCGGCGATCTTGTCCCGGACGACGACGGAGCTGCCTGTGTTCATGGACGTCTTCTCCGGCCGCCGCGCGCGAGCTGACCGCGCGGCGGAAGTGCGGGCGTGACCGGGCGGACCCGTCGAGTTGCACGTTCCGGTCTGCTATCGGTCGGCGCGGGCGCTGCTTGAGGGAATTCGCCCGGTCGCGCCCGGGGGCTCCTCCGCGCCTGTTGCATTTCGCGCCCTCGTCTCTTTCTGGCTATCTGGTTCGGCGAACGCGAGATACGGCGCCAGGCGCTCGACGGTGCGTGGCCCGATCCCGCGCACCTCCTGCAGATCGCGTGCGCAGGCGAAATGCAATCCGGCGGCGCGCGCGGTCACGATGCGCTCCGCGAGGGCGGGGCCGATCCCTGGCAGCAGTTCCAGGGAATCGGCCGGGCAGGTGTTGGGGTCGAGGGGCGCGGAGGGGCGGGTCGGCCCCGACGGACGCCGGGTGGGCGGCGGCTCCGCCAGGGGCGGCAGCTGGGCGGCGAGCCAGCCCGGCTCGCGCCACCCGCCGGCGGGGTCGAGGATCAGGGCGTGGCGGATGCCCCGGCCCGCCACGACCAGCAGGAGCACCAGGAAGACGCCGAGGACCTCGCGGCGCGTCACGCCGTGCCGTCCCGGGCGGATGACGGACCGGCCGGATCGCCCCGGTCAGGAGGCCGGGCGCCCGGCGCCAGGCGACCTGGTGGATGAAGACCTGGTGGGTGAAGACCTAGTGGGTGAAGACCCAGTGCAGGCGCCAGCGGAGCTCGAGGCCGTGGTCCACGGCGCCGGCGGTCAGGCGGGAGTCCGCGCCGGTGAGGTTGTCCAGCCCCACCGAGAGGTTGGTGCCCACCAGGCGGAAGCCCGCGATGGCGTCCAGACGGGTGATGGCCGGCAGGGAGGTGGGGCCGGCCAGGTCCCAGGGGTCGTTCATCTCGCCGCGGTGGCCGAGGAAGAGCCCCAGCTGGAGGATGCCATCCTCGCGGAAGAGATGGTTCTCCCACAGGACGGTCAGGCGCCAGTCGACCTCCGGCGGCAGGGCCGCGCGCAGGTCGCCCGTCTGGCTCCAGGTGCGCCAGGTGCCGGCTGCTTGGACCCGCGCCCATCCCAGGAAGCGTCCCTCCCGCCCCACGGCCACGCGCACGGTGGCCGCGTCGAGTTCCAGGCCGTTCTGCCACTGGCCCGCGGTGGGCTGGTCCGGGCGGGGCGCCCAGCCGATGCCGTCTCGCAGGCGACGGACCGCGCCATCCACGGCAAGATCGAGGCCCGCCAGCGCCCAGCGGGCTCCCGCGGCCAGGCGCCAGACGGACTCGCGGCCGAGGTCGGCATCCGGCAGGACCACCGTGCGGCGGCCGCCCGGGGTCACGAAGCTCCAGGCGGTGGCCAGTTCATCGAGACGGGGGGCGCGGCCGCCACGCTCGAGGGCGAGCTGCCAGCGCGGATCCGGCCGATCCTCCAGCAGCCGCGCCGCACCGCCAGCCAGCCAGCCACCGTGCTCCGCCCACCAGGCCGCGCCGGTGAGCTGCGCCCGGGCGAAGCCCACCGGCCAGCTGCGCGTGGCGGTCACCGCCGCGTCCTCGGCGGCCAGTCGCGTCGTGTCGGCGTGAGCGGGCGCCCAGTCCGGGTCGGCCCCGGTATCGGCGACCGTGCGCCGGCCGTAGCGGAGGTCCACGCGGCCCGCATGCGCGGCGTCTCCCCAGGATGCCAGCAAGCCCTGATGCGTCCCCTCCTGCTGTCGCCGGTGGCCCGACACCGACTCCAGGTCCCGATCCCAGTCCACGTCCGTGTTCAGCCACCAGACCGCCAGCCGGGCTGGCCGCTCGCCCGCTCGCGCGCGCCAGTCCAGGCTCACCCGGTTGGACCACAGATCCTGGTGCTGCTTCCCGTGGGCGGGCAGCCCCTTCTTCAGCTTGCGCACGTTCTCCACCGCGAAGCCGAGCTGCCCGGCGGCGCCCAGGTCGCGGATGAGCTCCCCACGGCCGGAGCGGAACTTGGCGTGTCCCCAGAACGCGTCCTGCTGCAACTGGTCGAACTCCGGGTACCGCGTCTCGCCGGCGGTGCGGAAGTCGAAACCCTCGTTGTCCAGGAGCTCGTGGAAGGAGAAGTCTCCACGCCAGGGCGCCCGCGCGGTGAGCAGGTGCAGGGTGCGGAGGTAGCTCTCGTGCGGCCCCTTGAACCAGCGGGTGTCGGTGAGGTCGTGGGAGGGGGCGGGGTCGTCCCGGACCAGGTCCACCGTGCCGGCCATCGCGCCGTCGGCGCCCGTCAGGCCGAACCCCACGGCCCCGAGGCGACGGCCGGCGGTGGCGATGGTCTCCGGATCGTCCAGGTAGCGGTGACCGATCTGCAGCGGCAGGCCGTCGCGCGTCAGGCGCGGCGTCACGGCGGTGCCCGGCTCGCCCGCCAGGTAGACCGCGGCACCCTGGCCGCCATCGCGGACGGGCAAGAAGGCGGTGCGGCGGGCGAGATCCTCGTGCAACGAGGCGAAGAACGGCTGCCAGAGGGGGCGCTCCCAGTCCCGGACGTGGCGGACCTGCTCCCGGCGCCAGGTGGTCCCGGAGTCGAAGCGTCGCGGCGCTGGCGGCGCACCGGCGATCGCCAGCGTGTCCG
>CAZWYF010000014.1:55262-78860 GCA_964637835.1 uncultured Fibrobacteraceae bacterium
CAGCGAATCCACCGGCGCCGCCAGCGAATCCGCCGGCGCGGCCAGCGAATCCGCGGGGACGACCCCGGCCGTCGCCATGGCGTCGGGAAGCGCGGCCAGGGAGTCGGCTCCGGCCGTGACGGCCAAGGTGTCCCGACCCTCCTGCACGGTCCGGGCGGAGCCCTCCGCGGCCACCCCCAGGGCCAGCAGCAGGAACAACGACCGCGATACGTGGACCACCCGCGGACCACCCCGATCGAGGCGTCCGAGACGCCCGGCCAGCGGCGGCAGCAGGGAGGCGAAGGCGACCACGCAGGTGCCGGCGTGCAGGGCCGCCAGGGGCAGGCCGCCCAGCAGCGTGGCGCGCAGGGGCAGGTCCAGGGCCGCCGCCACCGCCAGGTTGGTCAGCAGGTCGAAGCCCACGGCCGCCGCGAGCCCCAGCAGGGCAGCCAGCAGCACCGACGGCAGCGTCGGTCGGCGACGGAGCACGGGCGCCAGCCATCCCCCGGCCAGGCCCACGGTCGCCAGCCCCAGCATCTGGGCTCCCAGGACCAGCGGCACCGGTGGGCCGAAGGGACTGCCCAGGGAATAGGCCGCGGCCGAGATGGCGCCCACGCCGGCGCCGCCGGCCGGGCCCAGGGCCAGACCGGCGAGCGCGGCGTTCAGGGTCATGAGCTCCACGCCGGGGATGCCCGCCAGCAGGTAGCCCAGCCCCACCCCGGTGCCGCTGAAAAGGCCCAGCAAGACGGCTCGCCGGACCCGGTGGTGTTCGGTGATCTCGGACTTCGACATGCGCCGGAGGGTAAGCGCTGCCCGGCGGGGCGGCAAGCGCCGAGGCTCAGCCGACGAGGGCGCGCAGGCGCTGGGCGACGTCGGCGAAGCCGGCGTCGATGGCGTGGACCCGTCGGTAGTGCTCCTGCGCCTCATCGGCACGGCCGAGCTCCTCGAGGGTGCGGCCAGCGTGGTAGCGCAGGCCGAGGGCCGCCCGGTCGTCGGATGCGGCGGCGGTCAGACCATCCTGCAACACCGCGACCGCCTCGTCGAACCGGCCGTCACGCCGCAGGGCGACGCCCCACATCTCGCGCGCTCGCAGGGCGTGCTCCGGATCGGCCGCGGCGGCCCGGAAGGCCAGGGCGGCCTGGTCGTTCAGGCCCATCTCCAGGTACACCATCCCCTGGTCGTACTGGGCCTGGGGATCGGCGGTCTCGGCATCACCGAGGTTGCGCCCGATCTCGCTGGCGATGGTGGACACCTGCTCGCTGTCGCTGCTGCGCAGGATGTCCTCGCCCTCCTCGGCGAGGATCTCGTCCAGCAGGTTGACGCTGCCGGCCGTGCCCGACGTTGCGGCGACCGGGGCGGCCAGGGCAGCCGCGTCGGCCCCGCTCTCCGCCCCCTGGACCGGGCCGGACGACGGGTTCTCCAGGACCGCGGCGGCCTCGGCCGCCGCACCGGCCAGATCGGCGAAGCTGGTCTCCCCGTCCAGATCGATGCTGATGCAGCCATCCTCGTCGCGATCGAACCCCTCCGGCGGTTCCTCCGTGGCGATCCCGGCCACGGCATCCACGCCGGTCGGCGCGGCGGACGCCTCCCGATCCAGATCCGGGCCGTCGGCCGCGTCCATCTCGCTGGACGAACCCCCGTCGCCGCCGGCGAGTTCCCCGCCGTCGGCGAGGATCTCGGCGAAGGCCCCGGCCGTGGCGGCCTGCGCCTCGTCCCCGGGACCGGCCGCCGATCCGGTGACGGTCCCGCCCGCCGGTCGCGACACCGGCTCGGTGGGCTCGGCCGGCCTGGCGGGCGCCACCGCCGCGGGCGCGGCGTCGCCGCCGAGGTCGATGGTGTTGACGTCGGCGAAGCTCTCAACCGCGCCGCCCACCTCGCCGCTGACCCGCTGCCAGCGCGTGTACTCGGCGTAGTTGATCAGCTCGGGCACCCGCGAGATCAGGGTCGCCACGGCCTCCACCGCCTGCTCCCCCTCGCCGCGGCGATGCGCCAAGCAGGCCCGCAGGCAGCCCACCCGCGCCGCCTCGAGGACCATGTCCCAGACGCGGAAGATCTGCTCCACCTTCTCCAGGATGGGATCGCTCTCAGCGTAGAACTCGAAGAGCTCGAGGCAGCGCTTGTGGAAGATCTCCTTGATCTCGCCGGAGACGTCGTCCGCCCGGGCGAGGAAGGTCAGGGCATACTTCTCGCCCTCGTGCACCAGCCCCTGCTCGGCGCGGATCTCGGCCAGGAACCAGTTGGCGTTGAGGTTGTCGGGGTCGTGCCGCAGGACCTTCTTGTACACCGCCTGGGCGTTGTTCAGCAGGCCGTTCTGCTTGTACTTGCCCGCGGCGGCCAGGAACTGGCGGATGGCCTTGGCCTGGTCGCCGGCCTTCAGGCAGACGTCCCCGTACTCATTGAGCGAGGAGGGGTTGTTCTTGTCCAGCTCGAGGATCTGGGCGTAGGCGTCCGCCGCCCCGGCCCAGTCGCGCTTCCTGCCGGCTTCGTAGGCTTGCTGCTTGAGCTTGCGCAGTTTCGAGGACAAGGAGTAGCCCCCCTGGAGGTCCTGGAGATCCGGCCATGCGTCCGCCGCACCCCTCGCGATCGGTGGCGGCTCGTGGTGTATGTTCGTTCACCCGGGGCCGAAGTTGAGGAATAAAAAAAGGCGAGCGGGCCGGCGCGCGCCGGACCCGCCCGCCGGGCCAATCGGCCGGTGGGCGCCCCCATCACGCCACCCTGCGGCCACCCCGGTAGACGGCCGCCACCTGGTCCACGCCGCCGTGGTAGGGCAGCAGGCGGTAGTCGTCGCCGCGGAGGATCAGGAAGTCGGCCTGCTTGCCCGGAGCCAGCGACCCCACCCGGTCGGCGCGATGCAGCGCCCAGGCCGAGTTCAGCGTCGCCGCGGTGAGCGCCTCGGCGGGCGCCAGCTTCATCTGGCTGCAGGCGATGGACAGGATCAGGGGCATGCTTTCGATGGGACAGCTGCCGGGATTGAAGTCCGTGGCCACGGCCACCGCGCAGCCAGCGTCGATCATCTGCCGGGCCGGCGCGTAGTCGCGGATCCCCAGGGTGAAGACCGTCCCGGGCAGGAGCGTGGCCACGGTGTCGGACGCCGCCAGGGCGGCGATGCCCGCCTCGTCGATGCGGATCAGGTGGTCGGCCGAGTCGGCGCCCAGGCGCGCGGCCAGGGCCGCCCCGCCCATGGGCTCCAGCTCGTCCGCGTGCAGGGTCACCCGCAGGCCCAGCTCCTGGGCCCGCCGCACGATGGCCTCGGTCTCCGCCAGCCCGAAGACCGACGGCTCGCAGAACACGTCGCAGCGCTCGGCCAGCCCCTCCTCCACCACGCGGGGCAGGATCTCCTCGCCGACCAGGCGCACGTAGTCCGCCCGCCGGTCGCGGTACTCGTCGGGGATCTCGTGCGCCGCCAGGCAGGTGAGCACCGTGTCGAGGCCCACCTGGTCCACCGCCCGGCGCGCCGCCCGCAGGGTCTTCACCTCGTCGGCGAGCGAGAGTCCGTAGCCGCTCTTGATCTCCACGGTGGTGGTGCCCTGCGCCCGCAGCCGCTCCAGCCGCGGCACCGACAGCGCCACCAGTTCGTCCTCGCTCCGCTCCCGCAGATCGCGCACCGAGGCGCGGATCCCGCCGCCGGCGGCGGCGATCTCCAGGTAGCTCTCGCCGCGGGCGCGACGCTCGTACTCGTCCTGCCGGGTGCGTCCGAAGACGGCGTGGGTGTGGGGATCGACGAAGCCCGGGATCACCGCCGCGCCGCCGGCATCGACCACCGTCACGCCGGCGGGAACCCCACTGCCGGCCAGCAGGAGATGGCCCACCTCGTCGGCCGGCCCGGCGGCCACCACCCGGCCGCCCGCCACCGCCAGCATGGCCCCGGCGATCTCTCCGATCCTCGCCAGTCCCGCCCCCCGGCGCGGCCCCGCCTCCGGCCCGTCCAGTGCCGGATCGTGCACGGTGCAGAGCTGGCCGATGTTCGCCACGAGCAGGTCGAGGTCCGTCGCCGCGGGCAGCGACCCGGCGTAGAATCCCTCAGGCATGGTCAGCGCTCCCTTCCAGCGGTGCGAGGTGCCGATCCAGCCCGGCCAGCAGCTCGTCGCCGCGCAGCAGGCTGCAGACCCGGGTGAGGTCGTCGGTCAGGGGCCGGTCGCCCGGCGTGAGGTCCACGTGCTCCCGCAACCGCGCGAGCACCCCGTCCAGGGGGTCGGCGGGCCGCAGCACGGGACGACCCAGTCGCCGCGCCGCCCCCTCGCGCGTGATGAACTCCAGGGCGCGTCCCGCGGTCAGGAACTCCAGCGCCACCACAGCCTCGCAGCGATCGAGGCACGGCGCCAGCTTCACCGCCGAGACGCTGCCCATGCTCACGTGGTCCTCCTGGCCGCAGCTGGTGGGGATGGAGTCCACCGCCGCGGGGAAGGCCTTGCTCCGGGTCTCGACCACCAGCGCGGCCGCCAGGTACTGGGCGATCATCAGGCCCGATTCCAGGCCCGGGTCGGCCGCCAGGAAGCGGGGCAGGCGACCGCCGTTGCCCGACAGCAGGAGATCCTGGCGCCGCTCGGCGATGCTGGCGATCTCCGCGCAGGCCGCGTAGAGCGCGTCCAGCTGCAGGGCCAGGGGCTGGCCATGGAAGTGTCCCCCGGTGATCACCTCGCCCACCTCCGGCATGAGCACCGGGTTGTCGGTCACCGACCCGGCCTCGCGCAGCAGCACCTCCTCCGCCCGCCGCACCTGGCCCAGGCTGGCGCCCACCACCTGCGGGCAACAGCGCACCGAGTACGGGTCCTGCACCCGGCCGCAGTCGCGATGGTGCTCCATGACCTCGCTGCCCCGCAGCAGGCCATCGAGCACGGCGGCCGCGTCCTGGATCTCCCGGTGGGGCCGCAGCGCGTGGTAGGCCGCGCCGAAGGGCCGCATGCTGCCCTCGAGCGCCTCGACGGTGAGCGCCGCAGCCACCAGGGCGTTGCGCACCAGCCCGTGCGCCCGGGCCACCGCGTGCAGCCCCAGGCTGGTCATCAGCTGCGTGCCGTTGATGAGGGCCAGGCCCTCCTTGGCCTCCAGGGTCAGGGGCTCGCGGCCGGCGGCCTGCAGCGCCGCGCCCGCTGGCCGCCGCTCGCCACCCGGCCCCAGCACCCAGCCCTCGCCCATGAGCACCAGGGCCAGGTGGGCCAGGGGCGCCAGGTCGCCGCTCGCGCCCACCGAGCCGCGCGAGGGGATCCATGGCGTGACGTCCGCCTCCAGCAGCCACAGCAGCTGGTCGATCACCGCCGGGCGCACCCCGGACGACCCGCCCGCCAGACTCACCGCCCGCAGCAGCAGCATGCCGCGCGCCTCCTCGCGGGAGAGCGCCGGCCCCCAGCCCACGGCGTGGCTGCGGACCAGGTTGCGCTGCAGGTCGGCCAGCTGGTCGGCGGGGATCACCGTGTCGGCCAGCTTCCCGAAGCCGGTGTTCACGCCGTAGATCTTCTCGCGCCCCTGCTCCAGCCCGCGACGGAAGGCCAGGCAGGCCTCCACGCGCTCGCGAGCGGTCGGGGCGAGGCCGGCGGCGCGCTGGCCGGCGCAGATGGCGATGAAGGCGGGCAGGTCGAGGCGATCCTCGCCCACCGCGAAGGCGGTGTGGTCCATGGTGGGACGACCTCTCCGGGACGATCTCAGGTGCTCTCGAGGAAGGCCCGGGCGGCGTCGGCCAGGCCGGCGCGGCCCGGCAGCCAGCGCACCGGCGCCGGCAGGGCCGCCAGAAACGTAGCGCCGTACCGGCGGCTGATCAAACGGTTGTCCAGCAGCAGGACCACGCCGCGGTCGTCGGGCCGGCGCATGAGCCGGCCGATGCCCTGGCGCAGGCGGAGCACCGCGTCACGCACCATGAAGTCGCGGAAGGGGTCGTCCCCCGCCTGGCGCAGATGTTCGCAGCGGGCCTGCACCCAGGGGTCGCTGGGCACCAGGAAGGGCAGCTTGGTGACCACCACGATCTCCAGGCTCTCGCCCGGGAAGTCCACGCCCTCCCAGAAGGTGCTGGTGCCCAGGAGCATGGCGCGGCGGCCGCGGGCGAAGCGGTCGCGCAGCTCCGCCGGGCCGGACTGCGGCGACTGCACCAGCAGGTCGCCCTCCTCGCCGCCGAACAGATCGGGCTCGGCGGCCTGCCCGCGCAGCCCGTCGGCCACCTCCTGCAGCAGCCGGTAGCTGGTGAACAGGACCAGGGTCTGGCGCGGGACGGTGCGCCGCAGGCCGGCCAGGATCTCGATGAGGGCCGCGGCGAAACCCGGCGTGTCGGGATCCGGCAGGTCCTCGGCGGCCAGGATCCGCGTGCGCTCCTCCCAGGCGAAGGGCGAGGGCACCAGCTCGGTGGCCACCGGCGGACGACGTCCGCCCAGGCCCAGCTCGCCGATCATGAAGCCGAAGTCGCCGGCCACGCTCAGGGTGGCGCTGGTGGCCACGGGCGCCAGCTCGCTGCCCTGCCACAGCTCCCGCAGCAGCGGCCCCGGTTCCAGCGGCGTGGCGCCCAGGGCGCGCAGGGCGCCGCGCGGCGCGGGATCCAGCCAGGTGACCCAGCGGTCGCCGGGATCCTGGACCACGAAGCGCACGTCCCGCTCGAGCAGGCGCAGCAGCTGGACGGCCTGGCCGACGCGCAGCTGCAGGTCCAGCGCGCCGGGCGGGAGCTCCGCCAGCTGCTCGGTCCGCTGCAGCAGGGTGGCGCCGGCCGCCACGGCCACCGCCACGGTCTCCAGCACCTCGGCCGTCGCCCCGCCGACGCCCGCGAAGGCCAGATCCTTGTCCGGGATGCGCAGCCGCTGCCCGGGCGCCACGCCGCGCCCGGGCGCCAGGCCGCTGCCGCAGGCGCGCCACCAGGAACCGTAGGCTCGCAGGCAACGGTTGGCCGCCCGGCCGAAGCTCGTGGCCGCCTCGGCCGCCTGGCCGCCCTCGGGCAGTTCCCGCAGCTGCACCGCGAGCAGCGCGGCCGTCTCCAGCACCTGGCCGGCGGGGCGCACGACTCCCAGCACCTCCTCCAGGTCCAGCAGACGACCATGGTCCAGCTTGACGCTCCGCGCATCGAGGGCCGCGCCCGCCAGGCGGTGCGCCTCGTCCACCACCAGCAGGTCGTAGGGCCCGATGAGGGAGCCTTCGGCCCCGTGGTCGTGCAGCAGCAGCGCGTGGTTGACCACCACCAGGCGCGCCTCGCGGGCCCGGCGACGGGCGCGGATCACGAAGCAGGCGTCGCTCTCCCAGCATTCCGGCATGCAGGGCTGGGCCGACGCGAACAGCGGCCGCAGGTCCTCCCCCAGCAGGGGATGCCGCACCAGCTCGTCGCGCAGGCCGTCGCGGGTCTCCAGCAGCCAGAGGCGCAGCGCGGCGGTCTTCAGGGCGTCACGCGCGTCCTCCAGCGGCCGCGTCAGGTAGGCGCGGCGCTGGCGCAGGCAGAGGTAGTTCTGGCGGCCCATCAGCAGGCGGGCGGTGAGGTCGCCGCGACCGGCGGTCAGGCGGGGCAGGTCGCCGCCGAGGATCTGGGCCTGCAGGGCGCGGCTGTACGTGGAGACCACGGCGCGCCGCTGGCCGTCGACGGCCAGCCGGGCCACCAGCGGGGCGAGGTAGGCGAGGGTCTTGCCGGTCCCGGTGCCGGCTTCCGCCAGCAGGGCGCGACCGCTGGCCAGGGCCCGGGCCACCGCGGTCGCCAGATCCGCCTGGCCGGGACGCGCGGCGTAGGCGCCGCCGTAGAGCGCGGCCAGACCCTCCGGCGCGGTGAAGAACGTGGCGAGCTCCGCCGGATCCACCGGCGGCGGGGTCCCCGGAACCGGTGTCGGGGCGGCCGGCGCCGGCGCCGCCGCGCCGAAGGGATCGCCCGCCGCGGCCACGCGGTCGATGAGGTCGACCACCGCCCCGCCCCCCCGCATGGCGCGATCGAGCAGTCCGGCCACCGCCACGCGCTCGGCAGCGTCCAGCGACCGCCACCAGGCCAGCCGCCACCACAGCCGCCGCAGCACGGCGGCCGGGTCGGTCTCCGGGACGTCGGCCCGCGGCGTGCGGGGATCGAGCAGCGACCAGAACAGCTCCGGGGTCAGGCGCCAGCCCTCCCCGGCACGGACCAGGTGCGCACCCTGGCGGTCGGGCGTCACCAGCACGGTGCCCGCCCGGCGCATCGCCTCGGCGGCCTCGCCCGCGGACAGCTCCCGATGGGGTGCGCCCGCGTCCAGGAGCCGCGCGCCATGGCGCAGCAGCAGGCGGGCGCCCTCGCCGGTCATTCCGCGGACTCCGCCGCCGCGGCGGGGTCGCCCACCTCCGCCAGCCGGGCCAGCAGCTCCTGCTCGTCCAGCACCGCGATGCCCAGCTGGCGGGCCTTCTCCAGCTTGGAGCCCGCCTTCTCCCCGGCCACCACCGCGTCGGTGCGTTTGCTGACGCTGCCGGTCACCTTGCCGCCCTGGCGCTCGATGGCGGCCTTCGCTTCCTGGCGCGTGAGCGTGGGCAGCGTGCCGGTGAGCACGAACGTGCGTCCCGCGAACGGCCCCTCGCCGGCGGTGGACGGCGCCGCCGCCGGCTGCGCCTCCTGGTCGTGGAAGAAGCCGACCTCGCGGAGGTCGTCCACGTACGCCTGGCCCTCCTCGCCGGCGAACCACCCGGCGATGGCCTCGGCCACCACCGGGCCGATGTCCGGCAGATCGGCCAGGGCCGCGGCCGGCGCCGCGGCCAGGGCGTCGACGTTCGCGTACTCGCGCGCCAGGGTGGTGGCCGTGGCGATGCCCACCTGGGGGATGCCGAGGGCGAAGATCTTGGCCGCCCAGGGCCGCTCCGGCGCCGCGGCGATGGCCCGCAGCAGGTTGTCCGCGGATCGCTCCCCCCACCCCGGCAGCGACACCAGCTGCTCCCGCGACAGCCGGAACAGGTCCGCCGGACTCCGGACCCACCCCTCGGCCAGGAAGAGGTCGATCCAGCGGCCGCCCAGGCCCTCGATGTCGCAGGCCTGGCGGCCGGCGAAGTGCCGCAGCCGGCCGGCGAGGATGGCCGGGCAGAAGGGGTTGCCGCAGCGCAGGGCCACCTCGCCCTCGCGGCGGATCACCGGCCCGCCACAGACCGGGCAGTGCGCTGGCGGCGGCAGGGGCTGCTGGCTGCCGTCGCGATGCTCGGGCAGCGACCGCAGCACCTTCGGGATGATGTCGCCCCCCTTGGCCACGGCCACCTGGTCGCCCGCCCGGATGTCCTTGCGCTCGAGCTCGTCCCAGTTGTGCAGGGTGGCGCGGCCGACGGTGGTGCCCGCCAGCGGCACCGGCTCCAGCTCCGCCACCGGGGTGATCACGCCCGTGCGACCCACCTGCAGGGTGATGGCGCGCAGGGTGGTGACGGCCTCCTCGGCGGCGAACTTGTATGCCAGTGCCCAGCGCGGCGCCTTCTGCGTCCAGCCCAGCCGGCGCTGGTGCGCGGCATGGTCCACCTTGATCACCGCACCGTCGATCTGGAACGGCATCTGCGGCCGCTGCGTCTCCAGGGACGACAGTGCCGCCGCCAGCGCCTGCGGTCCGTCGGCGTCGACCACCGGGCCGGTGACCGGCAGGCCGAGCCGGGCGAGCGCGCCCAGCTCGGCGCGGTGGCCGGCGAGGTCGTGATCCTGGTCCCAGCGGTCGTCGGCCGTCAGGGGGAAGAGCTGGTAGAAGACCACCGACAGGCCGCGTCGGCCCACCACCTCGATGTCCAGCGTCTTGAGCGTGCCGGCCGCGGCATTGCGGGGATTGGCCAGGGGCTCGGCGCCGGCGGCCTCGCGCTCGCGGTTGAGCTGGGCGAAGCGCTCGAGGCCGAAGAAGACCTCGCCACGGGCCTCGCAGGCGGTCGCCGGACCGGGAAAGACGTCCTGCCAGTCCACGGGCAGGCGCGCCGCCACGCCCGCGATGGTGGCGGCCGCGGCGGTGATCACGTCGCCGTGCTCGCCGTCGCCGCGGGTGAGCGCCAGGCTCAGCTCGCCGTCGCGCCAGCGCACGGCCAGGGCCACGCCGTCGAGCTTGGGCTCGACGGTGTAGCGGACATCGGCCCCCTCGCCCAGCTCGCGACGCACCCGGGCGTCGAAGGCGGCGACCTCGTCGAGGTCGTAGCTGTTGGCCAGGCTGAGCATGGGGCGCGAGTGCGGGGCGCTGGGCAAGCGGACGTCGAGATCGGTCCCCACCGTGGTGGTGGGGCTGGCGGTGGCGGCCAGGTCCGGGTGGGCGGCCTCGAGCGCGGCGAGCTCCTGCTCGAGGGCGTCGTATTCCTGGTCGGTGATCTCGGGTGCGGCCAGGCGGTAGTAGAGGTCGCGGTGGTGTTCGATGGTGGCGCGCAGCTCGGCGATGCGGGCGCGGGCCTGGTCCTCGTTCATGCGCACCTCCGCCGCACGCGGCGGGCCGCGCGCTAGAAGCTGCCGAGCAGCGAGACGTGAAGCTTGGCGGTCTCGAAATCCACGCTGCCGGGGAAGCCCACCGCCAGGTTGAGGCGGCCGGCCGCCGCGGCGGTGAGCAGGCCGAGGCCGTAACCCACCTGGGTGTCGCTGACGGTCTCGAGCGGGCCATCCGCGACGCCGTCCCGCCGCCGGGAGAGCTCAAAGTAGCCGACGTCCAGGAAGGTGTAAACCCGCGACCGGAGAGCGCGGCCGAGCCGCACCTCGAGGCCGCCCCAGGCCACGCTCTCGCCCCGGAACTCGTCCTCGCGGTATCCGCGCAGGGTGGTGGCGCCGCCGTAGCGGTAGAGCTCGTCCACCGGCAACGGCCCCGCGTCGGTGTCGATCTGCCGGAAGCTGGCGTGCCCGGCCACGCTCACCGTCGGACGTAGCCAGAGCTCGCCGGCCAGGTCCACCTCGAGCAGTCGCTGCTCCTCCTCGCGGCCGAGGTCGCCGCCGTCGGGATCGCCGGAGCCGTCCGCCGCCTCCCGCAGGCTGGTGCGGCGCTGAGCGGTCTCCACGGCGAAGGTCCCCGACCAGCCGCTGCGCGTGCGGTCGCCCCGGGCGTGCAGGAGCGCGACGCGACCCCGCAGGCGGCGCGAGCGCGCCACCTCGCCCGTGGGATAGGTGGTCCGATCCCAGCCCGCCCCCAGTTCCAGGCCCCAGAAAGCGATCACCGGCAGCTGCCAGTTGCTCGTGGCGGTGAAGCGGCTGTAGACATCCTGCTGTACCTCGCTGCGCAGGGCGAGGTCGGTATCGAGGGGCGAGCCGAGGACCAGGGGCTCGTGATACGCGAAGCCGAAGGTGGCCCGCTCCTGGCCATCGTCGTTCCAGGCCGCGCGCAGGCTGCGGCCGGTGCCCGCCAGGTTGGGCAACATCAGGTCCACCTGGCCGCTCAGGCGCGAACCTCCCTCCTCGCGGCGGCTCAGGCCCAGTACCACGCCCAGACGATTGGGTCGGTCCAGCGGTTCCACCCGCCACAGGATGCCCACGGTGTCGCGAGCGGTGGTCAGGTGCACCAGGGGGGCGTCCACGCGGGCGTACAGGTCCCGCGCCAGCAGACGCTCCCGACCGCGCTGCAGGTCGGACTCCCGGAAGATCTCCCCGCTGCGCACCCCGGCCGCGCGGACGGTGAACGTCGAGGCCCGGTCCGACGCCAGGGTGGCGCGCTGGGGGCCGACCACCGCCCGCGGGCCCGGGATGAGCACGGCCGAGACCGTGGCCGTGGCCGACGCCGGGTCCAGCTGCACGTCTCGGGTCAGCCACGCGGCGAACGGATGGCCGCGCTCCGCGCAGGCCGCGACCACCGCCTGGGCGGCCCGTGCATATCCCTCGGGCCGGAAGCGGTCGCCCGCACGCGGCAGCTGGGAGGCGAGGATGCCCGCGCGGCCGGGGAAGTCGTCGCCAGCCACCGTCAGGGCGGCCAGGTCGAAGGCCGGTCCGGGCGTCACGGTCACCAGCGGGGCGGTCGCCTCCGGATCCGCGGTGGCGAGCCGGACCCGGACGTCCAGGTGGCCGCGCGCCAGCCAGCGGTCGCGCAGGCCGGAGAGCAGGTCTCGGTGCCCGGTGTACGGGGTCGCGGCCTCCGCCGTGTCCCCGGCCGCGACCGCGGTGGTGGCCGCGGCCCGGCGCAGCCAGGTGCGCAGGGCGGCGGTGTCGGCCGGCGCGGGGGCGATCAGCCGGCCGGCGGGCTGGCGCGCCAGCCACTGGCGGTCGTCGTCCCGGTGCTGGCGCAGCGCCGGGTCGGCGGCGCCGGGCCCGCGCAGTTCCAGGCGGGGCGGCCAGCCGGCCGGCCCGCTGCCGGGACCGGCGCCTCCGGGGGCATCCGCGAGATCCTGGGCACCGCCGGGCATGGCGCCGGCCAGCAAGGCCAGCGTGACCAGCGCCAGCAGCGGCAGTGCCGGCGCCAGCGGCGCCCGCGCCAGCCGGACGACACCGGCGGGCGGCAGCGACGGGAGGCCGCGAGGCGTCCGGCGCGGCGCCTCAGAAGCGCGCGGTGCTCTCGAGCCGCAGGTCATGCTGCCACTCCCTCCCTCCCGGCTTGCGGCCGAAGTAGGCCAGGGCGAAGCCCAGGTAACGGCTGGGGTCCCAGCTGATCCGGGCCGACGTCTCCACGTTGGTCCCCGCGGTGGGGAAGAAGAAGGGTCGCTGGCTGCCGGCGGCCTCGTCGCTGCGCACGTCCGCCAGCCGCAGCTCCGCCTGGGTGCTCCAGCTCTCGGCCACCCGCCAGCGCACCGACGGGCGCAGGGCCAGTTCCCGCTGGTCCACTCCCGAGACCGCATCCTCGCGCCCGAGCAGTTCCAGCGCCAGGGAGAGCCGCGTGCCGGCGTCCGGCCGCCAGGAGCCCTCCACCTCGCCGCGTCGGGTGAGGGTCTGGTAGCCGCGCTGCGTGGGGTTGAGCTCGTCGTCGGTGTCGCGACGGTCGAAGCCATGGCCGCCCCGCAGGCGCAGGCTCACCGTGGCGGTGGGGTTCCAGGTGAGCGTGGCGGTGTGCTCGCGCCGCAGGCGATCCTCGCGGCCCTGGGCGAACTGGCGGTCCTTGGCCTCGGAGAAGTCGAAGCGCCAGCGCAGGTCCCAGGCCCGCAGGTGGCGCAGCAGGGTCACCTCCTCGCTCAGGTCCACGCGACCGAGCACGGCGTCCTGCTCGTCGAAGACCACGTCCGGGCGAAGCAGCAACAGGCCGGCGATGTCGTCAGTACGGCTGCGGGCCTCGGTGGCCAGCCGGGTCTGGCTCACCCAGGCGCCCCAGAGGCGATCCTCGCCCAGCGGCGCGAAGTCCTGCCGCCAGGTGAGGTCGGCACGCACGGCCGTGGTGGCCACCAGGCTGTCGGTGCCGGCGAGGATCACGTCGTAGTCGCCGCGGCCCTCGCCCACGAAGTTGCCCGCCTCGTCGTAGCGCCCCTCGCCCAGGCCCACGAAGACCACCTCGCGAGCGAGCACCTCGGAGCGGCTGTTGTCCACGCTGTAGCCCAGGCTCCACTCGCTGCCCAGGCCCGGCCAGGCGCCGCTCATCTCCAGGCGACCGAGGCGCGTGGTCTCGTCCTGGCCGTCGGGCCGCTTCACCTCGCGGACCGTGGCATCGGCCACCGCCCGCAGGCCCAGGAAGCGCGGCGAGGTGAACGTCCCCTGCCAGGTGCGGCTGTCGCGCTCGCGCTGCCACCGGTCGCCCCGCAGCGAATCGGCCAGCCCCCGGGTGAAGGTGAGCTCCCAGCTCCAGGTGCGCCCGGCGAGGCTGCCCAGGCCGGCACTCAGCTCCTCCAGGCGCCAGCCGTCGCCAGCACCGGCGCTGGCGGTGTCGGCGTCGTCACGCCACATCTCGTGGCGATAGCCGGCCGACGGCTGCAGCGGCCCCACGGCCCACGACATGCGATGCCGCTGATCACGGCGCAGGATGTCCAGGGGATCGTCCCGGTCCTCGCTGGCGGCCTGCCGCCAGGCATGACGCCCGCGGCCGCCCTGCCACTGCCAGGCGCCCTCGCCGCCCAGGCGCTGGGCCGTGAGGTGCTCCCCGTGCTCGAGCCGCCCGACGGTGCCGTCCAGGCGCAGGCTCCGGCCCACGCTGCCGGCGCTCCAGCCCAGGTCGCCCCGCAGTTCGAGATCCCGCTGGTCGAGGAAGCCCGCCCGGCGCGCGCGGGCCCCCAGGCCCCAGCCCTCGTAGTCGTGGACGCTCTTGTGGCGCAGGAAGGGGGCGAAGCGAGCGTCGCGGCGCTCGAAGGAACCCACGGCACGCAGTTCCCCGCCGGCCAGATCCAGCGCCCCGCTACGGCCGCGCACGTGGACCGCCTGGCCCTGGTTGTCGCCATCGTCGCGGTCGCTGAGCACGTTGGCGTCCAGGCTCGAGAGGTGCCACTCGCCGTGCAGGTGGGCGCTCGCGGAATCGCCCACGGCCACCGCGGTGGTCACCAGGGACTGGCTCTGGGGCAGCGGCAGCAGGCGCCCCACCCCGTAGGCCCCCTGACCGGCGCCCACCCAGGTGTAGACCCGCACGCCGGTCGCGGTCAGCCGGGTGAACTCGTAGCTGCCGCGGCCGGGCCCGGCATAGAAGAACGACACCTGCCAGTCGCCGCCCTCGGCGGCGAACACGAAGCGCGTCTGCTCCCCGTCCTCGATGCGGGTGTAGTCCCCCTGGCCCGGCTCCACCTGGACGGCGCCGCCGGCCACGGCGGCCAGCTCGTCGTCGCCGGCGGCGGCGAGGACGGCCTCGTCCTCGGGGCTCAGGTCACCGGTGCGCAGGCGGTCGGCCGCGTCCCGCTCGCGGGTGATGCGCACGCCCACGGCGCCGCGGGCGCGGCCGAGGAGGAAGTCGGCGCCGCCCCCGCCGCCCACCACCGTGCGGCCATAGGCGCCCTCGCCCTCCTCGAACTCCACCACGATGAGCGACTGGGCGGTGATCAGCTGCCGGAACGTGAAGGTGATGGTGCCGCGGACGTAGTCGATCACGTAGTCGCGATCCGCCCCGCGCGTCAGGAGCTGGCCATCGAGGGAGACGCGCTCGCTGCCGGCCACCACGAAGAGATTGCGGCCCGACTCGCCGGCGCCCAGGAAGTACGGGCCCTGGTTGGATTCCTGTCCACGCAGCTCCACGGTGCGGTAGCGGCCACGGGGCGACCCGAAGAGCACCTCGGTCCGTGCGGACCCGGGCCGTGCCGCCAGCGAGAAGCCCTGCAGCTTGCGGCGATAGCCGCCGAAGAGCGTCCCGTCGCGGTGCGCCACGAAGTCGCCCAGGGTGGCCGCCCAGCGCGGCGCCGTGAGCTCCACCAGCACCTTGTCGATGTCCTGGAGCTCCTCGGTGTTGCCCTCGGGCACCACCGGCAGGTTGTCGTCGGTGAGCTGGGCGCGCACGAAGATGTCGCGGGTGAGCTGGCCGGAGATGTTCAGGCGCAGATTCTGGTCCACGGTGAGCTCGCGACGCGATCCCGAGGAGACGTAGACCGCCTTGCTGCCCCGCACGTCGAGGTCGCCCTCCGGTTCGAGGGTCCAGGCGGCATCGCCGTCGTCGGCGGCGGTCGCACCCCCGGTTCCGGCGCCCGCTCGCCGGCGAGACGGTGGCGGCGCCATGGGCCGCATGCCCACCCGGGGCTGCTCCAGGCCAGTGGTGAAGACGTACTCCGCCACCGCGGTCGCCGTCCCCTCCGCGGTCCAGTCGCGCAGGGGCACCACCATGCCCGTGCGGGACCGCAGGCGGAAGTCGCGGCCGGCCACCCAGCGCCGCCCCCCGACCACCAGCCGGAAGCTCTCCGGGACGATCCCGCCGTGGGCCAGGGCCAGCGGCCGGCGGTCGGCGCCCAGGAGGAAGAACTCCCGCTCGGAGCGGGCGGTGGTCAGGGAATCCGCCATCACGACCGCCGCGGCCCCCGTGTCGGCCGCAGCCCCCGTGTCGGCCGCGTCCACCGGGTCGGCCGCGTCCACCGGGTCGGCCACCGCGACCGCCGTCACGGCCGTATCCGCCGCCGTGGCGCGCGCGGACCCGGGCGGGCCGCCCGCCGCCGCCGGCAGCGCGACCAGCGCCAGCAGCAGGCCGGCCGCCAGCGGGCTGCAGGCGTGGCCGCGGGCTCCGCTCACCGGATACCTCCCAGGCCGGGAATCAGTCGTAGAGGATGCGGAAGACCAGCACGGCGCCCCGCAGGCGATCGCTGATCACCAGCTGATCGTCCGGGCCCACGGCCACGTCCACCGGTCCGAGCGGCGTGGCCTGGAGGTCCAGCCCCGGGCCGATGTCCAGGAGCAGCTCGCCACGGGCATCGAGGACGTGGACCACGCCCAGCGGTGGGTCGGCCACGAAGATGTTGCCCCAGCGGTCGCGCGCCAGACCCTGGGGCGCCACGAACGGATTGTCGGCGTCGAACGGACCGCCCCAGGTGGCCTCCCAGTAACCCAGACGGTTGAATCGCTGCAGGCGGCGGTTCCCCCGGTCGGCCACGAGGAAGCCGCCGCTGGCCAGGAAGACCACGCCGCTGGGCTCGGAGAACTGCTCGCGATGCGGCCCGGGACCACCCACGCGGGACTGCACGGAGAGGAAGGAGTCCAGCAGGATCACCTGCTCCTCGCCGCCGTCGGCCACCACCACGCGCCCGTCCACGTCCACGTCGAAGGCGGCGGGCGTGGTGTCGTAGGCCGGGTCGAGGGTCTCGAAATCCACGATCCGGTCCTGATGGATCCCGTCGAGATCGAAGCGATGCAGCGATCGCCCCCCGATATCCATCACCAGCACCTTGAATCCGTCCACCACCGCATCCACCGGGCGATAGGGGCGCGACCCGGGATGATCGAACTCGGTCCAGGTCAGGCTCCGCGGGTCCAGGCCGTGGACCTTGCCGCGGGCCTCGTCGCAGATCACCAGCGTGCCGTCCTCGCCCCAGGCCACCCCCCCCAGCCCCTCGAAGGGGAAGTAGGGCTGGGTCCGCTCGTTCTCGAACAGGTAGAGCAGCTTCACTCCCACGGGCGTCGCGCCGGCTCGCGGCGCCGGCGCCGGCGGCGGCTCGCCAGCCGCCGGGCCGTCGTGAGGGCTGCCAGCGCAGCCGACGAGCCCGGCCGCCAGCAGGCCGGCCAGCAGGGCGCCGGTCGCGAACGAGATCCCGGCCAGGACACGTCCACTCATCTCAGAAGCTCCACGTGCAGCTGGCACGGGCCTGGGGGTCGGGCAGCGGTGCGGAGACCTCCAGCGCCAGATCGGCGCCCAGGACGCGGGCGCCCAGGGCCGGCTCGCCAGGCTCGCGCCCATCGCCGTTGCGCACGGCGTCGAAGACCGAGACCGCCCGGTTGAGGATGGCGAAGAGGATCATCAGGTCGCGGCGGTCGTAGGCCTCGTTGGCGTCGGCGCGCAGGATCTGGTAATCGCGGCGGAAGTCCTCGCTGCGCCACTGCCACTGCTGGTCCTCGCCCGGCGGCGGCGGCGCCGGCTCGCCGAAGGCGCGGGCCTCGCGCAGCTGCGACTCGTACCAGGCGTCGCTGTCCAGGTAGCGACCCACCGACTGCCAGTAGCTGTCGGCATGCTCGCCCCCGGTGCCGGCGTAGATGCCGGCCCAGCTGCGGTAGTCGTCGGAGAGGTTGTCGGCGTGACGGTCGAAGCCCAGGTAGGCCCCCCAGACGGCGGCCTCGATGCCCACCATGATCAGCGCCTTGCTCCGCTCGCCGTTGTAGAACTGCCCCGCCCCGGGCACCAGCAGCGACAGCCCGCCGGCGGCCAGGCGCCGCCTCGTGGACGACGGCCCGGCCCGATCCTCCGCCGCCGCCGACGCCACGGTGAACTCGTCGTTGCCGCCGATCTCCTGGGCGCCGATCCAGCCGCGCCAGTCCTCGCGATCGAGGAAGTCGCCCTTGCTGGCCGGCGCGACGACCTCTGCCGTGGCCAGGCTCGCCACCACCAGCAGGCAGCCCAGCATCAGCAGTCCCTTGTCCGCTCGCCTCACGTCAACACCCCTCTCAGAACGAGATCGTGGCGCCCATGACGCCCCGGGAGAAGCCCACCGGCTCGACGAAGAAGTTCACCTCGTGGCCGCTCACGTCCAGGCGCGATGGCTCGCCACCGCCGCCGCCGTCGCCGAAGAGCAGGCCCTCGAGGTACGCCACCTGCAGGACGCTGAAGACCCGGAAGGCGACGCTCAGATAGATGAAGCGGTCGCGCCTGGCATAGTAGTCGTTGCTCTCCTGACGCAGGTCGCGATAGATCTCGCGGTTGCGGCTGGTGCGCGCGTCGCCCAGGTTGGCGATGTCGATCTCGGTGGTGTCGAGGAACTCGCGCGGATCGGTGAAGTCGTCCCAGCCGAAGACGAACTGCTCCCACTTGCCCAGGTTCTCGTAGTACTCGCGACGGTCGGCGGCCTCGGAGACCCACAGGGGGATATTGGTGTAGCCGTCGTAGCCGAAGTACTCGCTGCCCACGCCCACCACGTCGGTGTAGTCGAAGTTGGCGTCGGGGCGGTCGAGGTACGCGCTGTCGTAGGCCGCATCCAGCTTCCCGAGGAACCAGTGCTCGTCGGCGAAGGCGAAGTACTCGTCCTTCTTGTCGTCCCCCTTGCCGGCGCTGTGGGCGGCGCCGTACCAGGACGCCGCGTCCAGCGCGATCTGCAGGAATCCGCGCTTGTGTCCCAGGTAGACCTCGCCCGCTCCCGGCAGCACCAGCGACATCAGCATGGGGATGGCCGGGGAACGACCGCCGCCACCGACGCGCGGTCCCACCGCGGTGCCCCCGACGTCGGCCTGCCAGTCGCGCGTGTCGGCCGGCAGCTCGCCGGTCAGCCGCGCGACCTCCAGGTCCGCCTGGTGCAGCAGGAAGTCCGGACTGCCCGCGGTGGCCGGACCGGCCAGCGCCGCGGTGAGCAATCCCAGGCCCAGCAGGGCCGCCAGTCGCCTCGTCGGCATGGAAGGTCCTCCCTCCCGGCCGGCGCTCAGCGCGCCACGGCCAGGGTCTTGACCTCGGTGGCCACGTCGCCGGCCGCCCGCTCACGGGTCAGCCGCACCACGTAGAGCCCGGAGGCCACGTCCAGATCCAGGGTGAACTCGTTGACGCGGCCGGCCTGCGGCCCCAGACGGGCCTCGAGCACCGGCTCGCCCTGCAGGTTGTAGACCGCCAGCTCGGCCTCGCGGTCGGTGGCGCTGAAGAAGCGCACGCTCAGGTCGCGGCCCGTCATGGGATTGGGATAGACCACCACGTTCTCGGCCTCGGCCGCGGCCACTCCGCCCTCCGACACCGCGCGGGCCAGCCCCATGGGGCCCAGCCGCTGCGGGCCACCGCCCGGACCCCACCAAGCCGCCGTGGCCGGTCCCTCCTCGCCGACCGGCAGGCTGCGGGCCGTCGCCAGGGCCAGGCGGCCATGGGTCAGGCGGCGGTCCAGGGGTGGACCGGCCAGGCCGCCGGCATCGGCCAGGGTCAGGGAGACCTCCCCGGTCGCCACCGGCACCACCGCCAGGCCAGGATCTCCCGCGCCGCCGAAGCGCCAGGGCGTGCGGCCCACCGTGCGGCCGGCGCCGTCGACCACCAGCAGGTGGCCGCGGGCGGTGGCGAAGGCCAGCTCGTTGGCCGGACCGCCCGCGAGATCGGCCACCACCAGCGGACCGGTGATCCGGGTGCTGTCCGGCAGCGGGAAGAGGTCGTGCACGTCGGTGGGAAAGCCGGTCAGCAGGGTGCCGTCGTCCTGCCAGGCGAGGAGCCGCGCCGCGGTGGCGGCCACCACGTCGTGGAAACCGTCGCCGTCGAGGTCGGCCACCGCCGGCTCGCAGGCCAGCGCCTCGCCGGGATCGGGCCAGTCGGTGGGCGCCCAGTTGCCGGCCGCATCGATCTGCCAGGCTCCCTGCAGGCCCTCGGGGCCGAAGGCCAGCAGACGCCAGCCATTGCCCGTCGGCACCAGCGCCGGCTGCACCGGATCCGCGAGACGACCGTTCCAGGCGGTGCCCCCGGCGCCGAAGCCCGCGGCCGTGACCGGCTGCAGTCGCCAGCCGCCTGCATGCATGAACAGCACGCTGCTGCCGGCCGGACCGGTCAGGACGCGCAGCGGGGCCACGAGCCGGGCGCTGCCCAGGCCGGCCACCGGCAGGGGACCGTCGACCACCTGGGCGTCGCGATCGAGGAGCCAGGCGTCGCCGGCCTGGTCCACCAGGCAGACCAGGGGCGCGGCCCCGGACACCGGCACCGGCTGCGGTCCGGTCTGCAGGCCCTCGCCCAGGGTGGCGCTCGCCACCCCGACCATGGCGTCGGCGCGCGCCTCGAGGAACCACACCTGGCCATCGCGGGCGCCGACCGCCAGCATCTCGGCTCCCGCATGGGACACCACCGCGGGCAGACCCGCCAGCGGGGCATCGATCCGGGCCGCGGCGCCGGGCGGCAGGTTCACGCCGCCGTCGTACGCGGCGACGCCGTCGGCAGTCCAGGCGAAGATGGTGGTGGGCGCGTCCTCTCGCGGCCGGTCCGCCGCGACGACCACCCGGCCGGGGCCGTCCACCCGCGCCAGGCTCGTCACCGTCGCCGGATCCAGCCCGCGCGGGGCCGGCTGCTCGGCCGTTCCCGCCAGCGGCAGCACTGCCGGCCAGCCCGCCGCCACCGGCTCCAGCGAGGCCCGCAGGGAGAGCACGGCGCCGTGGGCCTGGCCATCGTCGGCGATGTCCCGCACGTGCAGGCCGGTGAAGGACCGGTCGAAGCCGCGGCTGGTGGGTCGGCCCGCGCCCTCGGGCAGGATCTCCAGGTATCCCGCCTCGTTCCACGGCGAGAAGGGATCGCGGTCGCTACCGTACCAGCCCAGCACGTAGGCATCCAGGACGCCGATGTCCTGGATGCCGTCGGCCTCCAGGAGCTTCAGGCCGTCGCCGAACTCGTTGATGGTGTTGAGCGCCAGACCGTTCTCGATGCGGTCCATGTCCGCGTGCCAGGCCAGCATCCCGCCCTCCGGCAGGAAGTAGTCGTAGTAGCCGGTGTTGATGCCCTCGATGCCACGCCGGTCGCCGGCGAGGTAGAGCACCACGCCGGTGTTCAGATCGGTGTCGGTCTTGAAGTAGAGGCCGCCGTAGTTCGTCTGCGGATCGTAGGGATCGTACGGCGTGTCCTCCACGCCGCGCGGCACCCAGCGGTTCTCCAGCAGGAAGAACTCGCGGGACGACATTCCCCCCAGCAGCACCTGCGGCTGCTCGAGGTCGAACGCGTTGCCGGCCACCTGGTTGTGCAGGGAGTAGCGATCCCGCGGGACCCCCACCGCCGGCAGCTTCACCGTCTGGCCCTCGCCGCCGGTGACGTGCTCGGTCTCCACCCAGCCGAGGAACCACTTGCACCACGCCGACAGAGACGGCGGCAGGATGCCGGTGACCGCCTCGCCCACCAGTTCGCCCGTCTCCTCGTCCTCGTAGCCCAGGGTGGCGGCCAGATTGGTGCCCGAGTCCATGAGGTCCCAGACGCCGCAGCTGGTCAGGCCCGTGGTGGCGTCGTAGACGTCGGGCAGGCCCAGGGCGTGGCCGAACTCGTGGTACAGGGCGGCGGCGATGGAACCCTTGAAGCCGTCCTGGGTGGTGGTCTCGGGGATCACCGAGCACTCGGAGAGCTGGCCGCCGGTGATGGCCTGCGGCTCGCCCAGCGTCACGAAGAAGGTGGGGATGTCGTTGGGCGAATCCTGGTTGATGTCGCTCTGCCAGTCGCTGCCGGCGTGGGCGAAGATGATGTAGGTCAGGTCGTCGTCGTCGTCGTAGTCCGAGAGTTCCGCCGAGCCGTCGGCCTGGGTGCCGGCGTCCGTGGCGGTGATCATGTCGCGGACCAGGGACTCCAGCCCCTCCAGGGTCCAGAACTGACCGGCGCCCGGCCCGTAGTCCGCCACGTCGGAGAGCTGGTAGCTGTCGCGGTCGCCCTCCGGCAGCACCCGCGACTCGATGTGCAGGCGCCCTCCGGACTGGAACTGGTAGTACTCCGCCAGGCCCCGCAGGTGCGACTGGAAGAACGCCTTGTCGTGAGGCTCGGGATCGATCTGAAGCGGCTCGTCGGGCGGGAACCGGGGCTCGAAGAAGAAGTCGCCGTCCGGGGCCATGGTCACCAGGTCCGGCTCGCGGTTGGTCTCGAAGGAGATGCGGACCAGCAGGATGCGCAGGGTGTCCACGCCCGCCCGGGCGACCTTGCCGTGGGGATCGGCGAGGCGCGCGGCGCCCAGGCCGCGCTCGCTCAGCCAGGCGGCACCGCGCCTGGAGAGATGCTGCTCCCCCAGCAGGTCGTGCACCTGGTGCCACCGCTGGTGGGCGATGCGCTGGCGACGCAGCTCGGCTTCGACCTTCCGCGCCCCCTCCGGGCTGCGGGCCAGTTCGGACCAGCTCAGCTTCTGGACCGGCAGGCGGCCAGGATGCTCGGGGCGCTCGGCGGCGACGGCGGCGGCGAAGCCGAGCCCGAGGATGGCCAGGAACGCCACCACCCGCGGCGACCAGCGGCGCTGCGGGACCGGATGCCGATGACGACGGGGCACGGGAACTCCTTCCACCGCCCCCCGGCGCGGAGCCGGGGGGCGCGGGGTCGGTCACGGATCACGGGCGGCAGGGGACCGCCCCGGCGCGCCGGCGCGGCGCGCCCGCACGGTTACCAGCGGTAGCCGAGGGAGAAGCGGCTGACGCGGTCCAGGCCCTCGGCCTGGGGCACGGAGGCGAAGTCGAACTTGATGGCCTCGCCGAGCCACTTCTTGAGGTCGACGCCGAAGCCGAAGGTGTAGTCGGTGATGTCGCCATAGTCCGCGCTCTTGTAGCCGACACGCAGGAAGAGGGAGCGGTCGTAGTTCCACTCCGCGCCCACGCCCCACTCCTCCTGGTCGGTCTCGAAGCCGAAGACGTAGTCGTCCTCGTCCCACTTGTAGAGCGGCAGCTGGAAGTCGCCCACCAGCAGGACCCCCATGTACTCGCTCTGGAAGATGCCGTAGGCCGCGCCCACGGTGAACTTGCGCGGCATGGGGTCGGCCTGGTCGGCGTCGACGTGCTTGATATCGGGGCCGATGTTGGCCACGGCGGCCGCCAGGTTCAGGCGCGCGGCGGGAACCTTCCAGAGCACGCCCAGGTCGAAGCCGAAGCTGTCGCCCGAACCGCCGGAGCGGTCCTGTAGCACCGAGTCCTCGGCCAGCTTGTCGCGGAAGTACTTCACGCCGAAGCCCATGCCCAGGTTGGGCGTCAGCTTCAGGGCGTAGTTGGCCTGCAGGACGTACTCGTAGCTCGAGAAGGTGCCGGTCTGGTTGCCCTGCTCGTCGGTGGCGATCTGCTCGCCCATGTCCAGGTAGGTGACGCTGGCGGCGAAGGCGCCGTTCGTGCCCGTCTCGCTGGCGTAGCCGGCCCAGGTCAGGGCAATGTCGTCGGCCAGGCCCTCGGCCAGCGCCGAGTACATCAGCTGCAGGTCGTTGGGATCGGGGCGGTCGCCCAGGAAGGCCAGGCCGCCGGGGTTGAACCAGGTGGCGGTGGCGTCCTGCGCGAGCGCCGAACCAGCCTCGCCCAGCGCGTTGTAGCGCGCGCCGATGGGGAACGAGAGGACGATGGCGCCCGCGCCCGAGCCCGCCAGCGCGGGCAAGGCGCTGCCGAGGATGAGTGCACCCAGCAGGGTGGCCGTGAGAATCCGCTTCATCGATCCATGACCTCCGTTGGCAGTCTCCAGGGACGACCGCGGTCGCCCTATTGCATGATGACGAGCTGGCCCGTCTGTCGAATCTCGTGCTTCTCGCCCACCGGCGTGCCGCGCAGCACGTAAAGATACGTCCCGTTGGCGATCCCGTCGCCCTCGCCATCGCGCCCGTCCCAGTGCAGCACCGCCG
>CAZWYF010000015.1:0-35950 GCA_964637835.1 uncultured Fibrobacteraceae bacterium
TGGCCTGGGCCGGGGCAAGACCCGGACCCGTCAACATTCTTCGGGGCACAACCCATTCTTCCAGGCACAACCGAGTCGTCAGAACCGCCAGCGGGTGCTTAGGGCGCCGCCGAGGCCGCGGGTGTCGCCGCTGCTGAAGCCGCCGCGGTGGAGCATGGCGAGGTCGATCTCCCAGAAGGCCAGGTCCAGGCCCAGGCCGCCGGCCAGGCCCACGCCGGCCGGGCCACCGAGGGACAGGCCGCCGCGAGGGGAGAGCCAGCCGAGGGGGCGCCACTCGACGCCCAGGTTCAGCTGCGGCGTGGTGGAGGCGCCAGCGCGATCGGCGAGGCCCTGGACGTAGTCCGCGGCGACCAGGAGGGTACCGCCGTCGTGGGCGGCTCCGAGGCGCAGGCGGCGGGGCAGGTCCATGCTGTAGGCGTCCACGGCGTAGGTGGTGTCGGTGTCGGAGACGGCGTTGTCGAGGTCGTCGTTGAGGGCGTTGATCTCCGCGGCGGTCACGTGCAGTTCGGTGCGCTCGGGAGTGCCGGTCCAGTTCATGCTGCCGAGGATGTTGTCCAGCACCAGGCCGAGGGTCCAGCCGCCCGGCGCTTGCCAGGAGGCGCCCAGGTCCAGGCCGTAGCCGCTGCCGCCGTCGCTGGTGATGGCCGAGACGTAGGCCTCGCCGGAGATCTCGGTCATGGCGGTGGAGACGCTGCCGTAGGACTCCTCGACGTGCATCTCGTAGAGGCCCTGCAGATAGGCCACCGACGCGCCGACGGCCATGCGGCCGAGCGCGCCCTCGTACACGGGCTGGCCCCAGCTGAGGGCGACCTCGCCCAGGGCGTGGCCCTCGCCCCAGGTGTCGGCGAGGTCCACGGCCTGGCCCAGTTCGTTGCCGAAGAGCACGAGGTCGAAGAAGTCCCGGTCCAGGTTGCCGCGGCCCGCGGCCACGGCGCCGGTGGTGATGGCGAAGCGGCCGATCTGCAGGCCGAGGGCGCTGGCGCCCGCGCTGGCGTCCAGACGGAAGCCGCCGGCCGGGATGTCGGCCAGCAGGCGTTCCTTGTCTGCCTGCGAGAGGGTGGCGCCGGAGACCTCGTTGTAGCGGCCGAGGGTGAAGCTGTTGTTGTGCAGGTCCACCGCCACGCCGGCCAGGCCCACGCTCACGCCGGAGCTGAAGGCGAGGCTGGCCGGGTTCCAGGTCGCGGCGTCCACGCCGCGGGCCACGGCGGTCTGGGCGCCGCCCATGCCCAGGGCGCGGGCGTCGCCACTGGCGGCGTCGCCGCTGGCGGCGGCGGGGCTGGTGGCGAGGCCGGTGGCGAGGCCGGTGGCGAGGGCCAGGGCCAGGCCCAGCAGGGTGGTGCGGCGCGGGTCGGATGTGCGGGTGGTCATCGGTTCGTCCTCCGCGTACGGAACGGCCGGGTGGGCCGGCCAGTGGGGCCGGATGCGCCGGCTAGTCCTGGTCCTCGTCGGGATCGTGCACGTCGACGTCGAGGCTGATCACGCCCTGCACGGTCACGTAGTCGCTGGTCAAGACCCGCACCGGATTGCCCTCGGTGCTGGGCAGGATCACCTCGATCACGCTGTAGAGGTTCTCGGTGGCCAGGACCTGGGTCTGGGTGGCGGTGAGGGCGATCTCGGGACGGCTGATCCGCGGGGCGGACACCTCGCCGCTCTGCGGATCCACCGTGCCGGCCTGCACGCTCACCGGGCCGATGGCCAGCACGGGGTCGGTCTTGATGCTCAGGGTGTCCGGGCCGAAGAGCATGCGCGTCTCGATGCCCACGGGCAGGTGGTTGAGCACCTCCAGGACGATGCTCGCGGCGCCGGCGTGGTCGCGGACGAGGTCGCGGGTGTCGGTGTCCAGGTCCAGGTCCTCGGGGTCGCCGTACAGGCTGCTGGACTCGACGATCACCTCCACCGGCGAGGTGATGCGCCAGTCGACCACGGCGTGGTCGCCGGGCCGGACGGTGCCGATCTGGCCGTCGCCGCCCACGTGGACGCCGCCGGCGAGGCTGATCGCGGTGGGCAGGTTGTTCAGGAAATCCACGATCCCGCTGTTGGTCTCGTCGAGGGTGATCACGGAGACCGCGGCGCGGTCGGCGTCCGCGGCGGCGATCCGCTCCTGGACGTCCAGGGTGCGCACCTCGCCGGCGGCGTTCTCGCCCACCAGGTGGAACTGCGCCTCGGCGTTCAGGCCCGCGGTGTTGGTGAGCTGAAGCTCGAGGGTCGCACGCTGCAGCAGCAGGCCCTCGATCTCGTTGGGCAGGTCGATCTCCTCGTCCATGGGATCGAAGTCGTAGACCAGCTCGGGCACCGTGCCGGTCACCGACGCGAAGTCGATGCGGCCGGCGCCGAGGTCGGCCACCAGGCCGGCGTCCGCCTGCAGCGGGACGGGCTGGCCGCCGCTGCCGGGGCTGGTCACCGCGACGGTGGCGCTGAGCTCGGTGAGCGTCTGTCCCGACGGGGCCTGGACGATGCGACCAGCGAAGTCCGCCGTTCGAGTCACCTGCTCGCCGGCGCCCAGGTCGAGGACGAGGGAGAGGGGCTGGTCGTCCAGGTCCACCACCTCGGGCCAGGTCACGGTGGCCTGGCAGGGGATGGACAGCTCGTTGCGGACGGTGAGGTCGAGAGCGCCCTCGGCGATGATCGCGCGGACCACCGCGTAATCCGCCGGCAGGGCCGTGGCGATCTCGGCGGTGAACTCCTGCGCGCCCACCACGGCCTGCGCCTCGCTCACCTGCAGGTCGGAGAACCGGGCCTGCACCGCGATCTCTGCCTGGGCGTCCACGGTCACCGGGGTGCCGCCGGAGCCGGGGGAGCCGCCGGCCAGGCGCACCGCGAGGGCGCCCGGCAGCGTCACGCCGGCGAGGTCGGCCTGCTCGGTGGCCTGGCTGCCGCCGGCGATGGGGTCGAAGTCCACGGTGGCCACGGCCGTGCCGCTGCCGGGATCGACGAGCTCGAGCACCAGGCGCTCGGCGCCGCTGTCGGCGGAGATGGGCACTGGCAGTCCGTTACCCACCTCGACGGTGAGCGTGCCGGCCGCCAGGGTGGCGCTCTGGATCTCCGGCAGGTCCTGGGGATCGCTGGCGGTGTCGAAGGTGAAGCCCGGGACGGGACTGGTCAGGCCGTCGAGCAGGGCAGCCTCGGGGTAGAGGTCGACCAGCGTGAACTGGAAGTCGGTGGGCGCGGCCAGCTCCACGGTGAACTCGCCCAGGTCGCCGCGCACCGATTGCGGATCCACGTCGGCGCCGAGGTCGAAGTCCAGCGCCACGGTGTCCGGATCGCCGTCCACCTGGAAACCCAGGGCGCCATCGGCCAGCTCGATGAGGTAGTCCTCGTCGTCCACGGCGTCGATGATGTCCAGCCGCTCCTCGCCCAGGGGCAGGGTCAGGCGGGTCTGGTAGCGGGGCAGCTCGGGTTCGGCGATCTCGCAGCCGGCGGCTGCCAGGCCCGCCAGGGCGAGGAGCCAGAGCCGGATGGTCCGCGCGCGCGGGCCGGCGTCGATGGTCGGAAGCATGGTCCGGTCCTCCGGGATGGTGCCCGATGCAGGGATCGGGCGGCCCGCAGAAAGACGCGTTCCAGATGGAGCGCGGCGGCACCAGAGGGCGGTTCAGGGAACGATGCGGCACGATGGGGAACCATGGGGAGCTGCAGGAAGGGCGCGCGGGCCATCCGGGACTTCTTTATTGCCCGGGTTCCGGGGCGCCGCGTTGCAGATCGCAATGGCCGGTGAGGCTTGACCGCGCCCGATGGTGGTTCCTAGTATCCCGGGAGGGCGTCTGCTGCCCACCCACCTCCTGCGCCGAGAGGTCTCCGTGCCACGATACCTGCTGCGCCGGCTGCTGCACTCGATGCTGCTGATCCTCGGCCTGCTGACCGTGGTCTTCTTCCTCGTGCACCTGGTGCCGGGCGATCCGGCCGAAATGGTGGACGAGCAGCATCTCGGTGGCGAGGGCCGCGATCTGCTGCGGGCCCGCCTGGGGTTGGACCGGCCCCTCTGGCAGCGGTACCTGCACTGGCTGGGCGGTGCGCTCACCGGCGACTGGGGCACCAGCCTGCGCCAGCAGCGGCCGGTGTCCGCGGTGCTGGCCGAGGCCGTCCCCAACACCCTGCTGCTGACGGTCAGCGCCCTGATGGTCGAGCTGCTGGCCGGCGTGGTGGTGGGCCTGCTGGTGGCCTGGCGACCGGGCCTGCGGCGGACGCGCCTGCTGAACCTGGGCGGCCTGGTGCTGTACTCGCTGCCCAGCTTCTGGCTCGGGCTGCTGGCCATCATGGTCTTCGCTCGCGGGCTGGGGTGGCTGCCCGCCGGCGGCATGCAGACGCCCGACGCCGCGTTCCTCGCGCCGCCAGCCCGGATCCTGGATCTGCTGCGGCACCTGACGTTGCCGGTCCTGGTGCTGGGACTGGGCAACTTCGCCGTCACCGCGCGGCACGTGCGGGCGGCGGCCGCGCGCACCCTGGCCAGCGACTGGATCCTGGCGGCGCGGGCGCGCGGGATCCCCGAGCGCCGCATCCTCTGGCGCCATGCCCTGCGCGGCGCGGCCCTGCCGGTGCTCACCCTGGCGGGCCTGAGCCTGCCCGGCCTGTTCGGCGGGGCGGTGGCCGTGGAGGAGGTGTTCGCCTGGCCGGGCATGGGGCGGGTGGCCATCCAGGCGCTGTTCGCTCGCGATTACCCGGTCATCATGGCCGTGACGGCCATGGTGGCGGTGCTGGTGGTCCTGGGCTCGCTCCTGGCCGACCTGGCCTGCCGCTGGGCCGATCCGCGCCTGCGGCTGGATGCCGGCGCCCGGGAGGTGCGCTGATGGCCAGCGTGCCGCCGGTCCTCGCCCCCCCGCTGGCGCCGGATGTCCGCCATGGTCGGCGCGATCTGCATGCGGGCGCCGTCCTGGTGGTGGTCGGCTTGACGGTGGCGCTGGCGGCGGGCGTCCTGGCGCCCGGGGATCCAGCGGCGCTCGGGCCGGTGGGCCAGTCGTTGCGGCCGCCGGGGCCAAGCCACCTGCTCGGCACCGACACCCTCGGGCGCGACGTGCTCGCGAGGCTCATCCATGGCGCCCGCGCCTCCCTGCTGGTGGGGTGGGCGAGCACGGTGCTGGCGGTGGCCCTCGGCGCGGTCGTGGGCCTGGCGGCCGGCCTGGGGTCGCGCCGCCTGCAGCGCCTGCTCACCACCGTGATCGACCTCTTCCTCGCGTTGCCGGGGATCTACCTGGTGCTCCTGCTCGTGGCCTTCTCGCGGCCGTCGCTCTGGCTGGTGATCGCGGTGCTGGGACTGGTCGGCTGGATGGACGTGGCCCGCCTGGTGCGCGTCGAGGCCCTGGCGCTGCGGGATCGGGAGTTCGTGGCGGCCGCGCGCGGGCTGGGGCTCGGACCCGTGGCCGTGGCCTGGCGGCACGTGCTGCCCAACCTCCTGCCGACCGTGCTGGTGGCGGCGGCCCTGCGGGTGGGGCAGGCCATCCTCATCGAGTCGTTCCTCAGCTACCTCGGCCTCGGGCCACAGGAGCCGCTGGTGACCTGGGGGGGGATGATCGCCCAGGGCCGGGCGCACCTGCTGGACGCCTGGTGGCTGACGGCCTTCCCCGGCCTGGCCATCGCGCTCACGGTGATCGCCTACAACCTGCTGGCCGACGGTCTGCGCGCCCGCCTCGCCGCCGATGTCGTCGAGGAGGGCGCCGGTGACTGAGCGGCTCCTGCGTGTGCGCGATCTGCACGTCCGCTATCCGGGCCGCCACCGGCCGGCCCTGGCGGGACTGGACCTCGACGTCGCCGCAGGCGAGTGCGTGGCGGTGGTCGGGCCCTCGGGATGCGGCAAGAGCACGCTCTGTCGCGCCCTGCTCGATCTCCTGCCGCCCGGGAGCGAACGCCGGGGGGCGGTGATCTGGCAGGGGGTCGATCTGGTGCGCCAGCCGGCGCGCTGGCCCGGCGTCCGCGGCCGTGGTCTGGCCCTCGTGGCGCAGGACCATCGCCATGCCCTCGATCCGGTGCGCCGGGTGGTGGACCAGGTGACCGAGGTGCTGGCCGTGCAGCGGCCGTCGCTGGACCGCGCGGCGCGCTCCGCGGCCGCCGTGCGCCTGCTCGCCGACGTGCGGCTGCCGGATCCGGACCGCCTGGGCCGGCGCTATCCCCACCAGCTCAGTGGCGGCCAGCGTCAGCGAGCCAGCCTCGCCGCCGCGCTGGCGGCCGGTCCGCGGCTGCTGCTCGCGGACGAACCCACCACCGCCCTCGACCTGCTGGTCCAGCGCGAGGTCATCGCGCTGCTGGCCGGCCTGGTCCGCGACCGCGGCCTGTCGCTGCTCCTGGTCTCCCACGACCGTGACCTGGTGGACCGGATCGCCCACCGCGTGGTGGAACTGGCGCCGCCGGTGGCTGCAGCGCCAGTCGCCGCGGCGCCCAGCGGAGTGACGCCCAGCGGAGGGACGCCCAGCGCAGAAGCGCCCCGCGGAGGGGTGCCGGATTCGGCGCCGGAGGCGGCCGGCCGGATGGTCCGGTCGACGCGGGCGGAGGCGCCGACCTGCCTCCTCGCGCGCGGCGTGACGGTGCATCTCGGTGGCGACCGGGGGATGCAGCCCGTGGTCCAGGACGTGGACCTGGTCGTCCGCGAGGGCCGGACCCTGGGCCTGGTGGGGGAGTCGGGCGCCGGCAAGACCACGCTGGCCCGTGCCCTGGCCGGCTGGATCCCGCTGGCCGCGGGCCGGGTGGAGTTGCCGGGGCCGGACGCAGGCGTGGGGCCGGACGCAGGTGCGGGCGCGGGCGCGGGCTCCGGCTGGCCCCGCGCCGTCCAGCTGGCGAGTCAGGATGCGGCGGCGGCCCTGGATCCGCGTCAGACGGCGCTGGCCGCGGTGACCGAGGCGGCGCGGGCGGCGGGGCACTCCGCGGCGGCGGCCGTGCGCGAGGCTCGCTCGCTGCTCGCGGCCGTGGCCTTGCCGGCGTCGGTCCACGGATCGCGGCCGGCGGGGCTCTCGGGTGGGCAGCGTCAGCGCCTGCAGCTGGCGCGGGCGGTGGCCGCGGCG
Organism: uncultured Fibrobacteraceae bacterium; assembly: GCA_964637835.1. GTDB lineage: Bacteria > Krumholzibacteriota > Krumholzibacteriia > LZORAL124-64-63 > LZORAL124-64-63 > Glo-17. The sequence goes on from CAZWYF010000015.1 coordinate 6,984, forward strand.
CCGCGGGTGCTCATCGCCGACGAGCCGGCCAGTTCCCTGGATCCGGGGACGCGCAACCGCATCCTCGGTCTGCTCCGACGCCTGCAGGAGAAGCATCGTCTCGGGGTGGTGCTCATCGCCCACGACCTGCGCGTGGTGGAGCGCTGGGCCGACGAGGTGGCCGTGCTGCTCGGGGGCCGGCTGGTGGAACTTTATCGGCCTGGCGACGTAGGCAGCCCACGGCATCCGTTCACGCGGGCCCTCGCCGCGGCCGCTCCCGGCGCCGGACCCGGGTTCGCCGATCCCCGCGCGTTGCCGCCTGCGGGGTCGTCCCCGGATCAGCGACCCCCCGCCGACGGATGCCCCTACGCCCCCCGCTGCCCGCTGGTCCAGCCGGCCTGTCGGCGCCGCCTTCCCGCGCTGCAGGATCTCGGTGCCGGACGCCTCCTGCGCTGCCCGGAGACGGATCGCCAAGCGCGGTAGCAATTTATTGACACGCCATTACCCGCTCTCTACATTTAGCCAACGGTTGCTGGTTCGGAGGCGAAATCGACGATTTTCCGCCGCTGACGCGGGTTTTCGCGCGGCCTGCCTCCAGATTCCCCACACGAGCCGGGCGAAGCCGGTGCCACGTTCGACGCGACATTCTCGCGGGTCCTCCGGGGCCATGGGTACGGCCGGATTGGTTCCCTCGGAAAGGAGCTCCCACATGCTCCGGCGTCTCCGTCTTTTGCGGATCGTCTTCGGACTCTTCATCCTCGCCGCTGCACTCTTCGCGATGTCGGACGACGCCATGGCCCAGGGAGCGCCCGGGACCATCAAGGGCATCGTCAAGGATGGCGAGACCGGCGATCTGCTCGACTACGCCAACGTGATCATCAAGGGGACCACGCGCGGCACCATGTCGCTCGGTGGTGGCGCATATTATTTCCGCGGCCTGGAGCCGGGGACCTACACCATCCAGGTGCTCTACCTCGGTTACGAGCCCATCGAAAAGACGGTGAACCTGCAGCCGGGCCAGACCGTGGACCTCGACTTCACCCTCGAGGTGACCATCGTCGAGACCCTGCAGGCGTTCGACGTGGATGCCGCCCGCTACATGGTCGAGGTCAAGAACGTGACCACCGAGCGCGAGATCGGCTCGGAGAAGTTCGAACGCTACGCCATCGACACGGTGGAGGACGCGCTGGCGCGCGAGGCCGGCATCATCATGCGCGCCGGTCAGCTCTACGTGCGCGGTGGCCGCTCGGGCGAGGTCCAGACCCAGATCGACGGCGTCTCGGTGGACAACCCCATCGGCGGGCAGACCCTCTCGGTCTCCACGCTGGCCGTCGAGAGCGTCGAGGCCGTCACCGGCGGTCTGGACGCCGAGTATGGCAACGCCCTCTCCGGCGTGATCAACATCACCACCAAGACGGGCTCGCGGGAGAAGTTCGAGGGCGGCCTGCGCTTCCTGACCGACGACTTCGGCCGCCAGGACCGCACCTACACCAACTTCGACCGCTTCGAGTACGGCTTCGGTGGTCCGTCGCCCATCGAGAACCTGACCTACTACGTCTCCGGCGACGTCAGCTGGACCGACGGCGAGAACTACTCGGTGGCCAATCGGCCCGAGTTCGATCTCAACGTGGGCGATACCAACCTGCTCAGCTTCCGGCGCCGCCAGAGCAACACCGTGCGCGGCTCGGCGAAGGTGGCCTACTTCTTCGACGACAGCGGTTCCAAGGAGCTCACCGCCGAGTACACCTACTCCGGCGGCTGGTATCAGAGCTACTCGCCGAACTGGAGCGTGGAGGGCTACGCCCAGCGGCTGGTCTACATGCCCCGCCTCGAGCGCGTGAACTCCGGCGTGAACCAGGATGCCTACTTCTACACCGGCCGCCAGGTCCCGGTGTACTACGGGCCCTGGTACGAGTCCATGCTGGCCGACTCGCGCCCGGCCATCGTGCTCGACAACCGCAACAGCAGCTTCATCCGCCAGACCATGCCCATCCTCGAGGTGCGCTCGGCGGCGGACAACCGCGTCTACACGGTGGCGGCGCAGCCGGTGTTCGACGGCTTCCGCTATCCGTACAGCGAGTTCTCCACCGTGGCCGAGGACTCCAGCTACGCGGCGTTCAACGCGGCCAACAACGATCTGGAGTCCTCCACCTTCAGCCAGAGCGCCAAGATGTACTGGAAGCATCGCCTGGACGAGACCACGTTCTACACCGTGGCCCTGGCGCTGGTGGCCTTCGACACCAAGCAGGACGTCAACGGCCAGGATCCCTTCCAGTACAACCACGGCGGCGTCTGGTCGCCGGATCTGTTCTCCGGCCAGGTGAGCGTGTACCAGGCGGGGTCGGACTATTACACCGACCAGTTCAACCCCCTGTACATCACCACCAGCGACTACCCCTTCTGGTCCGAGCAGTACAGTCGCACCTACTCCGCGCGCTTCGACCTGACCAGTGCGCGCTGGGAGGGGCACCTGGTCAAGACGGGCCTGCAGCTGGTCTACAACGACCTCGAGCAGCTCGATCTGGTGTCGCCGGCCCGTGAGACGCGGAACCGCTTCACCGAGGACTGGAGCCTGGGCAGCAACCGCAACGAGTTCCACACCTACAATCCCGAGGCCTCGTGGTACCTGCAGGACCGCTGGGAATACGAGGGCATGGTGGTGAACTACGGTTTCCGCTGGGACATGTTCTCGCCGGGCTCGGCGGCGGAGATCCGCCTGCGGAACGAGGACGTCGACCGCAACGTGATCAAGTACAAGACGCAGTTCTCGCCGCGCCTGGGCTTCGCCTTCCCCATCACCGAGCGCGACGGCTTCAGCTTCCACTACGGCCGGTTCGTGCAGTTCCCCGGCCGGCAGTTCCTGTTCGCCAGCCAGGAACCGGTGGGCAACACCGGTACCCTGGGCAACCCGAACCTCGACTCCGAGACCACCATCAGCTACCAGGCGGCCATCCAGCACCAGTTCAACGACTTCCTGGCCGGCTCGTTCGCCATCTACTCCAAGGATATCTACGACCTGATCTCCGCCACGCAGGTCACCGACACCGAGACCGGCAACACCCTGGCGCGCTACATCAACCGGGCGTACGCCTCGGCGCGCGGCGTGGAGCTCTCCCTGGAGAAGCGGCTGAGCAACAACTGGCAGTTCGAGGTGGCCTACACCTTCGCCTACGCGGATGGCGTGGCCTCCAGCACCGAGTTCGGCGGCAATCCCGAGGGCCTGGAGTTCCTGCCCAGCCAGGAGCTGCCCCTGGACTGGGACCAGCGCCACACCGTCAGCGTGCAGCTCTTCCTCGAGCAGCCGGGCGCCTGGAACGGCGGCATCGACATCGTCTACGGATCGGGCTTCCCCTGGACTCCGTTCGACCGGTACGCCAAGCGCCAGGATCCGCTGCTGGAGAACAGCAAGCGACTGCCCTCGACCCTCGATGTCAACCTTCAGTTCCAGCGTCAGATCAACGTCTACGGCCAGCGGCTGACCCTCTACCTGCAGGGCTTCAACGTGCTCAACCAGGACCAGGTGATCAGCACCGGGCCGGGGATCTTCCCGGGCATGAACAACGCGACGAACGCGGGCCGGGCATACCTCAGCGAGACCGGCAAGTTCGGCGGCGCCTACCTGCAGGACGCCGATGGCGACACGTTCGACGAGTTCATCCCGATCAAGGACCCGCGGGCCTTCGCGCAGCACCGCCTGTTCCGCATCGGGCTTGGCTGGAGGTTCTAGCCTGGTCGACCCGGAGACCGAGGCTGGCAATGCTCGGCGCCGGATCCGCCGGCGCGGCAAGGAAAGGGATGGAGATGACCCACAGCAGTAGCATGAGTCGAACCCTGCGGCGCGTCCGCGGACTCCTCCCGGTCCTGGCGGTGGCGCTGTCGCTGCTCGCCATGCCCGCGAGCGCGTGGGTGGACCTGGACGAGTATGGTGGCGGCGCTCCTCTCTACAATCCGCACGGGGCGTTCGTCCTGGACGGGTCCTACGTGATGAACGTGGGCGAGGTCCACATCAACATCACCAACTGGGGACTGATCGGCTCGCACTACTCCAACGCGACCACGTACTCGGACGCGCCGTCGGCCCAGTGGCCGGCCGGATCGGGCAACGAGTACCTGTGGGGCGCGGGCCTCTGGGTGGGCGGCGTGATCCTCGGCGAGCGTCTGGTCTCCACGGGCCAGTATGCCACCGAGATCCGCGCCCAGGACAATCCCGAGGACACCATCTACGAGGCCATCAGCGGCGTGCTGATCCGCCCGCCCGGCAACCCGGACGCCAGCGGCCGGCGCTTCCCCGAGCCCAATCCCAACGATGACGAGGACTTCGACGAAGACGGCGACCCGCGCATCGATGAGGAGATCCTCAACGGCTACGACGACGACGGCGACGGGCTGATCGACGAGGACTTCGGCCAGATCGGCAATCAGATGATGGTCACCACCCTGTACGACAACACGCGGCTGGCCTCGGAGGCGTTCCCCGACCACACCCCGCTGAACATCGAGATCGTGCAGGAGAGCTTCGCCTGGGAGAACGACCAGGTGGACGACTTCGTCGGCTTCCAGTACACCATCACCAACATCGGCGTCACCGACATCAGCAACGTCTACATCGGCTTCTTCGCCGACGCGGACATCGGCCCGCGCGGCGCCGGCGGCACCGCCAGCGACGACATGGCCGGCTCCTTCAGCGGCGCCGTCCGGGCCTCCGATGGCAGCTGGGTGCCGGTGGAGGTCGGGTTCATGTGGGACGCCGCGGAGGACAACCGCCTCGACGGCTACTTCGGCATCGCGTTCCTCAATCACCAGACCGACCCCACGGGGCGCACGGCGCCCCAGACCGTTGGCCTGCGCACCTTCCAGCGCTTCAGCGGTCAGGCGCCCTTCGATCAGGGCGGCGATCCCACCAACGATGCCGAGCGATACGAGCTGATGAGTTCCGATGAACGGGATTCGGATGTCCAGCCGGGCAAGCAGGAGGATTTCCGCTTCATGATCTCCGCCGGCCCCTTCGAGGTGGTCGAGCCCGACGCCCAGCTGGAGTTCCAGGTGGCCATGGTGGTGGGGCCGGGCCTCGATGGAATGCTGCGCAACTGTGCGGAGGCCATGCTGACGTGGTACGGCAACTGGTTCGACGTGCTTCCGGACTTCCCCGCCGACGAGGACCCATCGTTGACCATCGTCACCGGTGAGAACGGACGCGAGACCATGGTCTGTCGCGAGGACTTCGCCGATCCGGAGGACTTCAACCAGATCTACCCCGACTTCGGCGACCAGACCTGCCTCAGCCAGGAATGGCTGCTGCAGAACGCCCAGCCCATCCAGCCCACCGACATCTTCATCTATAATCGCAAGCACTGCGCCATGGTCAACTTCGACAACTGCTTCGAGTGCTTCCGGCAGAAGCCTCACGAGCCCAACGAGTTGCCGGAGCAGGCCCGGTGCGACGAGGATGATTTCGAGCAGTACTGGAACTGCAACCAGGACATCCCGGCGTTCCAGAAGCCGGGCTGCACCGGCGTGGGCGGCAACGAGACCCAGGTCAACTGGCTGGTGGGCATGGCCCCGCCGCCGCCCGGCATGCGCGTCTGGCCCACGGACAACCGCGTGCACGTGTTCTGGGACAACGAGAGCGAGACCACCCTCGACGTCCGCCTGAACACCATCGATTTCGAGTCCTATCGCATCTGGCGCGCGGACAACTGGACGCGCCCGTTCGGCTCCTCGCTGGACAACGGTCCGGGCTCGAACCTCTGGCAGCTGGTCGCCGAGTACGACGTCATCGATTCCTTCGTGGTCGACTACGTGATCGGTCCCGAGGACACGGTGCGCGATACCCTGGCGCTCGGTCCGAATACCGGCCTCGAGCCCATCCGTTACCGCCCGCGCGTGCTGGACGATCCGCAGTTCGCCGGCCTGGCCGACTCGATGCAGTCGGCGGTCGCTCGCGATCCCGACGGCCGTTACGACGACCGGCCGGCCCTGTTCGATCGCTTCGGCGACCCCATCGACGTCATGGTGCCGGTCCTGCAGTGGCAGGAGTACCCGGACGTGCTGGACACGTTCTGGGCCGTCACCCCGCGCGAGCAGGTGGAGGAGATCGATCCGGACACCGGCGCGCCGGTGATCACGGTGGTGGGCAAGGATCCCATCGAGTACTACGAGTACGTCGATGACGCCGTCCAGAACGGCTACATCTACTTCTACTCGGTGACGGCCACCGATCACGAACTGCAGCTGATGCCCGATGGCAGCTTCCGCATCGTGGGCGAGGGACTCTCCGGCGATCCGTCCAGCAGCTTCGAGAACTCCACGCCGGCCACCGCGGCCCAGACCGCTGCCGACCGCGAGGCCGACGGCGCCAACATCTTCGCCTATCCGAACCCGGCCACCCGCGAGGCGCTGTCCGAGTTCCAGCAGCTGTTCCCCAGCGGGGACGATCCCACGGGCGTGCGCGTGGCCTTCGCCAACCTGCCCCGCGCACGCAACACCATCAAGATCTACACGCTCAGCGGCGACCTCGTGGAGACCATCGAGCACGACGGCACGCAGGGCTACGGTGAGGCTTCCTGGAACCTCATCAGTCGCAACGGCCAGGAAGTGGTCAGCGGCATCTACATGTACGTGGTCCAGTCGGACGACGACCGGTTCGATGATTTCATCGGCAAGTTCGTGGTGGTGAGGTAATCCCGCTGCGACGGATCAGGCAAGCACGTTCCGTCTCGCGACGGACCTGGAGGAAACCATGAAGCGCATTGCCCTGTTGCTGGCCACCCTGATGATGCTCTCCGGGGCCGCCTTCGGCGAACAGTTCGCCAAGGTCGGCACCTTCGGGGCGCAGTTCCTCAAGATCGGGGTCAGCGCGCGTGCCACCGGGATGGGGTCGGCCTTCACCGGCGTGGCCGATGACGCGAACAGCGTCTTCTGGAACCCCGGTGGCCTGGTGAACGTGGTGACCAACGAGGTGGACATCAACCACGTCGAGTGGCCCGCGGACATCAACATCACCAGCATCGTCCTGGCCACCAATCCGCGGTCCATCCCCGGCACCATCGCGCTGTCGGCACGGTCGGTCTGGCTCGATCCCATGCTGGTGCGGACCGGCTACGAGCCCAACGGCAATGGCCAGCACTTCGATGCCGGGGCGTCCACGTTCGGCTTCAGCTACGCACGGTTCTGGACCGACAAGTTCTCGGCCGGCTTCACCCTCAACTACGTGCACGAGGGGCTGGCCGAGTCCTCGGTCAACACCGTCGGCTTCGACTTCGGCATCATGTACCGCATCGGTGTCCAGGGGCTGAAGCTGGGCATGGTGATCCAGAACCTGGGCGGCAAGATGACCTTCGACGAGACCGAGTCGAAGATGCCCACCACGTTCAAGGTGGGGGCGAGCTTCGTGCCCATCCACACGGATCATCACAAGCTCCTGTTCGCCACCGAGTTCTCGCATCCCAGCGACAACAAGGAACGGGCGAACGTCGGTGCGGAGTACACCCTGAACAAGACGTTCCACGGCCGGCTCGGCTACCACATCAACTACGACACCGATGGCCTGGCCCTCGGCTTCGGCGCCGCGCTGCGGACCGGCGAGGAGACCAAGCTCCAGCTGGATTACAGCGCCGTGGACATGGGGCCGCTGCAGTACGTGCACCGCCTGACATTGACGGTGGTCTACTAGCGACGGCGCCGCGGGGCCGGGACCCTGATCCCCCGGCCGAGCGGAACCTTCTCCAGGTCGCGCCGCCACCGGCCCCGCCAGTTCGCTGGCGGGGCCGGTCTTTTCCCCGCCGCTCCGTTTCCGTATCTTGAGGTCACGCCCGGCACCGCGTACGGCGCCGGCCGGGTCGCCGAACCCCCAGCCCAGGGAGGCATCATGCAGAGGCCCTCGCTCTCGTCGCCCGTGCCCACGTGTGGGCTCGCATGGTCGGTGGCGGCCGCGCTGTTCGCGGTGCTCCTGCTGGCCGGCCCGGCTGCCGCCGGCTGGCTACGTCCGGTCACGGGGGAGGGGAATTTCCGGTTCGTGTGCGACGCGGTGACCCTGCCCGGCGGTGCCGGTGGCCAGGACGTGGTGGTGATGGTCGCGGTGGAACACCGGGAGATCACCTTCGAGGACGACGCCGGCCGGCCGCGGGCGCGCGTGCGCGTGCAGGCCCGCCTGGTGGCGCCCGACGGCCGCGAGGCCGCCCTGGAGACCACCGTGCGGCTGGACGCTGCGGATGCCGGGGACGCGTCCTCGCCCACGTTGCGGCAGGAGTTCCCGGTGGTGCTGCGCGGCGTCCCCTTCGACAGCGGCACGCTCACCGTGACCCTCGACGACCTCAACCGCCGGCGGCCCGGCTTCGCCAACCTCGGTTCCGATCGCAAGGCCCGGTCCACGGCCCGGGCCGAGTGGTATGCGCCGCCCGCCCGTGCGCCCCGCGGCCTCTCGGTGGGAGACGCCGTCTTCCTCGCCCACGCGCCCATCCGCACGTGGGAGCGCACCGGCCGGCCGGTGGCGCCGGGAGCGGGAATCGGCCCCTGGGACCATGTCCATCCGGTGCGCCGGTACGGTCTCGAGGTCCCGGCGCTGCAGCTGTACTTCATGGTGGAACCGCCGGTGCTGGTGGAGGACCGGGCACGTGCCGCGGCCCGGCCGCTGCGGCTGGAGATCGCCAGCGACCACCTGGACTTCGCCCTGCTGGACACCTTCTCCCTCGCGCCCGGCGAGCAGCGGGCCCTGACGGCCGGACATCCCGTGGCGGTCTACTGGGAGATGGACGCCGGTGGCCTGCCGCCCGGTGCGTTCCGGCTCGGCATCGCGCCGCTGGACTCGGTCGGCCGTGGCCTGCTCACGGGCTTCGACATGGTCTGGAGCCTGCAGCAGCTGGCCCGTCCGCTGGATCGGCTCCTCGGCGAGGGCCGCACGGTGCTGCTCGGCGAGCAGCTCGACCGCTTCGAGGCCGCGCCCCGCGTGGAGAAGGAATTGATCCTCGAGGAGTTCTGGGCGGCGCAGGATCCGACGCCGGAGGACCCGTACAACGAGGTCGAGGCCGAGTTCCAGCGCCGGATGTCCTACGTCGAGACCTATCTCGGCGGCCTGACCGCCGAAGGCCCGGCCGACCCTCGAGGCAAGATCTACCTGCTGCTCGGCGAGCCGGACGGGATCCGCGAGGAGCCGGTGCCGCTGAACCGGAACGCCCTGGAGGACGCGCGGATCATGGTCTACCAGCGTTATGCCCCCGAGCGGGTGGGAGAGATGGTCCGCGGCGGTGCCCTCGACAGTCCGCAGGACCTCACCGGCGAGTTCAGCGGCGCCATCCCCATGCCCTACTCCTACCTCGCCGACAAGGACATCCGGGCGAACAAGACCGCGGCCGGCACCCGCACGTTCCAGCTCTGGCGCTACGACGACGCTGGCGACCAGCTCTTCCTGAACTCCTATTCGGGCCAGGGCGGGGGCCTGCGGTTCCTGTTCGTCGACAAGACCGGCGACGGACGTTACGTGCTCGATTCCGACAACACGCGGCTGGAAGGCAGCTGAGCCGGAATCCCGCCCCGATGCGTGGTTTCGGCGCGGCAAACGCGAAGAATGGTTTGACTTGGGTGGTCGGTTGACACTAATTAACTGACGTCGATATACTGCCGAAATTCGGCGGTCGAGAGGGTTCCCTGGGCGCGCTCGAGCCCGGTCGCGGGGCCCGCTCACGGCGGAGGAGAGGCCCGGAGCCCCACCTGCGGCCCGCCCTCCGAGCGACCAACCCGTCCGGGTCCCACATGGAAAGGGAGACTTTGGCAATGGCTCGTCACGCTACGCTGAAACACGCTTGCTTCGTTCTGCTGTGCCTGGGGTTGATCTCCGCCGCCATGACGGCGCCGGTGCTGGCCCAGGAGGAGGCGGACGAGGACGCCGCGAACCAGGCGCGCATGGAGCGCTACGAGGAGATCAACGCCCCCACCGACTCGCTCGGGTTCGCGGTCTCGGCCACCGACTCCGCCAACCTCTACGTACCGGTACCCGAGGAGCGCGGCGGGCTGATGGGCATGGTGGAGAACAGCCCCATCGCCGACACCGGCTTCGGCCAGCTGTTCCTCAAGGGCGGCAACTTCATGTGGTGGCTGCTGACCATCGCGGTCATCGGTCTGGTGTTCATCGTCGAGCGCCTGATCACCCTGAGCCGCGCCAAGGTCAACACCCGCAAGCTCATCGGCACGGTGATCACCACGCTGAAGACCGAGGGCGTCCAGGCGGCGGCCGAGGAGTGCCAGAAGTGGCGTGGTCCCATCGCGGCGATCCTCTACAGCGGCCTGCAGAAGGCCGACCGGGGCGACGAGGCCGTTGAGAAGGCCATCGGCACCGCGGGCGTCATCGAGATGAGCTTCCTCGAGCGCGGTCTGGTGTGGATCTCCTCGGTGACCACCACCGCGCCGCTGGTGGGCTTCCTCGGTACCGTGTCCGGTATGATCAACGCCTTCGAGGCCATCGCCCAGAGCGACCAGGTGAACGCCAAGCTGGTGGCGTCCGGTATCTCCGAGGCGCTCATCACCACCGCCACCGGCCTGATCATCGCGATCCCGACGACCATCGGCTACAACTACTTCGTCTCGGCCATCGACCGCTTCACCATCGAGATGGAGGAGGCGGCCATGGAGCTGATCGAGGCGCTGGATACGATGAAGCCCTAGTGGCGCTCCGCGTCGCCTGGTCGTCGAGGATCCGGAGTACCGGTTGATCTGGGAGTGAGGAGTCCGGCATGGCCGTGTTCAAGAAGAAGAAGGGGCGCGGATCACTGGGAGAGGTCACCATGGCCTCGACCAGCGACATCTCCTTCCTGCTGCTGATCTTCTTCATCGTCTCGACCATCTTCGCCGAGGAGCAGGGCCTGATCATGATCCTGCCGGGCAAGCAGGAGACGCAGGAAGACATCGTGAAGGTGGCGGAGTCCAACATCGCCACGCTGCGCATCAACTACGACAACAGCCTGACCCTGGACCGAAAACCCATCGAGATTGCCCAGATCAAGAGCCTCGTCGAGGCGCGCATCCTGGCCAACGAGAAGACCGTGGTGGTGCTGGAGACGCACCCGGACGCGCATTACGGCATCATGGTGGGTGCTCTGGACGAGTTGAAGCTGGCCAACGCCCGCAAGCTGACCTTGAAGACGAGCGGGAGGTAGCGGCATGGCCCTCGATTTCAATCGCACCGCGAAGAAGGAGCCGTTCATCCCGACGTCGTCCATGGGCGACATCGTGTTCCTGCTGCTCATCTTCTTCATGGTGACCACCGTCTTCCGCAAGGAGACCGGCCTGCCCGTGGAGCTGCCGAGGGCGGAGGCCGGCGAGGAAGCCGATCGCGAGCTGGTCTCGAACATCTACATCGACCGCGTGGGGCGCATCTCCGTGGACGACCGCATGGTCCAGGTCAAGCACATCGCCGACATCTTCGGCACCAAGATCCAGGAGAACCCCCAGCTCATCGTGGCGTTCAAGACCGACAATCTGACTCCCTACGGGACGGTGAGCGACGTCATGGAGGCGTTGAAGGAGGTCAATGCCGTGCGCGTCCTCTTCAACAACGACGTCGAGATCAACCCGCCCGCGAAGTACTAGGAGCGCCATGGCGACCGAAACCCACCAGCAGATCGTCTGGTCGGCCAACACCGAGTTCAAGGCGCAGTACAACAAGACGCTGCGCTGGTCGGTGCTCATCGCGCTGCTCATCACGATCGTGGCCTTCATCGTCTCGCCGGAGATCACCTTCGAGCCGTACAAGCTGCGGCAGGAGGAGATCGAGGTGGTGGACATCGAGGATCAGCCCGAGGACTTCGAGCTGCCGCCGCCGCCCCAGGAGGCCCCGCCGCCACCCAAGGCGATCGAGGCCGCCCCGGACGAGGAGGTCACCGAAGACGTGGACATCGCCGACACCTTCGTGGACTTCGATCAGGCCCTGACCAGCGGCATGCAGACCTACGACCTCTCCGGCGGCGACGAGGGCTTCGTGGTCAGCCAGGAGAAGCCCACGATCGTCAAGTTCGTCCAGCCGGAGTATCCGGAGATGGCCCGGCTCTCGCAGATGCAGGGCACGGTGGTGGTCAAGATCCTGGTGGGGCCGGACGGCAACGTCATGGACGCCCAGATCCTCAAGGGGATCCACCCCATGCTCGACCGCGAGGCCCTCAAGGCCGCGCGCAAGACCCGGTGGAAGCCGGGCAAGCAGCGCAACATCCCGGTGAAGGCCTGGATGGCGCTGCCCTACAACTTCACCCTGCGCTAGCGGCGGCCGGCACGCCGCCATGGCCTGCCCGATCGCGCCTCGCAGGGAACCTCGCACGGCCAGGCCGCGTCATCATGACGCGGCCTGTGCCGTCCCCGGGGCGGGTTCCGGCAACCTCCGGCGTCGAGGACCGTACCAGCGGAGATGGGCCGCCGCTGCGCCGATCAGCACTGGCCAGTCGCCCCCGGGCGGCCTTAGGATGACCGGGTCCGCCACCCGGCCGGATCACCACCATGTCTCGAGGAGAGCCCTTCCATGCCACACCGCGCCTGCACCCGATCCGCCCTCATCGGCCTGCTCGTGGCCGCGGCCGCGGCCTTCACCGGCCTGCCGGTCGTGAGCGCCGCCCAGGACATCGACACCGCCGGCGTCCTGACCCTCCGCGACTGCGTGCGCATCGCCCTGCAGAGCAGCGCCAGTCTGCGGGTCCGCGCGGCGGAGACCGACATCGCCGACCAGGACGTGCGCGCGGCCTGGGGCAGCTTCCTGCCCAACCTCTCGGCCTCGGGCTCCTGGAACAAATCGGAGCGCACCGACTTCGACCTCGAGTCGCCCTTCTTCGTGGGCGCGTTCGACACGCTCTACGACTCCGCCGGCGACATGATCCTGCTGCCCACCACGCGCCAGGCGGGGACGGTGACCGAGGACGTCACCATCCGCTCGACCAGCAAGGACTGGTCGCTGTCGGCCAACCTCAACCTCTTCGACGGCCTCGCCAACGTGAACCGGCTGCAGGCCGCCCGGGCGAGCCGCGAGGCCAGCCTCCACAGCCGCCAGTACACCCGCGAGCTGGTGATCCAGAACGTGGCCGTGGCCTATTACAACCTGCTGCGCTTCCTCAAGCTACGGGAGGTCGCGGCCGAGACGCGCGATCAGGCGGCGGCCGAGCTCCAGCGCACCGAGACCTATTTCCGCCTCGGCAGCGCGGCCAAGAGCGACGTGCTGCAGCAGCGCGTCCGCCTCGAGCAGACCAAGTTCGACCTCGTGGTGGCCGACAACCAGGTGGAGAAGGCGGTGGCCGACCTCGCTCACGCCATGAACCAGCCCCTGGCCCGGCAGCTCGACGTGGACACCTCGCCCCTGGAGACCGAGCTCGCCCTCGAGGACATCGAGCAGCTCTACGCCGAGGCCATGGAGAACCGCCTGGACCTGCAGGCCGCGGCCGCCGACGCCGACGCCGCACACCAGACTGCCGCGGCGGCCACCGGTGCGCTGTTGCCGCGCGTGGACGTGTTCGCCCGCTATGCGCGGTCGTACAACGAGTCGCCCTACCGCTTCGGCTCGCAGGAGTCCGAGAGCATCCTCTGGGGCGGGCAGGTGTCCTGGGACATCTTCAATCGCTTCCAGAACTGGACGGGTCGCAGCCAGGCCAGGGCCCGCGCGCGCATCGCCGAGTACCAGCTGGAGCAGACCGAGCTGGACGCCCAGCTCGAGGTGCGGCAGTACTACAACGCCATGCGCGAGGCCGTGGAGAAGCACAACGTGGCCAGCGAGACCGTGGTGCAGGCCGAGGAGGAACTCCGCCTGGCCCAGGAGCGTTTCCGGGTGGGAGCGGGCACGCAGCTCGACCGCATCACCGCCGAGGTGAACCTGGCCTCGGCCCGGGCCGACGTCGTCCAGGCGGTGTGCGACTACCTCATCGCGCGGGCGCAGCTCTACCGCTCGGTGGGCCGCCTGAACCAGCTGGGACGGGATCTGCCTTGAACGAGGCGCCGCTGATCCGCCTGCGGGACATCCGCAAGACCTACCGGGTGGGTACCCAGGAGGTCCACGCCGTCCGTGGCGTGGACCTCGACGTGGCCCGCGGCGAGTACCTGGCCATCATGGGCAGCTCGGGCTCGGGCAAGTCCACGCTGATGAACCTGCTCGGCTGCCTGGACACGCCCACCGCGGGCGTCTACGAGCTCGACGGCCGCGATGTGTCCGGGCTCAGCGAGGACGAGCTCGCGGCGGTCCGCAACCAGCAGGTGGGCTTCGTCTTCCAGACCTTCAATCTGTTGCCCCGCAGCACGGCCCAGCAGAACGTGGAGCTGCCCCTGGTCTACGCCGGCGTGGGCGCGGCCGAGCGCCGGGACCGGGCGGCGGTGGCGCTCCAGCAGGTCGGGCTGGCCGACCGTGGCCACCACCGGCCCAACGAGCTGAGCGGTGGCCAGCGCCAGCGGGTGGCCATCGCCCGTGCACTGGTGGGCGAACCCTCGCTCATCCTCGCCGACGAGCCCACCGGCAACCTGGATTCCCGCACCAGCGAGGAGATCATGGCCCTGCTCGGCGAGCTCGACCGCGGTGGCCGTACCGTCATCCTGGTCACCCACGAGACGGACATCGCCGCGTTCACCCGCCGCATCATCCGGCTCCACGACGGCGAGATCGCCGCCGACGAGCGCCATGAACCCCGGACGGTCTAGCCGGCGGCGCGGTCGATCCGCGACGCGGCCGGCCGCGCGGGGCGCCGCCAGCCCGGTCGCCCTCCTGGTGGCCGGTGGGGTCTTCGTGCTGGCCGCGTCCGGCTGCGGACCCGCACCGTCGTTCTCTTCCGATCCGCTGCGCGGTGGGAGGACCCTGGACGCCTGGGTCAGCGTCACCCAGGACTCCAGCGGGTCCATCCAGCCGGGAGTCACCGTCGCGGTGCCATACCGGTCGCTCATCTTCCGGGAGGATCCGGGCCGCCGCGGGCTGGTCAGCGGCCTCGCACTGCAGGTGGTGGCGCTGCGCGGCGAGCAGCCGGTGGGCGGCGGGGTGGCCGCGCGCGAGGTCCGCGTGGCCGACCATCCGGACGCCCAGGCGCCGACCGAGCTGGTGCTCACCGCCCCGCTGCGGATCCGCGGCTCGGAGCCCGTGATCCTGGAGGTGCAGGCGCGGGTCCAGGCCAGCCAGCGCGTCTGGACCCGGGAGCTCGGCTTCGCGCCGGCCTCGCTCGCCGCCATGCCGGTGTGGATCACGGCGGTCGAGACGGGCCTGCCGGCCGCCGAGTCCGGCGGTCGCCTGCTCTCCTCGGCGGCGGAGGATCTGGAGCTGGCGGTGACGTTGCAACGTCCGGTGGGTGGGCCTTCCTGGCCGGACACCGGGATCGAGCTGGTCAGCGAGGTCGACGCCGCGGCCCTGGACCGGCCACGCCGGCGACGCACCGCGGTTCCGCCCCTGGGCGCCGCCGACACCACCCGGGTGATCCACGCCTGGCCGCAGTCGCGCCTGCCGTTCGGTCGTTCCCGGGTGACGGTGGCCCTGGAGATCCGACGGGACGACGAGGTGCTGCGGCTGCCGCGCGAGCCGGCGCTCGAGCTGGTGAACCTGGCCATCCCCTTCGCCGACGAGCGCGCCTGGCGCCGTCACCTGGGCTGGCTGGACGGCCGCTTGCCGTCCGCCGTGCGGGACTCGCTGGCGGCGGTGCCGGCCAGCGAGCGCCGTGCCGCGTGGTCCGGGATCTGGGCCGCCATCGGCGCTGCGGACGATCGGCCGCCCGAGGCGGCGGAGCGGCGTCACCTGCGCCGGATCATCACGGCCGACGATCGCTACAGCTCCTTCGGCCGCGGGGCGCTGAGCGATCGTGGCCGCGTCTACATCCGCTGGGGCGAGCCGGCCCGCGTGGAGACCTTCGCCGATCCTCATACCGTCGGCGCCACGTGGCAGATCTGGGTCTACCCGGAACGCGGTCGGCGGGTCCTGTTCTTCGACGCCCACGGCTTCGGCGACTTCCGGCTGCGCCGCGAGGAACCGCTGCTCCCCTGACCGGTCGCCCGCAAGCGCCGGTCGCCGCCTCCTGCCGGTGCTCAACTTTCGCCGCCCGCGGCCGATTCCTCCGGAGACTCGCCAGACTCGCTGCGGAGGCGGCATGTACTTCTGCTGGTTCTATCCGACCGGGCTCGACGTCGAGCGCCGCCGTCATCCCTGGTTGTCCCTGGCCCTGCTCGGGTCGCTGCTGGCTGTCTTCGCCTGGCAGAACTGGGGGGCGGGGCTGCTGCCGGTGCATCCCTGGTCGCTGATCTTCTACGTGGGCGACGGCCGGCCCTGGACGGCGGTCTCGGCCCTCTTCCTGCATGCCGGGTGGTTCCACCTGCTGGGCAACCTGATCTACCTCTGGGCCTTCCTGCCTGCCCTGGAGGACCGGCTCGGGCCCGGCGGGGCGTTGCTGGCGTTCCTGCTCACCGGCGTGGCCGGCAACCTCGCCCATGGCCTGGCGGCCTGGCAGGGGTGGGCCGGACAGGGCGGTCTGGGCATCCTGGGCGCCTCCGGCGCCATCTCCGGTCTGCTGGGCTACGCGCTGCTGCGCCTGCCGTACGCGCGGGTGACGGTGGCCTACTGGCTGCTCGCGCCGCTCATGGGCCAGAGCCGGGCCGGCCGGGCCTACCTGCCGCTGCCGGCCGCGGTGGGCCTGTGGTTGCTGCTGCAGCTGGTCAGCGCCGTGGTGGCGCCCTGGACCGGCAGCGGGGTCTCGTATCCCGCCCATCTCGGCGGCTTCGTCGCGGGCGCGCTTCTTGCCCTGTCGCTCGGTGGTCTGGGGGAGGGGCGGGCGGAGTCCCACCTGGCCCGGGCGCGCCGTTACCTGCGGCGCGGCGAGGGGTGGGCGGCCGCCGGCGCCTACACCGAGTACCTCGAACAGGCGGCGGGCGATCCCGGGGTGCAGGTGGAGCAGGCACGCGCCCTGACCATGGCGGGGGCCGTGCCGCAGGCGCTGGAGTCCTACCGGCTGGGTCTGCGGCAGGCCGCGAGCGGCGGCCGCTGGGACCTGGCCCTGGAGGCGTACGTGGAGGGTCGACGAGGTCGTCCCGGTCTGGGGCTCGAGGCGGATGAACTGGCTGCCGTGGCCCATCGCGCGGAGAAGGCCGGACGGCAGGACGTGGCGCTGACGGCCTATCGGGACCTGATCCTGCACGAGCGGAGCCATCCGGCGGTGCCACGCGCGTGGGTCCGGCTGGTGCTCCTGCTCCATGCCGACCCCGTCCTGCACGAGGACGCCGCGGCCTGGCTGGTGCGGGCCCGCGCCGAGCTGGGGCCGGGCGCCTGGCGGGACTACCTCGACCGGGCCCTCATCGGGCCAGCAGCCGCTCGTGGAGCCGACGCGACAGTTCCGTCAGCTTGCGAGCCGGCGCCAGGATCCTGACCACGTCGCCGTCGGTGCGCAGCGCCGCATGGGCCAGATCGCAACGGGCGAGGGCCGCGGTCACGGCGCTCAGGGCGCCCGACCAGGTCTCGGGCCGCCGGCCGGCCAGCGAGACCACGCCCACCTCGGCCTCCCAGTGGGCCATGACCAGTTCCGGCTCGGCGTCGGCGAGCGCCAGGGCGTCCTCGGCCACCGGCGCGAGGGCGGCCGCGCTGCCCCAGCCTTCCCAGTACCAGCGGTCGCCGGCGGCGAACCACTCCCCGGTCAGGGGCGCGGCGACGGCGGCACGCCGGGCGAGTGGCGGCAGGCCCGGGTGGGGCTCGGGATCCAGCGAGCCCAGCACCAGCCGGGCCTGGTCCTCGGCCACGGTCAGGGCCAGAGGCTCGAAGACCGTCGGAGGCGGCGGCGGCGGGGAGGCGGCCGCGGCCACCGTGGTGCCCGGCCCGGGGGCGAAGCTCGAGCCCACGAAGATGGGCACGCCGCGCTCGGCGGCGTACTCCACCGCCCGGCGGTGGACCACGCCGCAGCCGGCGTCGGCGATGCGCAGCAACTGGTCGTAGTCGAGGGCCTCGAGCCGCCGGGCCCCCGGCACCCGCTTGGGATCCGCCGTCATCACGCCGGGCACGTCCTTGAGGATCTCGCAGCGGACCGCACCCAGCGCGTGGGCGAGGGCCACGGCGGAGGTGTCGCTGCCGCCGCGGCCGAGGGTGGTGATCTCCTTGGTCTGCTCGCTGACGCCCTGGAACCCGGCCACCACCACCACCTTGCCCGCGGCCAGGGCCTCCGGCAGGCGGATGGGGCGGACGGCCACGATGCGGGCGTCGTTGTGGCTGGTATCGGTGATGATGCCGGCCTGACTGCCGGTGAAGGAGAGCGCCGGCACGCCCTCGGTCGCCAGGGCCATGCAGAGCAGCGACATGGTGGTGCGCTCGCCCACGGTCAGCAGCATGTCCAGCTCGCGCCGTGGCGGCTCGGGGTTGGCCTCGCGCGCGAGGGCCACCAGACGATCGGTCTGGTCGCCCATGGCCGAGACCACCACCACCAGCTGCTGGCCCTCCTCGCGCGCCCGGCGCAGGTCCCGGGCCACCTCGCGCAGGCGCGGGATGTCGGCCAGGCTGCTGCCGCCGTACTTGCGCACCACGATGGGACCGTCGGGATTCCGGGCGGGGTCGATCAAGGTTCAGTCTCCGTGCCGAGGGTACCGCCGCAGGATAGGCCAAGGCCGCCATGGCGACAAGCGTGGGCGCGTCGCCAGGCGACCGGGATTCGAATCGGGATTCGGCGATCATGGCCCCGTGAATAAAGAGTTGCCGCGTCGCGACCCGTCTGTTAATTTCGGACTGCCTCCTCCGGGGTTATGTGTTTGGAAAACAATGCCTTACGAAATCAGAGGGTGGAGGTCGGGCGGTCGGGCGCGGTGCCGGCCGAACCCGCGGACCTGTCGGAGCGCCAGCGCCTGCTGCGGCACGGCGCCCGGAACCTGGGCACCGCCGAGTTGCTCACCCTGGTGCTGGGGCCTGGCGGGCGGCCCGCGGCCCCGTTGCTGGCGCGGGTGTTGCTGGAACGCTTCCCGGAGCCGGCGGACCTGGTCCGGCAGCCCCTGGAGCAGCTGCTGGAGGTCCCCGGCCTGGGTCTCGCGCGCGCGACCAGGTTGCAAGCGGCCTGCGAGCTGGGGCGACGTCTGCAGGCCTCGCTGCCGCGCCAGCGGTTGCGCGTCACCGGCCCGGGAGCCGTGACCGACCTGCTGCTGCGGGAGATCGGGGGCCTGGACCGCGAGCACGTGGTGGCTCTGTATCTGGATGCGCGGCATGCCCTGCTGGCGCTGCGCACGGTGTCGGTGGGGACCCTGGACGCCTCCCTGGTCCATCCCCGCGAGGTCTTCCGGCCCGCGGTGGGGTTGCAGGCGGCGGCGGTGGTCCTGGCTCACAATCATCCCTCGGGCTGTCCGCGCCCCAGCGGGGACGACCTCGAGTTGACGCGGCGGCTGGTCCGCTGTGGACGGTTGCTGGGGATCGAACTGCTGGACCACCTGGTCGTGGGCGACCGCGAGGTGGTCAGCATCAGGGAGACCGGCTGGCCCGCCGCGACGGGACCGCCGCACCGCGAAGGAACGAATCCATGCTGAAGCGCCTGCAGGGCATGTTCAACAACGACATCGCCATCGATCTCGGCACGGCCAACACCCTGGTCTACATCAAGGGCAAGGGCATCGTGCTCAACGAGCCGTCGGTGGTCGCGGTGGAGAAGGCCACGGACAAGGTCTACGCCGTGGGTGCCGCGGCCAAGGCCATGCTCGGCAAGACGCCCGACTCCATCGCCGCCATCCGCCCCCTGAAGGATGGCGTGATCGCCGATTTCGAGGTCTGCGAGTACATGCTGCGGGCGTTCATCAAGCAAGCGCAGAAGAAGCGACACTTCGTGGCGCCACGCATCATCATCTGCGTGCCCTCGGGCATCACCGAGGTGGAGAAGCGCGCGGTGCGCGATAGCGCCAAGCACGCCGGCGCCCGGGAGGTCTACCTGGTGGCCGAGCCGGTGGCGGCGGCCATCGGCGTGGGACTGCCCGTGGACCAGCCCTCGGGCAACATGATCATCGACGTGGGCGGCGGCACCACCGAGATCGCGGTGATCGCCCTCAACGGGATCGTCTGCGACACCTCCATCCGCGTCGGCGGCGACGAGATGGACGAGGCGATCGTCGGCTACATCAAGAAGAACCACAACCTGCTCATCGGCGACCAGACCGCCGAGACCATCAAGAAGACCATCGGCTCGGCCCACAAGCACGGAGACGACGAGGAGATGGAGGTCAAGGGCCTCTACCAGGTCTCGGGGGTCCCGCGCACCATGAAGATCTCCCAGTCGGAGATCCGCGAGGCCCTGCAGGAGCCGGTGCAGCAGATCGTCGACGCGCTGAAGCAGGCCCTGGAGCAGACCCCGCCCGAGCTGGCGGCCGACATCAAGGACCGGGGCATCGTCCTGACCGGCGGCGGCGCCCTGCTGAAGGGCCTGCCCGAGTTGCTGCGCGAGCAGACCGATCTGCCCATCAATCTCATGGACGACCCGCTTTTCTGCGTGGTGCTGGGAACCGGGAAGATCCTCGACGACTTCGAGAAGTATCGCCCCGTGATCATGCGCTGACGCGGAGCGGCATCCCCTCTGCCCGCGTGGAAGGAGCCCCCAGGCCGGCATGGCGCGCTCATCCCAGACCGGCATCCGCACCGACGGGGTGGTGTCCGCCGTCTGCGTCCTGGTGGCGCTGACGTTGCTGCTGCTGCCCGACCGGGTGCAGATCCAGGTCTCGCACGCCCTCTCCGCGGTGCTGATCAATCCCTGGCTCGAGGTGCGCAACTTCGGCGAGGACGTGCTGCGTGTGCGGGCGGATAACGCCCGCCTCTCGGCGGAGGTGCAGACGCTGCGCCTGCAGTTGCAGGCCCGCCAGCGATCCGCGGACGACGCCGCCCGGGCGGCGGGGCCGGCCCTGCCGTCGGGGGTGGACGTGCCCCTGGCGCCCTGCCAGGTGGTGGCGCGCAAGCGGGCGCGCCTGGCCACCATGATCCAGGTGCGGAGCCTCGAGCCGCTGGACTGGCAGCCGGAGTTGCCGGTGATCACCCGTGCGGGCTTTCTCGGGCGCGTGCACACGGTGATCGATGAGCGGTCGGCCTGGGTCGAGCTGCTCACGGCGCCGGACATGGCCCTCGGCGTGGAGTTCGCGCGCACCGGCGTGGTCGGCGTGCTGCGTCCGCGGGCCGGCCGGTTCGTGGTGGAGCTGGTGGGCCGCGACGAGGACGTCCTGCCTGGCGATCTGCTCATCACCTCGGGCATCGCGGAGGTCCGTGACGAGGTGGGCGGACCGGTGCACGACCCGGTTCCGCGCGGTCTGCGCGTCGGCGTGGTGGAGGACGTGAGCGCCCCCAGCGACCAGATCTTCAAGGAGATCGCCGTGAATCCCCATGCCGAATTCCGGCACAACGAGACGGTCTACGTGGTGGGGGCCGCGCCGTGAGGGACTTCCTCCGCACCACGCTGGCCTGGGTGCTCCTGGCGTTCCTCGGCGAGAACGTGATCGCGCCGGCGATCGACATCGGCGGCATCGCGCCGGACTTCACGGTCATCGCCATCGTCCTGCTGGCCATGGCCGCGGGCGCGCGCGCCGGCTCGCTCGGCGGCCTGGCACTGGGCCTGGTGCAGGATCTCTCGGTGCCCACCATGCTCGGACTGCACGCGCTGTGCAAGACGCTGCTGGGCGCGGTGGTGGGCCGGACGCGGGGCCGTCTGGTCTACGGGCTGGTGCTGGTCGAGGCGCTGCTGCTCCTGGCCGCCACCCTGGCGCACGATACGCTGTTCCTCCTGGTCCAGAGCCGGCAGCAGAACGAGGCGTTTCTGGCGCCGTGGTTCGCCGACGCCCTGCCCACCGCGCTCTACACGGCGGTGGTGGGGGTGCCGCTGCTGCGGCTGGCGGATGCCCTGGGCATCCTGCGCCGGGAGGACTGAGGATGGAGTTCAAGGAGGCGCAGCGGATCCGGGGCCGCATCTTCCGTGGCGTGGCCTGCCTGCTCTTCGGCATCCTCGGGCTCAACCTGCTGGGCCTGATGGTGGTCCAGCACGAATACTACCGCCAGCGCGCTCTCAAGAACCGCCAGGTCCAGCTGCATCAGCCCGCGCCCCGGGGCCGCATCACCGACCGCGACGGCGTGCTCCTGGCCGACAACCGTTTCACGTCGGATATCACCATCCCCGCGGCCGCGGTCACGCCGGGCGGGCCGGACCCGACGCTCGCGCGCCTGCTCATGTGGTTCGATCTGCCCCCGGAGGAGACCCTCGACCAGCTGCGGGAGCAGCGCCGACGGGGCCGCTTCCGGCTGACCCTGGTGCGCGGCGCCACCATGCCGCAGCTCATGGCCGTGGAGGAGCGGCGGGCCAGCCTGCCGGGCGTGCTGGTGGAGTCGCGTCTGCGCCGTCGGTACAACTTCGGGCCGCTGTTCGCCCACGTGATCGGCTACACGGGCGAGGTGGACGCCGCGGATCTCGCCGACGCGCCGCCGGATCGCGAGTACCGCCCGGGTGACACCGCCGGCAAGCAGGGGGTCGAGGCGGCCTTCGAGGCTCACCTGCGCGGACGGGCGGGGGTCAAGCTGGAAGAGGTCAACGCCTCGGGCCGCAACGTCGGGCGGCAGACGGTCTGGCTGCGGCCCGTGCGTGCGGGGCGGGACCTGGCGCTGACCCTGTCGCTGCCCTTGCAGGTGGCGCTGGATTCCCTGATGGCCGACCGGCGGGGTTGCGCCGTGGCCCTTGCCGTCCCGTCGGGCGAGGTGCTCGCCGCGGTGAGCAAGCCGACCTTCGACGCCAACCTGCTGACCACGGCCATCAGCGCGGCGCAATGGCGGGCGCTCATCGAGGACCCGTCCAAGCCGTTCTTCAATCGCATCGTCCAGGCCACCTATGCGCCGGCCTCGCTTTACAAGGCGGTCACGAGCCTGGCCGGGCTGCAGGCCGGCGTGGTGGACACCGGCAGCGTGCTCGAACCCTGCCCCGGCGGCTATCAGTTCGGCAACCGCTGGTTCCGTTGCTGGAAGCGCACCGGCCACGGCGTGCTGGATCACGCCGGGGCGCTGGCGCACTCCTGCGACGTGTTCTACTACCAGCTGGGGCTACGCCTGGACCTCGATGAGCTGGCCGCCGCTGCGCGCTCCTTCGGCCTCGGTCAGCGTGTGACGGGGATCTATCCCGCCGAGGCGCCGGGCATCATTCCCACAACCGAGTGGTACGACCGCCGCTTCGGCCCGCGCCAGTGGACCCGCGGCGTGATGCTCAACAACGCCATCGGGCAGGGCGAGATCCTGTCCACTCCGCTGCAGATGGCCCTGCTCGCGGCCCGCATCGCGGCCGACGGCGAGGTGCCGGGGCCCACCTTCGTGCGCGGCCAGACGCCAGCGGTGGGCCCGGTGGACCTCCCGTTCCGGCCCGAACACATGGGCTGGATCCGGCGGGCGCTGCACCAGGTGGTCGACAGCGGCACCGGAAGGGCCGCCCGGCGTGCGGGTGTCCCGGTGGCCGGCAAGACGGGGACCGCCGAGAACTCCCACGGGGAGGACCATGCCTGGTTCATGTGCTTCGCGCCGGTGGACCGGCCCGAGGTGGCGGTGGCGGTGATCCTGGAGAACGCTGGCCATGGGGGGGCGGAGGCAGCGCCGGTGGCCGGAGAATGGCTCCGGCGTTACTTCGAACTGCAGGCTCATGATCGGGCGGTGGCGGCCCCGGCCGCGCCGGCCGCGGTCCGTCCGGCCGGAGGAGGCAAGCCATGATCCGGCCCGGCTGGCTCCTGCCACGCGGTGATCGCCGCCTGCTGCTGGTCTACGCCGCCCTGCTGCTCTACAGCCTGGCGCTGCTGTGGTCGGTGACCGAGCCATTGCGCGGATCGTACGCGCAGATGAGCGTGGACGTGCCCAAGCTGGTGTTCTGGCGCCAGGTCCTGTGGGTGGCGATCTCCTGGCTCGCGGTGAGCGTGCTCAGCCGTCTGCCGCTGCGCCACCTCGAGAACCTGGCCTGGGCGGGCTACCTCGCGACGGCGCTGCTGCTGGCGGCGGTGCTGGTCATCGCCCCCGAGGTGGCCGGGTCCCGCCGCTGGCTGGCCATCGGCTCGCTGCGCCTGCAGCCATCGGAGTTCGCCAAGATCGCGCTGGTGGTACTGCTGGCCACCTGGCTCGCGCGCCGGATGGAGTCCGGCTCCCGGGTGCTGGCCACCCTCGGTTCGCTGGTGCTGGCCCTCGTGCCCACCATCCTGGTGCTGCGGGAGCCGGACCTGGGCACCAGTCTGGTGTTCCTGGCCATCTGGCTGGGCATGATCTTCTGGTACGGGATCTCGGGCCTGCTGCTGGCCACCGCGCTCTCGGCCGGCGCCAGTGCGGTGATCATGTTCTACTCCGAGCGGATCCTGCATCAGCCCTGGCCCTGGGCCGCGTATCTGGTGGTGCTCATCGGCGCGCTCTACCTGGTGCGCCTCAGCCTGGCGGCCAACACGCTGGTCCTGCTGAGCAACATCGCCGCCGGCCTGGGCATCCCCCTGATCTGGACTCGCTTGCAGCCGTATCAGCAGGAGCGCATCCTGACGTTCTTCGATCCCGGCCGCGACGAGATGGGAACCGGCTACCAGGCGATCCAGTCCAAGGTGGCCATCGGGTCGGGCGGGCTCTTCGGTACGCACTATCTGCAGGGGACGCAGAAGGGGCTGGCCTTCTTGCCCGAACGGCACACCGACTTCATCTTCTCGGTGGCGGGCGAGGAACTGGGATTGCTCGGTGCCGTGGTACTGCTCGTGCTGTTCCTGTTCCTGGTCCTGCGCGCCGTCGGCATCGCCATGCGGGTGCGCCGGCCGTTCACCAGCCTGCTCGCCGTGGGCGTGGCCAGCTACTTCGTCTTCCACGTGGTGGTCAACGTGGCCATCACCACCGGCCTGCTGCCGGTGACCGGCCTGCCGTTGCCGCTGATCAGCTACGGCGGCTCCAACCTGCTGGTATCCTCGCTCATGGTCGCTCTGCTGCTGAACCTGAGCGTGCACCGCTACGACGACTGAAAGCGGCTGCGTCGGCCACGCGTCGGCACGAGCGCCAGACGACGTGCGCAGCCACCGAAAGGAACAATCGATGCACCCCGAGTTGCTGGGTCCCATCAAGAGCTTCGGTTTCCTGCTGGCCGTCAGCTTCGCCCTGGGGATCTGGGTCGCCGCGCGCCGGGGTCGTCTGGCGGGGGTCCGGCCAGAGACCATCTACGACCTCAGCTTCGTGATCCTGGTCTCGAGCATCGTGGGCGTGCGCGGCTTCTACGTGGTCACCCACCTCGACCGCTTCCGAGACGACTGGCTGCAGATCTTCGCGTTTCCCGAGGGCGGCCTCACGCTGTACGGCGGCCTGGTCCTGGCGCTGCTGGCTGGCTGGGTGTTCTGCCGGCGACGCGGCCTCGGCTACCTGCAGGCGGCCGACATCATGATCCCGTCGGTGGCGCTGGGCATCGGCATCACGCGCATCGGGTGCTTCCTCGCCGGCTGCTGCCATGGCCAGCCGTGCGACCTGCCCTGGGGCGTGCACTTCCCGGACGGTGCGCCGTCGGTCCTGCAGTTCGGCCAGGTGGCCGTGCATCCGTCCCAGCTCTACGCCTCGCTCGGCGGCTTCCTGATCTTCGGCGCCCTGCTGCTCTGGGAGCGTCACAGCGCCCGGCCGGGGGAGACGCTGGGGCGTTTCCTGCTCCTCTACGGCGTGCACCGCTTCGTCATCGACTTCACGCGGTACTACGAGGAGACCCAGCGCCTGATGTTCGGCTGGACCAATAACCAGTGGTTGAGCGTGGCCATGGTGATCCTCGGCCTCGCGCTGATGCTCACCGCCGGACACCGGACGGCACGCGCTCGCTAGGCGGTGGCCGCGCTCCCGGCCGGCCTCGCCGCCTCTCGTCTTCATCGTCCGTCGCCCTCGCCTCCCGGAACGGAACGCCCGGCATGTGGTCGGCTTGCGGTGGTCTCGCGGGCGGGACCCTGACGTCTCTGCTCACCCTGTTCGCCCCGGACCGCTGCGTGGGCTGCGGCGCCTCCCTCGCCCGTCGGCTGCCCGCGGCGGCCGTCGCGGGCGCCGCTCCCGGGTTGCGTCCCTGGCATGGCGTGCATCTCTGTGCCGCCTGCGCGGGCAGCCTGGCGGCCGCCGGTCCGGTGGCCGGCGTGCTGGCCGGCCGACCGCTGCATGCGGCGGCTCCGGATTCCGCCGCCCTCGTCCGGCTGGTCGGCCAGTGGAAGTACCGCGGGGCGCGCGGCCTCGGCCGGGCCCTCGCCGCGCTGGTCATTCCCGCCCTGCGCCGCGTGCTGGCGGCCACGGGCCCCGCCATCCTCGTACCGGTGCCGTTGCACCGGCGCCGCCGCCGCGAGCGCGGTTTCGATCAGACGCAGCAACTCGCCGCGTTGCTGGGGTCGGCGACGGGCATGTCGGTGGCCGCGTCGATCCTGCGCCGACGCCGGCCCACCGCCCAGCAGGCCAGCCAGGGGCTCGCCGGGCCGGCGCGGGCTGGCAACGTCGCCGGCGCCTTCGCCGCCACACCACCTGGCGCCGCCGGCCCACGACCGCTCGTCCTCCTCGACGACCTCGCCACCTCCGGCGCCACGCTGGAGGCCGCCGCCGCCGCCCTGGACGCGGAACACTGGCCGGTCGCGGCCTTCGTCGCCATCGGCTGCGCGGCGCGCCTGATCGCCGCGCCAGCAGCACCGGCGTCGCTTGACACCCTGGCCCATCCGTCGGTAGCTTGCGCTGCAGAGGAGAACCGATCCGCCCCGCGCCACACGCCGGGGCCAGCGAGGAGCACTTCCGCGGGAGGAAGCATGAAGAAGGCGAGCCTGTCGCAACTCGATCCGCAGGGCCAACGGGTCCTGATGCGGGTCGATTTCAACGTCCCCCTCGACGCCGACCGGAACATCACCGACGACACCCGCATCCAGGCCGCCCTGCCATCGATACGGCACGTCCTCGACGGTGGGGGCAGTGTCGTGCTCATGAGTCACCTCGGTCGTCCCAAGGGCGAGGTCAAGGCGGAGTACTCCCTGCGGCCGGTGGCCGACCGGCTCGCCGAGCATCTCGAGGCGCCCGTGAAGTTCGCGGCCGACACCGTGGGCCCGGATGCCGAGAGCAAGGTGGACGGCCTGCAGCCCGGCGAGGTGCTCCTGCTGGAGAACCTGCGCTTCAACGCGGGGGAGACCAGGAACGAGGCCGGCTTCGCCCGCGCTCTCGCCGCCTTCGGTGATGCCTACGCCAACGACGCCTTCGGCACCGCCCACCGTGCCCACGCCTCCACGGTGGGCGCGGCCGGGCACTTCGAGCGCCGCTACGCCGGCTTGCTCATGGAGAAGGAACTCGACTACCTGGGCGGTCTGCTCGCGGATCCCGCGCGGCCGTTCACCGCCATCCTCGGCGGTGCCAAGGTGGACAGCAAGGTGGACGTGATCCGCAACCTGCTCGATCGCGTCGACCATCTGCTGCTCGGCGGCGGCATGATCTTCACCTTCTTCAAGGTCATGGGCCTGAGCATCGGCGACAGCCTGCTCGACGAGCCCAGCCTGAAGGCCGCCGAGGAGATCCTCGCCCAGGCCAAGCAGAGCGAGACGGAACTGGTGCTGCCCACCGACGTGGTGGTGGCCAGCGACTTCGCCGACTCGGCCGAGCACCGGACCGTGCTGGTGACCGACATCCCCGACGGCTGGCAAGGCCTGGACATCGGACCGAAGTCGGCCGCGCAGTTCGCCGGGACCATCGCCGGGTCCCGCGCGATCTTCTGGAATGGCCCCATGGGCGTCTTCGAGATGCCGTCCTTCGCCGAGGGGACGCGCAAGGTGGGGCAGGCCGTGGCGGATGCCACGAACAAGGGGGCCAGGTCCGTGGTCGGTGGCGGCGACAGCGTGGCCGCCCTCAACCAGCTGGACCTCGCCGACCAGATCAGCCACGTCTCCACCGGCGGCGGCGCCTCGCTGGAGTTCATGGCCGGCCAGGAACTGCCGGGCGTCTCCGCACTGAGCGACGCCTGATCCGGCATCGGCATCGGCACCGGTATCGGCATCGGCACCGGGGGCGGCGCTGTGGCTGGCACCGGCACCCGGGAACCGTCGCTGGCACCAGCGGCGGCCCGGGTGGCCGCCGCCGCGTTCGCCAGAGAGTCGCGACCACTGGTTGACAGAACTCGGGCACGGGTATTAACTTTCCCACCCCTCGATCACCTGGGTGGGCGAGGGTTTCGCTTGTCGCGGAGTCTCGGACCTTCGCGGAGTCTCGGACCTTAGCGGAGTCTCGGATCGCGGAGTCTTGGACCTGCGCTTCAGCCGCCAGGAGTAGCCCGGCATGTACATCCTGTTCACCGTGATCCACGTGCTGATCAGCATCGTCCTCTCCGTCTCGGTCCTGCTGCAGAGCAGCAAGGGCGGTGGCCTCGCCGGCGCCTTCGGCGGCACCGGGGGCGCGCCGCAGCAGCTGCTGGGTTCCCGCGGCATGACCACGCTGCTGCACAAGGTCACCATCTGGTCCGGCATCGGCTTCATGGTCACGTCGCTGGCGCTGTTCATGATGTCGGGGAGCCGTGCCACCGGCTCGGGCAGCGTCCTCGAGGAGGCGCAGCAGAGCGGCCAGATCGATGCCGACCTGCCGGCCCCGCCGATCACCGACGAAGGCGCCATGCCGCCGCCCCCCCCCGCGGCGGCCGAGGGCGAGGCCGAGGAGCCGACCGGCGGCGCCGGTGGAAACGATGGTGGCGGCACCGACCAGCCGGAGCAGTCCGGCGGCGGCAGCCAGTAGCAGTCGATCGAGGCCGGGATCGCGCCACGAGTTCGTGGCCCGGGTGGTGGAACTGGTAGACACGCTATCTTGAGGGGGTAGTGGCCACAAGCCGTGCGGGTTCGAATCCCGCCCCGGGCACCACGCACGAGGGGCTCTCCGCGAGGAGAGCCCCTTCGCGTGGATGGTGCGTCGCCCATCCGACCGTGGGCCGGCCCATGGCGATCGCCAGCGCGCCCCGCGATGGTCATGGCGCGTTCCTGCATGACACCTCATGGCGCGAAGACCGACGGATCATCGTCGAGTCGTCGCGGATGAAGTCCGCGGCGTGCGCAGCGTGATGCCATCGATC
>CAZWYF010000015.1:36050-77248 GCA_964637835.1 uncultured Fibrobacteraceae bacterium
GCGGATGAAGTCCGCGGCGTGCGCAGCGTGATGCCATCGATCGCGCAGCGTGATGCCATCGATCGCGGCGGTGATGCCATCGATCGCGCAGCGTGATGTCATCGATGGCGGCGGTGATGTCATCGATGGCGGCGGTGATGTCATCGATGGTGGCGAGAGCGATCACGATCTTCGAAGCATGAACAAGTTTTTGCTGAAATCGTCGAATGATCCTTGACAGTGTTTTTCTACTCTTCAGATAATGCACCTGCTTCAGATCGACTCACTCGAGTCACTGCAAGCAGCTAGAGTCCGCCCGTCGCCCGAGGGTGCAGGGCCGGAGCGGAGCAAGGATCAACCCGACAAGCGAGGTCCAAGGATGGAGGAGAGAACCCTGCTCGCGGCGGCTGCTGGCAAGACTGTCGCCAAGAAGACCACGAAGAAGGCCACGAAGAAGAAGGCCACCAAGAAGAAGGCGACCAAGAAGAAGGCGACCAAGAAGAAGGTCGCCAAGAAGGCCGCCAAGAAGACCACCAAGAAGGCCGCCAAGAAGGCCACGAAGAAGAAGGCCACGAAGAAGAAGGCGACCAAGAAGAAGGCGACCAAGAAGGCGGCCAAGAAGACCACCAAGAAGGCCGCGAAGAAGGCCACCAAGAAGGCGGCCAAGAAGGCGACCAAGAAGACCACGAAGAAGGCGGCCAAGAAGACCACGAAGAAGGCTGCCAAGAAGACGACGAAGAAGACCGCCCGCAAGGCGCCGGTGCGCAAGACGGCGAAGAAGGTCTGACACGTCGCCGTCCCGGCGCGGGCTTCGGCCGTCGGCGCCAGGGCGCAGGGAGCGACTCCGCCGGGGATCGCTCCTGGTCGCCAGAAGAAAGCCGCCCGGGCTCCGGCCCGGGCGGCTTTCGTCAGCGGGGTCGCGATCCGAGCCGGTGCGGCGCGAGGCTAGCGTCCGGCGGCCCTAGCGTCCGGCGGCCTCGGCCATCTCCGCCTCGTGCAGGGCGCGGATGTCGCCAGGCACCACGTCGATGAAGAAGGAGATGCCGGCGGTGATGTCGGTGAACGAGACGGTCTCGGTGTAGTGGAGCTCGTCACGCGACATGGCGAACGTCGTCAGGTTGAACTGGACGAAGGCCGACGTGTCGGCGAAGAGGTCGTGCTCCAGACCGAAGGTGCCGGTGAGGTAGAGGCCGCTGACGTCCTCGAGGTTGCTGAAGCGGTTGATCACGCCGCCGAAGCCGAAGCCCATGTAGGGGTGGATGCCCAGCAGGCTGAAGCGGTCGAAGTCGTAGATCATCTCGAGGCCGCCGCGGAAGATCTGCACGCTGTCGTCGCGGTCGATCTCCTCGCGGACGAAGTTGTCCGGCTCCTCGGTGTTGACCATGGTCAGCACGGCCTCGGAGGCGCTGTAGGCGAGCGACAGGTCGAGGTGGAAGTTGTCCGTGAGGTAGGAGCCCACGCGGACGCCGAAGGTGTAGCCGTCCTCGAGCTTCTTGATGGGGCCGTCGTAGATCTCGTAGTCGAGCTCGGAGGGTTCCCAGATCGTGCCGTCGTAGCCCATGATCAGCTCGGCGCCCTCGGTGAGGTACGTGCGATCGCCCTTCACCGGCAGGTTGAGGTACTCGTCGCCGCCGAACTGCCCACCGAAGATCCGCACGCTGTAGGCCTTGATCTTGTAGTCTTCCCAGGTGAGTTCGGGCTCGGCGGTGGCGTCGTCGGCCTCGAGGGGATCGGCAGCGGCCGCATCCTGTGCCATGGCGGTCCCGGCCGGCAGGACCAGGACGAGGCAGCAGAGAAGGGCGAGGAAGAACCTGGAATTCATGCAGGGCACCTCGGCACGGAGAGAGGATTCCGGTGGGGCCGGCGACGGCGCTCGGCGCCAGCCCGCCGGGGCGGCCGTGACCGCTCCGGTGGTCCGTCGGGCGACTCCTAACGGTAATGTCTGCCCGATGGGGTGTCCAGCCGGATTTGGCGCGCTGATCGCTTGCCATGAAGGTAGGAAACCGGCCCACCGGGGACAAGAGGGAGCGCGTCATGAGGGGGCGTGGGGGCGGCTGGGGCCGTATTGACACGCAACGGGGCGCACACTACTATTCTCGCTCGCCACGAACCGAATCCCTCGCGCCGCCGCCGGGCTCTGCTGACCGGGCGGCGGCGCGATGCACACGCCGGTCGCCAGGCGGTGGCGGCCCCCGATCCGGCCCGCACCTCGTACCGACCCGGGAGGACGATCCTTGAAGAGCTATCCCATCGACAAGATCCGGAACATCGCCCTGATCGCGCCGCACGGGGTGGGCAAGACCGCACTGGCCGATGCCATGCTGCACGTCACCGGCAAGGTCGGTCGCCGGGGCAACGTCGACGACGGCAGCTCCGTCTTCGACTACCTCGACGAGGAGATCGAGAAGAAGCAGACCATCTCCGCGACGCTGGCGTGGACCGAGGTGGACGGCCACAAGCTGAACCTCATCGACACGCCGGGAGTCGAGGATTTTCGCGGAGACGTCTACGCCAGCCTCCCGGTGATCGAGGGCGCGTACTTCCTGGTCAAGGCCGATGGTGGCTACGAGGTGGCCTCGGACGCCGTGTGGCGCACGCTGCGGCAGCACGAGGTGCCCTCGCTCATCGTGGTCAACCGCATGAACAAGGAGCACGCCGACTGGGAGGGCACGCTGGAGACCCTGCGGGAGAACGTGGGCGTCAACGCCGTGCCCATCCATCTGCCCATCGGGTCCCAGGAGAACTTCCGCGGCGTGGTCGACCTGCTGACCATGAAGGCCCACGTGATGGAGAACGGCGAGTTGACGATCCAGGACATTCCCGCCGAACTGGCCGACGCCGCCCAGGCGGGGCGCGAGGCGCTCATGGATCCGGCGGCCGAGGCCGTGGAGGAGCTCACCGAGAAGTATCTCGAGGAGATGACCCTCACCGACGAGGAACTGATCCGCGGCCTGAAGGCCGGCGTGGCGCAGGGCACCGTCTACCCCGTCCTGACCACGGCCGCCGACAGCGAGGTGGGCGTGATGGCGACGCTGAAGGCCGCCGTCGGCCTGATCCCCAGCCCGGCCGTGCGCACGGAGATCGAGGGCGTCGATCCCGACAGCGGTGAGGACAAGACCTTCGCCTGCAGCCCCGACGGCGATCCGCTGCTGTTCGCCTTCAAGAAGCAGTACGAGGCGCAGGGCGGCGACATCGTCTGGCTCCGCGTCTTCAGCGGCCAGGTCAAGAGCGGCGACAACCTGACCACCGGCGCCAGCAGCGAGGGCGAGCGGCTCGGCCAGATGTCTGCCGCGGTGGGGCGCCAGAAGGACAAGGTGGAGGTGGCCACGGCTGGCGACATCGTCCAGGCCGCCAAGCTCAAGGTGACCGCCACCGGCATCACCTTGACCAGCAAGGGCGACTTCAAGCTCAAGCCGTTGCCGTTCCCCGTGCCCACCAACGCCGAGGCCATCCGTCCGGTCACCCAGGGCGACGAGGACAAGATGGCGGCCGGCCTGAACAAGATCCACGAGGAGGACCTCACCTTCGAGATCAAGCACCAGCCGGAGCTTTCGCAGACCCTGCTGGTCACCCAGGGCGACATGCACACCGCGCACATCCTCGACAAGCTGAAGAAGATCAACGGCGTGGAGGTGGAGCGCTCGCGTCCGCGCGTGGCGTTCAAGGAGACGGTCAAGGGCAAGACCGAGGTGCAGGGCCGGCACAAGAAGCAGACGGGCGGTCGTGGCCAGTTCGGCGACGTCCACCTGCGCATCGAGGCCAACGAGCGCGGCGGCGGCTTCGAGTTCCTCGACGAGATCGTCGGCGGCGTGGTGCCCAACAAGTTCATCCCCGCCGTGGAGAAGGGCTGCCGCGAGACCCTGGCCGACGGCCTGATCGCCGGCTACGAGATGGTGGACATCAAGGTGGCGCTGTTCTTCGGCAGCTACCACAACGTGGACTCGAGCGAGGCCGCCTTCAAGTCCGCCTCGCGCATCGCGCTGCAGAAGGCCGTGGAGGAGAAGGCCAGCGAGCTGCGGCCGGTGATCCTCGAGCCCATCATGACCGTCCGGATCACCGTGCCCAAGGACTACATGGGCGATGTGATGGGCGACATCTCCACGCGCCGCGGCGCCATCCAGGGCTCCGAGGCCGATGGTGGCTTCCAGATCGTCTCGGCCCAGGTCCCGCAGGACGAACTCTACCAGTACGCCATCGCGCTGCGCGCCATGAGCCAGGGCACCGGGACGTTCAGCATGGAGTTCTCCCACTACGCCGAGGTGCCCGGCGACGTCCAGAAGCGGCTGATCGAGGAGTACCAGGCCAGCCGCCAGAAGAGCGACTAGGAGGTCCGTCGTGGCCGGCCATTCCAAGTGGGCGAACATCAAGCATCGCAAGGCGGCCCAGGACGCCAAGCGGGCCAAGGTCTGGACGCGCCTGATCCGCGAGGTCACCATCGCCGCCCGCGAGGGTGGCGGCGACCCGGAGGCCAACCCGCGCCTGCGGGCGGCGGTGACCACGGCGCGGGCCAACAACATGCCCAACGACACCGTCGAGAAGGCCATCAAGCGCGGCACCGGCGAGCTCGAGGGCGTCACCTACGAGGAGATCAACTACGAGGGCTACGGTCCCGCCGGCGTGGCGATCCTCGTGGAGACCCAGACCGACAACAAGAACCGCACGGCCGCCGAGGTGCGGCACGTGTTCACCAAGCATGGCGGCAAGCTGGGTTCCACCGGCTGCGTCTCCTATCTCTTCACCCGCAAGGGCATGATCGTGGTCGCCGCCGACGAGGGCGAGGCCGCGGTGGATCCCGAGCAGGTGATGGAGGTGGCCATCGAGAACGGGGCCGAGGACGTGGAGGAGTCCGCCGGCACCGTGGTCGTGACCACCGCCATGGAGGACCTGCACGCGGTCTCCACCGCGCTGCAGGAGGCGGGCCTGCCCGTTCGCGACGCCGACCTGATCATGGAGGCCAGCACCGAGGTGGCCATCGAGGACGAGAAGGAGGCGGCGGCGGTCCTGCGCCTGGTCAACTACCTCGACGATCTCGACGACGTCTCCAAGGTGTCGGCCAACTTCGACATCGACGCCGAGCTGCTCGCCAGGCTAGACTCCTGAGCAGCGGATCGGGGACCGGAGGGCGCACGGCCGCCGTCCGGTCCCCAGCCTGCCCCCGTTCCACGCACTCGCCTGCCCGCCGCGCCGGAAGGACCATGAGCACGGCCACGCGCATCCTCGGCATCGATCCGGGTTCCCACGCCACCGGCTGGGCGGTCATCGCCGTGCAGCCGGCGGTGCGGCGCCTCGCCTCGGGAGTCATCCGTCCGGGACGCGATCTGGCGCTGCCGGAGCGCCTGCTGGCCATCGACCGGGCCCTGGCCGCGGTGATCGCCGAGCACGCGCCGGAGGTGATGGCGGTGGAGGATCTCTTCAACGCCCGCAACGCCCGCAGCTCGCTGGTCCTCGGCCACGCGCGCGGCGCCGCCCTCCTGGCCGGCGCCCGGGCCGGCCTGGTGGTGCACGAGTATCCGCCGGCGGTGATCAAGCGGGCGCTCACCGGCAACGGGCAGGCAGGCAAGCAGCAGGTCCGGTTCATGGTCATGCGCCTGCTGCGACTGAGCGACGAGCCCGGCCTGGACGAGAGCGACGCCCTGGCCGTGGCCCTGGCCCATGATGGTCGCCGCCGCGTCGGAGCGACGGCCGGAGGTGTGCGGTGATCGCCTTCGTGGACGGGACGCTGGCCCAGGGGGGGCGGGAGGCCGTGGTGGCGGTGGCCGGTGGCGCGGTGGGGCTGGACCTGCTGCTCTCCGAGCGCGGGGCCGGGCGCTTGCCGGGAGTCGGCGAACCGGTGAAGCTGTGGACCCACCTCGCGGTGCGGGAGGATGGCTGGACCCTCTTCGGGTTTCCCACCCTGGAGGAGCGGGCCATGTTCCGGCTGCTGGTGACCGTCTCGGGCATCGGCCCGCGGGTGGCGCTGGGCATGCTGTCGGGAGCCGAACCGGCCGCCATCGCCGGCTACCTGCGCACCGGGGACGAGAAGGCCCTCGCGCGCCTGCCCGGCATCGGCAAGAAGAGCGCCGCCCGGCTGGTGGTCGAGCTGGGCCAGCGCGTGCCGGCGGGGCTGGTTCCCGCCGACGAGACCTCCTCCGGCGTGGCGGCGGGTGCCGCGCCCACCGCCGGGCTGGGCGCAGCGCTGCCCGTGCTACTGGCCATGGGCCTGCCCGCCCAGCAGGCGGAGAACCTCCTGGAGCAGGCGCGCCGCGCACGACCGGAACTGGCCGAGGACGTGCAGGCCTGGGTGCGCGCCGCCCTGGCTGGCCTGGGCGCACCGGGGCGCTGACCGCCCCGGCGCCCGGCCGACTCGCTGTCATCCGTCCAGCCGCCGCGGGCCGGACGCCAGCCCTGAAGGAGCATCGTGGACGAGACCCGCTGGACCGATCCCGAGGAGCAGCCCGAGGACCGCGCGCTCGACCGCAGCCTGCGGCCGCGCAGTCTGGACGAGTTCGTCGGCCAGCAGGCGATCAAGGAGAACCTGCGGGTCTTCGTGACCGCGGCCCGGCAGCGCGGCGAGGTGCTGGACCACGTGCTCCTCTACGGGCCACCGGGGCTGGGCAAGACCACGCTGGCCCAGATCCTGGCCGGGGAGATGGAGCTGGAGATCCGGCTGACCAGCGGCCCGGCGTTCCAGAACAGCGCCGAGCTCATCGCCCTGCTCTCCGAACAGGCCGATCGCCGCGCCGTGTTCATCGACGAGATCCATCGCCTGAACCGCGTGATCGAGGAGCACCTCTACCCGGCCATGGAGGACTGGCGGGTGGAACTGGTCATCGACAAGGGCCCCGGGGCGCGCCACTTCAACCTGCAGCTCGAACCGTTCACCCTCATCGGCGCCACCACCCGGGCGGGACTGATCACGCCGGCGCTGCGCAGCCGCTTCGGCATCGTCTGCCACCTGGAGTTCTATCCGCCCGAGGAGCTGGCCACCATCGTCACCCGGTCGGCGGGTCTGCTGGGCATCGAGCTCGCTCCCGACGGCGCCCTGGAGATCGCCCGCCGCAGCCGGGGCACGCCGCGCGCGGCCAACCGGCTGCTGCGCCGCGTCCGCGACTACGCCCAGGTCGACGGCACCACGGTGATCGATCGCACCGCCGCCGACCGGGGGCTCTCCCTGCTGGGCGTCGACGCGGTCGGTCTCGAGCCGCTGGACCGTCGCTACCTCGGCGTGATCTGCGAGCACTTCCAGGGCGGCCCGGTGGGCGTGCAGAATCTCGCGGTGTCGCTGGGCGAGGAGATGGACACCCTCGAGGACGTGGTCGAGCCGTTCCTCATCCAGGCCGGCCTGCTCAAGCGGACCCCCCGCGGGCGCGAGGTCACGCCTGGCGGCTGGCGTCACCTGGGGCTGCAGCCGCCGTCCGGCGGCGTCGCCGGGCAGGGGGAACTGCTCTGAGATGATCGATCCGGCGGCCTATCGCTATCACCTGCCGCCGGAACTGGTGGCGCAGGAGCCGACGGCATCACGTGATGCCTCGCGGCTGCTGGTGGTCGATCGCGGTGCTGGCGTCCGGGGCCTGCACGTCTTCGGCCACCTGCCCGACATCCTGCGGGCGGGCGATCTGCTGGTGGTCAACGACAGCCGCGTGCTGCCCGCGCGCCTCTGGACGCGGCGGGACGACACCGGCGGCAGGGTCGAACTGCTGCTGCTCGCGCCGGAGACGACCGTGGAACCGGCCACCGCGACCGCGCCCGCGGCCCTGGGCCGCCGGCCGCCCCCCACGGACGCACCGCCCTGGCGGGCGCTGGCCCGGCCGGCGCGTCGCCTGCGATCCGGCCATGAACTCGTGGTCGGGACGGCGGCCACCGCCACGCCCGGCGGGCCGCGGCTGCGCATCCTGGCGACCCATCCCGGCGGCGAGGTCTCCGTGGCGCTTGCCGGGACCGACCCGGCGGCGGTCGCCGCCGCCGCCGCCGCCGCCGCCGGCGGCGGCGACGGCGCGGTCGGGCCGGGCGACCTCGCGGCGGTGGCCGAGATGTGGGGCGACGTTCCCCTGCCACCGTACATCCGCCGTGATGGCGAGCATCCGGACCCCGCCGCGCGGCGCGCGCAGGACCGGCAGCGTTACCAGACGGTCTACGCCCGCGGCGACGTGGCGGCCGGCGCCTCGGTGGCCGCACCCACCGCCGGTCTGCACTTCACGCCGGAGGTATTCGCCCGCCTGGCCGAACGCGGCGTCGAGACCGCGCGCGTGACCCTGCACGTGGGGCCGGGGACGTTCCGGCCGCCGAGCGCGGAGCAGATCGCGGCGGGCCGGCTCCACGCCGAGCGGTTCGTCTTGCCGGCAGCGACGGCCCGGGCGGCGGACGCCTGCCGGCGCGCGGGCGGGCGCGTGATCGCGGTGGGCACCACCAGCCTGCGCGTCCTCGAGACCGTGGCGCGCCTGCACTTGCCCGCGGCCGCGCCTCCGGGCACCGTGGTCGAGCAGACGGCGGCGGGACAGCAGCCGCCGCCGGTCTTCACCGGAATCGCGCGTCGCGAGGCGGAGGGCTGGGCCGTGGCCGGGATCACGCGCCTGTTCCTGCGACCGCCGGAGCGGATCGCCGCGGCCGATGGCCTGCTGACCAATTTCCACCTGCCCGGGTCGAGCCTGCTGATGCTCGTCGCCGCGCTCACGGGACAGACCTCGTGGCGCGCCGCCTACGAGGAGGCCGTGGCCCGGCGGCTGCGCTTCTTCAGCTACGGCGACGCCATGCTCATCCTGCCCCCGGAGGAGGCCACCCCGTGACCGATCTGCTCGCGCGCCCCTTCGACTTCCGCATCACCGGGCACGATCCGGACAGCTCGGCGCGCCTCGGCACGTTGCACACACCCCATGGTGATGTCCCCACGCCCGTGTTCATGCCCGTCGGGACGTCCGGGTCGGTCAAGGCCCTGACCTTCGAGCAGGTGGCGGCCAGCGGCGCCCGCATCATCCTGGGCAACACCTATCATCTGCATCTGCGCCCGGGGCACGAGCTCATCGGGTCCCTGGGCGGCCTGCACCGCTTCCAGGGCTGGGACGGCGCCCTGCTCACCGATAGCGCCGGTTTCCAGGTCTTCTCCCTCACCGATCTGGTCCGCGTGGACGAGGATGGCGTGCGCTTCCGGTCGCATCTGGATGGCACGCCGTTGGCGTTCACGCCGGAGCTCAGCATGGAGATCCAGCTCGGCCTCGGCGCGGATATCGTCATGGCCTTCGATCACTGCGCGCCGGCGGACAGCGATCCGCGGGAGATCGCCCGTGCGGTGGATCGCACCGGCCGCTGGCTGCGCCGCTGCCTCGAGGCGTTCGGCCCGGGCGGCCGCCGCGTCGAGGGCGGCTGGGAGCGAGTGCTCTTCGGGATCATGCAGGGCGGGACCAGCGTGGCGGAGCGGCGCCGATCGGCCGCGGACATCACGCAACTCGACCTTCCCGGCTATGCCATCGGCGGCCTCTCGGTGGGTGAGCCCAGGCCCGTCCTGCACGAGATGACGGCCGTGGCCGCCGGACTCCTGCCGGCCGACCGGCCGCGCTATCTCATGGGCGTGGGTTATCCCGACGACATCCTGGCCGGGGTGCTGGCGGGCGTGGACATGTTCGACTGCGTCCTGCCCACGCGCATGGCGCGGACCGGCTCGGTCCTCACCTGGGATGGTCGTCTGGTGGTCAAGAATCGCGACTACGCTCGCGACGAGCGACCCATCGATCCGGGCTGCCCCTGCCCCACCTGCCGCCGCCACAGCCGGGCCTACATCCGGCACCTGTTCCAGGCGCGTGAACTGCTCGGGCCCATCCTCGCCACGCAGCACAACGTCTGGTTCTATCAGGAACTCATGCGACGCATCCGGGCGGCCATCGCCGCTGGCACGTTGACCGGGCTGGCGAGCGCGGTCACCGACCGCTGGCGAGCCGGCGAACGGCAGCGTCTGCAGGAGGTCGCCCGGCGGCCGCCGGGTGGCCGCAAGCGCTGATGGAGGTTGCCCGCCCCGGCGGGCGGGTGCATCATGGGAAGCGGATGCCGCGCTGCGGCCTGCCCGCGGCCGCCGGATGTCCCGGCCGCCCGTACACGTAGACAAAGGAGCCGACGTGACCCTGCTACCCTTCCTGGCCATGGCCGCACCTCCCGCAGACGGCAGTGGAGGCGGCGGTAACCCGCTGTACTTCTTCGGGATGATGGCCCTCATCTTCCTGATCTTCTGGTTCCTGATCATCCGGCCGCAGCAGAAGCAGCAGAAGCAGCGGCAGGCCATGATCGCCGCCCTGAAGAACGGGGACCGCATCGTGACCAACGGCGGGCTCTTCGCCACCGTCAAGGACGTCCACGAGGAACGCGTGGTCGCGTTCATCGCCGAGGGCGTGAAGGTGGAGATCGCCAAGAACGCCATCGGCGGCGTGGTGGCCAAGAAGAGCTGACCGATGCCCGCCGCGCTGGATGCCGCCGTGCCGCCGCCGGTGCTGGTCTACGGGGACCCGCGCCTGCGGTGGCCGTGTCGGGAGGTGGCGGCGGGCGAGGATGTCGCCGCGCTGGTGGGCGCGATGCACGGCGCCATGCAGGTCCACGAGGGAGTGGGCCTGGCGGCGCCGCAGATCGGCGATCCGCGGTGCGTGGTGCTGGTGGGCGATCCGGACCAGCCGGATGCCGCGCCGCGCGTCCTGATCAATCCGCGCCTCGAGCGCTGCTTCGGCGAGGTGGTCCCCTTCGAGGAGGGATGCCTGTCGTTCCCGGACCTCTACCTGTGGCTGTCGCGACCGCGGGGCGTGGAGGTGGTCTATCGCGACCTCGCCGGCACGTCGCGGCGGCTGCGGGACGAGGGCGTCCTCGCGCGCATCCTGCAGCACGAGCTGGATCACCTCGACGGTGTCCTGTTCATCGACCACCTGCCGCGCTGGCGGCGGTGGCTGCTCCAGGGACGGCTCTGGCGAATGTCCCGGCGCGGCGGCGCCGCCTGGAAGGAGTCCGCGTGAACCTGGTCTTCATGGGTTCGCCCGAGTACGCCGTGCCGAGCCTCGAGGCGCTGCTGGCGGCCGGTCACGAGGTCCGGCTGGTGGTCTCGCAGCCGGATCGTCCCGCGGGCCGCGGCCGGCGGCTGGCGCCCACCGCGGTCAAGGCGGCCGCGGGAGAGCACGGCCTGCCGGTGATCACCCAGGACCGGGGCAAGGCCGAGCGACGGCGCGTCCAGGAGCAGGTGGCCGCCGCGCGTCCCGACGCCATCGTGGTGGTGGCGTTCGGCCACATCCTGCGGGCGCCGCTGCTGGAACTGCCGGAACTGGGCTGCCTGAACATCCACTTCAGCCTGTTGCCGCGCTGGCGCGGCGTCTCGCCCGTCCAGCACGCCATCCTGCACGGTGATGCCTGGACCGGCGTGACGCTCATGCGCATGGACGAGGGCGTCGACACCGGCCCCGTCCTGGCCGCCACCCCCGTGGCCATCGGGCCGGGCGAGACCGGGGGCGAGCTGCTCGAGCGCCTCGGCGACCTGGGCGGCGAGCTGCTCGCGCGCACGCTGCCCGCGGTGGCGAGCGGACGCTGCGAGGCGGTGATCCAGGAGGACGAGGGCGCGGTCTATGCCCCCATGCTCACCAAGAGCCTGTCGCCGGTGCGCTGGGATCGCGATGCGATCACCGTCCACAACCAGATCCGCGCCCTCGATCCCTTCCCCGGCACCACCAGCTTCCTGGCGGACAAGCTGCTGAAGATCGGCGCCGCCGAGCCGGTGGGCCTGCCGCGCGGCCGGGCGGCGGCCGGTACGGTGCTGGTCGTCTCGGAGGCCGGCATCGAGGTGGCCTGCGGCAGCGGCCGCGTCCGGTTGCTGCGCCTGCAGTCGCCGGGCCGGCGCATGCTCCCGGTGGCGGAGTTCCTCCGCGGCTTCGCCGTCCAGCCCGGCCAGGCGTTCACCTCGTGAGCGCCGACCCGCGGCGCCGCGCCGTCCTCGCGGCCCTGCTCGCGGTGCGCCGCGGCCGGAGTCTCGACGCCGCGCTGGCCCAGCTGCGCCGACGCCTCGGCGGCGACCACGAGGCCATGGCGGTGGCGGAGGAGCTGCTGCGCGGCGTCCTGCAGTGGCAGGCCCGGTACGACCTCCTGATCGCGCGCTTCAGCCGCCGGCGGCCCACCGACGACCCCACCGTCCGCGGCGTCCTGCACCTGGCCCTGCACCAGCTCCTGACCAGCCGCGGCGTGCCCGCCTACGCGGCCGTGCACCAGGCCGGCGAGCTGCTCCGGGCCGAGGGGCGCCGGCGGGCGGTGGGGTACGCCAACGCCGTCCTGCAGGGCGTCCAGCGCACCGTGGCCGCGGCCGGCACCGAGCGGCCGCTCGACGCGGTCGTCCCGCTGTTCGATCTGCCGGCCGACCCCGACGACCCGCGACTCGAGGATCCCGCGGTGATCCCGCGCCTGGCGGCCTGGTGGTCGCACCCGGTGTGGCTGGTGGAGCGATGGTGCGCGCGCCTGGGCGTGGCGGAGACCGCGCGCCTGCTGGCCCACGCCAACACGCCCGCCCCCGTGACGCTCCACGTGCTACCCGGCCACGACCCCGCCGCGGCGGCCTCGGCCCTCGAGGCCGCGGGCGGGGCGTGCGAGGTGGTGGCGGGGTTCCCGCGGGCGCTGCGCCTGCGTGAGCGCCACGATCGCGAGAGCCTGCGCCGCCTGCTCGCCTGCACCGACGGACTGCTGGTCCAGGACGCCGCCGCCCAGGCGGTGGTGGACTGGCTCACCGCACAGGGGGACGACCTCGCCGGGCTGGCCGGCCCGGTGGTGGATCTCTGCGCCGCGCCCGGGGGCAAGGCCCTGCACCTGCGCGCGCTGCTGCCGGCCGGGCGGACGGTGGTGGGCATGGACCTGCAGCCGCGGCGCCTGGGCCGGCTGCGCGAGAACCGCGACCGCCTCGCCCCGGTGGGCCTGCCCTTGCTGGTGGGCGACGGGACGCGCCCGCCGCTGCGGCCCGGCACGGCGGCCGCCGTGCTGCTGGATGGACCCTGCTCGGGCACGGGCGTGGCGCGGCATCATCCGGAGGGCCGCTGGCGCCTGCGGCCACCCACCCTCGCGCGCAATGCCGATCGCCTGCTGGCGCTGGCCACCGGGGCGGTGGATTTGCTGGTTCCCGGCGGACGCCTGTACTATGCTACGTGCTCGCTGGAACCCGAGGAGAACGAGGACGTGATCGCGCGCCTGCTGACCGCGCGTTCGGATCTCGAGCCGCTTCCCGACGCCAGCGGCGCCGCGCAGCGCCGCTGGGCGGGCTGGCGCCGCGGCACCGACAGTTTCTTCGCGGCGCGCCTGCGACGGCGCCCGCAGGACGCCTGAGCCCCGAACACCCCGAGGAGCCATGGCCCCGCGTGGAGGCATGAAGGTCTGGGAGTTCTTGCTGGTCGTCGCCGGCCTGGCCGTGGTCGGCGGCGTGCTCCTGGTGGCGGTGAACTTCACCGTGTTGCCGCGGATCGTCCACCGCAACACCGTGGTGGTCACCCCGGACCTGCGGGGCCTCAGCCTGGGCGGGGCCGGCGTCGTGGCCGCCGAGCACGACCTCGACG
Organism: uncultured Fibrobacteraceae bacterium; assembly: GCA_964637835.1. Taxonomy (GTDB): domain Bacteria; phylum Krumholzibacteriota; class Krumholzibacteriia; order LZORAL124-64-63; family LZORAL124-64-63; genus Glo-17. Next base: position 49,553 of record CAZWYF010000015.1, read on the forward strand.
TCGCGGCCGGGCGGGAGCGCGCCCATCCCAGCGTCCCGACTGGCCTGATCCTCGAGCAGACTCCCGCCGCCGGCAGCCCCATCCGCAGCGGCCGCGCCATCCGGGTGGTCACCAGCAGCGGCCCGCCCTCCGGTGGCGTGCCCGACCTGGTGGGCCTGAACTTCCGCCAGGCGGAGATCACGCTGCAGCGCGAGACCTTCCGGCTCGGTCGCGTCTCGCGTCTGCGCCGTGCGGACATCACCACGCCCACGGTGCTGCTGCAGAACCCGCCGCCGGGGCGCGAGCTGCGCAAGGGCCGGGTGGTGGACCTGGTGGTGGGCGAGCCGGCGCCCGTCCAGCTGCTCTGCATGCCCGATCTGCGGGGCGTTCCGCTCTATCTCGCCCGCCAGCGCGTGTCCGACGCGGGCTGCGTGCTCGCCCCGGTCACCTACGAGCGCACGGACCGCCACGATCCCGGCGTGATCCTGCGCCAGGAGCCGGCCCCCGGCCGCCGGATTCGCAAGGGAGAGCGCATTGAACTGGTGGCTTCGTCACCCTGACCACGACGTGGCGGTGGCGCCGTCGCTGCTGTCGGCGGATTTCACCCGCCTGGCCGACGACCTCGCCGACATGAGGGCCGCGGGCGTCGATCTGCTGCACCTCGACGTGATGGATGCCCACTTCGTCCCCAACCTGACCTTCGGCCCGTTCGTCTGCGCGGCCATCCGGCGCAGCACCGATCTCTTCCTCGATGCCCACCTGATGATGACCCACCCCCATCGCTACCTCGAGCCCTTCGCCAGGGCGGGCGTGGACGCCATCACCATCCACGTGGAGGCCAGCAGCCCGCTGGCCGACACCCTCGACCGCATCGGCGACCTCGGCCTCAGGCGCGGCGTCACCCTCAATCCCGGCACCGATCTGTCCACCCTCGACCCGGTGCTCGAGCGCGCGGATCTGGTGCTCGTGATGACCGTCCAGCCGGGGTTCGGGGGGCAGAGCTTCGATCCGCAGGGCCCCGAGAAGATCGCCGCCCTGGCCGCTCGTCGCCGCGAGGCGGGCCTGCAGTTCGCCATCAGCGTCGATGGCGGCATCAACGGGGACACCGCCGCCGCCTGCCGCGACGCCGGCGCCGACATCCTGGTCTCGGGTTCCTGGTTCTGTGCTCATCCGGACCGGCCAGCTGCCGCGCGGGCCCTGCGCGGAGAGCACTAAAGGGCAAATTTCAAATCTACACTTGAGTGAATCTCATAATCTGGTATGCTGTGTTGCATGAGGGCGCTTCACGGGGACGCCAGGCCGTGCCCCTGGAGTGCGAGAGGCGGTCTTTTTTTGCGACGGGGGAGAAACCGACCCCGGAGAACCGAGGAGAGGATCATGAAGCGTCTGTTATCTCTGGCCCTGGTGCTGGTGCTCGCCGGTGGCGTGATGGCCGAGGACAATTTCGGCATGTATCGCATGGTGGATGGGGAGTATTCCAACTTCGTGATGGTCGATGAACTGACTCCGGGCGAGACCCTGGACCTGTACATCACCCTCCACGATCCCAGCGTCTTCACCGTGGGCGGCTTCGAGGTGGGCATCGACATGCCCGATTTCACCGTCGTGACCGATGCGGACCTGCGTGACGGCATCAACTTCGGTGGCGCCTTCACCAACCTGCTGGTGGGCTACCTGGCCCCCATCCCGGTGCAGCAGGACGTCATCGTCCTGGCCACCCTGTTCACCACCGTCACCGAGCCGGCTCCTGGCGTGTGCACCATGCACGGCGCCGTCCCGCCGAGCATCCCCGACCATGACGGCCCGGTGATCGCCAACGGCGCCAACCCGGACGAGCTGATCGCCTGCGGTTATGTCGACGGCACTCCCGACGTGTTCCTCTTCAGCGAGGTCGTCGCCGTGGAGAGCCAGACGTTCAGCGGCGTGAAGGCCCTCTTCGAGTAGGCCCGACCTGCCCTGACGGCCGTTCCGCGCGGGCCCCGGACACCTGTCCGGGGCCCGCCGGCGTCTCCGGGAGCGGCGGCACCGCCGCACGCGGTCGGGAAGGTCGCCATCCGCCGCGATGCCACCAGCGTGGCCCACGGGTGGCGGCCCGCCCTTGCCCCGCCGCGACCGATCTGATATATTTCCCGCCCCGACGAGCGACCTCAGGGGTGGGCCCAGCGGCCCGCCCCCTGTCGTCGTGCGACCTGCAGATACGGAGCGAACACGGTGTTCCAGGATCTCACGCGCCGCCTCGAGGGCGCCATGCGCAAGCTGGCCGGCCAGACCCGGCTGACCGAGGACAACGTCAAGGAGGCCCTGCGCGAGGTGCGCCTGGCCCTCCTCGAGGCCGACGTCAACTACCAGGTGGCCAAGGGTCTGGTGCAGCGTGTGCGCGAGCAGGCCCTGGGGCAGGAGGTGCTCGAGGGGCTGGATCCCGCGCAGCAGGTGGTCAAGATCGTCCACGAGGAGCTCAAGCAGCTCCTGGGCGGCGAGACGGCGGAACTGGAGCTGCCCACCAAGGGCATGGCCACGGTCATGGTCCTGGGCCTGCAGGGGTCGGGCAAGACCACCTTCTGCGGCAAGCTCGCGCGGCGCCTGATGCAGGAGGGCCGCCGGCCGCTGCTGGTGGCGGCGGACATCTACCGCCCGGCGGCCATCGACCAGCTCGAGACCATCGCCGGCCAGGTGGGGGCGCCGGTCTTCACCGACCGCGTGCGCAAGAACGCCGCGCAGATCGTCAAGCTGGGGCAGCGCAAGGCGAAGGACAACGACTGCGACGTGCTGATCGTCGACACCGCCGGCCGCCTGCACATCGACGACACGCTCCTGCAGGAGCTGAACGACATCGGCAAGACGGTGTCCATGGACGAGAAGCTCCTCGTCCTCGATGCCATGACCGGCCAGGAAGCGGTGAACATCGCCGAGCAGTTCGGCGAGCGCGTGGGCTTCGACGGCGTGATCCTCACCAAGCTGGATGGCGACGCCCGTGGCGGCGCCGCCCTCTCGGTCAAGGAGATCACCGGCAAGCCGGTCAAGCTGGTGGGCGTGGGCGAGAAGCTGGACGACCTCGAGGTCTTCCACCCCGACCGCATGGCCAGCCGCATCCTGGGCATGGGCGACGTGCTCACGCTGATCGAGCAGGCCGAGAGCAAGATGGACCTGGACGAGGCCGAGCAGCTGGCCGACCGGTTCAACCAGGGCGAGTTCACCCTCGAGGACTTCCAGCGCCAGATCAAGCAGATCAAGCGCATGGGGTCGTTCAAGGGCATGCTCAAGCTGCTGCCCGGCATGGGCGGCGATGCCCTCGACAAGGTGAACGTCGACGACGAGCAGTTCGTGCGCGTGGAGGCCATCATCAACTCCATGACGCCCGAGGAACGCCGCCGGCCGGACGTGATCAACGGCTCGCGGCGCAAGCGCATCGCGCGGGGCAGCGGGACCAACGTCTCGCAGGTCAACAAGCTGCTCAAGCAGTACCGCGACATGCGCCGGATGATGAAGCAGATCAACGCCGCCGGCGGGCTGCAGGAGTTCGGGCAGCGCGTCCTCGGCGGCGGAGGCGGGCCGCAGTAGGCGGCCCTCATGAGAGGTCCCGCGGGACCATGTGCACGCGGCGCGCGTGGGGCGTGTCGCGAAACCACCCGATTGGGAGGCGATACGTTGGCCACGACCATCCGACTGACCCGCATGGGCAAGAAGAAGCGCCCGTTCTACCGGCTCGTCGTCCTCGACAGCCGCGCCCGCCGCGACGGCGCCTACCTGGCGAACCTCGGCTACTACAATCCCTTCGTGGAGCCCCACGAGGTGGACCTGCGTGCCGACGAGATCGTCGAGTGGCTCGGCAAGGGCGCCGAGCTGAGCACCACCGCCCGCTCGCTGCTCAAGCGCGAGGGCGTGCTCTACCAGTTCAGCCTGATCAAGCAGGGCCTGTCCGCGGACGAGGTGGCCCGCAAGATGGAGGAGTGGCGTCCGGCCCACGAGGCGCGCCTCGCGCGGACCGCCGCGGACCAGGAGACGCGCAAGCGCCAGCTCGCCGAGGCGGAGCAGAAGCGCAAGGATGACGCCGCGAAGGCCGCCGAGGCCGAGGCCGCCGCCGCGAGCGCCGAGAGCGCCGGGGAGGGCGGCGAGTCGAGCGAGCAGGAGGCCGAGTGACGTGAGTGATGCGAACCAGCTCAAGCCGGCCCACGAGCGGGCCCTCGATCTGATCTGCTACCTGGCGGTCAACCTGGTGGACCACCCCGACGACGTGCGCGTGGACCTGGTCCGCGAGGACGACCGCGAGGTGCTGCGGGTCCGCGTCCACCCGGACGATCAGGGGCAGTTCATCGGCAAGAACGGTCAGACCGCTCGCGCCATCCGCACGCTGCTGTCGGCGGTGAACGCCCGCAGCCACCAGCGGCTGGCCCTGGATATCGTGGACGAGGCCTAGCGAGGCGCCACGGTCGTGAACCTGACCAGCCAGATGCGGGCCTTCGTGCCCATCGCCGACGTGGTCAAGGCCGTGGGGCTGCGGGGAGAGGTCAAGCTCTACCCGCTGCTCGATTTCCACGCGCCCCTGCTCGCCAGCGCATTCCTGCGCTGGGACCATGGCGAGCCGGTCCGGTTCGAGAAGTCCCGGCCGGCGGGGTCGTGCGTGGCGGCCAAGCCCGCCGGCTGCGACGACCGGGACGCGGCCGAGCAGCTGGTGGGGCGGCAGGTGGGATTCGCGCCCGCCGACTACGCGGCGGCGGATTTCCCCCGGCCGCAGGACGGCCTGCCGTTCCGGTTCCTGGGGCGCGAGGTCCGACTACCGGACGGCACGGTGCTCGGGACGGTGCAGGAGGTGCGGCGCTACGCCGCGCAGGTCCTGCTGGTGCTCGAGCACGCGGGCCGCGAGGTGATGATCCCCGCGGTGCCGCCCATCCTGGTGCAGGACATCGCACCGGCGAGCGGGGCGGAGGAACCGGTGGTGATCGATCCCCCGGAGGGGTTGCTCGATGCTTGACGTCAAGTTGCTCACGCTGTTCCCGGAGATGGTCCGCACGGTGCTGCAGACCAGCATCCTCGGCCGGGCCGAGGCGCAGGGACAGGTGCGCTACGCCGTCACCGACATCCGCGACTTCGCCGTGGACCGGCACCGTACCGTGGACCACACGCCCTACGGTGGCGGCGCCGGCATGATCATGATGGCGCCGTGCGTGGTGGAGGCCGTCGAGTCGGTGCGCGAGGAGGCCGCCTCGCCGCTGCTGCTGACCTCGCCGCAGGGCGAGCGCCTGGACGAGGCCCTGACCCTCGAGCTGCTGGGCGCGGCCCGGGCGGCCGGAGAGATCGTCCTGGTCTGTGGACATTACAAGGGTATCGACGAGCGGGCCCGCGAGCTGCTCGACATGCGCGAGGTCTCCATCGGGGACTACGTGCTGTCGGGCGGGGAGCTGCCGGCGCTGGTGATCGTCGATGCGCTGGTGCGACGGCTGGAGGGCGTGCTGAGCGATCCGGCCTCGGCGGCCAGCGACAGCTTCACCGCGGGCCGCGACGGCGGCCTGGACTGTCCCTGGTACACCAAGCCGCCGGTCTACCGCGACCTGGCCGTCCCGGAGGTGCTGCTCACCGGGCACCACGCGAACATCGAACAGTGGCGGCGCGAGCAGGCCCGCCGGCGCACCGAGGAGCGCCGCCCCGACCTGCTCGGCGAGCCCGACCGCGAGGTCGGCGGCCGCCGGTAGAACAGGAAGATCCGGCGCCGCCCACGGGGCGGCCCATCCCGTCCGGCCCGGGGCCGGACACCCCTACGGAGGCAGTCATGAGCAACATCGTCGATTCCCTGCGCCGCGAGAACCTGCGGGACGACATCCCCGATTTCAACATCGGCGATACCGTCCGCGTCGCGGTCCGCATCAAGGAGGGTGGCAAGGAGCGCCTGCAGAACTTCGAGGGCGCCGTGATCGCCCGGCAGGGCACCGGCCTGGAGAAGTCCGTCACCGTGCGGAAGCTCTCCAGCGGCATCGCCGTCGAGCGCATCTTCCCCCTGGAGTCGCCCAACGTGGCGAGCATCCAGGTGGTCAAGCGCGGGCGCGTGCGCCGCTCCAAGCTGTACTACCTGCGCACCAAGCACGGCCGCAAGGCGCGCATCCGCGAGGCCCGGCGCAAGTAGGCCGTGGCCGCCGTGCCGTCGCCGCTGGTCGTCTTCGATCGGGCGTGCTCCCTGGGGGGGGCACGCCTCCTCGCCGGTGTGGACGAGGCCGGCCGTGGCTGCTGGGCCGGTCCGGTGGTGGCCGCGGCGGTGATCCTGCCGGACGGGTGGTGTCCCGACGGGCTGGATGATTCCAAGCGCCTGACCCCGGAGGTCCGCGAGGCGGTCTTCGCCGAGCTGCGCACCGGGGCCGTGGCCTGGGCGGCCTGCGCGGTGAGCCCGGCCGTGATCGACCGCGTCAACATCCTGCGCGCCACGCTGCAGGCCATGGCCCGCTCGGTGACGCGCCTGCGTCCGCAGCCGGAGCTGGTCCTGGTGGATGGCCTGCAGACCCCGCCCATCGCCTGCGAGGCCCGCGCGCTGGTGCAGGGCGACGGGACGAGCGCGGCGGTGGCCGCGGCCTCGGTGGTGGCCAAGGTGCTCCGCGACCGCGTCATGGTGGCCTGGGACCGGCACTATCCCGGCTACGGCTTCGCCGATCACAAGGGCTACGGCGCGCCCGCCCATCGCGCCGCCCTGGCCAGCCTGGGCCCCTGCCTGCTGCACCGCCAGAGCTACCGGCCCCTGGCCGCCCGTCGCCAGATCGAGCTCTGGAACGACTCCTGCTGATCCCTCGCCCCGGCCACCGCGGCCCGCGGTGGCCTTTCGCGGACCTCCTCCCGGATCGGATCCTGGCCATGACCGCGGCCGCCATCGGTCGTCTGGGCGAGGACCTCGCCCTGCGTTTCCTCGAGTCCTGTGGCTATGCCTGCCGCGCCCGGCGCTGGCGGCGTGGCGGTGGCGAGCTGGACCTGGTGCTCGCGCGCGGCGACCTGCTCGTCTTCTGCGAGGTGAAGACGCGGGGGCCCGGCAGCCTGGCGCGGGCGGCCGAGTCGGTGGACCGCCGGCAACTGCGGCGGCTGCGGTCCCTGGCCCGGCGGTGGTGCTGGGAAGAGGGCGTGGCGCCCCGGCGCGTCCGGGTGGACGTGGTCACCGTCGACCTCGGCGGCGAGGGCCGGGGGCTGCTGCTGAGGCACTATCCCGGCGCCGGCTGAGGCGCCCGTTCGCGGCGAACGCGGGCGCTCCGGACGTGCGGCGATCGCGGCCTGATCGCGGCCTGATCGCGGCCTGATCGCAGGGTCGGCAAAGCGGTGGCGCGGGGGCGCGTGGTTCGCTATGATCGGCGCCCCGTCATCACTGCCGCGAGGCCGGAACGCAGGAGGCGCCCGGCGCATGAACTACTGGCAACTGCTGGCCACCGCGCGCGAGGCCCTCGAGCGGTCCGACTTCGCGGCGGCGGAGGCCCGCCTGGCGGCCGCCCGCGCCGCCCGCGGCGAGGACCGCCGCCGCCGCCTGCTCTCGGAGACCTTGCCCGACGGTCTGAGCCGCCTGTGGCGCAAGGCCCGGCAGCGGACGGCGGACGGCGAGCAGCCCGGCCGCTGGGAGCGGGCGGAATCCTCCCTGGTGGACGCCTTCGCGGCGGCCGCCGAGGCGGAGCTCACGCGGGCCGCGCGGCAGCTGGACGCCGGCGTCACGGATGATCCCCGCGAGGCCCGCGAACTGCTCGCGCGGGCCCTGTATCTCTCGGTGGCCAGCCAGCTGGCGCCGCGTCGCCTGCCGGTGTCGCCCCTGGTGCGGGCGCTCTTCGCGCTGCTGCCGATGACCGGCCGCCTCTGCGATCGGGAGCTGCTGCCCGTGGACGGCGACGTGGACGCGAACACGCGCCGCGCCGTGGCCGCCGTGGCCTGCGACCATCTCGACCGGCTGCCCGCCGCCGAGCGCGCCGCCTGGTGCGACCACCTGCTCGCCATGCTGGATGCGGTGGCGCCGACGCGGACCGCCACCCCGGTCGCGGCCGACCTCGAGGCCGCGCCCGCGGACGCCGGCGCCCTCGACGATGCGGTCGACCACGACTGGCTGGTCGCCCGGCTGGCGGACGCCCATGCCGCCGAGGCCACGACGGCGCTGGCCCGCTGGGAGGCCTGCGACCGCGAGGAGATGGTCACCGCCCGCCGGCACTGGAGCCGGCTGCGACGCCTGGAGATCCTCACCGACGGCGACCGGCGGCGGCTCGCCGTGCCGCGGCCGCGACAGGCCCGCGAACTGGTGGCCGCGCTGCCCCGCGAGGGCGATGACCAGGTGGCGGCCCGCGCCCGCGCCGCCGCGGCGGTCCTCGCGCACCGGCATCCGCAGGACCGCCCGTCCCGCGCCTGGATCGCGGCGGCGGCCGCGCCCGATGGCACCGTCCACGCCGTGTGCTGGTGGGGCGAGGAGCCGCGGGCGGTGGCGACCTGGCGGCCGGACGACGCGCCCGAGGATCTGCAGGCGCTGGTGGGCGAGGCCGAGGGCCGGCTGGTCTGGACCGGCGAGGAGGTGCCCGCGCCGGTGGCCGGGGGCTGGCCCCCGGAGGTGCGTGGCCGGGCGCTGGCGCCGCTGGCCGAGGCCATCCTCGAGCCGTTGCTGCCGCGCTCGGGCTGGGATGCCGACCTGGCGCGCCGGCTGGCCCTGGCCCGCAGCGGCCCCTGGCGCGACGGCTGGCGGGACGACCTCGGCGACCCGCGGCTCCTGCCGCCCGGGCGCGATGGCCGCCTGCGGCCCGAGCAGGCCGAGCTCGAGCCCGCACTGCATGCCGGGCTGCTCTGGCTGGCCGTCCGCCACCGCCTGCAGGTGGCCGATCCGGCCCTGCGGGCCGGCCTCGGAGAACTGGGTCGACGCGGCGCCGCGGCGGCGGCCTTCCTGCACACCGGTGCCGTGCTGGGCGCTCCGGACCATGCCGCCGTGGACGCGGCCTTCGCGCCCTGGACGCTGCCGCTGCTGTGGACCCGACCCGACCCGCTGACCGACGCGCTGGCCGTCACCGACCAGGACGACGCCGGACCCGGCCGCGAGGACCTCGCCGGGCAGGACGTCGCCGTGGTGCTCACCGGCCGCGCTGGCCGGGCGCTGGCGGCCTGGGGGCCACAGGAGCGACGGTGGCGCGTGGTCTGCGATCGCGGCGACCGCTGGCGCGAACTGCGGCGCCAGGCCCGCGAGGCGTACGGTCCGGTGACGGTCGTCCCGCCCGCGGGCCAGGTCCACCACCTCGGCGCCGCCCTGCGCCTGCTCGAGGAACTGGCCGTCGAGGACGACCTGCTCGCCGTCTGCCACTGGGTGCGGCTGGTGGAGTCCCACAACGGCGACCTGCTCGACCTGCAAGCGCTCCGCCCGCGGCCCCGGGGAGCCTGCCCGCTCCACGACCGCTACGCCGCGCGGGTGGCCGACCTGCCGCGCCATTCCGTCGCCGAGGGCGACGGTGACGACGGTGGCTGGGGCGACCAGTACGTCCAGCGCGCCCGGCGCTCGGGGCTGGTGGCCGGCCTGGCGACGGACCTGCCGGTGCAGGCCGGGGCCCTGGACGCGGTCTGGGGCGTCTTCGACGGCAGTGACGCGGCCTGGGTGTTCCTCGACAGCGCGGCCGTCCACTGGCAGCTCTGGCACCGCGACGCCGGGCTGCCGGCGCGACTGCACGGGTTGCTGGTGGCGCGCGGACGCCGGCATCTCTCCCTGCTCGCCGGGCGTGGCTGGTGCCCCGAGGACCTCGCCGGCTGGTTCGATCGCGTGCTCGCCGGTTATGGCCGGCCTTACCACGGGGATCTGGGCGACGCCCGGCCGCCGCGACTGGCGCTGGCCGCCGCGGCGCCGTTGCCGGGCGCGCGGCTGGCCCCGGCCGCCGCCACCGCGGCGCCGCTGGTGCGCCTGGCCGCCTCGGGACCGCAGACGGTGGTGCTGGCGCCCCTGGCCCCGGCAGGCGCCGCGTTCTGGCGCGCGGCCGCCGCCGGCCGGTTCGGGTCCGTGAGCTGGGAGCTCGCCAGCGAGCTCCCGGCGGCCGCGGCCCGCCTGGTGGTGACGGAGCTGGCCGGACTGTCCGCCCTCGCGATGGCCCGCGAGCCGTCGGCCGGCCCGCAAGCGGATACCGTCGCGGCCTGGGCGGCGGCGGATGCGCGCCGGGCCCGGTTGCGCGACGAGGCCCGGGGCCTGACGGCCCTCGAGTGCGCGGCCTGCCTGGCCTCCGGCGCCGGTGTCGTGGAGGTGCTCGACGCGCGCTGGTGGCGCTGGCTGGCGCGGGCGGACGACGCGCCGGCGGCGGCCGCGGAGCTGGGAGTCGCGGACGCGGAACTGATCGACCTCGAGCCGGCCGCCGCGACGGACGTGGTGGCGGCCGTGGGAGCCTGGCGCAGCGAGCAGGGCGAGGTTCCTGGCCAGCTGGCCGGCTGGTCCGGGCCGCCCCTGGGAGAGGCCGCGGCGCCCACCGGTGGCGGCGTGCGCTACGTGCCCGCCCCGGGAGCGGAGCTCTGGCGCGACCTGGCCGCCGATCTGCTCTCCAGCTGGGAGCTGGGCCGGCCGGTGTCGCCGCTGATGCTGCTGGCGGATTCGCCGCCGCCGGGGGCCGCGGCGGTGGCCGCGGCCCTGGCCGCGCCCGGCGCCACGCTCCTGTCGCCCGCCGGTGCGGCGAACCCGGCGCCACTGCTCTGGGCCCGTCCCGCCGATCTGCTGGCCGGCCTGCGATCCGGCGTGCCGGTGCCCGCCGGGGCACGCGTCCTCGTGCTCGACGCCCAGCGCCTGCTGCCGGATGCCGGGCCGGATCACCGGGACACCGGTGGCGCGCGCCTGCTCGCCTGGCTCCGCGAGCGGCGCCCCGCACGGGTCGACCTCGTGGGGGATCCCCTGCCCGCACCATGGCTCGAGCACCTGGCCGCGGTGCTGGCCGCGGAGGTGCCGGAGCCGGCGCCCGAGCCCGGCGGCTGGCCGCAGCTGCGGCGCGGACCCCGCCTGGAGGTGGTGCGTCGCTGTCCGCAGTGCCAGCAGGCCGGCGCGGGCGGCCTGGACGGCCGGATCTGCCGGGCGTGCGGCTTCCAGCTCGCCAGTCCTCCGTTCGGTGCGCCTGGCGATGGGGAGGCCGGCCAGCGGGCGCGCGCGCGGCTGCTGCTCGGGCAGGCGGACCGGGGCCACGACCAGCCGGCCGAGATCTGGGGCGATCCCGGGGAACTGGCCGGGCTGCGCACCGAGGCCCTGGCCGCCGGCGCGACCCTCGCCAGCCCGCCGCAGACCTGGCTCACCCTGCCGGACGGCCGCCGCTGGTCGTTGCGGCCACTGCCCACGGGCGTGTCGGCACGCGGACCGGCGTTGCTGCTGCATCCCCCTGCGGACCCGGCGCTCCTGCAACCCCGGGCGCCGACGCCGCCGCGCGGCGAGCTGACGCTGCTCTACGACCGCCACGATCTCGACCGTACCGATCCTGGCAGCGCAGCGGGCGCGGCGAGGTTGTTGCAGCTGCTGCACGACGCCGACTGGCTGGACCGGACGGCCGCCGACCTGCGGCCGGGCGCCAGCTTCGAGCCGGCGATCCCGCTCTGGCGGCTGGCCTGGCTGGCCGGGCTTCCCGAGCCGGCGGTGCGGCGGACGCTGGCGCGCCTGCGCTGGCTCGAGGCTCTCGCCGGATCGCCCGCGGACGCCGCGGAACCGGAGGTCGCAGGACCTCCGGAGCTGCGCGTCCTGGTGCCTCCCCGCGAGCAGGAGCTGATCCTCGCCAGCCTGGCGGCTCGCCTCGATGCCACGCTGGGCGCCCTGCTCGCCGGCGGTGCGCCGGGGGCCTGGCACGAGGTGGCTGCGCCCACGGGTCTGACCGTCAGCGGCCCGCCCCCGACCGACCAGGCCGGCGCCGATGCCGCCGACGACCTCCTCGATCGCCTGCTCGGACGCCTGGCCGCGGCCGGCGGCCCACTGCTCTATGCGTGTCGTGAGGGCGCCTGGTTCTCGGGGCGTCGGCAGGTGGGCTGGCTGGGACCACGCGAGGAGGTGGCCGGGGCGCTCAGCGGGCATCTGGATCACCTCATGGCCTGGAGCGAGCAGCTGCTGGCCGGCACCTCGCGGGTGGATGCGGGCGACCGCGTGCCCCTGCCGGCCGCCCCGGCCGCGGCCGAACGGCTGGCGCTGAGCCTGGGCGAGGAGCTGGGCTTCTGGACCGTGCGCGCGCCGGCGGGATCGGGACGCGTCGGCCTGGAGCTCCTGCGGCAGCTGGCGGCGTCGGCGTCGCTCGCCCCGGACGGGGCGGCGACGCGGCTCATCACCCGGCTCTCCGGCGCGGCGGCGGTCTGGCACGACCGGCTGGCGGCCACGCCGGCGGGTGGCCGCATCGTCCCGTCGCCAGCAGGGCCGGGGCATCACCCCGGGCAGGTGTCCGATCGCGAGACCAGGCGACCCCGGTGGTGGCCTCGCCGTCGCGACCATCTCGCGCCGGTGCGCCGGGCGGTGGAGAGGGTCGCCGTGGCGGCGGGTCCGGGACGCCTGGTGGTCTCCGGCGTCCCTGGCAGCGACCGCACCGCGAGCGTGCTCGCCGGCCTGCTCGCCGCCGAGGGCGGACGCCGGGTCGTGGTCTGGTGCCCGGACCTGGACACCGCCGTCGCCGCCCACCTGACGGCCCGGGCCCTGGAACCCGCCTGGCAGCCCGACCTGCGCGTCTGGTCGGCCGGGGGGGGGACCCCGTCGCCGGTCCCGGTGCCGCCCGGGGCCCGGCGCCTCGCCGTGGTCCTGGAACTCCAGCGGTACCCGCGGGAGGTGGCCTATCAGCTGCAGGAGTCTGCTCGCGAGGGCGGGCTGGTGATGACTCTCGACAGCGCGATCACCGGCCGCGGGGTGCGCGAGGACCTGTTGCTGACCACCCCGCGTCGCGAGGAGAATCAGCACCTGGCCGTGGCGCAGCGGATGGCCCAGGAGCCGTGGCGCGCCGTGTTGCCGCTGCTGCCGACGGGCGTGGCGGAGGCCCGGCCGGCGCGGCGCGAGCGCGGTCAGGTGCAGGCGCGTCGGGCCGGATCGCTGGACGAGTGCGCCGCGGCGATCGCGGCGGCCCGGACCGCCGGCCGCCTCGGCCCGCTGGTGGACGTGGTGGCCCCCGTGGCGGAGGACGTCTCGCTGCTGCGACGGGCGCTCGCCGACCGGGGCTGGTCGGCGGTGACCCTGGCCACCCTCGGGCCCCACCTGCTGCCGGGGGGACTGGAACTCACCTGCGCCCTGGCCGACGCGCACCGTCAAGCTCATGGCGAGTGGCCGGGGGGCGGCGAGGCGCCGGCCGCCGACACCCCCTGGCTGCTGGCCGGCCTGCTCCCCCCGCACCAGGGCGCGGACTGGCGATCCTGGCTGCGCCTGCTGCCACCGACCGCCCTGGCGGAATCCCGCACCTTCCTCGCCTGGCTGCGCCGGTCGCCCTGGGGGCTGCGGTGTACCGGGACGGCGGCCGCCCGGCACCAGGTCGCGCGGCTTTCCGCAGCGGCCGGCGACCGTGCGCCGGGTCACGCGCTGGACCCGGCAGGCTGGCGTGCCTGGCGCGCGCGGGTGGCCGTGGAGCTCACCGGCGCGGCGCCGGTGTTCTCGAGCCCGTCGCTGCCGCCGGCCGGGCCGGTGGCCGTGCTCGCGTCCGCGGATGCTCCCGGCGCCGGATCCGCCGAGTCGCTGGTCTACGTCTGCTTCGGCTCGGAGCCGGTGGGGGTCCATCGGCCGGTGCTGCTACGGGCGAGCGACCGGCTGCTGGTGCTCTACCAGGAGCACTCGCCACTGCCTGGCGACGGCGAGGTCGGCCTCGACGGCTGAGCGGCCGGATACCGGGAGCCGCACACTCGACCGCCGCGCGCCGCGGCGTCCAGCACCACCTTGTCTGGAGGCGGCCGAAAGGCTACTTTCGACACGATCCGGCCGGTTCCGTCACCGGCCGGCCGTCCCGCCCTGCAGCCCCTGGCCCGAGGAGCCCGCGCATGGATCACGAACTGCCCTTCGAGCCCTACCGCATCAAGGTCGTCGAGCGGATCCACCGCGTGCCCCGCGAGGAACGGCAGCGGCTGCTGGAGGCGGCAGAGTACAACATCTTCAAGATCCCCTCGGCGGGCATCTACGTGGACCTGCTCACCGACAGCGGCACCTCGGCCATGAGCGACCGCCAGTGGGCCGCCATGATGACCGGGGACGAGGCCTACGCCCAGAGCCGCAGCTGGGAGGACTTCGAGGGCACCATCCAGCGCATCACCGGCTATCGCCACGTGATCCCGTGCCATCAGGGGCGCGCCGCGGAGAACCTGCTCTTCGGCATCCTGGTGCAGGAGCGGCACGTGATCCCCAACAACATCCACTTCGACACCACCCGCGCCAACGTGGAGTTCCGTGGCGCGGTGGCGCTGGACTGCGTCTGCGAGGAGGGGCTGGACCCCACCCTCGACGCGCCCTTCAAGGGCAACATGTCGCTGACCAGGCTGGGGGCGGCCTTCGAGAAGTACGGCGACCGCATCCCGCTGGTGATGCTGACCATCACCAACAACAGCGGCGGCGGCCAGCCGGTGAGCCTGGAGAACGTGCGCGCGGTGAAGACCATGTGCCAGGAGCACGGCGTGCCGCTGTTCCTCGACTGCGCCCGCTTCGCGGAGAACGCCTGGTTCATCAAGCGCCGCGAGTCCGGACAGCAGGACCGCAGCATCGAGGAGATCGTGCGGGAATTCTTCGGGCATGCCGACGGCTGCACCATGAGCGCCAAGAAGGACGCGCTGGTGAACATCGGCGGCTTCGTCGCCCTGCAGGACGAGGAGGTCGCCCGGCGCCTGGCCGCGCGGCTGATCATCCAGGAGGGCTTTCCCACCTATGGCGGCCTCGCCGGCCGTGACCTCGCCGCCGTGGCCGAGGGCCTGCGCGAGGTCCTGGACGAGGAATACCTCACCTACCGGATCGGCCAGGTCGAGCGACTCGGGGACCGCCTCGATCGCCACGGCGTCCCCTTCCTGAAGCCCGCCGGCGGCCATGCCATCTACCTCGACGCCCGGGCCATGCTGCCCCACATCCCGCCCGCCGCGTTTCCGGGGGTCAGCTTCACCGCCGCGCTGTATCTCGAGGCCGGCATCCGCGCCTGCGAGATCGGCAGCCTCATGTTCGAGCACACCGATCCGGACACCGGCGAGACGGTGGCGCCGCAGATGGAACTGGTGCGCCTGGCCATCCCGCGCCGGGTCTACACCCACACCCAGCTGGACTACGTGGCCGATGCCTGCGCCCGCGTCCGGGATCTCGGCGACCGGTTGCACGGACTGGAGATCGTCTGGCAGCCGCCCGCGCTGCGCCATTTCCTCTGCCGGCTGCGCCCCACTGGCGGCGGCCGGCTCATCGCCACCTGAAACCCGGCGGAGCAGGCCGTGGAACCGACCGTCATCCCCGAGGACTGGCCCCTGGCCGAACAGCTCCGCTCGGTGGCCTTCACGGCCCTCGGCCGCCTGGAGCTGGACCGACAGCTGCAGGCCCTCACCCTGGTGGCGGACGACCTCGCCGCCGACGACCACGCCTGGTGGCGCCTGGAGGACCGCGGCGGCGGCCGGCAGCTGACGCTCTGGTTCCATCCCGACCACGTCCTGCAGGACCGTCCCGGCCGGGGCGCCGCCCGCCGGCCGGAGCTGGACTGGCAACTGGCCCCGGTGCCGGCCGCGGACCTGGAGCTGAGCCCGGAGGAGTTCTCGGCGCCCAACGCCCAGCGCTTCCTCTATCAGCAGCTCCTGCTGGTGCAGGACGTGGTCGCCGGCCGGCTGGATCCGGCCGCGGTCCCGCCCTCGCTGGTGGAGGCGTTCCAGGAAGCCTGGCTGGTGACCGTGGACGGCCGCCTCGAGCGCGAGGGCCTGCCCCACCTGAGCGAGGCGGAGCGCCGGCTGCGGTTCCTGCGCCGGTTCGCGCCCGCCGGCGTGGTGACCCCGGGCCACTGGGGCATCTTCAACGGCCTCTGGCGGGGCGAACTGGCGGGTCAAGCCGAGGTGCTGGGCAAGGTGAAGCTCCTGCCGCCGCTCTCGCCCCGGCGTCGGGTCTGAGATCGCCCCGGCGGGTCCGCACGTGGCCGCGCGACGTCCGGATTTGCTTTTTCCAGGCCCATGTCCCACCTTCATGTCGCTGATCGTCGCCGTCCCGCACGCGATTGTTGACGGTGGCACGGCCCGAGCCTTACATTCCGCACCGTGCCCGATTTCGACCGTGACCTGCCGGTCTGGCGGCACGGTCCCGAGTCCCCAAGGGAGGTTTGAATCCATGAAGGTGTCGCGTCGCTGGGCGTCCCTGATCGTGCTTGGTTCGCTGGCCCTCTTCCTGATGACCGGCCTGGTCGGTTGCGGGGAAGAGGAAGAGGTCGACCCCTATCAGTACGCCTCCCTCAACGCCATCATGACCGGCGCGGTCAAGGACACCACCCACACGTTCCACGAGACCGAGGGTGGCGAGAAGATCGAGTATGGCAAGTTCGCCTTCGAGATCGACGCGCCGCCGTTCGAGTACGTCCGCGGCCCCGTGGGCATGGTGCGCGATGGCAACCAGCTGCACTTCCTGGTGGCCGAGGACCTCGAGAACCTCTACCCCCGCCTGCAGGGCGCGCTGCTCGGCGTGAAGCTGACCTTCACGCCGCAGCCCACGCACCTGGTGCTCGAGCGCATCAAGCGAGACGGCGTGGTGCAGCAGGACAGCCTGCCGAAGCCGGAAGACTACACGCTGCCGCGTCTGCTGCGGGCCGGTGCCGTGGACATCACCGAGCCGGGCCGGGACCTCACCGACGCCAACTGGCGTCAGCGCGAGACCCTGCAGGTCCTGATGCCCGAGAACGAGGATGACCCGCCGCTGCGCTTCCAGACCGGCATCGACGAGCTGGTCTGGGTCCCCCGGCACGACCTGCCCGACAGCGTCAAGGCCGATCCCACGTCCGAGGACATGGCCTTCTACGCCGTCATGCCCACCGGTTCGTTCGAGATCGTGGACCTGGCGCCAGGCGCGGACTACATGCTCCACCTGATCATCGACGAGAACCTGCCCCTGGTGGGCTCGGTCTCGCCGCTCAGCTGGGTGGAGGACTGGCAGCTGCGCAAGCAGGAGCACGACGTGGTCGGCCACGTGGTGGGCGAGCTGCGGGTGAACTGGTTCAAGTACGCCAACGCCTTCGTCCAGGGCTACCGCGCGGATTTCTAGCCGCTCGGTGATCGGCCAGGATCGCCACCGGCGGTCCGGACGACGCGACCAGCAGGGCCCCCGCCTTCTCCGAGGTCGGGGGCCCTCGGCGTGTCGGCTGCCGGCCGCCGGCTGGCGTCGCTCGGCGGGGGCGGAGATCAGCTCAGCAGACGCGCCAGTTCCCAGTTGCGCTCCACCACCGCGCGACCCGCGCCGACCTTCTTGCGCAGCGCACTGGTGCGCAGCTTGTTGGCCACCATGCCCACCATGACACCGCCCTCGCCGCCGAGGAGCAGCTCCGTGGCGTGGTGGGCGAGGCGGGTGGCGAGGATGCGGTCGAACGCCGTCGGCGCGCCGCCACGCTGGACGTGGCCCAGGACCACCATGCGCGCATCGCGGCGCAGGCGGTTCTTGATCTCGAAGGTGAGGTAGCTGGCCTTGCCCGCACCCTCGGCCACCACGATCAGGGCGTGGTACTTGCCCTGGGCATAGCCCGCCTCGATGCTGCGGCAGACCTCGTCGATGTCGTACTCCAGTTCCGGGACCAGCACCTCCTCGGCGCCGGTGGCCATGCCCACCTGGGCGGCGAGCAGGCCATAGTCGCGTCCCATGACCTCGATCACGAAGATGCGCCCGTGACTCGAGGCGGTGTCCTTGATCTTGTCCACGGCGTCGACCGCGATGTTCAGGGCCGTGTCGTAACCGATGGAGAAATCGGTGCCGGCGATGTCGTTGTCGATGGTGGCGGGGACGCCGACCACCGGCAGGCCGAAGACGCGGCCGAGCTTGTCGGCGCCGCGGAAGCTGCCGTCGCCGCCGATGATCACCATGCCGTCGAGCTCGAGCTTCTCGAGCGTCTCGCCCACCGCGGCGGTGCCGGCGTCCTCGGCGAACTCGGGATAGCGGAAGGTGCGCAGGAACGTGCCGCCCTGGTGCAGGATCCCGCTCACCGAGCCACGGCCGAGCACGGTGGCGTCTCCCTCGGCGAGGCCGAGCCAGCCACGGTGGATGCCGACGGCCTCGGCGTCGTGGTGCCAGATCGTGCGCACGGCCGCGCGCACCGCCGCGTTCATGCCCGCGGCATCGCCGCCGCCGGTGAGCACTCCGATGCGTTTCTTCACGTCTCGTCCTTTCCGGAGCCGGGCCGCCGGCGGGTGTCCGGCGCTCCCGGTGGGGTGGGTTCGCCGTGGCGGCGGCGCCACTCGGCGATGCGGTGCATCCGCTGGGCCAGGTCCCGTTCCCAGCCGCGCCCGCGGGGCCGGTAGAACTCGGTGCCGCGCAGGGCCTCCGGCAGGCAGTCCATGGCGGCGATGCCGGCGTCGGTGTCGTGGGCGTAGACGTAGTCGCGGCCGTGGCCGAGATCGCGCATGGTCCGCGTGGGCGCATTGCGCAGGTGCAGCGGGACCGGGGGATTGTGGCCGCGGCGCACCTCGCGGGCGGCGGCGGCGTGGGCGGTGTAGAGGGCGTTGCTCTTGGGGGCGAGGGCCAGGTAGACGGTGGCCTGGGTGAGGGCCAGGGCGCCCTCGGGCAGGCCGATGAACTGGACGGCGTCGCGGGCGGCCAGGGCCTGGGTCAGGGCGTGCGGGTCGGCCAGGCCCACGTCCTCGCTGGCGAAGCGCACCAGCCGGCGCGCCAGGTAGAGGGGATCCTCGCCGCCCTCGAGCATGCGGGTCAGCCAGTAGACGCCGGCCTGGGGGTCGCTGTTGCGCAGGCTCTTGTGCAGCGCGCTGATGAGGTTGAAGTGCTCGTCGCCGGTCTTGTCGTAGCGCGCGGCGCGGTGCTGGATCAGGTCGGCGAGGTCGGGCGCGTCCACCGGACCGTCCGGCACGTCGGCGCCGGCTCGCCGGCGCTCGGCCACCGCCGCGGTGATGGCGTCGAGCAGGCCCAGGGCCTGGCGCGCGTCGCCCTCCGAGAGCTCGGCCAGGGCGGTGCGCGCGGCGTCCGTGAGCGCGACGTCCCGAGCGCACAGGCCGTCCTCGCGGGCCAGGGCGCGGGCCAGCAGGTCGGCCACGTCGTCGATGCCCAGGGGCTCGAGCACGAACAGGCGCATGCGCGAGAGCAGGGCCGCGTTGAGCTCGAAGCTGGGATTCTCGGTGGTGGCGCCGATGAGCGTGATGTCGCCAGCCTCCACCCATGGTAGCAGGGCGTCCTGCTGGGCCTTGTTGAAGCGGTGGATCTCGTCGAGGAAGAGCACCGTCCGCTGCCCGGTGGCGCGGCGCAGCTTCTCCGCCTCGCCCATCACGGCCTTGAGTTCCTTGCTGCCCACCCGCACGGCGCTGTACTCGAGGAAACGCGCGTCGGTGTGGGCGGCCACCAGGCGCGCCAGGGTGGTCTTGCCGCAGCCGGGCGGGCCCCAGAACAGCAGCGACGGCAGCACGTCCGCCTCCAGCAGGGGGCGGAACGGGCCGGCGGGGTCCAGGAGCTTTCGCTGGCCCACCACCTGGTCCAGGCTGCGCGGGCGCAGGCGATCGGCCAGCGGGCGGGGGGCATCCTCCGCGGCGGCGTCGCGGGGGCGGTCCGCGCCGGCCGGGCGACGCCGCGTGGCATCGCCGGGCTCGGGGGCGTCGGGATCGAAGAGGTCGGCACACATGGCGTGGATACTAGCGCGGCGGCGGCTGCTGGCAAGGCCGGAGGTCCGCCAGGGGCGCGCGAGCCGTCGCCGGGCGCCGGCGTTGACGCGCCGTGGCGCGGGGCGTAACCTCCCGGGCATCCCGCTTCCGCGCGAAGCATGACGACCGGAGGTGGCATGGCGCGGGCGATCCTGATCATCCTCGACGGCGTGGGCGTGGGCGGCGCGCCCGACGCCGCGCGGTACGGCGACGCTGGCAGCGACACCCTGGGCAACCTGGCGCGTCACGTGGGCGGGCTGGAACTGCCCACGCTGCAGCGCCTGGGCCTGGGGAACCTCCACGCCATCGCCGGCGTGCCCCCGGTGCCGGATCCTGGCGCCGGCCACGGCCGCATGCGCGAGGTCTCCGCCGGCAAGGACTCCACCACCGGCCACTGGGAGCTCATGGGCGAGGTCACCAGCACGGCCTTCCCCACCTATCCCGGCGGCTTCCCTGCGGACCTGATGACGGAGTTCTCGCGGCGCACCGGCCACGGCTGGATCGGCAACCGGCCCGCCAGCGGCACCGCCATCATCGAGGAACTGGGCGACGAGCACGTCCGCACCGGTAAGCTCATCGTCTACACCTCGGCCGACTCGGTCTTCCAGATCGCCGCCCACGAGGAGGTGGTCCCGCTGGCGGAGCTGTACCGCGTCTGCGAGGTCGCCCGCGAGCTGCTGCAACCGCCGCACGGCGTCAGCCGCGTCATCGCCCGGCCGTTCGTCGGATCCAGCGGCGCCTACACCCGTACCCCGCATCGCCGGGACTTCTCCCTGGCGCCGGGGCCCGGTCTGGTCCTGCACGCGCTGCGCGCGGCCGGTGTCCGCGTGCAGACCATCGGCAAGATCCGCGACCTCTACGCGGGCGCCGGCATCGACGACGGCGTCAAGAGTCCCGACAACGCCGCGGGCATGCGCCTGCTGGCCGAACGCTACCCAGCGGCGCCGGACCCGGCCTTCCTCATGGTCAACCTGGTGGACTTCGACATGCTCTGGGGCCATCGCAACGACCCCGCTGGCATGGCTGCCGGCCTGCGCGCGTTCGATGCCTGGCTGGACGGCTTCCTGCCGCGGCTGCGGGCGAACGATCTGCTGCTGATCACCGCGGATCACGGGAACGACCCCACCACCGCCTCCACCGATCATTCTCGCGAGGAGGTGCCCCTGATCGCGGTGCTCGGCGCTGCGCCCATGCCCGGCCCCGACCTGGGACGGCGGGACACCTTCGCCGACGTGGGGGCCACGGTGGCGGAGTTCTTCGGCGTCGAGGCGGACGTGCCCGGGACCAGCTTCCTGGCCAGCCTGCGGGCTGGCCGCCAGGAGGGATCATGACCGACGCGCACACCGAGCTGGTGGCCGCGGCCTGCGCCGCGCGGCAGCGGAGCTACTCCCCTTACTCGCATTTCCGCGTGGGGGCGGCCCTGCGTTGCCCGGACGGGCACATCGTCACCGGCACCAACGTGGAGAACGCCAGCTTCGGCCTGTCCATCTGCGCGGAGCGCGCGGCCATCGCCCGCGCGGTGGCCGAGGGGCGGCGGGAGTTCGTGGCCATCGCCGTCTGCGCCGACGGCGTGCGTCCCACGCCTCCGTGCGGTGCCTGTCGCCAGGTGCTGCTGGAGCTGGCGCCGGACCTCGAGGTCCTGCTGGCCGGGCAGGCCGGTCCGGCGGGCGACGTGGTCGCCACCACCATCGGCGAGCTGCTGCCCGCCGCGTTCCGCGACTTTCCCGGCTCCCACCAGACCGGCACCGATGGAAAGGAGACGGCATGAGCGACGGCTGGACCCAGGGGGGCAATGCCCGCCGCGAGGAGATCTTCCTGCGCGCCTATGCCGGCGAGGGCACCCGCCGCGCCGACGTCGAGCCCGCGGCCACGCACACGCCCGAGGACCTCGCCCGCTGCATCGACCACACGCTGCTGAAGCCCGAGGCCACGCGCGAGCAGGTCGAGACGCTCTGCCGCGAGGCCCAGCAGCATCGCTTCGCCTCGGTCTGCGTCAATCCGCGCTACGTCCCGCTCTGCGCGCAGCTGCTGACGGATACCGAGGTGGCCGTCTGCACGGTGGCGGGCTTCCCGCTGGGCGCGAGCGACACCGAGATCAAGGCCCTCGAGGCGCGGCGCGCCGTCCAGCTCGGCGCCTCCGAGGTGGACATGGTGCTGCCGCTGGGCGCGCTCAAGGGAGGTCGTCACGACGCGGTGTTTCGCGACGTGGCCGCGGTCCGCCGCGAGACCATGGGGCTGGCCGTGCTCAAGGTGATCCTCGAGTGCACGTTGCTGACCGATGCGGAGAAGGAGCTGGCCGCCCGCATCTGCGTGGATGCCGGTGCGGATTTCGTCAAGACCAGCACCGGTTTCGCCGGCGGTGGCGCCACCCTCGAGGATGTCCGGCTGCTGCGGCGGACCGTGGGCGGCGAGGCGGGCGTCAAGGCCGCGGGCGGGATCCGCGACCGCGAGACGGCCCGCGCCATGCTCGAGGCCGGCGCCAATCGCCTGGGCACCAGCAGTGGCGTGGCCATCGTCGGCGGCTGACCGGACGGGCGGGCCGACCGTGCCGACCGTGCCGACCGTGGGGGCCCCCCCCGCGGCATCCCCTCATCCTCGAGGCGTCGCCGGCTGTCGGCGTCGCCCGCGCCGGAGGCATCGCGTGGACATCCTGGAGATCCTCGAGACCAAGAAACGCGGCGGCGAGCTGACCGCCGAGCAGCTCGACTGGCTGGTGGCCGGATTCACGGCCGGACGCATTCCGCGCTACCAGATGGCGGCCTTCCTGATGGCGGTCTGGTTCCGCGACATGACGCCGGCCGAGACGGCGGCCTTCACCGACAGCATGCTCCGCTCGGGCGAGCAGCTCGACACCTCCGACCTGGGCGGCCCGGCGGCCGACAAGCACTCCACGGGGGGCGTGGGGGACAAGGTCTCGCTGCTGCTCGCGCCCCTGGCCGCGGCCTGCGGTCTCCGCGTTCCGATGCTCTCGGGCCGGGGGCTGGGCCACACGGGCGGCACGCTGGACAAGCTGGAGGCCATCCCCGGCTACCGCATCGGTCTGGACAACGTCGCGTTCCTGGACGTGGTCCGGCGCGAGGGTTGCGCCATCGTGGGCCAGAGCGGAGCCATCGCCCCGGCCGATGGCTGCATCTATGCGCTGCGCGACGTCACCGCCACGGTGGACTGCGTCCCGCTGATCACGGCGTCCATCATGTCGAAGAAGCTGGCGGCCGGACCGCGGACCATCGTCATCGACCTGAAGGTGGGCACCGGGGCCTTCATGACCGACCGGGACCGCGCGCGACGCCTGGCCAGCGCCCTGACGGCCGTGGGAGAGCGTCACGGTCGTCGCATGGCCGTGCTCTTCACGGACATGTCCCAGCCCCTGGGGGTGGCGGTGGGCCACGCCACGGAGACGCTGGAGGCCCTGGCGGCGTTGCGGCCGGGTGGTCGCGAGAGCGCGCCGGCCGACCTGGTCGCCGTCACCGAGGCGCTCACCGCCGCCATGGTGGCGCGCAGCGGGCTGGCCGCCGACGCGGCGGCGGCCCTCGCGCTGGTGCGGGAGGTCTGGGACGGGGGGAGCGCCTGGGAACGTGCCCGCGGGTGGGTGGAGGCCCAGGGCGGACGGCTGGACTGGGATGCCGCGCAGCTCGGGCTGACCATCGCCCCGGTGGGCGCGGAGCTGCCGGCGCCGGCTGACGGGTGGCTGGAGGTCACCGACTGCCGGGCGGTGGGCCTGGCCCTGGCCGACCTCGGCGGGGCGCGGGTCCGGGTGGAGGACGCGATCGATCCCGCCGTGGGCATCGACTGGCTCGTGCGCACCGGCCAGCGGGTGAGCCGCGGCGAGACCGTGGCGCGTCTGCGGGCGCCGGACGGGCCGCGGCGGGAGGCGGCCCTCGCGCGGCTCGGGCGAGCGTTCGCCGTCCGGGACCGGGAGGTGGCCGTGCCGGCGCTCGTCCGGATGGACTGATCGCGCAGGCTAGAAGTCGTCGTCCGGTCGGTCGAGGGTCTCGAAGCCCTGCTCGTTGCCGGAGAGGTCGTGCATGTCACCGCCATGCAGGTCGCAGACCGCCCGGGGGAAGCTGTCGGGCAGGAAGACCTCGGTCGCCGTGGAATCGCAGCCCACGGTGGCCAGCAGGCCGGACTCGAGGCAGACGCGCTTCTCGACGACCGCCGGCGGCCGCACGAACTCCTCCTCGCCCTTCTCGTCGGTGATCTTGCCCATGAAGCGGGCCCAGATCGGGAGCGCCTGGTGGGCGCCGGTGGCATTACGGCCCATGGGCGCAGGAGTGTCGAAGCCGACCCAGACCCCGGTACAGAAGCTGGGCGTGAAGCCGCAGAACCAGGCGTTGGTGCTCTCGTTGGTGGTACCGGTCTTGCCCGCGCCCGACCGGGTGAAGCCGCGCCAGCGGGCGCTCTGGCCGGTGCCCTCCTCGAGCGTGGTCTGCAGCAGGTTGGTCATGAGGTAGGCCTCGGCGGGGTCGAGGACCTCGTGCTGGCGGATGCGGGCCTGCTCGAGCACCTCGCCATCGAGGGTCTCCACGCGCGTGACCAGGTGCTGGTCCACCCGGACGCCATGGTTGGCGAAGGTGCTGTAGGCGCCCACCACCTCCCTGAGCGTCACCTCGCCCGCGCCCAGGAACAGCGCCGGCACCCGGGGCAGGTCGGCCGTGAACCCGAGGCGGCGCACGTTGTCCAACACCGGCTGCAGGCCGAAGTCCAGGTAGAGCTTGGCCGTGGGGGTGTTGATGGAGCGGCTGAGCGCGAAGCGCAGGGTGACGGGGCCGCGGAAGCGGTTGCCGAAGTTCTTCGGGCGCCACAGGCTGCTGCCGGTGTCCATGACGAAGGGCGTGTCGAGCAGGATGCTGGACGCGGTGTAGCCGTGCTGGAGGGCCGTGAGGTAGACGAAGGGCTTGAAGATGGACCCCGGCTGCCGCAGGGCCTGCCAGGCGTTGTTCCACCTGGTGTCCGCGAAGTCGCGCCCGCCCATCATGGCCAGGATGGCGCCGGTGCGCACGTCCTGGAGGAGCCCCGCGCACTGCAGGTATTCCACCTGCTCGGGCGGCTCGCCGCTGGCGACCAGGCTGTCGTGACGGGCCTTGGTCATGGGGTAGTCGAATTCCTCCTCGAGGCTGGCGAGGTGCTCGGCGGCGGCTTCCTCGAGCCAGGTCTGGTAGCGGGGCACCAGGGTGGTCCAGACGCGCAGGCCGTCGGAGTACAGGCGGTCGGCGCCGTACTTCCGCTCGAGATGCTGGCGGACCTCCTCCACGAAGTAGGCGGCGAATCCCGCGTCGGTCCGTGCGACCCCGGGGTCGGCGACCACCACCTCGGTCTCGCCGATCTCCCGGGCCCGCTCGGGAGCGAGGCGGCCGGCGGCGACCATGGATCGCAGGACCAGGGAGCGTCGCTGATAGGCCGCATCCAGGTGATTGAACGGCGAGTATCGCTCGGGCAGCTGGATCATCCCGGCGATCATGGCGCTCTCGGCCGGGTCGAGTTCCCAGGCGTCCTTGTCGAAGAAGAGGCGGGACGCGGCCTGCACGCCATAGGTCCCCCGGCCGAGGTAGATCTGGTTGAGGTACATGCCGAGGATCTCGTCCTTGGTGTAGATCTGCTCGATCTGCACCGCGAGGATCATCTGCCGGAGCTTGCGCGCGATGGTCTTCTCGGGCGTCAGGAAGAGGTTCTTGGCCAGCTGCATGGAGAGGGTGCTCGCGCCCGGGGTCCCGCGGCCCAGGGCGTTGTCCAGCACCACCTTCACCAGGCGCTTGAGGTCGACGCCATAGTGGTCGTAGAAGCGTCGGTCCTCGATGGACACCACCGCGTCGCGCAGGTGGCGCGGGATCCGCTCGAGGGGGACCACGGTGCGATTCTGCGTGAAGAACTCCTGCAGGGTATCGCCGTTGGCGGCGAAGATCACCGTCTTCTCGGAGGGCTGGATATTGCGCAGCGCCTCCAGCGAGGGAAGATCCCGCGAGAGGCGGTCGATCGCCAGCAGGGAGCCGGCCACGGCGGCCACGAAGAGCACCAGCAGCAGGGCCAGCAGACGCTGCACCCAGCGGCGGGGAATGGTCCGGTTCAGGACATCGGGCATGGCATCCAGCTTCCGCGGAGGTCCGGGGCATCCTTGCGCGCCTAACTCTAGGTCATGGGAGCAGGCCCGTCAAAGCGCGCCGGACGGCGGGTTCGAAGAATTTTCGAGAAATGTGCAATTTCGGTTTGACACCCGGGGCGGGTGCGCATAGATTCCGCCCTCGTTGCCCGGGTGGCCGAGGCGGTTCGCCGCCGGCCCAGGGGCGACGCACCGGAAGTCGACCCTTGAGGTTGCGACGGTGAGGGGGCCGAAAAAAGTTCAACTTTCGAGTTGACACCGACCCGGCTCTCGCTTAAGTTACTCGGCCCGCACCCGAAGCATTCGGGACGGGCGCCGGACGGGAATACCGACGGCTCCGCTCTTTGACAACGGAATAGCGTGCGACGGCCCGATCGTGATTCCGAGCCTCTCGGCTACGAATCGTCCGGGGAGCGATCTCCAGGCGACCGGAGTGGGAGAGGTCTTGCGAACGCGAACAAGCAGGAGCAACTGCCCTGTTGTTCAAATATTTTTGACAACGGAGAGTTTGATCCTGGCTCAGAACGAACACTGGCGGCGTGGATTAGGCATGCAAGTCGAACGGGAAAGTTCCCTTCGGGGAATGAGTATAGTGGCGAACGGGTGAGTAACGCGTGGGAAACCTGCCCTTCAGTGGGGGATAACAGGCCTAACGGCCTGCTAATACCGCATGTGTCCCCGGAATCGCATGGTTCCGGGAAGAAAGATGGCCTCTCCTTGGAAGCTATCGCTGGAGGATGGTCCCGCGTCCCATTAGCTTGTTGGCGGGGTAATGGCCCACCAAGGCGACGATGGGTAGCCGGCCTGAGAGGGTGTCCGGCCACACTGGGACTGAGATACGGCCCAGACTCCTACGGGAGGCAGCAGTCGAGAAGCTTCGGCAATGGGCGAAAGCCTGACCGAGCGACGCCGCGTGAGCGAAGAAGGCCCTATGGGTTGTAAAGCTCTGTCAGATTGGGAAGAAAACTTCGCGGTTAATACCCGCGAAGCTTGACGGTACCGTCAGAGGAAGCACCGGCTAACTCCGTGCCAGCAGCCGCGGTAATACGGAGGGTGCAAGCGTTGTTCGGATTCACTGGGTATAAAGGGTGCGCAGGCGGCCTGGTAAGTCAGGGGTGAAATATGACGGCTCAACCGTCAAACTGCCCCTGAAACTGTCAGGCTTGAGTCCGGGAGGGGAAGGTGGAATTCCTGGTGTAGCGGTGAAATGCGTAAATATCAGGAGGAACACCGGTGGCGAAGGCGGCCTTCTGGCCCGGAACTGACGCTCAGGCACGAAAGCTAGGGGAGCGAACAGGATTAGATACCCTGGTAGTCCTAGCCGTAAACGATGGGCACTAGGTGTTGGAGGAGTCTACCCCTTCAGTGCCGCAGCTAATGCATTAAGTGCCCCACCTGGGGAGTACGATCGCAAGGTTGAAACTCAAAGGAATTGACGGGGGCCCGCACAAGCGGTGGAGCATGTGGTTTAATTCGATGCAACGCGAAGAACCTTACCTGGGCTTGACATGCAGGGGACAGGTGCGGAAACGTACCCTTCTTCGGACCCCTGTGCAGGTGCTGCATGGCTGTCGTCAGCTCGTGTCGTGAAATGTTGGGTTAAGTCCCGCAACGAGCGCAACCCCTGTCTTCAGTTGCCATCAGTTCGGCTGGGGACTCTGGAGAGACTGCCGGTGACAAACCGGAGGAAGGTGGGGACGACGTCAAGTCATCATGGCCCTTACGCCCAGGGCTACACACGTGCTACAATGGTCGGTACAATGGGCTGCGATACCGCGAGGTGGAGCGAATCCCAAAAAGCCGGCCTCAGTTCGGATTGGAGTCTGCAACCCGACTCCATGAAGCCGGAATCGCTAGTAATCGCGCATCAGAATGGCGCGGTGAATACGTTCCCGGGCCTT
>CAZWYF010000016.1:0-11835 GCA_964637835.1 uncultured Fibrobacteraceae bacterium
ACTGCACGAGCGTCAGCTTGGTGGTCAGCAGCGGCGCGCCGTCGAGGCGGAGCTGGGCGAAGTAGACGCCGCTGGCCAGGCCCTCCGCCTGCCAGTCCACCGTGCCGGCGCCGGCCGGGCGCTGCTGCCGCAGCGGGCGGGCCACCACGCGGCCGCGGGCGTCCAGGACGCGCAGCTCGGCCAGGCCGCCCCGCGGCAGCGTGTAGCTCAGGCGGGTGGCCGGGTTGAAGGGGTTGGGATGGGCGGCGAGGGTGGGGGCCACGGCGGCGGGCAGGGTCTGCACCGGCGTCGCGGCGCCGCGGGCGGCCACGATGGCGATGTCGTCGATCAGGGCCTCCACCAGCGAGCCGCCGCCCTCGTCGGCGGCGATGAAGCGCAGGCGCATCTCCGCCGACGGCGCCACCGGCAACTGGTCCAGCGCGAAGGCGGCCTGGACCCAGCCGGTGGTGGCGGTGACGGTCTCCAGGTTGGTCCAGGTGTCGCCGCCGTCGTTGCTGATGTCCACGATGAACTGGTCGTCGTAGGTGGTCTCCAGGACGTAGTAGCGCCAGTAGCTGATCTCCGCCCAGTCGGCGCCGGAGAGGTCGAAGACCGGCGAGGTCAGCGTCGTGCGGCCGTCATCCACGTCCTGGGCGCCGTCGGGCGCGCCGGGGGCGGCGTTGCCAGTGACGAAGCAGATGGTGCCCGGCGGGGGGGTGTGGTCATCCTCGGGCTGGTAGGCGGTGCCCACGGGGTCGGCGCGCACCCAGCGGCCGGTGGTGGCGTCGTCGCCCGGCGCCTCGAGCGACCAGCCCTGATCGGTCTCCACGTCGTCCACCAGGACCAGGTCCAGGCCGGTGCGGAAGGCGTGCAGCGCAGCGGGCGCGTCGACGGGGTCGGTGGCCGTGCGGGCCAGCACGTCGGCGGCCTCGAGCCAGTACTCCACCAGGGTGCCGGCGGGCTGGGCGGCGATGGTCGCGGTGTAGGTGTCGGGGGCGCCGGCGGGCTCCAGGGGGACGCTGGTGAAGGCGCCGCCGTCGGCGCGCCAGTGCAGCTGCAGGGCGCCGGGGTCCAGGGCCTCGGCCGCGCGGATGGTGCAGTCCACCGCGAAGGGTCCGGCCTGGTCGGTGTTGGTCAGGGGCTGGTGCTCGATGGCGATGCGGAAGGGCTCGGCCAGGAGCGCCAGGGTGGCCACGGCGGTCTGGACGTTGCGCTGGAAGAAGAGGAAGTCGTTCACGCTGGGGCCGATGACGTCGTTGCTCGTGTGGATGTAGGGGCTGTAGCTGCCGGTATCCTCGAAGAAGAGGATGGCGCGGTAGCCGTTGCTCCAGAAGCTGGCGTGGTCGCTGCTGGCGCCGCCGGGCAGCGAGCCGGTGACCGCGGCGTGGCCCGGGACGTACTCGCTCACCGCCACGTCCACCAGGTCGCGCAGGGGCTGGCTCGCCGCGTTGGTGATGATGTCGATGTCGGCGGCATCGCCGCTCTGGCGATAGCCCAGCATGTCCAGGGCGATGGCGCCCACCACGTCGACGCCCGCGGCGGCGGCCTCGCTGGCCCAGGCGTCGCTGCCGTAGAGGCCCTGCTCCTCGCCGCTGAAGGCGATGAAGACCACGGTGTTCTCGAACTCGTACGGGGCCAGGGCGCGCGCGGCGGCCAGCACGCCCACGGTCCCGGTGGCGTTGTCGTCGGCGCCCGGCGCGTCGGCGTTGTCGCTGGGATTGATGGAGTCGTAGTGGGCGCCGATCACCACCACCCTGTCGGGGAAGGCGCTGCCCGGCTTGATGCAGACCACGTTGTCGTTCCAGGTGTTGTAGTCCTGGAAGCTGACGTCGATGTAGCCGTAGCTCAGGAACTGGTCGCGCAGCCAGAGGGCCGCCTGCTCGCCCTCGGGGTAGCTGGAGTGGCGGGTGCCGAAGTCCTGCAGGGCCTGGGTCTGGCCGCCCAGCCAGGCCTCGGTCACCGTGGCGGTCATGGCCTGGATGTCGGGATCGGCGTCGCGCAGCGTGGCGGCCGCCGGGCCGTCCCACGGCGTGTCCACGAACCGCAGCGGCCGGCGGAAGACGCGCTGGATGTCCGGCAGCCCGGATAGCGCCCGCGGCGGATCGGCCGGCAGGCGCAGGATGGTGTAGCCGCGGGCGCGTTGCAGGATCTCCGCGTCGGCGGGGATGGGCGTGGCGCGGTCGCCGGCCGGCACGTCGTAGCGGACGATCACCTCGGTGGCCGGGTCGTCCGCCGCCAGCACGCGATGCGGCACGCCGGCGATGCGCAGCCGACCCACGGCCTCCGGCGCCAGGAAGGCGAGATAGCCCTCGGGGACGGCGGCCGCCAGCTCCACGTCGGCGGCGGCGAGGGCGGGCCCCGCCTCGGCGCCGGTCTCGATCAGGACCACGCTGCGGTCGGCGGCCAGGCCGGAAGCGGCCGTCAGGAGCAGGGCGAAGAGCAGCAGCAGGGCAGGGCGATGGGGATGCGAGCGGAGCATGGCGGCCTCCAGGAGATCCGTGCGGGGTGGCGGGACGACCCCTCCAGGATAACACGGCGCCTGCCGGGGAATCCATGCCTGCCGAGGGCCGCCTTGCCCGGAAGCCTTTCCGGTGTATTTTTCAGCGCATGATCTGGCCCGCCCGGCATGTGTCGTGTCTCGCCGGCGTCCTCGCGGCCGCGGCCGTCTGGGCCGTGGTGATGGTGCCGCTGGCCTGCTCGGCCGGCGTCATCGACCACGGCTGCGCCTGCCATGCCGACCGGTCGGTGTGCTGCGAGGCGCACCGCGTCGGCTGCGACGACCTCTGCGACCACGCGGACCTCCAGGCGCCGCGCGGCGAGGAGACCGCACTGGACGCGGCCGGCGCCGAGGCGCCCGGCCCGGCCCTGGCCGTCCTGCCGTCACTGACGGTCCTGGCGCCGGAGGCCTGCCCCGATCCGCCGCCCTGGCCCGGTGAGCCCGACCCGGTCGCCTCGCCGGCCGCCACGCGCAACCTCCCCCTGCTGGCCTGATCCCTCCCGGCTGCTCGCGACGTTCCCCGACGACGTGACCCGCAACCGGGAGGAATCCCCGTGTCCCTGAGATCCTTGCCCCCGGCGGCGGCGCTGGCCCTGATGGTCCTGGCCGCGGCCGCACCGGCCGCCGACCCGGCTGCCCCGCCGCTGACCCTGGACGAGGCCGTGGCCCGCGTGCTGGCCGCCTCGCCCGAGCTGCAGGCCGCCCGGCACCGGCTCGCCGCGGCCGAGCATGCCCGCCAGCAGGCCACCCAGCGGCCCAACCCGGCGCTGGAACTGGAGTGGGAGAACCTGGCCGGCACCGGTGAACTGGCCGGCGTCGAGACCAGCGAGACCAGCCTGCTGCTGGCCTGGCCCCTGGAACTCTCCGGCCAGCGCGAGGCGCGAACCGACGCCGCCACGGCCGTGCGGCAGATGGCCGCCGCCGTGGCCGCCGCCGACACCGTGCGGGTGACCGCCGGGGTCCGGCAGGCCTACGTGGCGGTGCAGGCGGCCGCCGCCCGCCACCGGCTGGCGAGCCGTCAGCTGGCCGTGGACCAGGCCATGCTCGCCGCCCTGCGGCAGCGCGTGGCCGCCGGGGCGGCCTCCAGCCTCGATACCCTGCGCGCCGGGCTGGCCCGGGACACCACGGCCCTGGCGGTGGCCCGCCGGCAGGCGGCGCTGCAGGCGAGCCGCAGGGCCCTCGCGCGCCTCTGGGGCGCGGTGGATGCCGATTTCACCACGCCGGCCGACTCGCTGTCGGCCGGGCCCCCGCCGCGCCCGCACGCCGACCTGCTGGCCGACCTGGCCACCGCGCCGCCGCTGGCGGTGGCCGAGCAGGAGGCCGCCGCCGCGCGGGCCGCCGTCGCGGTGGCCGAGCGCGCCCGGGGCTGGGTGCTGGACGTGGCGGCGGGCGCGCGGCTGGAACACGCCACCGGCGACCGCGGCCTGGTGCTCGGCGTGGCCGCGCCGCTACCGCTGCTGGACCGCAATGCCGCGGGCGCCGACGCGGCCCGCGCCGAGGTCGCCGCGGCGGTGGCCAGCGCCCGAGCCATCCACCGCGACCTCGCCATCACCGTCGGCCAGGCGGCCGACCACCTCGCCGCCCTGCATGCCGAGGTGCGCACCCTCGAGGAGAACCTCCTGCCCGCCGCCGCCGCGGCCTATGCCGAGGCGCGCCGCCACCTCGAGCGGGGTCGTCTGGCGCTGACCGACGTGCTGGAGGTGCGCGGCAACCTGCTCGCGCTGCAGGAGCGTCGCCTCGACCTGCTCGCCGATTATCACGACACCGCCGCCGCCGTCACCGCCATGACCGGCCGGCCGGCCCTGCAGACCTCGCCGCGAAAGGACCGCTCATGATCCGCCTGCTCCGCTCGCTGCCGGCCGTGCTGACGGCCGCCGCGCTGCTCCTGGCCGCCGGCCCGGCCGCGGCGCCGGCCCAGGACCACGACCACGACCATGATCACGACCACGCCCATGATCACGACCACGCCGCGGGAGCCGACCAGGCCGCCACGGGGGCCGCGGACGACGCCCACGCTCACGACCTGGTGGTCCTCACGCCCGCCGTGCGCCGGGAATTCGGCATCGCCACCGCGCCCGCCGGTCCGGGCGAGGTACTCGCCACCGTGGACGCCCCGGCGGAGATCCACCCCGACGCCGATCGCCTCGCGCACATCACGCCGCGCTACGAGGGCCTGATCACCGCGGTGCACGCCCACCTGGGCGACCACGTCGAGGCCGGCCAGGCCCTGGCCGAGGTGGAGGCCGACGCCTCCCTGGCGCCCTATCCCCTGCGCACCCTCATCGGGGGCGTGGTGGTGGAGAAGCATGCCGCCCTGGGCGAGGCCGTGGGCCGCGGCGCCCCGGCCTTCGTGGTGGCCGACCTCTCGCGCGTCTGGGTGGACCTGGCCGTCCACCAGCACGACTTCGCCCGCCTCGCCGTGGGCCAGGAGGTCCACCTCGAGCACTGCCACGATCATGCCGGTCCCGCCGGCGTGATCAGCTACGTGGCGCCCACCGTCGATCCGCACACCCGCACCGGCACCGCCCGCGTGGTGCTCGCCAACCCGGAGGGCCGCTGGCGGCCGGGCACCTTCCTCAGCGCCTCCGTGGTGGTGGGTCGTCACGCCGCGCCGGTGGTGGTGCCCCGCGACGCGGTGCAGACGGTGCATGGCCGCGACGCGGTGTTCGTGGACACGGGCGAGGGGTTCGCCGTGCGCCCGGTCCGGCTCGGTCCGGGCGACCGCGCGCACGTGGCCATCACCGAGGGCCTGGCTCCCGGTGAACAGGTGGCCGTCAGCGGGGCGTTCGTCCTGAAGTCCGAACTCGAGAAGGCCGCCTTCGGCGACGGCCACAACCACTAGGAGGCGCCATGCTGCACGCGATCGTTCGCGCGGCCCTGGCCAACCGCGCCCTGGTCCTGCTGGTCGCCGTCCTGGTGGCCGGCCTGGGCGCCGCGGCCTGGCGCGCCCTGCCGGTGGACGCCTTCCCCGACGTCTCGCCCAGCCTGGTGCAGGTGTTCACCGTCACCGAGGGCCTGGCCCCCGAGGAGGTGGAGCGCTACGTCACCTACCCCGTGGAGGTGGCCATGACCGGCCTGCCGGGGGTGACGCGCACCCGCTCGGTGAGCAACTTCGGCCTCTCGGTGGTCTCCATCTACTTCACCGACCAGACCGACATCTACTTCGCCCGGCAGCTCGTGGCCGAGCGCCTGCAGGAGGCTCGCGAGCGGATCCCCGCCGGCTTCGGCGAGCCCCAGCTCGGTCCCATCAGCTCGGGCATGGGCCTGGTCCTGCACTACTACCTGGACGACACCACCGGCCAGTACTCCCTGCAGCAGCTGCGCGACCTGCAGGACTGGGTGATCAAGTACCACCTGCAGACCGTGCCGGGCGTCACCGAGGTCCTGGGCATCGGCGGCTGGGAGAAGCAGTTCCAGGTGGACCTCTGCCCCCACGCCCTGCAGCGCTACGATCTGACGGCGCCGGAGGTGGTGGCGGCGGTCGAGCGCGGCAACCTCAACGTGGGCGCCCAGTTCGTGGTCAAGGGCGCCGAGGAGTTCACCGTCCGCGCCGTGGGCCTGGCCACGGGCATCGACGACCTCGCCGCCGTGGTCCTGCGCAGCGAGGGCAGCACGCCGGTCTTCCTGCGCGACGTGGCCGAGATCCACGAGGGCGGCGCCATCCGCCGCGGGGCCCAGACCCGCGGCGGCGTGGGCGAGGTGGTGGCCGGCAGCGTGGTCAAGCTGCTGGGCGCCAACAGCAGCCGGGTGATCGCCGACGTGGAGCGCAAGCTGGCCCAGGTCAACGCCGCCCTGCCCGAGGGCGTGCGCCTGGTGCCCTACTACGAGCAGAAGAGCCTGGTGGCCGCCGCCGTGCGCACGGTCACCGCGGCGCTGCTGCAGGGCGTGGTGCTGGTGGTGGTGGTCCTGGTCCTGCTCATGGGCGGCTGGCGGCCGAGCCTGGTGGCCGCCCTGGCCATCCCCTTCTCCCTGCTGGCGGCCATCCTGGTCATGCGGCAGGTGGGCATGTCGGCCAACCTCATGAGCCTGGGCGGCCTGGCCATCGCCATCGGCATGCTGGTGGACGGGGCCATCGTCCTGGCCGAGAACGCCGACCGCCGCCTGCGCCTCGCCGGCCCCGCCGCCGACCGCCGCCGCGTGATCGGCGAGGCCGCCGACGAGGTGCTGCGGCCGGTGAGCGCCGCGGTGTTCATCGTGGCGCTGGTCTTCGCGCCGCTGCTGACCCTGCAGGGCGTGGAGGGCAAGACCTTCCGGCCGCTGGCCGTGGCCGTGGTGCTGGCCATGGCCGCGGCGCTGGTCTACACGGTCCTGATCGCGCCCGTGCTGGCCAGCCTGTTGCAGCGGGCGCCGCGGCGACCGGTCGCCGGCGCGCCGGCCGCCCCCGACGCGCCAGCCACCGTCGGGGTCGGCGCGCCGGCCGATCCCGGCGGAGACCGCATCGGCGGCCTGGCCGGCCGGCTCGCCGCGGCCTACCGGCCGCTGGCCCGCCTGGCGGTCCGCCGGCCGCTCCTCGGCTTGCTGGTGGTGCTCGTGCTCGCGGCCGGCGGCGTCGCCAGCGGGCTGCGCCTGGGCTCGGAGTTCACCCCCCGACTGCTCGAGGGCACCATCGTGGTGGAGACCACCAGCGCGCCGTCGGTGAGCCTGCAGGAGAGCATCCGCCAGAACCTGCTGGTGGAGCGCCGCCTGCTGCAGGTGCCGGAGGTGGCCGAGGTGGTCAGCCGCATCGGCCGTGGCGAGGTGGGCGCCCACGCCCACCCGGTCAACAGCGGCGAGATCCTGGTCCGCCTCGCGCCGCAGGACCGGTGGCGCGAGCACCGCACCCAGGCCGCCATCGAGGCCGCCATCCGCGAGGTCCTCGCCGACCTGCCGGGCATGCGCTGGCGCCTGACCCAGCCCATCGAGGGCTCGGTGGCCGAGCTGCTGGAGGGCGTCAAGGCGCCCCTGGCGGTGAAGATCTCCGGGGACGACCTCGATGAGCTCCGCCGCCAGGCCGCCCGCGTGGCCGCCCTGCTGCGTGAAGTGCCGGGGGCGGCGGAGGTGGAGGTCGACCAGGTGGGCGGCGCCCCGCAGCTACGCCTGGACATCGACCGCGCGGCCTGCGCGCGCTACGGCCTGAACGTGGCCGACGTCCTGGAGACCGTCCAGGCGGCCGTGGGGGGCGTGGAGGCGGGCGCCGTGTTCGCCGGTACGCGCCGCTACCCCATCGTGGTCCGCTACGAGCAGAGCGCCCGCCTGGACGCCGGGGCCATCGGCGACGTCCGCATCCGCACCGGCGAGGACGCCACGGTCCCGCTGGCGGCGCTGGCGAGCATCGAGGAGGTGGTCGGGCCGCGGCAGGTCACCCGCGAGAACGCCCAGCGGTTCATCGCCGTGCGCACCAGCGTGGTGGGCCGGGACATGGGGTCGTTCGTGAGCGAGGCGCGGCAGCGGCTGGCCGCGGAGGTGGACCTGCCGCCGGGCTACCTGGCCGAGTGGGTGGGCCAGTTCCGGTTGCAGCAGCAGGCCAACCGCCGCCTGGCGGTGGTGGTGCCCCTGACCCTGCTGCTCATCGCCATCCTGCTGCTGATCAGCATGCCGTCGGCGCGCAGCGCGGTGGTGATCATGGCGGTGCTGCCGCTGGCGCTCAGCGGTGGGGCGGTGGGCCTGTGGCTGGGCGGCCTGAACTTCTCGGTGCCGGCCACCGTGGGCTTCATCGCGCTGCTGGGCATCGCGCTGGGCAACGCCATGGTGCTGGTCACGCGCATGGAGCAGCGGCGGCAGGCGGGGCAGCCGGCCGGCGAGGCGGCGGCCGGCGCGGCGGTGGAGCGCCTGCGCGCGGTGCTCATGACCGCGCTGACCACCGGCCTGGGGCTGCTGCCGCTGCTGCTGGCCGATGGCACGGGCAGCGAGGTGCAGCGCCCGCTGGCCGTGGTGGTCACCGCCGGGCTGGTGTCGGCCACCCTGGTGACCCTGCTGGTGGTGCCGGCGCTCTACGCGCGGTTCTGCGGCGGCCGCTGACGGATCTCCGCGGCGCGGGCATGGGCCTCCAGGCCCTCGAGGCGGGCCAGCCGGGCGCTGTCGTCCAGGAGCTGGCCCGCCTCGGGCGTCTCCGGGGCCAGCGCCAACCAGGTGCGCGCGCGCAGGAAGGTGCCCACCCACAGCCCGCCGCTGCTGCGGGCGGTGCCGCCGGTGGGCAGGGTGTGGTTGGGGCCGGCGCCGTAGTCGCCCACCACCTCGGCCGAGCCGTGGCCGAGGAAGGCGGCCCCCCAGTGGTGACAGCGGTCGAGAAGGGCGTCGGGGTCGGCCACCGAGAGCTGCAGATGCTCGGGGGCCAGGGCATCGGCCACGGCCGCCGCGGCGTCCGCGTCGCGCACCAGCACGGCGCCGCCGCGAGCGAGAGCCTGGCGGGCCACCGCCGCGGTGGGCAGGTCGGCGAGCTGCCGCGCCAGTTCCTTCTCGGTCCGCAGGATGAGGTCCCGCTCCCAGGTCACCAGCACCGGCACGGCGTCGGGGTCGTGCTCGGCCTGGGCGAGGAGGTCGGCCGCCACCCAGGCCGCGTCGGCGGTGCGGTCGGCGATGATCAGCAGCTCCGAGGGGCCGGCCAGCATGTCGATGCGCACGCGGCCGGCCACGAGCTGCTTGGCGGCGGTGACCCAGCGGTTGCCCGGCCCCACCACCGCGTCGCAGGCGGGCAGGCCGGCCAGGCCGCCCACCAGCGCGGCGATGGCCTGGGCGCCGCCGGCGCAGAGCACGGCCCCGGCCCCGGCCAGCGCGGCCGCCGCCAGGGTCACCGGCTGGGGCCGGGGGGAGGCCACCACCACCTGGGGCACGCCGGCCTCCCGGGCGGTGACCGCGGTCATGAGCACCGAGCTGGGCAGCGGATAGCGGCCGCCGGGGGCGTAGCAGCCGGCGGCCGCCACCGGGGCCAGCTCGTGACCGGCGCGGCCGCCGGCGATGGGCACGTCCACGGCGTGGAGACTGGCGCGCTGGGCGGCGGCGAAGGCGGCGATGCGCTGGTGGGCGCGGCCGAGGGCCTCGCGCTGGTCGGCCGGCAGGCTCTCCAGGGCGGCATGGCAGCGCTCGGGACCGAGGACCAGCGGCGCGCCGGGGGCGAGGTCGTCCAGCTCCTCGGCGTACCGGCGCAGCGCCGGCTCGCCGCCGGCCTCCACGTCGGCCAGGATGCGGGCCGCGCCGGCCAGGGTCTGCGCATCGACGGCCCGGCGGCCGGCGGTGGTCACCTGCGCGAGGGTGCGTCGGGGCAGCAGGGCGCTCATGCCGATCCCTCCCGGGGAGGCCTGGCGTCGCCGGGGCGGCGGGTGGCGCGCCGGGCGCGGCGGTCCAGCTCGGCGGCCACCGCGTCCAGCCCCACGCCGGCGCGGGCCAGGGACACCATGGTGAAGTACAGGACGTCGGCGGCCTCGTGGACCACCTCGTCGCTGGTGCGGGCGGCGGCCAGCTCGCCGGCCTCCTCCTGCAGCTTGCTCGCCAGCAGCCCGTCGTCGCCCAGCAGCCGCGCGGTGTAGCTGCCGTCGGGCGCCCCGGCGGTGCGCGCACGCAGGCGGCGGGCCAGCGCGGGCAGGCCGTGGTCCGGGCCGAAGCAGGTCCAGGCGCCGGTGTGGCAGAAGCCGGCGCCGTGCTGGCGGACGGTGAAGCGCAGGCAGTCGCGGTCGCAGTCCAGGTCCACGGCCAGCAGGTCCTGCGTGGCGCCGCTGCTCTCGCCCTTGATCCACGGGCCACGGGACCGGGAGCGGTAGATGCCCCGCCCCTGCGCCAGGGCGGCGGCCAGCGACTCCGCGTCGCTGTGGGCCAGGCCGAGGGCGCGGCCGTGCTCGTCGCAGACCACCGTGGGCCACAGGCCGTCCGCCCGATCGCTGCGCAGGCAGGCGGCCAGGGCGTCGGCCTCGGTGAAGCGGCCGGTGTAGAGCGCCATGCCCACCTGGGCGTCCAGGCCCAGGCGGTCGAGGTCGGCCACCTCGGCGGCGGTGGCCACCCCGCCGGCCACGGTGACGCGGACGTCTCCAGCAGCGTCTTGCAGCTCGCGGGCCCAGTCCAGGTCCATGCCGGCCAGGCGTCCCTCCCGCTCGATGCGCGTGATCAGGAAACCGCCGGCCAGGTCGCGCAGCTCGCGGACCCGGTCCAGGAGCCGCCGCCCGGTGCCGCGCTGCCAGCCGTGGCTCATGACCTCGCCGTGCTCGGCGTCCAGGGCCACGATCACCCGCTCGCGGGGCAGCTGCCGCAGCAGCGCCGGTGCGGCGGCGGTGCCCAGGATGATGCGCGCGGCGCCGCGGTCGAGCCAGCGGCGGGCGGTGGCGAGGTCGCGGATGCCGCCGCCCACCCGGCAGCGGGCCTCGCGCAGCAGAGGCTCGATGAGGGCCGTGTTGTCGCCGCGCCCACGGGCGCGGTCCAGGTCGATGACGGCCACCTCGCCCACGCGGCCGAAGCGCCGCGCCCAGGGGGCGGGATCGCCCGCGGCCAGGGCGGGCTCGCGGCCGCCCACCAGCTGGACGGTGCGGCCGTCGGCGAGGTCGATGCTGGGGATGATCATGGGCGTACCGGGAGTCCTTTCTCGATGAGGATCTGCTTGAGCGCCTGCACCGTGGTGTGGCGGTCGTGGAAGATGGTGGCCGCCAGGACGGCCTGGGCGCCGGCGCGCAGGCCGGCGGCGAGGTGCTCGGCGCTGCTGGCGCCGCCCGACGCGATCACCGGCACGGGCGCCGCGCCGCAGGCCGCGCGCAGGAGGTCGAGGTCGTACCCCGCGCCGGTGCCGTCGCGATCCCAGCTGGTGAGCAGCAGCTCGCCGGCGCCGCGCGCCACCGCCTCGCGGGCCCAGGCCACCGCGTCGGGGTGGGCCGCCTCGGTGCCCGCGCGCACCAGCACCTGCCAGCGTGGTGGCGCGGCCGGTGCGTCCGGTGCGGCCGGGATGTGCGCGGCGGCCGGGATGCGCGCGGCGTCGATGGCCACCACGCAGCACTGCCGGCCGAACCGCGTGGCGATCTCGTCGACGAGGTCGGGCCGGGCCACCGCGGCGGAGTTGATGCTCACCTTGTCCGCGCCGGCCTCCAGGAGGGCGGCCGCGTCGGCGGCGGTGCGCACGCCGCCGCCCACGGTGAGCGGGATGCCCAGGCGCGCCCGCACCGCCCGGATCACCTGCACCTGGGTGCCGCGATCCTCGCGGGTGGCGGCCACGTCCAGCAGCACCAGCTCGTCGGCGCCCTGGGCCTCGTAGGCGGCGGCCAGCTCGGCGGGATCGCCCACGTCGCGCAGGCCCTGGAAGCGCACGCCCTTGACCACGCGGCCGGCCCGCACGTCCAGGCAGGGGATCAGGCGGCGGGTCAGCATGCCCGGGCCTCCTGGCCGGCGTCGGCCCCGCCCTCGCCGTC
>CAZWYF010000016.1:11935-14359 GCA_964637835.1 uncultured Fibrobacteraceae bacterium
CGTCGGCCCCGCCCTCGCCGTCAGCCTCGCCCGCGGCGCCGCCGTCGCGCGACCAGGTCCGGGCGCGGTCCAGCCAGCGGCCCAGCAGCGCGTGGCCCCAGCCGCCGGACAGCTCGGGATGGAACTGGCACGCGAGCTGGGGTCCGCGCTCGAGGGCGGCGACGAACGCGCCGCCATGATCGGCCATCGCCGCGCGCCAGCCTTCGGGCACGTCGGTCAGGCGGTAGCTGTTGGCGAAGTAGGCGTACCCGTCCTCCACCAGCTCGCCGCCACGGACCAGGTTCCAGCCCAGCTGCGGCCGCAGCACCCCCGGGCCGAAGGCGTGCACGGGCGCTGGCCACAGGCCCAGGCCGCGGCGGCCGGGCGTCTCCTCGCTGGTCCCGGCGAGCAGCTGCAGGCCCAGGCACACCGCGAGCAGGGGACGACCGCTGCGGGCCCACGCCGCCACCGGTCCGGCGAAGCCTGCCCGCTCGAGGCCGTCGAGACCGGCGCCGAAGCTGCCCACGCCGGGCAGCACCAGCGCGTCGGCCGCGGCGAGGTCGTCCGCGGTGGCGGCCACGCGGGCCGGGGCGCCCGCGCGGGCGAGCGCGCCGAGGACCGAGGCCAGGTTGGCGGTCCCGGTGGGGACCATCCGGATCTCCATCACAGCACTCCCTTGGTGCTGGCGGGCACCGTGCCCGCCGGTCGCAGGGCCTGGCGCAGGGCCAGGGCCAGGGCCTTGAACGCCGCCTCGGCGCGGTGGTGGTCGTTCTCGCCGCGCAGGACGTCGGCGTGCAGGCAGAAGCGGCCGCTGAACGCCAGCGAGCGCAGCAGGTGCGGGATGTTCTCGCCGCTCAGGTCGCCCAGGCGCTCGCGGCGCAGGCCCAGGTCCACGGTGGCGTGGGGGCGGGTGGCCAGGTCCACCACGCCGCGGGCGAGGGCCTCGTCCAGCGGCGCGTAGGCCCAGCCGAAGCGGGCCAGGCCGGCGCGGTCGTCCAGGGCCCGGTCCAGGGCCTGGCCCAGCGCGAGGGCGCAGTCCTCGGCGGTGTGGTGGTCGTCCACCTGCAGGTCGCCGGTGCAGGCGAGCTGCAGGCCCCAGCCGGCGTGGCAGGCCAGGCTGTCGAGCAGGTGGTCGAGGAAGC
This sequence comes from uncultured Fibrobacteraceae bacterium, assembly GCA_964637835.1. Lineage (GTDB taxonomy): Bacteria > Krumholzibacteriota > Krumholzibacteriia > LZORAL124-64-63 > LZORAL124-64-63 > Glo-17. The sequence continues at coordinate 13,057 of CAZWYF010000016.1, forward strand.
CGAGGCCGGTGGCCAGCTCGCGCTCGCCGCCGCCCAGGTCCAGGCGCACGGTGATGGCGGTCTCGCGGGTCCGGCGGGTCAGCTCGGCACGGCGGCTGGTCATCGAAGCACCTCCAGGAGCTGGTCGGGGTCGGCGAGGACGCGGCCGCAACCGGCCGCGGTGAGGGCGTCGGCCAGGGGCGGCGCCGCGGCCAGGCCGATGGGGATGGCTCCCGCGTCGCGGGCGGCGGCGGCGGTGGCGGGCCGGTCGGTGAGCAGCCAGCGGCGGTCCGGTCCGCCGGCCACCGGCAGGCCGTCGGTGACGGGCAGCCGGGCGGCGAGGCGCCCGATCAGGGTGTCGGTCAGGACGGGGGACGACACCGCCAGGCTCAGCGCGCGCGGCGCCAGGGTGGCGGCGCAGGCCCGGCGCAGACGGCGCGCATGGTCCGGGTCGCCGGGCAGGCCGATGCGGAGCGTCCGGTCGCCGAGGCGACGGACGGCGATGCCGGCGCCGGCCAGGCCATCGGCCAGCCACGCCGCGCGCCGATGACGGACCATGACGAAGTTCGCCTGCGAGGGGCCCACCTCGCCGCCGAGGCGGCCGAGGAGCGCGGCGAGCTGGCGGCGCTCGCGCCGCACCGCGGCCACGCGCCCGGCGAGGTGTTCGCCGCCGCCGGCCAGCCGCCGGCGGGCCAGCGCCAGGCCGGCGGCGCTGGTGGGGTACGGGCCGCCGGCCGCACGCAGGGCGGCGATCACGGCCGCGTCGCCCAGGCCGTAGCCCACGCGCCGGCTGGCCAGGCCCCAGGCCTTGCTGAAGGTGCGCACCACCAGCACCGAGGGCAGGCGGAGCAGCCCGGCGGTGGGGTCGTGGTCGGCGAACTCCACGTAGGCGAGGTCCACCACCAGCAGGGCGTGGGGGACGGCCGCGGCCAGCGCGGCGAGGTCCGCGGGTTCGGCCACCAGGCCGGTGGGGTTGTTGGGGGTCACCACGGCGATCAGGCCGGCCGACCGGCCGGCGGCCGCCTGCAGGTCCGCCACGGGCAGGGGCCCGGCGCGCCAGGGCACGGTGCGGACCTCCGCGCCGGTCCGGGCGGTGTACCGGGGCAGCATGACGAAGGTGGGATCGGTGATCACCGCCCGCCGGCCGGGGGCGAGGAAGGCGCGGCAGGCGCGGTCGAGAACGTCGTCGGCGCCCGCGCCGACCACCACCCCATCGGCCGGCAGGTCCCAGCGGGCGGCGAGGTCGCCGGCCAGGGCGGCGGTATCGGGGTAGGCCTCCTCGGCCAGCGACGCCGCGGCGTCCGCGGGCACGGCGTCCGCGGGC
>CAZWYF010000016.1:14459-44075 GCA_964637835.1 uncultured Fibrobacteraceae bacterium
GTAGGCCTCCTCGGCCAGCGACGCCGCGGCGTCCGCGGGCACGGCGTCCGCGGGCCACCGCAGCCCGGCGCGGCCGTCGAGGATCAGGTCGCAGGGCGGTCCGCCGGTGGGCGGCCGGTAGGGATCCGGGCGCCGGACCGCGGCGGGAATGCGCATCGCTCGCCTCCTCATGGCACGATCTGGCTCGGGCTGGTGACCACCACGTCGGTGCCGCCGCGCTGGCGCAGGACGGGGATCAGCGCCGGCAGGTCGCGGCGCGGGACCGCGGCCTTCACCGCGAAGTCGCCGTTGCCGTGCAGGGGGCTGACGGTGGGCTCGCGCATGCAGGGCAGCACGGCGATCACCTCGGCCAGCCGGGCGCCCGGGACGTTGACCTCGAGCATCACCCGCTCGCGCGCCGCCAGGACCGCGGCCACCAGCATGCGGAAGGACGCCACCCGCTCCTGCAGGACGGGGTCGTCCCGCAGGCCGGGCGCGGCGTAGAGGCGCGTGGAGGACCGGCCCAGCTCGGCGATGATCTCCAGGCCGTTGGCCGCCAGGGTCGATCCGGTGGCGGTGTTGTCCACGATGAGGTCGGCGTCCTCGGGGGGGAAGACCTCGGTGGCGCCGTAGGAGCGGACGAACCGCGCCGGCCAGCCCTGGGCGGCGAGCCAGCGGCGCGTGATCCGCTCGTACTCGCTGGCCACCACCAGGGGGCGGTCCGGCGGGGCGGCGGTGGGGTCCAGGCCGCGGGGCGCGGCGGCCACCAGGCGCACCGGATCGAGGCCGGTGTCCAGGACCTCGACCAGGTCGGCGTCCAGCTCGCGGACCCAGTCGGCGCCGGCGAAGCCCAGGTCGCGGGTGCCGGCCTGGAGCATCTCGATCACGTTCTGGGGCTTGAGGATCTTGACGTCGTGGCCGGGAGCGGCCAGGCGGGGTCGGTAGGCGCGGCCGCTGGCGCGCACGGCCAGGCCGGCCTCGCCCAGCAATGCGAAGACGCCATCCTGCATGCGGCCCTTGGGCAGGGCCAGGCGCAGGGGGCCGGCCGCGGCGGGGGTGGTCTGGTCGTCGGGCACGTCGAGCCTCCGTCGTGATGACGGCGGCCAGCGGGACGGCGAGGTCGTGGAGAACGCGGGCGCGTGGCCCCGATACGACGACGCCGGCCCGGGGGCCGGCGTCGGGATATCCTGCGAGGAACCTGCGTCAGGACATCAGCGACCGGCCCACCGGGCGGTGGGATGATGGTGGTGCTGATGGATGGGGCGCCGGTTCGTCATGATCCCACGACGATAGGAATGATTCGCGACGCTGTCAAGCTCCCGGCTCGCGCCGCGCCTCCAGCGGTGCGAGGAAGAAGCGCTCCACGTATCCCATGACCCAGTCCGTCCGCAGCGGCTCCTCGCGCAGGGCGGCCAGATCGATGAGTCCGTAGATCACCGCGTAGGCCAGGGTGGCCAGGGCCTCGGCATCCTCGCGAGGGATCTGCTCCGCCTGCATGGCCTCCTCGAGGTAGCCGCGGATGATCTGGCTGTGGTGGTCCGACTCGCGCTGCAACAGGCCGTCGGCGGTATCGGGATACTCGGTGCGGAAGATCCGCGAGAAGTGCGGGTCGCCCGAGAAGTAGTCCAGCGCGGCGCGCAGTCGCTGGCGCAGGCGCGCCAGTGGCGGCGCCGACGGGTCGATGGCCTCGGCGCTGACCTCGTTGAGCGCGCGCAGCCGGTCGCTCACCAGGCAGACGAAGAGGTTCTCCTTGTTCTCGAAGAGCGTGTAGAGCTTGCCCACGGAGCAACTCGCGGACGCCGCGATCTCGGCCATGCCGGCCTCGTTGTAGCCCTTCTCCGCGAAGATGGCGGCGGCGGCATCGAGGACCGCCTCGCGATCGCGCGCGCGGCGGCGCTCCCGGCGTCCCCTGGTGTTGCTCTGCTGTCGCGACACGTGCATTCCTCCCGCTGCGGTCCGATGGGCGAATCGAGGTTCACAAAAATAGTGCGAGACGGGGCGACTGTCACCCCGCCGATCGCGTTGCCGGTTCAATGAAAGGAAGTTATCTACGACGACAGGTCCCCACGCGCCCTTTCCCGGAGATCCCATGGACCCCATCGTGCGCCGCGTGCTCATCATCGTCCTGGTCGTGGTCGCCCTCCACTGGATCCTCGATGGGGTCTACCTCTTCACCAGCCAGCGGGCGGGCGAGATCAACGTTCCGGACGCGGCCGGCCCGTCGCTCCTGGGAGCCCTGGTCTCCGACGTGCCGCGCTCGGTGCTCCTCGGTCGCCTGACCTTCACCGCCGCCATGGTGGTTCTCGCCAGCCTCGCGGTGGGATATCTCCGCCGCGCCGGCCGGCGCGAGTCCGATCTCCTCGCCCGTCTGCAGGACGACCTCGCCAACCGCCGCCGCGCCGAGGAGGCCCTCGCGCTCAGCGAGCGCCGCCTGCGGCTGATCACCGAGAACATGCAGGAGATCCTCTGGTTGCGCGTGGGCGACGAGCTGCACTACCTCAACTCCGCCTTCGAGCGCGTCTTCGGCGTGCGCCGCGATGCCCTCGGCGGCGCGGGTCTGCGCTCCTGGCTGCCCTGGATCCATCCCGAGGACCGCGACCGGGTGCGCCTGGCCCTGGACGAGGCCCTGGCCCATCACGCGCCCCTGGACCAGGAGTTCCGGATCGTCCGGCCGGACGGCGCCACGCGCTGGCTGCATGCGCGCACGGTCCACGTGGAGACCGATCCGGAGGGCACGCCCCTGGCGGTGGGCGTGGCCGCCGACGTGACCGGCCGGCGCCGCGCCGAGGATGCCCTGCGCTCCTCGGCGGCCCGCTACCGGTCGCTCTACGAGTCGGCCCACGTGGGCATCACCATCACCGAGCTCGGTGGCGGGCTGCTCTACGCCAACGCGGCCGCCGCGGAGCTCTACGGCGCGGGGTCGGTGCGCGAGCTGCTCGTCCACGCCCGGCAGCACGACGGCATCCGGGCCTTCTTCCACGCGCCGGGCGAGCGGGAGAGCTTCGTCGCCGAGCTCCAGCGCGATCCCCGTCACCGCGCCTCGCGGGTGCTGGACATGCGACGCCTGGACGGCCGGCAGGTGCAGCTGCACGTCTCCTGCGGTCTGCTGACCAATCCGGAGACCGGACGCCAGGAGATCTTCGCCATCCTCGAGGACGTCACCGAACGCCTGCGCGCCGAGGCGGCCCTGCGGCGGAGCGAGGAGCGTTACCGGCGCCTGGTGCAGTTCCTGCCCGACGGCGTGCTGGTCCACGACGGCGACGTGGTCGTGTTCGCCAATCCCGCCGCGGCACGGATGCTGGGCACCGATCCCGAGGCCCTGGAAGGCGAGCCGCTGACCCGCCTGGTGGCGCCCCAGGACCGTGGTGCACTGGCCGCGGTGGACCCGCCCGCGGAGGGGCCCGCCCCGGTCCGGGGGCCGGACGAGGTCCTGCTCTGTCACCGCGCCGGCACGCTGGTCCCGGCCGAGGTCTCGAGCCTGCCGCTGGCCGATGCCGCGGGCCCGCGGACGCTGACGGTGCTCAAGGACCTGACCCGGATCCGTCGCGCCGGCGAGGAGATCGCCGCGCAGCAGGAGATCCTGGTGGCCCTGATCGAGACCATGCCGCTGGGCATCGTGGCCAAGGACCTGGACCACGATCTGCGCTACGTGGTCTGGAACGCCTACATGGAGCAGGAGCTGGGCATCACCAAGGATCAGGCCCTCGGGCGCACCGACCGCGACCTCTTCGGCGACGACCTGGCCTTCGAGCTGCGGCGCCAGGACCAGGTGGCGGCCAGCCGTGGCCTGCCCCAGGAGCTGGGCGAGCTGAACCTGAAGGTGGGCGGCCGGCGCCTCGACCTGCACGTGGTGAAGGTGCCCGTGCGCGACGCCGACGGCCGCGTGACCCGCGTCTTCGGCCTGGTGGAGAACGTCACCCGTCAGAAGCAGCTGCAGGCGCGGGTCCAGCAGGCCAGCAAGATGGAGGCGGTGGGACGCCTGGCGGCTGCCGTGGCCCATGACTTCAACAACGTGTTGCAGGTGATCCAGGGCCACACCGAGGCCATCGGGCAGGGGCTTCCCGACGGGACCGGCGTCACCGGCGAGGTGGCGCAGGTGCTCTCCGCGGTGGGACGGGCGCGGGAACTGGTGGCGCGCCTGCTGGCGTACAGCCGCTACGAGGCCCTGCAGCCGGAGATGCTCGATCCCGCGCAGCTGGTGGTCCAGCTCGTGGCCATGGCCCGGGGCGCCCTGCCGCCCGACGTGGAACTGGTGGTGCGCCATGGCCAGGACCTGCCGCTGGTCTACGCCGACCCCCAGCAGCTGGAACAGGCCCTGCTGAACCTCGTGCTCAATGCCCGCGACGCCCTGCCGGGCGAGGGACGCATCGAGATCGGCGTCGACGAGGTGCAGCTCGGGCGCGAGTTCCGGGCCACGCGGCCCTGGGCGCGTCCTGGACGCTACGTGCAGTTCACCGTGCGCGACAACGGCTGCGGCATCCCGCCCGACGCCCGCGATCACGTCTACGAGCCCTTCTACACCACCAAGGGCTTCGGCCAGGGCACCGGCCTGGGCCTGGCCACCGCCTACAACATCTGCAAGCACCACCAGGGGTACATCGACTTCGACAGCGAGCTGGACGTGGGCACGTCCTTCCACGTCTTCCTGCCGGTTCCGGAGACCGGGGCGGTCGACCACACCAGCGCCCAGGACGTCGTGGCCGAGGCTCCCGGTCGGGGCGAGCTGCTGCTCCTGGTGGAGGACGACGACATGGTCCGCTCGCTGACGCGGCAGATCCTCGTCCGGGCGGGCTACCGCGTCCTCGAGGCGCGCGACGGCGAGGACGCCATGGAGCTGTTCATGGCGCACGCCGCGGAGATCGAGCTGCTGGTCCTCGACGTGGTGATGCCCCGCATGGACGGCCGGCTGCTGTACGACAACATCAGCGAGTTGCGCCCGGGGGTGCCCGTGCTCTTCTGCAGCAGCTATTCCGCGGACCTGCTGGAGTCCGAGTACATGCTGCAGGTAGGGGGCGAGCTCCTGGCCAAGCCCTACCGGGCGGCCGACCTGCTGCGGCGCGTGCGGACCATCCTCGACCAGGCCGCATCCGGCTGAACCGCCAGGTATCCCCACGGGGGCGGGGTGTCGCCGCCCGGGGACACCGCCAGGGCTGGCTCCGTCACGAGGATTGCGTGCATAGTGGACGGTGCGACAAGGACTTGGATGGTCCTGGCGTGCGTCGGCGATGTGGCACCCGTCCTGCAATGAGGAGGTCGGATCATCCCTCGAGCGTGGAGGTCGACGCCATGACCCGGACAAGCAGGCTCCTCGTCGCGACCCTGACCGTCACGTTGCTGGCCGCCCTCGCCGGGCCGGCGGCGGCCCAGCGCCGCGGCGGCCGGGCCAGCTTCCACGACCAGCCGCGCCCCTCGCCCCTGCAGGTGGTCCTCGAGGGCGCGGCCGCCCTGCCCGGCGGCGATCTCGGGGATGATTTCGTGGGCACGGCCAGGGGGCTGGGGGCGGACACCGGTTACGAGCTCGGCGTGCGCCTGCGTTTCTGGCTCGGCGAGAGCACGGCGGTGGGCCCGGCCTTCCATCACGCGAATTTCGGCGACTGGGAGGACGTGGCCGTCGGTGGCGAGGCCTACGCCGTGCGCACCTCCGTCTACCGTTACGGCGTGGACCTGCAGCAGTTCCTGGGCGGGCGGGGCGGCCGGCGAGCGGTGCGCCCCTATCTGACCCTCGGCGTGGCGCTCTGCCACAACCGATACCAGGACTGGCTCGCCGGCGACGGCACCTTCGTCACCAGCAGCGACAACCTGGCGTTCGGCGTGGGCGGCGGCGTGGCCATGGGGCCGGTGGAACTGAGCGCCGTCTGGACCTACAACCCGGTGGAGAACCGGCAGCTGCCCGCCGCGGAAGAGGTCGTCGACCACGATTTCGACTGGAGCTACCTGACGCTGCGCGCCGGTCTGGCCTTCTAGCCGGATTCTCGCGTCAGGTGCCCCGGGGGGCGGTCGCCACGGCGGCCGCCCCGCTCGCAGCACGCCCGGCGGACACGTGCGGCGCGCTGACGGTCCGGCACCCACGGAACGCCCTGGTTTCATCCGAAGGTAACGGGATCTTTACCGCTCCCTGACATGGCGTGGATACCGTGCAGCCGTTGAGAGGCAGCGGCCCGGTGCCCACGCGGGGCCGCCTCATCGTGTGTGACACGGAGGACGCGTGCATGCGGAGTCGGCTCCTCGCCGCGGTGTTCCTGGGCTCGGTGCTGCTGGCGACCGCCGCGTCGGCGCAGACCGGCGTCCTCGCGGGACTGGTCAAGGACAGGGACTCGGGCGAGGAACTCATCGCCGTCGACGTCATCCTCATCGGCACCGGCCTGGCCACGCAGACCGATCTCGAGGGCCATTTCCGCTTCGACGATGTCCCGGCCGGGACCCACGACATCCGCCTGAAGTACATCGGCTACGACACCCGCGTGGTCAGTGGCGTGAAGGTCGCTGCCGGGCGCACCCGCGAGGTCGAGATCGAGCTCGAGAGCTTCCGGGCCAACGCCATCGACGACGTCATGGTCACCGCCACGCGCATCCTCTCCACCGAGAGCGCCGTCCTCGCCGACCGCAAGAACGCCTCGGTGGTGGGCGACGCCATCAGCGCCGCCCAGATCTCCCGCTCGCCGGACAGCCAGGCCGGCGACGCCCTCAAGCGGGTCACCGGCCTGATGGTCGACAGCGGCGGCTATGTCAACGTACGCGGCATGCCTGACCGCTACAACGTCACGGTGGTGGACGGGGCGGTGGCCACCTCGGTGGATCCGGACCTCGACCGCAAGAGCTTCAACTTCGAGATGATTCCGGCCAACCTGCTCTCCAGCCTGCAGGTGCTCAAGACCGCACTGCCGGACATGCCGGGGGACTTCACCGGCGGCTACGTGAAGGTCAATACCGTGGAGTTCCCCGAGGAACCCACCACCCGCGTGAGCTTCTCCTCCGGTGGCGAGATGGACTCCGCGGGGGACGACTTCTACCGCGACGCCTCCGGTGGCGACACGGACTGGCTGGGGATCGATGGCGGGCACCGCGACCGGCCGGAACCGCTGGTGGACGCCGGGCCCCGGCCCGACGACTCCATCCCCTATCCCGACCACGTGGCGCGATCGCTGGAGAATCGCTGGGGCGTGGAGCGGGCCACCACGCCGGTGCCGCTCTCGCTGGCGGTCTCCCACGGCAACCGCTTCGCACCGCTGGGCCGCAAGCTGGGCGTGGTGACCAGTGTCTCCTATCGCCGCAAGGGAAGCATCACCAACGAGTTCAAGGCGCTCAACCCGCAGGAGTACTTCGACGCCACCGACTACCTCACCGAGGTCAACCTGGGCGCGCTGCTGAACCTGAACCTGGAGCTGGCCGAGGGGCAGACCATCGGCTTCAAGAACCTCTACGGGAGGAACACCGAGAGTTCGTTCCTGCGTGCCTACAAGGGGGCCCAGAACCTGGAGTCGTACCGTCAGGTGCTGGAGTGGGAGGAGAAGGATCAGCTGACCAGCAGCCTCAGCGGCCGCCATGACCTGCCGGTGGGGGGCGACCTGGAGCTGAACTGGCGCCTCTTCTACAACCAGAACCGCGCCAAGGAGCCGGACCTGCGGTTCATCGAGTACAACCTCGATGCCGCCCGCGTGCGCCTGCGCTCCAGCCGCCGCCACTGGCTGGAGGTGAACGAATACCGCCGTGGGGTGGACACGAACCTCGACTGGGCGTTCGGCGACGTGGACCGCCCCATGCGGGTCGCGGCGGGAATCGCTCTCAGCGAGCGCGAACGCGGCCTGGGGAACAGCCCCTACACCATGGAGGGCCTCAGTCCGCAGGATCCCCTCGGCGGTCTGGTCTTCCTGCCGCCGGACCAGATCTTCGCGCCGGAGCACTTCAAGCAGACGCTGTTCACCCTGCGCTACCAGGATCAGTTCGAGGGCGCTTACGACGCCACCCAGGTGATGAACGCCTACTACGCCATGGTGGATCTGCCGCTGACGCTCTGGCAGGAGGAGTTCCGCCTCGCCGGCGGCGCGCGCCTGGAGAACCAGCAGCTGGCCGTCGACGCCTTCGACAAGTTCGAGAACGTCTTCAAGCCCTCCAGCACCAGCGACACCAACGTGCTGCCGTCGGTGAACCTGACCTACGAGTACGACGAGAAGACCAACCTCCGGCTCGCCTTCTACCAGTCGGTGAACTATCCGGAGATCCGCGAGATCGCCCGCGTGCAGACCAGCGACTTCAAGAACGACTGGGAGGTGGCGGGGAACGACTCGCTGCAGGTGGCCAGCATCGACAACTACGACCTGCGCCTGGAGTACTTCCCCGGCTACGGCGAGGTCCTCGCCGTGAGCTTCTTCTACAAGAAGCTCACCGATGCCATCGAGACCAGCCTCACTTCGCAGGCCAATTACCTCGATCGCGTCAGCTGGTTCAACGGCGATGGAGAGAACTACGGCTTCGAGCTCGAGGTGCGCTCCCGGCTGGACCTCGTCAGCCGGTCCCTGTACGACTTCACCCTGCAGGGCAACTACACCCGCGTGTGGTCGGAGGTGGATTCGCGCGTGCTCGCCAACCCGGACGAGGAGGGCGAGTCCGCCCGCTTCCGCGAGATCACCCGGCCGTTGCAGGGCCAGGCGCCCTGGCTGGTGAACCTGAGCCTGCGGTGGGAGGATCTCGATGCCGGGACCTCGGCCACGGTCCTCTTCAATCGCGTGGGCCGCCGGCTGAACAAGGTGGCGCCGGAGTTCCTGCCGGAGGAGAACATCTACGAGAACCCGCGCAACCTGCTGGACGCGGCGATCACCCAGGAACTCGGCGAGCGGACCACGCTCAAGGTCACGGCCAAGAATCTCCTCGGCGAGCCGCGGGAACTGGTCTACCAGGTGGACGAGACCATCAACGAGGAACAGCTGCCGGAGAAGTCCTACGGCACGCGGAGCAGCAGCGCCTCGGTCTCCGCCTCTCTTTCCGTCAAATTCTAGCCCGTTAATCGAAGTTTTACGGCACCTGTGCGTGGCCTGAACACGGCACCGCTACCATGCCTCGTGATCGTGCTGGAAGTCTTCCAGCCGGCCCGGTCCCCGCCGCGGCGTCGCCGCCCGGGGGCAAGGCCTTTTCCAGGCTAGCCGACGGCGGAGATCCGTGTGCGTCCTTCCCACCCTGCGGGGTTCCATTCACTTGACACCGGGAAACGCCAACGCTGCGGCGCGTTCGAAGAAAAGGTCACGGGAGTTCGCGATACCCACCGGGTTCGCAGCACCCACGGTTCGAATCTGCGGAGGAGTCTCTTCATGAAGAAGACGATGCTACTGATCCTGAGCCTCGGCCTGCTGCTCGCAGGCCTGGCTCACGCGGACATCGTCCGCGATGGTCGGACGTTCCTGGGGACCGCCACCCTGGGCCCCGAGGACGGTCCCGACCTGCAGGCCTACTACCTCAACAGCGACCGCGTCCTGAGCGCGGACACCCTCTACACCCTGCGCGGCCAGGTCTACGTCGAGGCCGGCGCCAGCCTGACCATCCCCGCCGGGACGCTCATCCTCGGTGAGCCGGCCGGCACCGTGGTCATCAAGCGTGACGGCCAGATCTTCTGCGAGGGCACCGCGGAAGATCCCGTGGTCTTCACCTCCTCGCGGGCGCCTGGCAACCGCGCCACCGGCGACTGGGGCGGCGTGGTGGTCCTGGGCAACGCGCCCATCAACCGCGATCCCGACGACACCAACATCGAGGGCGGCATCATCGAGGGCCGGTTCGGCGGCGACGATCCGTTCGACAACTCCGGCCGGATCGTCTACACCCGCATCGAGTTCCCGGGCTACCGGTTCGAGGAGGGCAACGAGATCAACGGCCTGACCATGGGCGGCGTGGGTGCCGGCACCGAGATCCACCACGTCCAGGTGAGCTACGCCAACGACGACAGCTTCGAGTGGTTCGGCGGCACCGTCGATGGGCATCACCTCATCGCCTTCGGTGGCCTCGATGACGATTTCGACACCGACACCGGATTCACCGGTCGGCTGCAGTTCCTGTTCGGGATGAAGGACCCGGCCCAGTTCGATGCGGCCGGTTCCTCCAACGGCCTGGAGAACGACAGCCGCGACGAGGCCGAGCCCTTCTCCCGGCCCGTCTACAGCAACATCACCATGGTGGGTCCCGAGCGTACCGACGCCCTGGTGGGCAACCTGCCCGACGGCAACACCCACGCGAACATCCTGGTCTTCCGGGAGAACACCCGTAGTTCCGTTTTCAACTCGGTGCTCATGGGCTACGTGAACGGCCTGTCGCTCCGGGACGGCTCCATCGGGGCCGCCCAGGACGACCTGCTGCGCATCCGCAACACGAGCATCACCACCATGGGCGAGCACGACACCGGCCGCTGGCCCGAGATCCAGGACTGGTTCGACACGCCGGCCCATGGCAACGACGGCGGCGATCCGCGCATGCCCAGCACCGTGGGCATGACCAACATGGACGACCTCAACGATCCGCAGCCCCAGCCCCTGCTCTTCAGCGAGCTGGACACGCCTGCGGACTTCAGCGATCCCTACCTGGCCGACGAGGCCGGCCGCTACAGCTTCGACACCACCGCCAACTACCGTGGCGCGTTCGTGCCGGACACGCCCATGGATCAGCAGTGGTCCGCCGGCTGGTCCAACTTCGATCCCAAGAACACGGAGTACATCGTGGTGGGCATCGAGGACACCGGTCTGCCGGCCGCCCCGGCCAGCCTGACCAGCTATCCCAACCCCTTCAACCCGGCCACCACCCTGAAGTTCAGCGTGCCGCGCGCGGGCAGCGTCAGCCTGAAGGTCTATGACGTCGCCGGCCGCGTGGTCGCCGATCTGCACCAGGGCCGCCTGGCCGCCGGCCAGTTCACCGTCGACTTCGACGGCGCCAGCCTGGCCAGCGGCACCTACTTCGCCCGCTTGCAGGGAGACGGCTTCGAGGCCGTCCAGAAGATGCAGCTGGTCAAGTAGTCCGCCGGTCTCGCACGGGAGACCCCGCGCCCCCCTGGGGTGCGGGGTCTCCTCTCACGCGCCAGGGGCCGCCGTTTACCCAATTTTCACGAGCCGAAAACAATCCCTTGATCCGCGCCCGGTAGCTTGTCCTCGCGTGATCACCCGTGTTCGAAGGGACGGATTCATGTCACGACACCTGATCGCGGCGCTGGTGCTCCTGATCGCCGCGCCCGGCCTCGCCCAGACCGCCGAGGACCTCTCCGGTACGGTGGACGAGACCATCGACACCGAGCAGACCACCCAGGAACTGCGGGACGAGTGGGCCACCGAGAAGACCGCCCTGGAGAACCGCTACCGCGTGGCCAGCAGCAACGTGGAGTGGCTCCGCGAGCGGATCGCGGTGGAGGAGCAGCGGGCGGCGGGCCTCGATGATCGCGTCGGCGAGCTGGAGCGCCGGCTCGCCGAGTCCGGCCGCCTGCAGGCGGTGATCCAGGACTCCATGGTGGTGGTGCTGCAGCGTCTGGAGAAGGCGGTCGCCGCCGACCTGCCGTTCCTCGCCGAGGAACGCGAGGCCCGCCTGCGTTCGCTACGCGGCGAACTGGCCAGACCCGAGGTGAACTCGGCCGAGAAGCTCCGCCGCCTGCTCGAGGGGCTGCTGGTCGAGGCGCAGTACGGGGAGACCGTGGAGGTCACCCAGCAGCGCATCGCCATCGACGGCCAGGAGAAGTTCGTGGACATGCTGCGGCTCGGGCGCCTGGCCATGTTCTGGCGCACGCCCGACGGCAACCAGATCGGCACCTGGGATCCCGTCTCGCAGTCCCATGTCGAGCTCCCCGGTCGCTACTCGCGGACGCTGCAGAAGGCCATGGAGATGGCCACCCGCATGCGGCCGGTCCAGCTGCTGTCGTTGCCCCTCGGGAGGATCGCACCGTGAAGCGACTGACCCTGATCACGCTGGCCGTGCTGCTGTTGCTGGGCAGCGCCATCGCCCAGGACGTGCGGGAGGCCGCGCGCAAGGCGGCCGAGGCTCGCGCCGAGGCCGCGGCCCGCGCCGCCGCGGCGGAGGCAGCCATCCTGGCCGATCGCGAGCGGCTGACCGCCGCGGTGGAGCGCCTGGAGACCGAGCAGGCCGAGCTGGAGGCCCGGCTCGGCGCCATCCAGGAGCACATGGCCGCCCAGGAGGAGCGGCGCGAGAAGCTGGCCGAAAAGTGGGCCCAGAGCGAGCTGGATTTCAAGGAGATCTCCGGCAACGTGCGCCTGGCGGCCAAGGAGGTGGAGACCCTCCTGCACCAGTCGCCGCTGACGGCCGACCGGCCCGATCGGCTGGACCGCGTCCGCCCCCTGGTGGAGCCCGGCTACTTCCCGGACATCGAGGACATCTCCGGCCTGGCCGCGGTGATCTTCGACGAGATCCGCCGCTCCGGCCAGGTGGGCCTGCGCGAGGGCGAGTTCATCGGCCGCGACGGCCAGCAGAGCCGTGGCAGCATCCTGACCCTGGGCAAGTTCACGGCCGCCTATCAGACCGCCGAGGAGACCGGCTTCCTGAGCTACTCCCCGGAAAGCGCGCGCTGGGTGGCCCTCGCCAACCTGCCGGGTGGCGGCCTGGGTGGCGACCTGAGGGACTACTTCGCCGGCGAGTCGGCCCAGGTGCCCATCGACATCTCGGCCGGCGGCGCCCTCCGTGAGGTGAGTCACCAGACCTCGCTCTGGGAGCAGATCCAGGCCGGCGGGCCCATCGTCTGGCCCATCCTCGGTCTGGCCGCCATCGCGCTGGTGATCGTGCTCTACAAGTTCGTCTACCTGCAGACCGTCCAGGGCAACACCGCCAGGATCATGGACCGCATGAACGAGCTGGTGGGCGATGGCGACTGGGCCGCCGCGGAGGACCTGCTGGAGGGACGGCGCGGCTCGCCGGTGGGCCACGTGCTGAGCGCGGGCCTGGCGGTGCGCCAGGCCGACCGCGAGACCCAGGAGAGCGTGTTGCAGGAGGCCATCCTCAACCAGCTGCCCAGGGTGGAGCGGGGCATGGCCGTCCTGGCCGTGCTCGGCGCCGTGGCGCCCCTGCTGGGGCTGCTGGGCACGGTGACCGGCATGATCGACACGTTCCGGGTGATCACGCTCTACGGCACCGGCGATCCCAAGCTCATGTCCGGCGGCATCAGCGAGGCGCTGGTGACCACCGAGCTGGGGCTGGCGGTGGCCATCCCCATCATGCTGCTGCACACGTTCCTCTCGCGCCGGGTGGACCACATCGTGGGCGACATGGAGGAGCGGTCGGTCCAGCTCTGCAACATCTTCCAGCGTTCGAACGGGAACGCGAAGCTCGTGGCGTCCGGAGGCGCCTGATGTCCGACCTGTTCTGGGAAGCGTACGAGTACCTGCAGCAGGGCGGGTGGATCATGATCCCGCTCGGGGTGGCGTCGCTCGCCATGTGGGCCCTCATCGCGGACCGGTTGCTGAGCTTCCGCGCGTACACCGCTGGCGACGTCCAGACCGGCGAGGCCCTGCAGATCCTCGCGGGCGGCGATCCGGCCGCCGTGTCCCGGGGCCGTGGCCTGCGCCGGGAATTGCTCGCGGCGCTGCTCGCCGACCGTTCGGGCGAGGCCGAGCTGGACCGGAACATCCTCCATCAGCACGCCCTGGCGCTGCGTCCGCGGATCCGCCAGCACCTGCAGATCATCGCCGTGCTGGCCTCGGTGGCGCCCTTGCTCGGCCTGCTCGGCACGGTGCTGGGCATGATCGAGACCTTCGAGGTGATCGCGCTGTTCGGCACCGGCAACGCCAAGGCCATGGCCGGCGGCATCTCGGTGGCCCTGGTCACCACCCAGGCCGGTCTGCTGGTGGCGGTCCCGGGACTGCTGGTCTCCGCCGCCCTCGTGCGGCGCGCCCGCCGGCTGGAGATCGGCTTCGACGAGTTCACTCAGCTCCTCGATCGCGCCCTGAAGAACCGGTCCCTGGCCCTCGCGGCCCGGGCCTGAGACGGGAGACGAGCATGATCAACGTGCGCCGGACCATCCGCGGCGGCAGCGACAAGGTGGACGTGAACATGTCGCCCTTGATCGACATGGTCTTCCTGCTGCTGATCTTCTTCGTGGTGACCACGAGCTTCGTCAAGGAGTCGGGCATCGAGGTGCAGCGCTCGACGGCGGCCACGGCGGAGGTGAAGGAGAAGGCGTCGATCATGATCGGCGTCAGCGCCGAGGGCGAGGTCTGGATGGAGGGCAAGGAGGTGGACGTGCGCTCGGTGCGCGGCCTGGTGGAGCGGGCGCTGGCCGAGGACCCGGAGGCCGGCGTGGTGGTGGTCGCCGATCAGGGCAGCCAGACCGGCGACGTGGTCAAGGTCATGGACCAGTGCCGGCTCGCCGGGGCGAGCAGCGTCTCGCTGGCGGCCAAGCGCGAGGGCGAGTCATGATCGTCCGGCGCGCGATCCGGCTGGCCGCGGTCCTGGCCATGGCCGCCGCGGTGAACCTCGGCCTCTTCGGGCTGACCACGGTGCTGTCCCAGGAGCGCGATCCGGTCCAGGACATCAGCGAGCCGGTGGGGGTGAGCCTGGTCTCGCTGGCGCCGCCCGATCCGCCCGAGCAGGAGGAGGCGAAGGAGCCCGAGCCGCCGCCGGAGCAGGATCAACCCGATTTCGCGCCCGACCTGGTGCAGCCCGGGCTGGGCGATCTCGCCGGCCCCTCCATCGGGGTGGCGCTGAACCTGGGCGGCGTGCGGCGCGATGCCACGCCGTCGGACTTCATCTTCGATTCCCTGGATCTCGACCGCGCGCCCGAGGTGGTCGCGCGGGTCAACCCCGAGTACCCCTATCACGCGCGCGAGCGCGGCATCGAGGGGTACGTGGCGGTCAAGGTGCTCGTGGGCAAGGACGGCGAGGTGCGTCAGGTCAACATCCTGAAGGCCAAACCCCAGGGCATGTTCGAACAGGCCGTGCGCAAGGCCATGACCGGCTGGCGCTTCCAGCCCGGCGAGGTCGGCGGCGAGCCGGTGACCGCGTGGATCACCACCACCCTGCATTTCCGGCTGAACTAGGAGGTCGTGATGCGTTCGATCCTGGTGACCATCCTGGCCCTGATCATCGGCGGCAGCGGCGCCGTGGCCGCCGAGAAGGGCCTCGAGAGCGCCGGCCGTTCGGGGCCGGGCAATTACTACGTGGACGCGACGGACATGTCGCTGGTGCCGCGCCTGGTGCGCAAGATCCTGGTGCGCGCCGTGGCGGCCGCCAGGCGGGGCGAGCATCCGGAGACCATCGCCGAGCTCCAGGAGCACCTGCGTGACCATCCCGACCAGGACCACTACCTGGTGCGCTATCATCTGGCCCGCAGCCACGACGCCAGCGAGCAGTACGAACTGGCGCGGCAGCAGTACACGCGCGCCGTGGAGATGGAGCCGCGCCTGGCGGCCGCGTGGTTCGGGCTGGGGCACGTCAGCTACGCGCTGAAGGACTACGCCGCCTCCGGCGAGGCCTTCCTGAAGAGCTTCCGCGCCAGCGCCGATCCGCAGCCAGAGACCCTCTATTTCGCGGCCGCCGGCTTCATGCTGGCCGAGGACCACGAGGCGGCCGCGCCGCTGCTGCAGGAGCTGTGCAGCGGGAGCTGGGGCACGCCCCGGCACGACTGGTACGCCCAGCTCGCGTCGTGCGCCATCGCCCTCGAGCGCCGGGATCTGGCCGGCCCCGTGATCGAGGACTATCTGGCCAGCGACCCGGGCAGCGACGCGGCCTGGTTCCTGGACTACCAGTTCCACGTCGGCTTCGAGGAGTACCGCGAGGCGGCCGAGGCGCTGACCATCGTGGGTTTCCTGCGTGAACTGACGCCGCGCGAGGAACGCACCCTGGGCGACCTCTACACCATGGTGGACGTGCCTTACCTGGCGAGCCACAAGTACCGTCAGGCCATGCGCGGCGACGCCGCCCCGGAGGACTACGAGCGTCTGGTCTCGGCCCTGGTCGCCGCTCACGACCTGGACGCGGCGCTCGCGGCCATCCGCGAGGGACTCGCGACCGATCCCACGCCGCGCCTGTGGTCGCTGATGGGGGACGTGCACTACCTGCGCAAGGACTACCCGGCGGCGGCGGAGGCGTTCCAGCAGGTCGCGGAGCTGGATCCACAGAACGGCCGGGCCCGGCTGATGGTGGGCTACTGCCACATCGAGCTGGGCAACCGCGGCCTGGCCATCCAGAACCTGGTGGCGGCCGCCAAGCATGACGACCAGTCCGAGCTCGCCGAGCGCCTGCTGCTGCGGGCCCGGAAGATGAGCAGCGACACCTAGACCGGACGGGGGACCCCATGACGACCCGGCCAGCGCCGCGCGCGCTCCTGCTCTCGCTGCTGATCCTGCTCGGTGGCCTGACCGCGTGCACCGACGAGGATCGCATCACGCCACCGTTCGTCGACCAGGACGGCGACGGTGGTGGCGGCGGGCAGACCGGCAGCATCTCCGGCCGCGTGGTGGACCACACCGGCCAGCCCTTGACCGGCGTTCAGGTGACCGTGGGCGAGAGTTCGGGGTTCTCCGATGACTCGGGCCAGTTCCTGGTCCCGGGCCTGGACCCGACGGTGACCATCGCCCGCTTCGGCAAGGGCCCCCGCATCAATACCAACTACCGAGCGCTGCGCCTGGATCCGGGCAGCGAGCTCACCTTCCCGGAGGTGGCCATGCTGCCGCTCGAGCGCGGCGCGGTGTTCTTCGCCAGCGAGAGCGCGACGGTGGACCTCGACGGCCTCGGCAGCGGCGCCGTCTTCGCCGACTCCTCCTTCGTGGCCGCCGGGGAGCTCTACCTCGACCGCGTCGGCGCGTTCATGGCCCTGGCCACGGCCGACCAGACCGACTTCGCCGCGGCCTTCTGCGGCGAGTTCCGTGGCGTGCGGGAGGACGGCGCCGAGGTGGTCCTCGACGCGCGGGGCGTGATCTGGACGCTCATCGACTCGCAGGCCGGCCCGCTCGCCCTCACCCCGCAGGCCACGGTCACCTACCGCCTCGCCCCCCGTCCAGCGGACGACCCCGCACCGGACAGCGTCGGATTCTGGACCCTCGACGTGGCGACCGGCACGTGGCGGGAGGCGGGCACGGCCGACCTCCAGGGGGGCGTCTACGAGGCCACCGTCGCTTCCCTCGGCCCCGTCTGCTGGGCCGATCCCGTGGTGGACACCTGCGAGGTCTCCGGTGCGGTGGAGGACGCCGCGGGCCAGCCGCTCGTCGGCGCGAACGTGGTCTACCGCGACCTCGCCGGCCGCTTCCGCACCGCGGCGCCGTCGCAGGACGACGGCTCCTTCCGCCTGACGGTACCGCGACATGAGCGCGCTGCGGTCACGCCCTACTTCGGTGGCGTCACCGGCCCGGCCGACACCGTGAGCACCGTCGAGGACTGCCCCGCCATGCTCGCGGCACCCCTGCGCGTGGTGCTGCCCGACTACCGGATCGACCTGACCTGGACCGCCGGATACGGTGATCTGGACGCACATTACCTGATCCTGGTCCCGGGCTCCGGTGGCGACCTCGCGCTGCAGTGGGCGCTCGATCACGTCGACCGCGGCCGCGTGGAGGCACCGCCGTTCACCGCCCACCTCGGGGACGCCCGCGAGGATGGTGGGCCGGAGAGCATCCAGGGGCGCCGCTGGTACGACGGCCGCACCGAGTACTGGGTCCACGACTACGAGACCGGCACCACGGACAGCCTGCGCGTCTCGGGCGCGACCGTGTCGTTGACCATCAACGAGCAGGACTGGAGCTTCGCGGTGGCCGACGCGGCCTTCGACCCCGACACCAGCGATTCCACGGGCTGGTGGCACGTCTTCGACGTGGAGGTGGCCGGCACCGAGGTCACCGTCCAGCCCGTCCAGCGGTTCGAACCCGGGCCCGACCGCTAGCGCCCGCGCGCCGTCGCCGGCAGTGCCCGGCCGGGGGGCCTCAGCGTGCCTGCAGCACCACCACCGAGTGGGCCATGACCCGCAGCCGTGGCGTGCCGATGGCCGGGGCGCCCGGCCCCCGCTCGATGTCTCCTGGCGCGGGCTGCGCGGTGTCCAGGACGCGGTGCCAGCGCCGTCCGGACGGTAGCGGCGGCAGCTCGAACGGCAGTTCCCGCCACCAGGCGTTGGCCATGACGTGGACGCGGGATTCCTCGTACGTCCAGGCCAGGCTGTGGGAGGTGGGGCTCCAGTCGGGCTTGCCCAGGACCACGCCATGCCAGCTGACGTCGCCCTTCTCCAGGTGGCTGGTCACCCGCCAGAACCGATCGCGCTGGAGCTCGGGCAGGCCGTCGGCCAGCGCCAGCAGTTCCTGCAGGAAGCGCCGCAGGTCGGCGTGCCGCTCCACATCCCGCCAGCGGAACCAGCCGAGGGGATTGTCCTGGCAGTAGGCGTTGTTGTTGCCCTGCTGGGTCCGCCGCACCTCGTCACCCATCCAGAGCATGGGGCGGCCATTGGCCAGCATGAGCAGGGTCAGGAAGTTGCGGATCTGGCGTCGGCGCACGGTCTGGATGGGACGTGAGCGGGTGGGGCCCTCCACGCCGCCGTTCCAGGACAGGTTGTGGTCGCTGCCGTCCCGGTTCTGCTCGCCATTGGCCTGATTGTGCTTGTGGTTATAGGACACCAAGTCCCGTAACGTGAAGCCATCATGACAGGTGACGAAATTGACGCTCCGTGACGGCCGGTCCCGTGGACCGTGGTACAGGTCGGGGCTGCCCACCAGACGGGCCATGAGCGCCTCGATGGTGGCTTCATCGCCGCGCAGGAAGCGGCGGATGTCGTCCCGGAACAGGCCGTTCCACTCCCCGTGGCGCTGTCCGGGGAACGACCCCACCTGGTACAGCCCCGCCGCATCCCACGCCTCGGCGATCAGCTCGGTGCCGGCGAGGACCGGATCGGTCTCGATGCCCAGGATCAGCGGCGGTCGCAGCATGGGATTGCCGCGGCCGTCGCGGGTCATGATGCTCGCGAGGTCGAAGCGGAAGCCGTCCACGTGCATCTCCTCGACCCAGTAGCGGAGCGAGTCGAGGATCAGCCGCAGGGCCACCGGATGGTTGCCGTTGAAGGTGTTGCCGCAGCCGGAGTAGTTGGCGTGGCGTCGCCGGTCGCGCTCGAGGATGTAGTAGGAACGGTTCGCCAGGCCCCGGAAGCTCAGCGTGGGGCCGCCGTCGCCACCCTCGGCGGTGTGGTTGTAGACCACGTCCAGGTAGACGCGGATGCCGGCGCGATGCAGGGCCTTGACCAGATCGCGGAACTCGTCGAGCGGGCCGAGCGCGGAGCGGTCGCTGCTGTAGAGCGGGTGCGGCGCGAAGAACCCCAGGCTGCTGTATCCCCAGAAATTCGTGCGCCCGGGGGGCGCGTCCTGCGGATCGAAGGCGTGGATGGGCATGAGCTCCACCGCGGTCACGCCCAGTTCCTGCAGGTATTCGATGCGGTCGCGGAGGCCGGCGTAGGTCCCCCGCCGGGCCGGCGCCACGCCACTGTCCGGATCGGCGGTGAAGCCACGCACGTGCAGCTCGTAGATCAGCCCACGGCGCTGCGGACGGCCCAGGGGCCGGTCGCCTTCCCAGTCGTAGGTCCCGGGATCGGCCACCACCGACCGGAGCGCCACCGCGGCGTTGTCGCCGGGCGCGGCGGCCGCCCGGCGCTGGTAGCGCTCGTGACCCACCACGGCGCGGCCGTAGGGATCGAGCAGCACCTTGCCGGGATCGAAGCGGTGGCCCTCGGCCGGGCGCGCGGGGCCCTGGGCGCGGTAGGCATAGACCTGGCCGGCCTCCAGGCCGGGCACCAGCACGTGCCAGTAGTCGGCCGTCCGGTGAAGCCGCGGGTCCAGGACCACGGTCCGCGCCGGTCTCGGCGCGTCGGGCGCGTCGAAGAGCAGCAGCTCCACGCCATGGGCATGGCGGGCGTAGACCGAGAAGTTCACGCCCTCGGGATCGACGGTGGCGCCCAGGGGGGCGGGGCGGCCGGGCAAGACGTCCATGGGGTCCTTTCCTGGGCAACGCTCGCACTCAAGCGGCTGCCGGCGGCGACGATACTGCATCTGTCCAGATGATCGCACGAAAGGGACATGATGCTACGCGAGACGCTCACCGCCATCGCCCAGGCCGGCCGCACCGCCCTGCAGCGGACCGTGGCTCCCGAGGAACCGCAGATCCTGGCCACGCAGGTCCGCGAGTGGTCGTTCGCGTTGCCGGGCCTGGGCCTGGTCACCGTCGCCAACAGCCCGGTCCACCAGGTCTACCTGGGCTTCTCCCGCCCCCTCGCCGCACACCTCGCCGATGCCGCGGGTCAGGAGCGCGTGCTCGAGGAGTACAAGAAACAGCTGGTGCAGCGGGTCCCGGCCCGCCGTCCCATCGGCTCCTGGCGACTGCTGCCGCCGGATGGCGCGCCGCGCGTGCTGCGCGGGGTCCGCAGCTTCATCCTGCGCCAGCAGACCGCGGCCGGCAATCTCTATCTCATGGCCGACCTCGCCTCGCGGGCCGAGTTCGAGTCCCTCCGGGATCCCGGCTGGGACCTGACGCTGGCCGAGCAGTCCCTGCCCCGGGACATCGGCAAGCGCGAGAGCCTGGCGGGCGGGGCCGCCATCCGCCGCCTGACCTCCTACCTGCTGCGCTGCGAGCACGATCTCGAGCTGCTGGCGCCCGGAGGCGACGGGCTGGTCCATGCGACCAACGCCGTGGTCGTCGGTCGCGAGCGCGAGGATGATCGCGAGTTCCTGATCGTCAGCCTGGACCTCGACCGCGAGCACCGCGAGGTGCTCGAGGCGGGGGCCGAGGTGGAGGGGGCGTTCGGCGCCGCCGGACGGGTCTTCCGCTTCCGCTCGCATTGCGACGGCCCCCGCTCGCTGGACCTCGAGGGGCTGGCCGAGCTGCCCTGCGTCCGCCTGGAGGTGCCAGGGCGCTACGCGCTGGACCAGCGGCGCCGCTACTTCCGCGTCCGACCCCAGGGGACGCTCTCCGCCGAGCTGGTCTGCCTGCCGCCGGACGCCGTCGCCCAGCCCAGCGAGGATCCCTACGCCGGCCGTCCGCGCCGGGACACCGGCCCGCCGGCCGACGCCGCCGCGGCGGAGATCGTGGACCTGAGCTTCTCCGGCGCCGGGATGCTGGTGTCGGCGCCGCCGCCGCCGGGCCTGGCCCGCGATGGCCTGGTGCGGCTCTGGCTGCACGGCGAGGAGCTCCAGCGGCCGGCCATGGTGACCGGCCTGGTCCGACGCTGCGAGCTCCAGCCCTGCGGGCGCGGACGCCAGCGCGTGAGCCTGGGCGTGGAGTTCGTCATGCGCGGCCCGGACGATCGCCAGGGGACCCAGCAGATTCGCCAGTACGTCATGGCGCAGCAGCGTCAACTGCTCGCCAGCCGCAGCGCGGACCAGGAACCCATACCGGCAGCAGGGCACGTGTCTTGATCGGAATCCACCACGAGAAGACCGGACGCCACTGATCGCCGCCAAGGTGCCCATCCGCGCGACCGCGCCGCGCAACCTGCCCGGCCACCGATCGCGACGGATGCAAAACGCAACCCGACGAGGGACCGATGGACGCCATGAAGACCTGCCCCCGGATCCTGCACGCCGCCCTGGCGCTCATCGCGCTCGGTGCCCTGACCACCTCGGCGGCCGCGTTCGACGAGCTCGAGATCACCGTGGTCAACCCGCACCTGGTCGACGGCAGCCCGGCCGTGACCGTGAACACCGCGTTCAGCGTGCGGGTGCGGGCGGTCAACGCCGACGGCACCACCGACGTCAATGCGGACTTCATCAACGCCACCCTGCGGTCGCCCGACGTGGCGGCCGACCTGCCGTCGGGGTCGTACCTGCAGAACGGCGAGCGCCAGTTCGACGGGGTGCGTTTCCTGGCCTCCGGGATGGGCGTGCGCCTCGAGGTCTACGACGCCGACGACGCCTCCGTGCCCACGGCCGCGGTGATCATCGACTGCTACGATCCGGTGGATCGATTCGTGGTCTCGGTACCCTCGGGCGACAAGTACGTCGACCAGGCCATCGACGTGTCCCTGACCGCGCTGGACGCCAGTGGCGGCACCGTGCTCAACTTCCGCGACGACGTGGTCCTCTCGGCGGCCGTGGGGCACTTCTCCACCGGCGCGACCATCACCGTTCCCGGCCCCTCCTTCGCCGACGGCACCACCACCTTGCCGGTGACCTTCTGGGGCACCGATCCGGTGACGCGGGAGAACACGCTCACCGCCACCGGCTCCGTCATCTACGAGGGCCAGGCGCTGCCGGCCACCGGCCAGGCCACGGTGGCGCCCCTGCTGCCCGGCGCCCTCGACGGCGTGGTCCTCCTGCTGCCCGGCGAGCAGCTCACCCCCGGCGTCAGCCCCGGCAAGAGCGGCACGCCCAACAGCCAGACCTCCGGGTCCACCTTCGGCGGCTCGCGGATCTACGCCACCGATCAGCACTGGAACCCGGTGAGCAGCGGCCCCTATCCCACCATCGCCTGGTCCAGCGACGATCCCGACCCCGGCGTGGTCCTGCCGCCCGCCGCGGCCATGGGCGACAACCCCGAGACCAGCTACGACCTCACCCTGATCCGCTCCGGCACCACGCGGGTGACGGCCACCGCCAGCGGCGCCGTCAGCGGCACCAGCCGCGCCGACGTGGTGATCAACCCCGAGGGCCTCGATCACTTCGAGTTCGACACGGGGATCTGGAACCCGGACGACGTCCAGGTGACCACCATCCCCTTCAACATCCGGGTCATCGCCCGCGACAGCAACGGCAACGTCTTCCCCCTCAACGGCCAGGTCTCGCTGCGCGTGCGCATCGGCGCCAGCGACGAGAGCGCCGAGTACATCATCACCGACAACGCCACCTTCACCAACGGCCAGCTCGACGCCCTGGTGCAGGTGACCAAGCGCGGCTTCTCGGCGCGGATCATCGTCGACAGCGGCGTGGTGGGCGAGTCGCCCAGCTTCCAGGTCAACAGCGGCCCCTGCGAGAAGATCCTCTTCACCTTCCCGGGCGAGGAATGGACGCCGGGCCTGAACGACCCCGAATTCAGCGGCAACAACGGCACGCCGAACGCCGTGACCGCCGGCCAGATCGTCGATCCGGTGACCATCCGGCCCGTAGACCGTTACAACAACCTGGCGCCGGGCGCGCGCAACGTGACCATCAGCTGCCCCACCGGCTACTTCGAGTTGCCGGACTACCCGGGCAACACGGTGTCGATCAGCAACCCCACCGACATCCGCGTCGCCCTGCGGACCGCCTCCAGCGCGCAGGTCCTCCGCGCGGTGAGCAGCGGCCTGGACCCCAACGACTCCGGCCCGGTGAGCGTCTCCCCGGCCGGCTGGCAGCGCCTGGTGGTGCAGGCGCCGGGCGAGACCCTGGCGCCGGGCATCTTCGACGGCGTCGAGGACGACGGTAAGCTGGGCGACCCCGGCAGCCAGGACGCCGGCGTGCCCTTCGACGTGCGGGTCTACGCCACCGACCAGTACTGGAACCCGGTGAGCGACAGTTCGCCCGCGCTGCCCATGGACGTGGACTTCTCCAGCAGCGACCCGGCGGCCGTGCTGCCCGGCAACCCGCAGCAGCTCAACGACAACCTGGGCGACTTCCAGGTGGCGCTGGTCACCCTGGCCGACCCCAACCGCCAGACCATCGAGGTGACCGACCGCCTGACCGGCCGCTCCGCCTACGCCACCATCCCGGTGCGCGCCGGCGTCATCGACCACTTCGACATCGGCATCAACAGCCGCTCGAACCCCACGCCCAACGATGTCCTCGATCCCATCCCCGATCACCAGGCCGGCAGCTCGCTGCCCAACGTGACGGTGATCGCGCGCGACATCTTCGGCAATCACATCAACGACTACGCCGAGGACGTCGCCCTCTACGTCAACCACGGCAGCGGCATCCTGACGCCGACGGCGGTCAGCCTGGCCGACGGCATGGGCAGCGGCGGCTTCCAGGGCGCCTGGCGCGGCCCCATGCAGATCACCCGCGCCGGCGAGGACGTGCGCCTCTTCGTGCGCGAGGAGACCTACGCGCTCACCGACAGCAGCAACACGTTCGACGTCTTCGCCGACGCCCAGGACTACGCCGACCTGGTCGTGCTCCTGCCGGGCGAGACCCACACGCCGGGCATCCCGCCGGGCAAGGTGGGCACCCCGGTGCCCGTGCAGGCCGGCGACCCGGTCCAGGCCCGCGTCCTGGCCACCGACGCCTGGTTCAACCAGGTGCCGGCCCGGCCCCAGGTACAGTTCACCAGCAGCGACTTCTTCCAGATGATCTCGCCCAACGACCAGGCGCTCGGTGTCGACGGCGAGGGCGTCTTCGACTTCTTCTTCAAGGCCGCCGCCAGCCACCAGCTGGCCGCCGCGGACCTCATCCAGCCAGCGATCAACGACACCTCGCAGATCAACGTCACCGCCGGCGAGTTCGATCGCCTCATGGTGGTGCTGCCGGGCGAGACGCCGCAGCCGGGCGGCCCGCAGGCCGACGGCAAGATCGGCACGCCCACGCCGCAGACCGCCAGCCTCGAGTTCGACGTGCGCATCCGGGGCGTGGACCAGTTCTGGAACCTGGTGGACACCGCCACCGAGCGCGTCCACCTGGCCAGCGACGACGACTCCCTCACGCCCACCAACCCGCTGAACAACGACCAGCCGCTGGTGAGCGGCGAGCTGGTGATGCCCCTGTACCTGACCTCGCCCGGCTACGTGACCCTCGCGGCCTCGGCGCTCGATCACACCGACATCACTGGCCAGTCGGCCACCGTCGAGGTGCAGCAGGGCGCCACCTACCGGATCGACGTGCCGGCCACCGCCGCGGTGGGCCCGCCCGCGACGTTCGGCATGACCATCAGCCTGGTGGACGAGAACGGCGATCCGCTGCCCACGGCCAACAACTGGGTGACCGTCGAGGCCCTGAAGGCCAACCTCGAGCCGGCGAGCAGCACCCTGCAGGTGACCAGCGCCCAGCTCGCGGGCGGCACCGTGACCATCCCTGGCCAGGCGTACGATACGGTCGAGGACATCGTCATCCGCATCACCGACATCTCCGGCCGCCAGAGCTACAGCTCCACCATCGTCATGATGCCCAACGGCCTGGAATACGTGGTGGCGGTGGACACCGAGGAGATCCGACGGGTGGGACCGCCGGCCACCTTCCCGGTGAGCGTGCGCCTGCGCGACACCGACACCCACACCATCATCGACGACGACCGCCGCTTCGACGTGGGCATCGAGACCGCGGCCGGCGGCCCCGGCCTCGGCGTGGTCGGGGTGACGAGCCAGCGCCTGGACGGGGGCGCCGTCTCCTTCCAGCAGAGCTACACGCGGGCGGAGAACATCTACGTGACGGTCACCGACAGCACCGGCCTGAGCGGCGCGAGCCCCGTGTTCTCCCTCGTGGCCGACGGCTACAAGCGCCTGCAGATCATCGCCCCGGGCGAGACCGTCCAGGCGGGCATCCCGGCCTTCGAGGAGACCGGCAAGGACGGCGCGCCCGGCGTCCAGCGCTCCGGCGAGCCCTTCCCCTTCACGGTGCGCGCGGTGGACCAGTACTGGAACCTGGCCGACACCACCAGCGTGGGCACCCTGCGCCTGGTCGCCAGCGACGGTTCCTTCACCCAGGACGGCAACCCGGACCAGAACTACGTGCCCTTCGTCAACGGCCGTCGCACCTTCGACGGCTTCCTCACCGACGAGGGCACCGTCGCGGTCACCGTCTACGACGAGGACGACCTCGGCAAACCGTCGCAGTCCAGCTACATCCCGGTCGATCCGCCCTACGAGTACGAGATCACCGTCCCGGCCACCGCCTCCACCGGCCCGGTGCCCGGCTTCCAGATCACCGTCAAGCTCATCGATCCGGTCACCGGCAACGTGGTGCCCACCGCCCAGAACCGCTTCCGCATGACGCCGCTGCTGCCCAACCAGGGCGCGGCCAACGGCGACCTGGGCATCACCGAGGCCCAGCTCATCGGCGGCGTCTGCGTGATCAACCAGCAGAGCTACTCCACGGTGGAGGACATCATCATCCGCGTGGACGACGATTACGGCCGCGAGGCGTTCTCCACGGTCATCGAGATGGACTCGGGCGGCCTCTACTACGCCGTCACCCTGCCGGACAGCGCCGTGGTGGGACCGCCGGAGACCTTCCCCCTGACCGTCGAGCTCATCGACAGCAACACCGGCGAGCGCGTCACCACCCAGGACCGGCTCTTCGACGTGGAAGTGATGAGCGCGCAGACCGGCCTGCCCGGCGGCGGCCACCTCGAGGTGCGTCAGGGCATCCTGCAGGCGGGTTACCGCGAGATCGCCCAGGCCTACAGCCGGGCCGAGGACGTCTTCGTGGTGGTCAGCGACACCACCGGCATCACCGGCATCAGCAACACCTGCCGCATGCTCGCCGACGGCTTCAAGCGCATCCAGATCGTGGCGCCCGGCGAGCAGCCGTCGCCCGGCGGGCTGACCGGCACCGGCAAGACCGGCGAGCCGCTCACGCAGCAGGCGGAGGTGCCGTTCACCATCACCGTGCGCGCGGTGGACCAATACTGGAACCTGGCTGCCAGCGTGGACGACGGCGCCATCGCGCTCTCCAGCAGCGGCGGCGCCCTCGACCTGGTGGACCCGGCCGACGCCGACGCCCCCTTCATCGGCGGCAGCCGGGATGTCGAGATCGTGCTGGGCAACCCTGGCCTGGTGGGCGTCTTCGCGGTGGATCCGGAGCACCCCGCGGTGGCCTCCGGCCGCGTGGACATCCCCGTCAACGAGGCCGAGTACCGCGTGGTCCTGCCCGATCCCGCCGTGGTCACCGCCGGACCGCCGGCCACCTTCTCGCTCACCGTGCGCCTGGTCAACCCGGAGACCGGCGAGCGCATCCAGGCCGGCGGCGCCTTCGAGATGACCGCCCTGCGTCCCGACCGCAGCGCCGCCTCGGCGGAGCTGGGCGTCACCGGCGGGACGCTCACCGCGGGCGAGGCCGTGATCGGCGGCCAGCACTACGCCGCCAGCGAGGACATCGTCATCCGCGTCCGCGATACCCGCGGCCGCACCTCCTACAGCGACGTGCTGACGGTGGTGCCCGAGGGCGTGCGCTACGCCGTGGACGTCCCGGACACCGCCATCGCCGGCGAACCCTTCGCCATGACCGTCCGCCGCGTGGACATCGTCACCGGCGAGATCGTCACCAGCGACGACCGCTCGTTCGTCCTGACCGCCTACAGCGGCAATTCCCCGCGTCCGGACTTCGCGCTCTCGCCCGCCGGTGTCCTCGCCGACACCGTGGGCACCACCGCCCAGGGCATTCGCGAGTTCGCGGCGCAGAGCTACGACCGCGCCGAGTCCATCTACATCAAGGTCAGCGACGCCACCGGCGAGCAGTTCTTCAGCGAGGTGATCGTGGTGCGGCCGGCGCCGGTGTCGGTCTGCACCCTGATCGCCGAGGACCTGCCCGGCCAGGAGCTGGACCGGTCGCTGCGTCCGGGCGACCGGATCACCCTGCGCGTCCAGGCCACCGACGCCTCCGGCAACGCGGTGGCCGGCACGCCGGTGACCGTCTGGCTGCTCGAGGGCGACGCCGGCCTCGGCTCGGTCCGCGGCGCGAGCGCTCCCCTGGTGGCCAACGTGGATGGCGAGGCCACCACCCGCCTGTACGTCACCGACCACGGCGCCGAGGACCTGCTGCTGCAGGCCGCCGCGGGGGATGCCATGTCCGCCCCCGTGGCCATCACCCTGCTCGGCCCGCCGGTGACCACGGCGACGCTCTTCCCCGAGGCCGCGGCCTACGGCGAGGGCTACTACGTGCTGCCGAGCACCGAGATCACCCTGCGGACCACCGTGGAGGGCCCCGACCCCGTGCAGGGCGTCTGGTTCGACGTGGACGTCACCGACGATCCCCGGCCCCGCACCCTCTACACCGAGCCGTTCACCCTGGCCGAGCTGGGCGCCGAGTTCGCCACGCCCGGCCAGCACGTGCTGCGGTTCTACGCCGAGGAGGCCGGCGGCGTCTCCGAGGCGGTCAAGAGCCTCACCCTCTACACGGCGGCCGACATGACCACCGACCAGGACGTCACCAACCGGCCCAATCCCTTCCACGCCGGGCGCGAGGAGACCGTGATCCTCTTCAACGCCACGGGTTCGGGGCCGGTGAACGTGACCATCTACGACCTCTACGGCGACGTGGTCTTCAGCGACCAGCTGACCACCACCGCCGGCGCCACCGAGCAGTTCGTCTGGGACGGCCGCAACGGCAAGGGCCGGGTGGTGGGCAACGGCGGCTACATCTGCCGCATCCACGGCGCCGGCATGGATCTGCGGCGCAAGATCGCGGTGGTGAAGTGATGCGCATCGACGACGGAGGCACCATGACCATGCATCTGCGGAACCTCGCGCTGGGCCTGCTGCTGCTGGCCATCGCCGGCACGGCCCTCGGCGCCAACGACGCCGGCGTTCCCGGGGGCTATCTGCGCTACGGCGCCAGCGCCCGCAGCCTCGCCCTGGGCAACGCGGTGGGTGGCCTGGCCGACGACGCGGCCACCAGCTACTGGAACCCCGCGGGCTACGCCTCGCTGCGGACCATGGAGCTGTCGGCCATGGGAGCGTCGCTGGGCATGGATACCCACTACGGGTTCATGGCCCTGGGCCTGCCCACGGCCAGCTGGGGGACCTTCGCGCTGGCCGGCACCTATACCACCAGCGGCGATTTCCAGCGCACCGACATGTACACCGATCTGGACGAGACCTTCAGCGAGGACGAGGGCATCTTCTCGCTGGGCTGGGCCCGCCCGTTCGGCCGCTTCGCCCTGGGCGTCACCCTGAAGACCGTGCGCCAGAACATCGGTGGCGCCAGCGGCTCGGGGACCGGGGCGGACCTGGGCCTGCACTATCGCCCGCATCAGGCCATCGGCCTGGGCGTGGCGGTGCAGAACGCGCTCGCGCCGAAGATCATCCTGGTCGAGGACGAGGAGGAGCTGCCCTACAGCCTGCGTGGCGGCCTGTCGTTGCGCTTCTTCCAGGGTCGACTGCTGATGACCGCCGATGCCGTGCGCACCCGCTGGATGGACACCAGCTTCCACGGCGGCCTGGAGCTGTGGCCCGTCCGCCAGATCGCCCTGCGTGGCGGCTACGACGGCGGCCGCGAGCAGTGGGCCGCCGGCGCCGGCCTGCGCTGGGAGAACTGGCAGTTCGACTACGCCTTCGTCAACACCGAGCTCGGCAGCCAGAACGTGGTCTCGGCCACGCTGCGGTTCGGCGTGCCCTACGGCGTGAAGATGGATCGCGACCGCACGCTGTTCAGCCCGTCGGGATCGGATCGGTCGGTGACCTTCGGCATCCGCACCGCCGTGCGCGGCGAGATCGACCGCTGGCAGGTGGTGATCGAGGACACGCGCGGCCAGGAGATCCGCCGCCTCGAGGGCGCGGGCAGCCCGCCCGACGCGGTGACCTGGGACGGCGCCGATACCGACGGCCGCCTGGTCGACGACGGCCGCTACACCGCCGCCGTGCTGGTTGTCGACGAGCTGGGCCAGATCTGGGACTACGAGAGCGAGGTGGAGGTGCTCGGCTTCCGGGAACGCACCCGGACGCCCATCCGCCTGGAAATCGGCGGCAGCGCGAGCAGCGCGGCCGAGGGGAGTGAGCGATGACGCAGCGAGTGAACCCGCCGGCCGCACGATCGGCCACCCTTGCGACCGGGCTGCTGGCCACCCCGCTGGCCACCCCGCTGGCCACCC
>CAZWYF010000016.1:44175-50556 GCA_964637835.1 uncultured Fibrobacteraceae bacterium
GCTGGCCACCCCGCTGGCCACCCCGCTGGCCACCCTGCTGGCCACCCTGCTGGCCGTCCTGCTGATGACCACCGCGGCGTCCGCCGCCGATGCCCCCACCGTCCCGCCCGAGGACGCCCTCTGGCGCGCGGCCGGCGAGGCCTTCACCAACGGCACCGACAAGTCGGCGGCCATGCAGCAGTACCGCCTGTTCGTCGACACCTACGACGACAGTCCCCGGGCCGCGTCGGCGCAGTTCATGGTGGGCGAGTGCTACCAGGCCGTCGGCGACTGGGAAGGGGCGCTGCGCGAGTACGACCGCGTCCGCAAGTATCCCGGCCGGGACGATTACCTCGAGGCCTCCGTGCTCCTGCGCGAGGGCGAGTGCCTGTTCAACCTGGCGCGCTACGACGAGGCGGTGGAGAAGTACAAGCGCCTGGTGAGCCGCCACGACGACACCTTCCTGCTGGCCGAGGGTCTCTACGAGCTGGGCCAGGCCTACATCGTCCAGGGCAACTGGCTGCGCCTGGAGGAGGCCTACCGCGAGCTGCTGGAGCGGCGACCCGGTTACGCCGACCTGCAGGAGGTCAAGTTCGCCCTCGGCCTGTTCGCCTTCCATGACGGCCGCCACGACGAGGCTCGCGAGTACTTCGACCAGGTCCCCACCGACCGCGGCCTCTACTTCCTGGGCCGCACGCTGGAGGAGTCCGGCCAGTACATCCTGGCCATCCAGCGCTACAAGCAGGTGCTGCGCCGTTTCCCGGACAGCCCGCTGGCCGACGACGTCGCCTTCTCCATCGCCGAGGCGTTCTACCACTCCGGCCAGAACACCGTGGCGGTGCGCAGCTACCGCGACTTCCTGGAGGTCTACCCGCAGAGTCCATTCGTGCCCAATGCCCGCTACAAGATGGCCTGCGTCACCTTCCGCGAGGGACGTTTCGACGAGTCCATGCGGCAGCTCGAGCAGATCGTCGAGAACTACCCCGACGCCAAGGTGGTGGCCTACGCCCAGTACCTCATCGGCGACTGCTGCCTGCAGCTCGGTCGTCCCAGCGAGGCCATCTTCGCCTGGACCGACGTGGTCCGCCGCTTCCCCGGGTCCACCGTGGCCAGCGCCGCGCTGCACAAGGTGGTCTACGCCTACG
The DNA here is from genome assembly GCA_964637835.1 of uncultured Fibrobacteraceae bacterium. Lineage (GTDB taxonomy): Bacteria > Krumholzibacteriota > Krumholzibacteriia > LZORAL124-64-63 > LZORAL124-64-63 > Glo-17. The sequence continues at coordinate 45,300 of CAZWYF010000016.1, forward strand.
CCCAGGAGGGCAACCACGGCCAGGCCATCGTCCTGGCCCGCGAGTTCCTCGACCGCTTCCCCGGCGACCCGCTCTCGCCCCGCGTGCGTGTACTCAAGGGCTTCAGCCACTTCCAGCTCGAGGAGTACAAGCAGGCGCTGCTGGCCTTCCAGAACGTGGTGGACAAGCACGTCAACACCGACGTGGCCGAGCGCGCGCTGTTCCTCTCCACCCTGGCCTACACCCGCCTGGGGCAGCTGGACCGCGTGCTGACCAACTACAACTACCTCGCCAGCAAGCTGCTGCCCACGCCCAGCCACTGGCGGGCCCGCACCTACTACCACCTGGGCGAGGCCTACTTCGCCCAGGGCCTGTACCGCGAGGCCGCCGGCATGTACCGCCTGGTGCTCACCGGCTACCCCAGGGCCAACGTGGCCGCGCCCTCGCTGCAGGGCCTGGTGGCGTCGCTCAGCCGCGCCGGCCAGTACGAGCAGGCCCTGGCCGAGCAGGAGCGCTTCCTCCTGGTCCTGGCCAACGCCGAGAGCGAGGACGGCACCAACAGCCTCGCGGTGGGCTCCATCTACTTCAACCAGCACAACTACGAGGACGCGCTGCAGCAGTTCACGGACTTCCTGGCGACCAATCCCGAGGATCCCGCCGCGGCCACCGCCCTGGCCAACCAGGCCGACTGCTACTATCGCCTGCAGTACTACGAGCAGGCGGTCGAGGCCTGGCGCAGCCTGCTGGCGCGCTTCCCGGACGCGCCCGAGGCGCCGGAGGCCCTCTACCGCGTGGCCGATACCCAGTTCGGCCTCGGCCAGTTCGACGCCGCCTCGCGCTCCTACAGCCGCCTGCAGCAGCAGTTCGGCGGTGGCGAGCACGCGGCCGACGCCGTCTTCGGCCTGGCCAACTGCGCCTACAACCTGGGCCAGGACGACCTCGCCATCAGTCGCTTCACCGAGTTCGTGGAGACCTATCCCGAGGATCCCCGCACCGAGGACGCGGAACTGGGCATCCAGAGCTGCTACTACCGCAGCGGCAGGGACATGACCGAGTACCTGGCGCGCCGTCCGGAGAGCGCCCTGGCCGCCGACGTCTACTGGAACCAGGGCCAGGAGGCGTTCGCCGCCGGCCGCTTCGGCGAGGCCGCCGACAGCTTCGAGCGCGTGACCCTGGACTATCCCGACAGCGAGTCGGCCCCGGGCGCGCTCTTCTACCTGGCGGAGAGCTACTACCGGGCCGAGTCCCTGGCGCAGGCCCTGGCCGGATTCCGCAACTTCACCACCACCCATCCCGACCACGACCTCGCCGAGCTCGCGCACCTGCGCGGGGCCACGGTGCTGTTCAAGCTCGAGCGCCACGACGAGGCCGCCCTGGCCTACGAGACGCTCACCGACCTCTTCCCCGCCGGCGAGTACGCCGCCCTGGCCGCCTACAACGCCGGGATCTGCTACCAGGAGCTGGAGGAATGGCACGCGGCCATCGGCAGCCTCGAGCGCTTCGCCGCCGACCATCCCGACCACGAGAACACCCAGGGCGTGTGGCTGCAGATCGCCGCCCTGTATCAGGAGGAGCTGGGCGACTGGACGCGGGCGGTGGACAGCTACGAGCGCGCCGCGGCCCAGCCGGGCTCGCCGCTGGCGGAGATCCGTTACCGGCAGGGCGAGTGCCTGGCCAGGGCCGACGATCTCGAGGGCGCCCTCGCGCGGTACGAGAGCGCCGCGCAGAGCGGCCAGGCCACCGACCCGTTCCGCGTGGCCGCCCTGGCGGAGATCGGCCGCATCGCCGAGGAGCGTGGCGACTGGGGCGTGGCCATCGGGGCCTACGAGCGCATCATCGCCGCCGGCGGCAAGCCCGAGTGGACCGCCATGGCCGAGGATCGCCTCGCGGCCATCCGCGAGGCGGGAGTGACGGCCGGCGGCTGATCCGCGAGCGGGTGAACGCGCGCCCCCGGGACCGTCCTGGTCGCGGGGGCGCCGTCGTTCCCCGGGCTGCCTCGCGGCTGTCGTGCGCGCCGTCAGAGGCCATGACGCACCGCCTGGCGGTGGCGCGCTCCTTGCAGCGTCAGGAATCGGTAACGGGAAACCCGGCGCCAGCGGGGGATCAGCGACGCCCCGCGGGCACATTGCAAGACAGACCCCATGCAGAACGCAGCGACGGGGTCCTCGCAGGAAGGTGCGCAGCCCATGTTCGGCGACATGTCCCTGATCAAGGTCTTCCAGTCCTCGCCCACCATGGTGGTCCTGCTCGTCTGTTCCATCGTGACGGTGGGCTTCGCGGTCGAGCGCCTCCTCTACTTCATGGGCTCGCAGGCCGACGTCCGGCGGTTCATGAACGACCTCGCCGGCCACCTGAAGTCCGGCAACGCCCGCGCGGCCCTCGACCACTGCCAGCGCACGCACAAGCCGGTGGGCCGGGTGATGGCCCAGGCCGTGACGGCCATGAATCGCACGCGCGAGGAGCAGGTGCAGCGGATCGACACCGCCATCGAGCTCGAGCAGGTGGAGATGGAGCGCAACATCGGCGTGCTGGGCACCATGGCGAACATCGCCCCGCTGCTCGGCCTGTTCGGCACGGTGGTGGGCATCATCCGCGCCTTCGCCGACATCGCCCGCACCGGCAGCGGCGGTGGCGCGGTGGTGGCCATGGGCGTCTCCGAGGCCCTGCTGACCACGGCGGCCGGCATCATCGTCGCGGTGATCGCGACGGTGTTCTTCAACGTCTTCGTGCGCCGCATCCGCTCCCGCGTGGCCCAGCTCGAGGATGCCCGCGAGACGTGGCTCGCCCTGGTCAGCCAGGCGCAGCGGCGCCGCGCCTCGTCCCCGGCCCCGGCGTCTGCGCCCGCCGCCCGTCGCCCCGCCGCCGAGCCGCAGGTGCCCGTCGGGATCTCGAGCTAGCCGGAGGCAATCATGGCGCGCAACCGCAAGGACGCCCTGGGCAACGGGCTGAACGACGCCAACGTCACCCCGCTGGCGGACGTCACCACCACGCTCATCGTCGTCTTCCTGATCACCATGCCGGCGCTGATGTGGAACGGCTTCGACGTCAACCAGGCGCAGACCGGCGGCGAGAGCCCCCAGGTCCAGACCACCGAGGAGCTGGACGAGCAGCTGCTCACCCTGGCGGTCACGCCCGAGGGGCTGAAGCTCAATGGCGAGCTGCTGGCCGACGACGAGGTGGCCACCCGGCTGGACCGCGAGCTGGCCACCCGTGGCGACCGCACCGTGGTCATCGTTCCCGACGACGCCGTGCGGCTCGGCCGCGTGGTCACCGCCCTGGACATCGCCAAGGCCAGCGGGGCCGACAACCTGGCCCTGCTCAACCGGATCGGGGGCTAGAGCATGGCCCGGCGCAAGAAGAAGCCCCTGGACGTGGAGACCCGCGTCAACGTGGTCCCCATCATCAACGTCTCGCTGGTGGTGGTGCTGACCCTGATGATGATCGCGCCGTTTCTGACGGGCGAGGAGGTGGACGTGGACCTGCCGCAGGCCAGCGCCAGCCAGGCCGACGACACCGACAACATCGAGGTCGTCTTCACGGCCGACCGGCGGATCATCATCGACGAGAGCGAGTTCGAGCTGGCCGAGCTGCCCGAGGCGCTCGCCGGCGCCTTCGCCGCCATGCCCCACGGCGTGGCCGTGGTCAAGGCCGACCAGAACCTGCCCTACGGCGTGGTCGAGAGCCTGATCGCGGCGGTGGAGGGCGCGGGCGCCCCGCGCATCGCCCTGGCCACCAAGCCCAAGGAGGGCGCCGAATGATGCAGCAGGCCATCGACCGTTCCGCCCACACCGGCGGGTCGTTCGCGACGAGCGTCGTGCTGCACCTCGCGGCGCTGCTGCTGCTGGCCTTCACGGTGGGCCGTGAGGCGGCCCAGTCGCTGGTGGATAGCGAGCTCAACGAGATCGCCTACATCGAGGCGCGCTACGGCGAGGACGTGGCCGAGAAGGTCAAGCTGAAGAAGCCGGGACGACCCGGGCCGCCGGGCCCGGGCATCACCACCGATTCGGCCGTGCGCAAGCCGGCGCCCGCCGAGGTGGCATCGCCCGCGCCGGCCGAGCCCGAGCCGGCGCCGGCGCAGCTGCAACCACGCCAGGCGCCGGCGCCGGCGCCCCGCCTGCAGCCGAAGGCCCGCGAGCCCGAGCGTCCGGCGCTGGCGGCGGCGGAGACGCCGGCGGTGGCGCCAGCCCAGGCCTCGCGCAAGGAGCTGGCCCTGGCCGACCAGCAGCTCGAGGCCCGCCTGGCCCCGACGCCGTCGCGCCAGGTACTCGACGACGAGGAGCTGGCGGCCAGCCTGGCCGGCGAGCTGGCCGACCGGGCCGACGCGGCCCCGCGCGCCGCCTCGCCACGCACCCGGGAGGCCTTCCGGCCGCAGAATCCCGGCCTGCGTGATCGGGGTGGCCGCGCACCGGTGGGCTCGGATCCCGCCGTGGCGGCGGCCGGCACCACGCGCCGTGGCCGCGGCGCCGCGGTGGCCGAGGCGCCGGCGACCCTGTCGGGCGGCGGCCTGGCCGACCGCGGTGGCGCCCGTACCCCCGCCTACGAGTCGCCGCGCGCCGCGCTCGCGCCCCAGGGCACCGCCCGCGGGGACGTCGGTGGCGGCGCCGCCGGGGTCCTCGATGCGGACGGTCCCGGCGAAGCGAGCGGCAGCAGCGGCCCCCGGTCCGGACGCAAGACCATCCTCGACTACGGCAGTGGTGGTGGCGGGGGGGGCGGCGGCCTCAGCGGCCGGCGCGGTCGCCTGGCCGAGGCGCCCACCAGCCGCGCGATCGTGGCCGAGGCCGAGGGTGACACCGAGCAGACGCAGCCCCGCGTGGCGGAGGCGGCCACCGACCTCAGCTCGCAGGACGGCGTGGGCATGACCATCAGCGGCCAGATCGCCGGCCGCAAGATCCTGCACCGGGTGGCGCCCGAGTACACCGCCCGGGCCCGCCGCGAGGGCTGGGAGGGCATGGTCGCCGTCCACTTCACCGTGCTGCCCGATGGCCGGGTCAAGGACAACGTGTACTTCGAGCAGACGTCGGTGCACCGCGACCTGAACCAGGCGGCCATGGCGGCCATCCGCGAGTTCCGCTTCGCCCCCCTGGCGGCCGACAAGTCGGCCGTGGAGCAGTGGGGCGTGATCACCATCGTCTTCCGCCTGCACTAGGACGGGGAGAGCCATGAAGGTCTTCAAGCTCTTGTTGATGCTCATCGTGCTCCTGGCCTGCGGCCTGGCCACCGCCCAGCCCCAGGACCAGGCCACCGCCCAGGACCAGGCCACGGCCCAGGACCAGGCCAC